>NZ_QXIY01000002.1:131376-131632 GCF_003570995.1 Candidatus Cryosericum septentrionale
CGCTCTGCAAAGCCCCCGCCTTGAGCTCCGTGCCGATCAGCAGATAGCCGATAATTGCGTTTTGAGCGTCGCGCAGGGCCGTGACCGATACGACCGCTGGGAAGCGGCTGCCATCCTTGCGGATGTAGGTCAGCTCGTAGATGTCCTCGATGCCGCGTGAGGCCTTGAACACCAATGCCTCGAAGCCCGGTGTAATCGGGGTTCCAAGCTCGACGCTCAACGACTTGGCACGCGCGATCACTTCCTGCGGATCGGA
>NZ_QXIY01000002.1:131738-137377 GCF_003570995.1 Candidatus Cryosericum septentrionale
CTGTTGAAAATCGCGCTCTGCAGGGCTCCGGTCTTAAGCAAGGACTCCTGGCGACGGGCCTCGGTGATGCCCGTCGCCGCGTCAGAGGCGGGGTTGAGAATGGCGGAATCGCGGACTTTTTTGGGCATGGCCGACCTCTCTTTAGGCGCGAACTGGTGGCAGAGTGCATTCGCTCTTGAACGGACCGCGTTGGTAACACTTATAGTTAGTATACCCAAATGTCAAGAAAGTACAACCAAAAAGCGCCCCTATCTTTGGAGCGCTCTTCTACTATTTTCTTTGTTTCAAGCTCGAACCGCAGGCCCAAACTTATACCCGTACATCCGACTCGGTCCAGGCAGGGCAAAGAGGAGGATCGACATCGTCTGGACGGCGAAGGCCGGCCGTCCACAGCCCGAGCCCAGAGGAGCTCCTGCGATACTGAAGCCACACCGCGCCGATGACTAGGGCGCAGATGGCGTCGCTGACGACCGCGCCGATCAGGATAGTGCAGATGTCCAGGAGATTCAACGGGGTCCTCCCTCCGTGGTGCGCATCAGCTGATTGATGGTGCTCAGCAGCTCTTGCAGTTTGTACGGTTTGCCGAGGAACCCCTGGACACTACCCTCCTCGAGCATCTGCTTGACGATGTCGTTGGAGGTATACCCAGAGTTCAGCAGGATGGGGGCCGTGGGGTCCAGGGCACGGATGGCCCGCACGATTTCGCTGGTCGTCATACCCGGCATGGTCATGTCCAGCAGGATGAGCCCGATGCCCACAGGGTGATCCCGCAGGACGTTCAAGGCCGATGCTCCGTCCGGTGCTGTCAGGACCGTATACCCGCTCCTGCTCAGGAGAGCCTGAGTGACCGCGCACACGAGTGGCTCGTCTTCGACCACTAGGACAGTGCCGCTGCCTGCGTTCACAGGAATGGATGCGGGAGCGAAGGATGGTGTGGGTTCTTCCAGGCAGCGTGGGAGGTAGACCTCGAACAGCGCCCCCTCGCCGGGGTCCGACTGGACCGTGACCCATCCACCGGCTTGGTGCGCCGCACCGTACACGATGGAGAGGCCGAGGCCCGTGCCATTGCCCACTGACTTCGTCGTAAAGAAGGGTTCGAAGATGTGTTGCAGGACCTGGAGTGAGATCCCCTGCCCCGTATCTGCGACACTCAGCACGACGAACTCCCCGGTGCAGGCGAAGGGATGGGCCTGCACATAGGCCGCGTCGACGACTGTATTCCGCGTGCCGACGGTGAGTGTGCCCCGACCCTCCATCGAATCCCGGGCGTTGACGCCCAGGTTCAGGAGGATCTGTGTCATCTGGGACTGGTCCATGAAGACGTTCCAGGCACCCGGTTGTAGCTTGTTGACGATGGTGACAGACGCTGGCAGGGACTGCGTCAGCACAGCCAGGGTCCGCTCGACCGATGCGTTCGTGTCGAGCGCGACAGGCTGGACCATGGCTCCACGGCTGAACGTCAGCAGGCCTCTGGTCAGGTTCGCCGCCTCCTGGGCGGCAGTCCCGATGGCATCGACGTTCTCGTGCAGTGGGTCGTTCAGGGACATGCTTTCCTTCACGATGGCCACGTTGCCCAGGATACCGGTCAGCATGTTGTTGAAGTCGTGCGCGACGCCTCCCGCAAGTTCGCCGACAGCTTCCATCTTCTGGGACTGCAGTAGCTGCGCCTGCATCCGCTGCCCCTCGGCTTCGGCCCGCTTGCGGTCGGAAATGTCATTGATGAAGGCAAGGAACGACGACTGGCCCTCTCCCTTGAATCGCTGAAGATGGACTTCGACCGGGTAGGTTGTGCCATCCTTGCGCCGATGGACAGTCTCGAACACCAGCAGTTCCTTGGTTCCGTCCCGCAGGGGCTGCAGCAGCTCCTCGAAGGCAGGTCTGGTGAACTCAGGCTTGATGTCCAGCGGCGTCATGTGCTGTAGTTCCGCCAAGGAGTAGCCCAGGTTGCGGAGGGCGGCCCCATCGACGTATGCGAACCTCAGTGACTTCTCGTCGAAGACGTAGATCTCGTTCAGACTCCGATCGAGCATGCTGAGGTAGTGCTCCTGTCCTGACTGGGCTGCCCTGGTCTCCGTGGTGTCGATGGCGTAGACACGCAGGGTCGCCGATTCAGGCGGTGCCATGATCACCCTGTAGAAGGTGGCCTGGCCGAGGGCGAACTCGTGAGCCTGGGGATGCGCTTCGCACAGGTGCCTCAACCGTTCAAGCTGCTCGGTGTTTTCTGGCAGAAACTGACGGGCGTCGCCTTGCAGACCAAGACGCGTGAGCACCTGCAACGCGGCCGCGTTGGCATATCGAACGGTACCGTCCAGGGCGATCTCTACCACTGGGTTGGGATTCTGACTGGGGAAGGACGCAAGCTGCACCAGCTCGTGTTCCATGGTCCTGCGCTCGGTGATGTCCTCCATCGTGACATAGACTTCGTACGGGGAGGTCTCGCCCACGCGGAACTGCGGTATGGCGTTGACGCGGACCCAGCGGTAGGCTTCCTCGCGGCGGTTGAAGATGCCGATGATAACGTCATGGACTGCTTCCCCGGTGCGCATGGCCTGCACTGAGGGCAGGAACTCGGCTGAGAACTCCGAGCCGTCCTCGTGGATGCTCCTCCACCATGGCTCCGTGGGGCGACGGGTCACGATCTCTCCCTGAGTGATCCCTAGCATACTGACGGCCGCCGCGTTGGCCGATACGATGGTATCGTCGGACGCGAAATACAGGACACCGATGGGCATTGACTCGAACAGCGTGCGGTACCGCTCCTCCGAAACCGTCAAGGCGTCTTCGGCGCGCTTGCGTTCGGAGATGTCCTCGACGAGGCCGATGAGGTACTTTGGAGGCTCTCCCTCCTGCCACAGCGGAGAGACCGTGAGGTTCACCCAGATGGTCTTGCCATCCTTGCGGCGATACCGTTTCTCCATGGAGTACTCATGCAGCTCGCCCTTGACGAGGAGGTCGACATTGTTCAAGTCGTCGGTCAGGTCATCGGGGTGGGTCAGTTCGTGGAAGTCCATCGTTAGCAGCTCATTCCGCGTGTACCCGACAATGTCCGCGAAGCGCTGGTTGACAAAGACGTACTTGCCGCTTGCCGTCTCGGTTTTGGTCACGCCGATGGCCGCCGTACCGAGGGGATAGATGGTCAGCACAGGCAGCGCGATGCGACTGAGCACGTGCAGAGCAGTCTGCCACGGCAGTGTGAACATGAGCGCCAGCATGACGACATGGACGGCATATCCAAGGCTCAGCAGGTCGCGCCAGGTGAGGGTGACGAGCGGACGTTTGAGGGCGTGGCGCCAGGCCAGGCCGATGAGCCCCGACGCCGTGATGACACAGACGCCCGTGAATGCCGCTGCGCCGCCTTGAAGAATGCGGTAGACGGAGGCCATGGCCATCACGATGACGGTGGGGACGGCCCCGAAGAACAGGCCGCTGATGCTGATGAGTATGGAGCGCGTGTCGAAGACGATACCCGGCTCGAATACCCAGGGCGCCGCCATGACGGCGATAGTGATGATGCTGAGTCCCGCCCCGATCATCACTTGACGCAGTCTGGTTTCCAGATTGAGCAGGCGGGTGTTGACGAGGTCGTAGACGAAGACCATGGCAACGAGCAGGGAGACATTGCTGACGAGCGCGACAAAGGACTCACGTGTCACCGGGCACCTCCCTGGTGCCTGCTTGGTGCACAGGAAAGGACCGCCAGCAGTTCAAGTGGCCTGCCATGCTCCATCGCATTTCTCCCCTTGCACGGACCGTTGTCACGCTGGCCGCGGGCCCGTTTGGCCCATAACCTTACTTGCTACAGCATAAAAACCGACAGCCGCAAGTCAAGCCGGGAGATGTGCCCCAGTATATCGTGTTCCCCTGGCGAGGGCACGCCTGGGCAGGAGGCGTTCCATGTGTCATTCCCGCGTATGCGGGAATCCAGTCTGGGGCCATGCGATTCCAGGGCAGCAGGCACGACCACATGGCAGCCATGCTTGTCACCCAGTGCCACCGTGTGACACAACGACCGGTCACGTCGTCGATTCGGTCATGAACGCCTTTCTGTGCTGATTGGCTCCTGCCTTGGCGGGTTTGCCGGGCACATTCATTATATTGGTTCTTTACACCAGGCGCCGTCGGCCTAGTATCTTGGATTGTCATGACAGGAATGTGCGGGAAGGTATCACGCGCCAGGTTCTTCCTGCACTGGAGATGATGGAATGCATCTAGAACCAGAGATCATACGACAGCTTGGCTACGTGCTGCTTGCTGTCTTACAGGCCGGTGTCTTCGTCCTGTTCGCCTATCAGTCGGTCATGTCGCTGTTCGGGTTCTACCAAAGGCGCAAACCGCCGCTGAGGGACCCCCTCACGCGGTTTGCCGTGCTCGTTGCGGCGCATAACGAGGCGCATGTCATCAGTGACGTGCTGGATTCGCTGGCATGGCAGGAGTATCCACGTGACCTCTTCGACGTCTACGTCGTCGCGGACAACTGCACGGACGATACCGCCGACGTGGCCCGTGGGCACGGAGCCATTGTCTATGAACGCACGGATACGGTCCTGACCGGCAAGGGCCACGCTATCGGCTGGCTCCTGGCGCGCATCAAGTCTACAGGCACGTCGTACGACATGATGGCGATATTCGACGCGGACAACCTGGTCAGTGCTAACTTCCTGCGCGAGGTCGACCGTTATGCGCAGGCGGGCCACCGTGTCGTCCAGGGGTATCTCGATATGAAGAACCCGGGGGACACGTGGATCTCGCTGTCATGTGCCATCGGGTACTGGTGCACCAACCGTTTCTGGGAGCTCGCCCGCAGCAATATCGGCCTTGCCTCCATGCTGGGTGGAACGGGCTCCTGCATGGCCATGTCGCTCATCGACGAGATCGGTTGGAATCCCCATTCCCTCACCGAGGACCTGGAGTTCACCATCAAGTGCGTCCTGCAGGGCGTTCACCCGACCTGGGCATGGGATGCGCACGTCTACGACGAGAAGCCCCTCACCATGCGCGCCTCCTGGAATCAGCGCATGCGCTGGATGCGCGGCCATTTCCAGTTGGGCTTCCGCTACGCCGGGCCTCTGTGGAAGCGCTTTTTCACCCGGTTCGACATGGCGGCGTTCGACATCCTGGTCTACATCGGGCAGCCAATCTGGATGGTCTTCTCCTATCTCCTGGTGCTCGTCAACGTCGTCATTTACTTTGCTCGTACGGCCGTGCCTGTGCGGGCATCCGCCGGTATCGTGCTCCCCTGGGTCTGGATTGCCCTGTTCGCGCTCGAGTGGTTTGCTCCTCCCATGCTCGTCGCAGCCCTGCTGCTCCAGAAGGTCAAGCCGAAGTACTGGTGGGGCGTGTTCCTGTTCGCCGTGTATGGGCTGACGTGGCTTCCGCTCGATTTCATCGCCCTCTTCACGCGCAACGACCAGACCTGGTTCCACACCATTCACAAGCAGGCCGCAGTCTCCAGCAAGTAGCGTCGACAGGCGGTTGCGGCATCCGGTAGCCATTGGGGTCAGCTGGTAATTCCGACCCAGGGTGGTAAGTTCACGGGATGACCTCCAACCCGTCCTCGCCAGGCCTGCCTGCTGTCCTTAGTCCATCATTCCCACTTCCCCTCCGTCATTCCCCCGAGCACTTTGTTCCCATACGAGGGG
>NZ_QXIY01000020.1 GCF_003570995.1 Candidatus Cryosericum septentrionale
CATCCACCGATTCTTCAGACCGTACGACTCGCGGCCGAGGATCTGACCAAGCTGGCTCCGACCGACTGGCCCGATAGCAGAGTCGTCGTCAGGACCATGCTCCGGGACCAGGTTCCTACGGAAGTCTACCAAGAGCAGATCACGTCGGGTAATGAACTCAGCGTGACAGCATTCCCAGAGCAGTTCAAGGTCGGACAGCAAATGACGCTCAGTCTCGACGTGGCTCAGCCCGTCGGGTCAGCCGCCGTATCATTCGACGTGTATATCGGAGGATTGCTTGTCACCTCAGCCTCGTCACTGCCCGTGACGGTGACCTACGCGCCGACCCTGGCAGGTTCTCTGGAGATCGCAATCGTGGGCCGATCTGCTGCACTTGATACCGTTTTTCAAGCGGCGTCCACTGTCCAGGTGGAACCTTAGCGCCTAGACCTTTCCCCTCGGGGGGTCCACCCCGCGAATCTGCAGAGGCTCCTGCGGGAGGAAAGGATCGAAAGCCATATCACCAAGGTGTACGACACAGCACAGACACCGTGCGCACGGATGCTGACTCGAGAGGATGTTGCAGAACACACAAAGGAACACCTGCAAGCAACATGCGCAGCGCTAGACATGACAACCCTCCTCCACGAGATCTTCCTGTGCCAGGACCGACTGGATGAGATCGCCAGGAGAAGACAACCTCTGCTCATCAAGAAACGTGGCAGCTACGCCTCCATTGCTGGTGAGTTCACGACCTGATGGTTCACCTCCATTCTTACGTGAGTTGACACGGTCCTTGCGGGAAGCTGAACAATTCCCGATACATATGAGACTGGTGAGTGAGTCGATTAGTCTTTCCTATTGACTGCGAATACTAAGAGCATAAGATACTTAGCATTCAAGGAGGTAAAAAAATGAAAACAGATATGAGAGGCAGAGATTTTATTAGCGTACTCGACTTTAGCCGAGAGGAACTGGAAACAATTCTTGAGGTTGCTAAATGGCTTAAAATGAGAAATGCCGTGGGTGAGCCACAGACAGAAATCCTCAAAGGAAAGGTTTTGGGATTACTTTTTGCATCGCCTTCAACGAGAACTCGACTTTCTTTTCAAACAGGGATAGTTCAGCTTGGTGGGTCTGCTCAGGTCTATAATCCTGAGGAATTACAACTTTCCCACAAGGAGTCATGGAAGGATACTGCCGAAATGATTTCGAGATTTTTGGACGGTTTTGCAATTCGTCTCTATAATCTTAAGACCCAGATGGGTGCAGAAACATATGAATATGGAGATGCTAGAAATGTTCTAAGAGGAATAGCTGAATATGCGAATATACCTGTAATTAATATGCTTGATGATAAGGAGCACCCCTGTCAGATCATGGGTGATATTCTTACCATGATGGAGAAGTTTGGTGGCTTAGAATATGCAAGAAATAAAAAAATTGTCATGTCATGGGCATATGATGAGAGAGCAAAATCGGCAGGAGTGCCTCAGACAATGATTGCTGCGGGCTCTACGCTTGGGTTAAATATTACTCTTGCTTATCCTGACGAGCCAGGGCTTTATGATCTTGATAGCGAATATGTTGAATTTGCAAAAAAGGCAGCAGCAGAAAGTGGCGGTTCTCTCACGATTGAGAATGACATCTGGAAAGCATCAAAAGACGCAGATGTTATCTACGCTAAATCCTGGGCTAGGAATCCCGAAAGACATGCTGAAGTGGGCAAGAAATACAAGGATGATTGGCGTATTTCGCATGAGCATTTTAAGGTGGCCAATAAGAATTGTGTGTATATGCATTGTCTTCCTGCTCGTAGAGGTTTTGAAGTTACTGATCTCCTTATTGATGACCCGAAAATTTCTATTGTTAATGATGAGGCAGAGAACAGGCTTCATGTTCAAAAAGCAATCATGTCCTTGATAATGAGATAATTCTGTAAAAGAAGATTTAGGAGATTTAAAGAAAGAGGAATTCATTATGGGAAAAAGACAAATTAGGATTTTTGCATTTGGTGGCAATGAAGTTGCGCCTGCCGGTTTAGTTGATGAAAATGGAAAAGCTATTATCCCCGATATTGCTATGCAATGGAAAAGAACAAAAGAAACCTGCGAGTATATATCAAACATCGTAACTTCTTTTCCTGAAGATGATTACATTCTTACGCACGGTAATGGCCCTCAGGTAGGCAATGTTCTTCTTCGCTCAGAGTATTCAAGGCCCATACTTCCTCCTCTTCCCCTTGATGTGTGCGGGGCAGATACTCAGGGCTCGATGGGGTATATGTTAGCACAGATTCTTGCAAACCAGCTAAAGACAAAAGGCATCAACAAACAGGTTGTGAGCATTGTGACACAGGTTGTCGTTGGTAAAGATGACCCTGGCTTCCAGAACCCTACGAAATTTATCGGCCCATCTTACACAAAAGGACAAGCAATGGAAAGAGCCCAGATAGACGGGTGGGTCGTTAAACTATACAAGAAAGACGAAATGGGCAACGAAATCTGGAGAAAGGTTGTCCCATCACCTGTACCCCTTGATATAGTTGAGATTGATCTCGTTGAGGCAGCACTTGAAAAAGGTATGGTACCGATAACAGTTGGTGGCGGCGGTATCCCTGTTGTTTTGGAAGAGCCTGACAAAAATGGTGTTTATCATAGTAACTATGGCTTTACTTTTGAAGATGGTAAAGATTTGAAGGTTTACAGAGGGGTTGAGGCAGTGATAGACAAGGATCTTGCTTCTGCTTTACTTGGTACGATGCTTCTAAAGAGAGCAAAGGAAAAAGGAGAAGGTGTTGATGTCACACTAACCATATTTACAGGAGAAGATGGAGCCAAGCTTCACTATCAGAAGCCTGATCAGGTTAACCTGAGACATTTGACTCTTGAAGAAGCAAAGAAATACTATTCTGAAGGGCATTTTCCTGCTGGCAGTATGGGACCTAAGATTCTTGCAATTATCAAATTCCTTGAAGGCGGCGGCAAGAAGGCTTATATTTCCTTGACTTCGAAATACCTTGAAACGCTTGAAGGAAAAGCTGGGACGACGATCGTTAGAGAATAATGTAGTCCAGGGAGATGGCAATGGACCTTTATGGTAAGGATCTAATTACTACGCAGGACTGGGGAAAGGAATGGCTTGATGAAGTTCTTGCCCTTGCAAAAGACATGAAAAGGCATAGGTATGAAAAGCCATATACTGAAATCCTTAAGTACAAGACTTTCTTTATGTTCTTTTATAACCCTTCGGTAAGGACGAGGCAGTCTTTTGAAGCGGCGGCCACGGAACTTGGAGGGCATGCCCAATTTCTCGAGCCAAAAACGATGAGATTGAAGTCAAAAGAAAAAGCAGGCGAAACGATAGAGGATGCAGCAAATGTAATGTCGAGATATGGTGTTGGTCTTGGAATAAGGATTCTTGAAGATGCTATTGAGCAGTATGGCGATGGTGAAGCATTGCTTAGAGAATATGCAAAATATGCATCAATTCCTATTGTTTCAATGGCTCATGATAAATATCACCCCTGCCAGGGGCTTGCAGACCTCATGGGGTTGCAGGAACATATGGGAGATGTGAAGGGCAGAAAAATAACTATGATGTGGGGTTATTCCCCAATGGTGCGTTCCTGGAGCTCCGTTCAGGAGGATGTCCTCCTTCTTCCAAGATATGGAATGGACCTTACTCTTGCATATCCTGAAGGTTTTGACCTTGACCCGGAAGTTATTGAGACAGCGAAGAAAAATGCTGAGAAAGCTGGGGCAAAGTTTGAAATAACCCATGACAGATTTGAAGCAGTTAAAGGTGCCGATGTTGTCTATGCAAGGCAATGGATGAGTCCAAAGAGATATGCCATTGGCAAAGAAGAAGACCAAAAACTCGCCCTTCAATACAAAAATTGGAGGTTAACTTCAGAGCTCAATGATTTAACGAACAAGGCCTATTTTATTCACCCTATGCCAGCTGATAGGGGGAATGAAGTGGACGATGAAGTAGCAAGTGGCCCTCGTTCAATCATTTATGATATTGCAGAAAACAGGCTCCACGCCCAAAAGGCGATAATGGCCCTCACAATGGCATCTGGCTGGAAATAATTCGTCCCGGCTTCAAGATGTGTTTACAGATTGGTATGTCAGAACCTTCATATATTATTCGCAATTTGACAGTTCGGAAATCATCGGAAGCACTGAATCGTCACGCCGCTTCATTCAATAGCACTTGGTGCCTGGCAAGCGACTCCGCCTTGATGTAACTCCGTCCGTTCTGCCAATCCTCCTCGCATTCAATCAGGTACGTGGTGACCAACCGCAGGTACAAGCCGATGCCCGGGAATATCCCGACGACCCGTGAGCGAGGGCGTATCTCTCTGTTGAGCCGCTCCAGCGTGTTGCTGGACGCGATCTTCCGGTGGTCGATCTCCGTGAACGCGTAGAACTGGAGCGAGTCCTCGAGGCCCGCGTCCAGACACTCGATCGCCGGTGGGAACCGCTGTCCATACAGCTCGGCCAATCGTTGCGCGCACGCCGTGGCGCTCTCCCTGTCGGGTTCCAGCCAGAAGATCTGCTTCAACCGCACGGCGAACGCCTCGTTCTCCCTCTGGCTTACATGCGCCAGGATGTTGCGCATGAATGCACCTTGCAGCGCTGCCAGGACGCCCCGATGAAATCCTTGCGGATCGCCGCCTGCAGTCCGGCACTCGCGTCGGAAACCACCAGCCAGACCTTCTTGAGGCCCCGCTCCCGCAACCGGGCGAACAGTGCCCGGTAGGTTTCCTCCAATTCGTTCTCCATCGGCTCCACAGCCAGGATCTGGGGCATCCCCCGCATGTTCACCCCTTTCACGATCATAACCGCCATGTTCTGTACACGCCGGCCTTCTCGGATCTTCTCATACAGGGCGTCCACCCAGACCACGGGGTATTCCGCATCGAGGGGTCGGTTGCGGAACTCCTCGACCATCCCGTCGAGCCCCTTGTTGATCTCGCTCACCTGTGAGGCGCTGATGTCCTTGATACCCAGGCTCTTCGCCACACGGTCGATCTTTCGCGTCGAGAATCCGTTGCGTCAGGCCTCACGGATGACCTCGACCGGCGCCACCTCCACCTCCACCAGCTTCTGCGTCATCCATTGCAGCATCGACAGCAGCGGATCCTCCTCCGCGATGAATTCCAGTAGCTTGCTTTCAAAGAACGCCGTATCCTTGGTCTTGGTCATTGGTTGCTTCCTCCCTGTTAGTTTTAGCAACAACATCTTGGAACCTCCAATGATCTTTTTCAACCTCCAAATTGCAAACTTGATTGTACACTACCATTGGGGGTTTTATGATAGCTAAGGGAGAACAAATGCACGAGGAACGTGAAAGTTCCGAAATGGGTGTTTTGTTGGAAAGCTTCTGGTATAAAGCAATTGTCGGAGCTTTATTTGCTCTATTTGCCGGCGGATGTACAATCTAAGTGCAACGAGCTGAACTGAAAAAGGAAGTCCATCAAGACAAACCGATGCGGTAAAATGGAAGTTACCAAACAGCCATTGGTATAGAAGGTTTACTCGATGAGCTACTACTATTTTACCATTAGTGAACGCGAGTGCATATTGCTGATGTATCACAATCAGAAAGGCATCACACAGATTGCACAAGCGCTTGGTCGGAGCAAGAGTACTATCGGCCGGGAACTCCACAGAAATAAAGGAAGACACGGCTACAGTTCTCATGAGGCTCAGAATTCTTACACGCTTCGCAGACGGGCATGCAAGCCTCAACTGAAAGTCATGAGGTCAGAATTACGAACAGATTGTAAACGGCTTAGAACAGTACTGGTCACCTGAGCAGATTATTGGCCATCATGGCATGGACCTTTGCACCGCAACTATCTACCGTGCCTTGAAGAACGGCTTGTTATCAACCGTTCTCCGAGAAAAACTCAGGCACCAAGGGAAATGCCGCAAAGCAGAGGGTGAAGAACGAAAGAGGTACGATCCCTGATTGCATATGGCCAGCTACAGCGGCAACGAATGATATGGGCGGGTGAGGCAGCAATCTCGCCCACCTTTCCGTCAAGGAGGAATAATGTCTTCAGTTCTTGGGCTGAAATGCATGAAGTGCGGACGCGAATACGACCTTTCCACAACCCGCTATGTCTGTCCCACCTGCGGCAACGACGGAATCCTCGAAGTCCTGTACGACTACGATCGGGTCCAAAGGATCCTCACCAGGGAACAGTTGGAGAATGACCGCGATCTCTCGATGTGGAGATATCTCGCGCTCCTGCCTGTCGAGGGACGTCCTGCGTCGCTGACACTCCAGATCGGCTGGACGCCGCTATATGCAAGCAAACGTGTTGGTCCTCAACTAGGACTGCCCCATGTATGGTTCAAAGACGACGGGCGCAATCCAACAGCTTCATTGAAAGACAGGGCCTCCGCCATCGCCATCGCCAAGGCAGCCGAACTTGGCGAGCACATTATCACAGCCGCAACGACGGGCAACGCAGGTTCCAGCCTGGCAGGGCTTGCCGCGAATGCAGGAGTCGCCGCATACATCTTTGCGCCTGCATCCGCGCCTGCGGGAAAGATAGCGCAGTTGCGAGTATTCGGCAGCCATCTGTTCCTTGTCGATGGCAACTACGACCAAGCATTCGACCTATGCATGGAGGCAACGGAACGATTTGGCTGGTACAACAGAAACACGGCCTTCAACCCCTACATGGTCGAGGGCAAGAAAACTGTCGCCCTCGAGGTCGCCGAGCAGATGCGCTTTGAAGCACCAGACAAGGTCATCGTCCCGGTTGGGGATGGCTGTATCGTCTCGGGTGTCGCAAAGGGATTCCATGACCTGTTGACCCTCGGACTCATCGACCATATGCCCCAACTCATAGCGGTCCAGGCTGAAGGTTGTGCTCCGATCGCACGCGCAGTTATCTCCGGCGAACCGGTCGCCTACCTGGAGAATCCAACATCGTGCGCTGACAGCATCGTGGCCGGCATTCCGCGTAACCACCTCATGGCGGTACGCGACATCAGGTCCAGTGGCGGTCTGGCGGTCACTGTCTCAGATGACGAAATCATCGACGCCATAGGGTTACTGGGCAGGAACGAAGGTATCTTCGCTGAACCGGCCGCTGCGGCTTCCGTGGCCGCGCTGCGCAAGCTAGCCAACAGTGGTGACCTCCACCAGGAGGACTGCATCGTTGTCCTCATCACCGGGAACGGGCTGAAGGATGTTCAGAACGCGCTCAAGGTGAAGGGCACCAGCATGTTGATACCGCCGCGTATCGATGCAGTGGAACAGGCGATTGCAGAAGGGTTCTAATCTTCTGCGTCTCCTGTGTCTCGGGCATCGTCGGCGCCAGTCATGAATCATTCTTGCAAATGGCTGCGTTGCTTTTTGACCGTCGGACAGTAGAATTCAACGTGGAAACTGAAACCGTTGGAAGGAGATACCGATGCTGAGCCTGGAACTGATTCGTCAGCATCCTGACCTCGTGAAGGCCGGGATAGCAACAAAGAACGAAGGGCCGGAGATGGTCGACGAGATCCTCGAGGTCGACCGGGAGAGAAGAGACCTGCTCCAGAAGGTGGACGAACTCAAGCATCTCCGCAACGAAGCCAGTGAACAGATCGCCACACTCAAGCGCTCCAAACTGGACGCTTCAGCCGCCATCGCTGAGATAAAAGACGTCGGCTCACACATCGCGGAGTTGGACGACCGCGTGAAGGTGGTCGATGTACGCCTTCGGGCCTTGCTCCTCTGCATCCCAAACTTGCCTGAAGCGTCGGTCCCCGTCGGCAAAAGCGACAAAGAGAACACTGTCGTGTTCACCTGGCATGAGAAGCCAACCTTCACATTTGTTCCGAGACCTCACTGGGAGATCGGAGAATCTCTGGACATCATCGATTCTGCTGCGGGCGCAAAGATTTCCGGCTCGCGCTTCTATGTTCTCAAGGGACTGGGGGCCAAGCTCGAGAGATCTCTCATCTCATGGATGCTCGACGTGCACGTCCAGGAAGAGGGCTATATGGAGATCCTGCCGCCTTATCTGGTCAATCGAGAGTCAATGACGGGAACGGGACAACTGCCAAAGTTCGCGGACGACCTTTACCATACGGACACCGACGACCTGTTCCTCGATCCGACGGCAGAGGTTCCAGTGACGAATTTGCTCAGGGACGAAATTGTCCGTGAAGAAGACCTGCCCATCAAGTATGTCGCCTACACGGCGTGCTTCCGAAAAGAGGCCGGTGCCGCGGGCAAGGACACCCGGGGGATCATCCGCGTCCACCAGTTTAACAAAGTCGAGATGGTCAAGTTCGTCAAGCCGGAAGATTCATATCATGAGCTGGATCTGCTCATCGAGAACGCCGAGGGCATTCTGAGGAAGCTGGACCTTCCGTATCATCGCAGCAAGATGTGCACCGGTGACCTTGGCTTTGCAGCCGCAATGAAGTTTGACCCCGAGGTCTGGATGCCCGGCCAGGATCGATATGTTGAGATAAGCTCCTGCAGCAACTTCGAAGACTTTCAGGCACGCAGGGCAAACATCCGGTATCGTACCAAAGATGGCAAAATCGCATTCGTGCACACCCTCAATGGCTCAGGGCTCGCTGTGGGCAGAACGATGGCTGCAATTCTGGAGAACTACCAGCAGGAAGACGGTAGCGTTAGAGTGCCGGATGTGCTGATTCCATACATGGGAACAGACGTTATCCGCTGACGAGGACCAGGCAAGTACGAAATCCCCGGTTAGCGAGCCTTCTGGCTCGTTTTGACAACCGGGGATTGTTCTGTAGACTTGTTTCAGAGCATGGAGGGGTGGCCGAGCGGTTGATGGCACCGCACTTGAAATGCGGCAAGGTTAACGCCTTCGGAGGTTCAAACCCTCTCCCCTCCGCCACTGTATTTGCCCAGAAGTGCCTGTCGGGCATACCGACAATACAAACGGGAGGCGTGCGTGCAAGTAGTCTCTAGTCTGGACCTTGTCATTGTGACCGGCCTGAGTGGTGCTGGCAAGACGAAGACCATGGGATACCTTGAGGATCTTGGGTACTATGCCATGGACAATCTCCCGATTTCTCTCATGAGCCAGTTTCTGGACCTCGCCTCACAAACCGATGGCAGAATAAGCAAGATAGCGGTGGCCCTCGATGTGCGCAGCTCAGGGTTCAAGACCCAGTTTCATTCTATGCTCCAGCGACTCGGAGCGCGCGATATTCATCCTCGTGTCATCTTCCTGGAAGCGTCATCCCGAGTTCTGGTGAACCGCTTCTCCGAGACACGCAGGCGCCATCCACTTCCTGGAAGCACTGTGTCAGAGAGTATCAGGAACGAGAGGGAACTACTTGCAGAGGTGCGGGGACTGTCGAGCGTCATCATCGACACCACTGACCTCACCGTGGGTGAACTGAAGGATCGCGTGCGTGAGGCGATTCTCGGATCGCAGGAATCGCAGACTCTTACCATCAATATCGTCTCCTTTGGCTACAAGAACGGCCTGCCAATCGACCTGGATCTTCTCTTTGACGTTCGTTTCCTGCCCAACCCATACTACGATGAACACCTCGCGCATCGCACAGGCTTCGACAAGGGGGTCATTCTCTGTGTTCTTCACGAGCCCTACGCCCGGCAGTTTTTCGCTCGCCTGGCCGACTTCGTCGACTTTGTGCTCCCGCGTTACCAGGAAGAAGGAAAGAGCTACCTAACGGTCGGCATCGGATGCACAGGTGGCAGACACCGCTCTGTCGTGATCGCGAACATGCTCTACCACCACCTCAAGCCACGGGCCAAAGCGGTACACGTGTTCCATCGGGACCTCCAGAAGTGAAGGGACACAGACAGGCACTCTGGTACTGGCTCGTTCCTGGCATTCGCGTCAAGAGGTACCTCTTGCTGTTTGTTGCGGGAACAGCGCTTCTTGTTCTCGCCATCGACGGATTGCTTCAGACGCCGGGCACGTCATGGCTGCTGAACCTGCGGCCGTCCATTCAGCATATGCTTCGCCGTTTCCTCCCTTCCGGTGCCGTCTCTGTAGTTTTCGGGGTCCTGTGCGGCATCACCGTGATCGTGTCCGCTTGCCTCATGGTCTCGGCGGCAACCCTTTTGGCCCGTTCTGTGCTGGTTGCCATCACTGGGTCCGTTCCCAGGGAATCTGTCGCGCGGACGATCTATCGCTACCGCAAGGCCGAGTCTCTTCCCCGTGTCGTCGTGATCGGTGGGGGAACCGGCATCAAGCCAATCATCGAGTCACTCCGAACAGAGAACGTCAAGCTCACTACTATTGTCACGATGGCAGATAGTGGGGGAAGTACAGGACGCCTTCGTGAGACCACTGGAATGCTGCCTCCAGGCGATTTCCGGAACGCTCTCATCGCCATGGCAGGTGAGTCGACACGCAGTGCCCGCCTCCTCGCCTATCGTTTCCCGGAGCAGCTCGAAGGAATCGGCGGCCACAACGTCGGGAATCTCATGATCGCCGCTCTGAGCGACATCAAGGGAAATTTCGGCGATGCAGTACAGGAGCTGTCGGAACTCATGCAATTGCCGGGGCGGGTTCTGCCGATGTCTCTGGACAACATCTCATTGCGGGCACACTTCACCGATGGTACAACGATCGATGGCGAAGACCAGGTCCCCCTCCAGGGCAAGACAATCGACACCATCGAAGTACTGCCCCCTCATGCCAAGCCCTTTGTCCCCGCACTCGAAGCGCTGTCTCAGGCGGACTACATCATCATCGGCCCTGGTTCCCTCTTCACAAGCCTGATACCACCGCTATCTATCGAGGCGACTGCCGACACGATCGTACGCTCTTCAGCCACGAAGGTACTGGTCGTGAACGCGATGACCGAGCGAGGGGAAACGGAGGGCTACACCGCAGGCATGCACCTTCACAAGGTTGAAGAAGTCCTTGGACGGTCTTGTATCGACATGATCCTGTTGAGCAGCACCCCTATCCCTGCCGAGACGCTGGGGCGGTACGCTTCCGCCGGGGTCAATCCCGTCTCGGATGATCTCCCAAGGAGTCAGCATCCACGGATCGTCGAGGCCGATATCTGCTCAACCGCCGATGGCCTCATTCGCCACGACCCAGGCAAGCTTCGCATCGTACTGAGGTCGCTCCTCGGACTGTAGACGCGCATGGCAACGATCGAGTTCCTCAAACAGGAACTGGCAGGGCTGCCTTCGACCGATCCTCTGCTTGAACTGTCCGGAGCCCTCTATGGTGGAAGCTCTCTTGTCCTGCGCCATGGGGGAGCGCTGTCGATCTCCTTCACGTCGAAGAGTCCCTTTATCATGCGCTACGTGCTTTCTCTATCCTCCCATGCACTTGCCAATTGGCAACGCAAGCAGGCACTTCTCTCGAGAGCCGGGCATAAATTGAGTTTCAGCGTCGACCTTACTCCCGTTCAGGCACAGCAACTGTTCTCGGGACTCTCCCCGCTGGAGCCCACCCAGCTTGAGCGGCGTCTTCGGGGAAAACGCGCGGCGGCTGCATTCACCAGGGGTTTCTTCCTCATCTCCGGGTATGCCGCTGTGCAAGGGACACATCTGGAGTTCAGCTGCTCCCTGCCTGTGGGGCGTCGGCTCGTCGAACGCTCGCTGACTTCTCTCCGTATGACGCATGGCTCACAGATCCGCCGCGCCTCTGAGATCACCTATCTCAAATCGCGCCAGGACATCATGTCGCTCCTCGCAGCCTGGGGAGCATCAAACTCGCTGGTGTCCCTGGAAGAACTGCAGCTGGAGAGGGACATGGACAACCAGGTCAACCGGTCGGTCAATGCGGAACTGGGCAATTTGCAGCGCGAGACGAGGGCTGTCGACGAATTGCGGGCGGCCTTCGATCGGACTGACCGCACCTGTCTCTCACCCCGCACGATCGAGGTCGTGCAGGCACGACTGAGGTACCGCGACCTCCCGCTGTCAAAGCTCGCCGACAAGATCCCTGGGTGTATCTCTAAGAGCACCATCCACTACCACATCGCCAAGGTTCTTCAAAATGCGCGGTAGCCAGAAACAGCGACAGCAATTGAGCCTTCGCCAGAAATCCTATCTGGCCACGCGTGGTCTGGTTCTCGAACAGCCCCTGAGCGATTTCGGAACTCTCATGGATCGATTCGCTGCCGGCAGCATCGTTGCCGAGAAGCATGTCCTGGCCAATACATCCGGTGACACATGGAATGGCGACCTCGACAGCTTTGCAGACCTCGTAGATTCCACTCCTGCAGAGTTGATAGTCGACGAGCTCCTGGACAGGGATATCATTGACGATTCTCAGGTGGAGTGCGCACGATTCGTCGCCTCGGATCTGGACGAACGCGGCTTCTTCACGAAGCAGATTTCGCGTTATGCCTTCTCGATCAATGTTAGCACTGCGGAGGTTCGACGGGTCTTGGCCGCCATTCGGACCCTGGAGCCTGCGGGACTCGGCGCCACAGACGTCGCCCATGCCTTTGCCCTGCAGATGTCGCGTGTGCTCCCCGATCTTCCGGTGACTGCCTGTGCGCAGTTCCTGCGCACGCGTCAACGCTCTGTGTCTCCAGGTGTCATTCGTGCGTGCCTCAGGAAACTCAGGATAGAGTGTGATCCAGCCACATTGCAGCACATCTTCACCGTGCTGGACCCCGAACCCGCCAAGCGGATGATATCTGGACCAACATGCATCGTTGTGCCTGACATCGTCATCGAGCAAGATTCGTTGACTGGAGCCCTCCAATGCTCAGTACCCGGACCCGCTTGGGGGCTTGCAATCGATCCTATGGTGGTGTCATCGGTCCGCAAGGACCCTGAAGCCAGAAAGCAGGTCCTCATGGAGGTTACCAAGGTCCGGTGGATCGACGATGCCATCGTGGAACGCACGGCGATCCTTGCCAAGCTGGGCGACGCTCTCATTACTTCGCTTGCTCCGTATTTCACCAACCAGTCGAGCCCCCCCTCGCGTGTCCCGGTAGAACACTTGATGCAGGCAACCGGGATGTCGAGAACCATTATGGTCCGCGCACTCCGTCGTAAGTATGTGAAGACCCCGCGTGGTACCTTCAGACTTCGTTCCATGGTCATGGACAGATGGCAGACTGCAGCGGCTCCGGCCAAAGAGACCGTAGCGCTGCTACTGCAATCTGGCAGAGACTCGAAAGCGATGAGCGACCGGGAAATAGCGGAGCGCCTTGCGAGCCAAGGCATCCACATCAGTCGACGAACGGTGGCCAAGTATCGTCTGTCACTTGGAATCCCGGCTCGATACTTCAGAGACAATTAATAACCTTCTGTTTTCTTTCACCAGCATTTGCGTATCATATGGATACGTTGCCGTCCGGTTCAACCGGTGCGGCCTATT
>NZ_QXIY01000021.1:0-6890 GCF_003570995.1 Candidatus Cryosericum septentrionale
CAGATTGTTGCAGTTCCCAGCCGTGCACAGGTTGTTGTGTTCACTGCCCTCACCCATGTCCTCACCTCCCTGCCGTTCCTTGTCCTGGTCCTGCACTCGGACAACGGCAGTGAATTCATCAACGATGAACTGCGGCGGTTCTGCGATGCTCATGGGATTCGCTTCACCCCCGAGCCCTTTTGTTCAAGGCGAGGGGCGTTGTCCGTTCCCGTCCCTACCACAAGAACGACAACTGTTACGTGGAGAGCAAGAACTGGACCCTGGTACGCAGGTGCCTGGGATACCGACGCTTCGATACGAAGAGTCAGCTTGCTGACCTGCAACAGTTGGAGACCCTCCTTGCTCAGCGTGCCAACATCCTCCAGCCTTCCATGGCCCTCCTCGAGAAGATCCGGACCGGGAAGCACCCCTCGCCTTGGACCAAAGGGCTCGGGGGGAGCAAGATCCAGAAGAGGTACCATGCTCCCATGACTCCGCTCCACCGACTTCTGCAAGCTCCCGAGGTCAGTGATCAGGCCAAAGCACGTCTCCTGCGTCAACTGGCGGAGATCGACCCTCTCTCCCTGCAGCGGGATATCGGCATCCTGGAGGCACGGCTCCTCCGGAAGACCAGCCAGGATCTCTCCCTCAAGGCCGTGACAGAGCAGACCATTTCGCTATGATTCTTAATGATGCAATGACTCACACGTTCACGATGATTCCTATATGATGCAATACGCAGCCGGCGCGTTGCATCATCTCAATTCCGTACGATGAAAGGGACACTCATACGCGCATTCACACTGGTCCTGCCGCTTGCACTCTTGAAATATCGTCTCACTGTGGCACCATGTCATCGGGGTAAGAGAAGACGCGCTGGTAAGGAGAAGACGATTGTGCAACGTGGCAGTGTCAGACATAGACCAGATGCAATCGCCGTGAGCAGCTCGACGCTCGGGCTGGACATGATGCAGGAGATTCGACGTGCAAGCCGCGGACTCGCATTTGCGGTTGTGGGCTACATGACCATCTTCATCGTCCAGTTGACCAGCTACTTCATCACTCACATGCTGGCCGTCCTCGCACAGGCGTTTGCGACGCTCGCCAACGCCGTAGTGGCTGTCGTCGTCCTCCTCGCCCTGGCCTGGTCGCAGAAGCCGGTCGACATGTACCTGAGATGGAGGAGAGGCCGCAGGCGCAACGCTGCCGCACTTATCTCCGCGACATTCATCATCCTGTTCCTGAGCGTGGGCACTCTCTGGAAGGCACTGGCGACCCTGATCCGTGGCGGCGCGTTCAGGACGGTCAACCCCGCCCTCGCCATAGCGGTGCTGGCAGTAGGCATGCTGCTGGTCAACCTCCCCCTGTTCGATATCGTCCGAAGTGCTAGAGAAGGCTCGTCGATACGTCTTCGTCTCCTGTCGCTCATCAAGGACGAGGTCTGCTATGCCGCCGGTATCGTGGGCATCGCCCTCGCGGCTGCGGGCCACACATGGGCCGACCCTGCCGCGTCGTTGCTGATCGGAGCCGCGATGAGCGTCGGTGCGGCCTTGCTGATCCGCGACTGCCTCCTGCTGCTCAGGAACCGTCCCGCTCGACTGCCGACCGCCGGCTGAGCCCAACTCCCTCCACACCTCACATCCCCTGCATCCTGTCGATCATCTCTGTTGTCGGCACACTCTCGTTAGAGAGATGACGTAGAAAACTCCTCACGCATCATCAATACTTGTACGAGAGCCACCGCAGAATCATGACGGTCGTTCAAGATTAGCAGTCTTGTCATGAGACTGCTAATGCGTATACCATTAGATATAGCCGGAAGCCCTGAACGGCAGCCGGCGACTGCATATGAAACGATGACCGGCGTATGCCGGAGAGAAATGACAACAACAGAGGAGGCACCACGATGTACTGCGATATCAATACGAACCCTGTCACGATGAGTGATTGCTGTTCCACCCCGACCTTGACCAACCTGTTTCCCTACCGCATGAATGCCGTGCTGCGCGCAGCCGGACGGTCAGGGCGCCTGCCCGCCACGGACATCAAGCAAGACGCCACCAAGTATGTTATCCTCATGAACATGCCGGGTGTGACCAAGGAGCGTGTCACTATCACAGCCGAGGACAACGGCCTCAGCGTCCGGACGTCCGAAGAAGAGAAGAAGGAGGACGAGACCCTGAAGACCGTGTACCGTGAGCGCATGGGCGGAACCTACCAGCGCGCGTTTCACTTCGAGGAGCCTGTCGACATCGAGAATGTCACGGCCCATATGGAGAACGGCGTGCTTGAGCTGACGGTGCCCAAGAAGGTCCAGAACGCCGACGCGAAGACGATCCATGTAGACTAGCACGCGCTGGTCTCCGCTACCGACACGACGCCCCGGCCAAGACAATGGCCGGGGCGTGCTGCTTTGGCGGGCACCACAGGTATTGCCGGTCGTTCCCGCGAAGGCACGAATGACAGTTCAGTGGATGATTGACGTCGCGCCACAGCCTCCTTGACAGGAGTAACGTTCTGCTCCACTATTATGAAAGAATGTTAGTAATATTGGAGCAGAACATGATTGGCACTCGTACGCTGGAAGCAATTGCAACAATGCCTGTCGTCACCAAGCAGAATCTTGGTGTTGTCCTTGGTGTCTCCTCCGCCACACTCGATTATCGCGTCCAGCGCATGCAGACCACGGGGGATCTCCTCAGACTACGCAGCGGGCTCTACGCGCCGACGGCGGCCTGGCAGGCGGCGCAGTCCAGCCCCGAGCAGACACGCCAGTACCTGGAATACCTCTCGGGCATCGTGCGCTCTCCCTCCTACCTGTCGCTCGAGTATGTCCTGGAGAAGGCAGGCATGATCCCCGAATCGCCATTTGCCCTGACCTGTATCACAACCAAGACTCCGCGCACGTACGCGACGCCCCTCGGAAGGTTTGTCTACCGGAGCATTCGGAGCGATCTGTTCACAGGATATGGTCTTGAGGCATATCGTGGCCTCGAAGTTCGCATTGCTTCTCCCGCCAAGGCGCTGTTCGATATGCTCTATCTGCGGCCGTTCAGTACTCCGAGCATGATGCGTGCCTACCTGCTCGAGACCGGGCGGCTCAACTGGGATGCGCTGCGCCCGTCGGAGAACAAGAGGCTTGTCGCGACTATCCGCACCAGCGGCGTCCCAAAGATGAAGCGCATCCTGTCGATTCTGACCGCGGAGGGAATCGTATGATCGAGGAACGACTTGCGTCCATCATGGCTCAGTCAGGAAAAAGTCTCAACCCTCTCTTCCTGCGCACCAGACTGAAAGAGGCCCTCCAGGACGAGGTTCTGGCCTTCGTCTACAGCCACCCGCAGTATCGAAGCTACCTGTTCACGGGTGGCACGTGTCTGCGCAAGCTGTACGGACTCCCCCGGCTGTCCGAAGACCTGGACTTCGATGTCCCTGGTCAGCCAGACTCTGAGTCGTTCGTGGCAGATCTCCAGGAATACGTCAGCAAAGCGCTCCAGTATCGTCATATGACTACGAGAGTCAGTGGAAACGGTATATCGGTCACGCTGGTCTTCCCTGTCCTGCAGCAGTTGGGACTGGTCCACTCGTCTGCCGACACCCCCAACCTGCTGCTTCGCTGTGACATTGCAGCCGAGCCAACCGGTATCTACGGCGCACAGGTGAGCTCTGTCAGCACAGCCCAGACGATGTTCTTCGTCCGGGTATACGACCTCCCCACGCTCTTCGCCAGCAAGCTGGCTGCCTTCCTTGGACGGGACTACACGAGAGGATCCTCCCAGACACAGCCATTCAAAGGGCGCGATGTCTTTGACCTTATGTGGTTTCTTCAGAAGGCACAACAGCAGGAGTGGAAGCTCCAGCCGCTCTGGCCACGAGTTCTTGCTCTCCTTGGAGAAGACAGCGCCGTCAGCGTCGTCCGCCGCGCAGCAGACAAGGCAGCATCCCTCGACACGGAGCAAGTCGCCGCTGACCTGCGGCCCTTCATCGAGACTGAACAGGCACTCGAAACCTTCAGCTTGAACATGCACGAGGTCCTCCCCGCACAGCTGAAGGCACTCGAGAAAGCGCTGCTCACAAGGTAGGATGGTCAGTTCACGTGACATGCCATCGCCGCACCTCCCTGTCGTTCCCGTTTCCCTTCTGTCATTCCCGTTTCCCTTCTGTCATTCCCGCGAAGGCGGGAATCCAGTCTTGTCAGGATGACGCGGGAGCTTGACCCGCAGTCCGGGATGGGCTACAGTGCAAGCAGGGTTCCCGCGTCATGGAGGGCTCTGCGGAGGTGATTGCATGGACGACGAGAGGCTGTATACCCTTGCCGAAGCACACGGCGAGTTCGCCAGCCAGCTAAACGGCGAGGTCTGGGAACTGCTGGACACGACAGACCGCTCGAGCGCGGACGACGAGCGGATGCTGTATGCCGCCTGGGCGTCGGCTTACCACTGGCTGCGGGCAGGGACCGCCGTCCATCACCAACGCGCCGAGTGGATGCTCTCGCGCGTGTACACCGTGCTGGGAGACGCACCAGCGGCCATTGCGCACGCCAGGCGGTGCCTGGAGCTCACGGAGACCTCTCCGGGTGAGATGGCGCCGTTCGACCTCGCCTACGCCTGCGAGGCCATCGCCCGGGCAAGTGCTCTGGCAGGCGACGAGCCCGAGGCGACCCGCTATCTCGACCTTGCGCGCGAGGCCGGTACACGCATCACCAACACAGAAGACCGGCAGATCTTCGAGGGGGACCTGAACAGCGGCAACTGGTACGGCATCAGCTGAACGGAACGCTCCTCCTGTCGCCGAAGGACAAGGATATTCCTTTGCGGCTGCAGAGAGCGCTTGACGGGTATTGCCCGGGCCTGGTCGTATCGCACGTATCGCCGACCACTGTACAATAAAGGAGATGATTTCCATGCCTCCACATTGTGACACGATGGACGGACCGGTCGTCAAGGCTGCCCGACAGGCCCTGGCCGCAGGCAACGTCAAGCTCATCCTGCCCTGGGTCCCCCAGAACGCCGAAGCGGAACTTAGTGAAGCCTTCCGGAGGACCATGGCTGTGCGCGACAAGGGAGCCGACGCGCTCCTGCTGGCGGACCACTGGTTTTTCGAGACCGCTGTTCGGCTGCACCGTGCTGGCGAAGGCGAGCCCTACACCGGGGTCAAGCCCGCAGGACTCGACGAGGGACCTGTTATTCCCCGCGCCGAGCGGGCGATTGAGGACGACGACACCGCCGGGCTCATCGCCTTCCTGACCGGCGCCGTCGAGGAAGAGATTGGCAAGCGGTTCGCCCAGGTCCGAGCCACCCGCTCCTACGACCCGGATGATGTCGCCGCTGCACGCAAGTACGTAGGGGCCATGCTCGACCTGCTGACCTATTCCAACAAGCTCCATGTCTTCATCCGCCACGCCGGCGGACACGGCGAAGGAGTCGAGGGACACCACCACTGACCCGCATAAATAATCGTCGATGAGCGGGACGACGTCGGGCAGGCGACGAGCACGAGGCCGCCCTACGCCTATATGTCACTGGGGAAGGGGAGGCAGAAACGTGGCAATAGTCATCGGTACAAGCGGGGCATGGAAGGACGTGCTGGCCATGGCACGAACAGCCGGTATCGTCGTGGACGAGCCGTCGGACGTTGGTATCCAGCTAGCGCGCGCCCAGAAGGTCCTATATCAGCAGGACACGCTGGCGCGCGACGACCTGGCACTCCAGCAAGCCGCCCTGGAACACGATTTGGCAGAACAGCACTCCGCCAGTGCCGCTGACATCGCGCGCATTCATGCCCGCTCCGGACAGGAGACGGCACGCCTGGCTGGCGGCGCAGACCCCGGGGGCCTGCGTGCGGTGACCCGCCTGTGGGCCGGGTTGTCCCAACTGGGCCGGCAGGCCCAGGAACGCAGTCAGGTACGTGCGCGGTCACGTGCCGTCCTCCCCGCTGAACGCGCCCTCCAAGACTTCATCGCCGGTCGCGACACCGAGGTGGCGAGGCGTGTCGAAGGCGCCCGCCGCATCGTCAAGGGCATCGAAGCCATGGCCCACTCCGCCGCCCTGGCCAATGCCATCGCAGAACGTGCAGTCATAAAGACGCTCAGCACTCTTCCGGATGATTTCGTCCTGATCAACGACCTGCACCTCAACACTGACCAGGACATCCCGTTCGAAGACAGCTACCTGAAGACGGCGCAGCTGGACCACCTTCTCGTCGGCCCCACAGGTGTCTATGCCATCGAGACCAGGAACTGGAGTAGCACCGTCGCCGCAGATGGTGACGAAGCGGACCCCGTGCTGCAGGTGACGAGGGCGTCCTTCCTCTGCTCCCACATCCTGAAAGATGCGGGAAGCGACCAGATCGTCCGCTCTGTCGTTGCCTATGGGGGTGCTCCGTCCACCCGGTCGGGCGGAGCCCATGTCGCCATCATGCCCACTGCTCGCCTGCTCGCATATGTCCAGTATGGTTCCTCGCTGGTGTCGGTCCAGGAGATCGCTGACGTCTGCAGGATCCTGACCTAAGCTCGCCAGAACGAGCAATGAACGTCGTAGCAGCCCTGTGGGCCAGGCCACAGTTGTCAGCCGTTCCACCTTCACAATCGAATGTACGAAACCTTTGTATGCTGTGTATAGAAGGTACAGGGTCGCGAAGGCGCCCCGCGGAAAGGAGAAATGATATCTATGATGGATTTTGGGAGATATGGTGGTTACGGACGCGGCATGTGGGGCGGCGGATATATGTTTATGGGTCTGCTGTGCCTGATCTTCTTCGTTGCGGTCATTCTCTGGATTGTTCGTATGGTGACGTGGAGACGACATGGCATGGGTTGCCGTATGCACGGCATGTACGGGATGTACGGCATGCATGGCGATCACGCGCCGATGCACAGCATGCAGGAGGACGAAGCCTTGGACGTCCTCAGG
>NZ_QXIY01000021.1:7020-56685 GCF_003570995.1 Candidatus Cryosericum septentrionale
ACTGAAGGTCCTGAACGGCGAGAAGTAGCCGTCAAAAAAACACTCACCCCTGTGCCCGTTTGCGGCGCAGGGGTTTTTGCATGTCCCGGTCAGGTCCACTCACACTGTGGACTGCCGACGGGCTGCGTTCTCCTTGGAAGTGTCCTGTGTATGCGCCGGACACCGCTTGCTGTGCTTCGTTGCAGCCATAGTGTCCAATGCAGTCACGCGCTGATGCCAATGGCATCATGAGGTAACGACATTGGACACGGTATCGCCGCTGTGCCATGGACAATGCTGTAGGAGAAGGACGACCGTCCTGACTTCGACTCCCTAGACGCCTGACAGCTCGCCAAGTTCGACGTGCTTGTCGGGCCGCTGTTCCTCCATCAGGCCGAAGCTGTTGCCTTCAGTGTCCTTGCAGGTCACCATGCGTCCCACCCCGGGGATGGTCCGGATGTCGCCCACAATCGTACCTCCGGCAGCAGTGACTCTCGCCATGGCCTCTTCCAGCGATGTGACGCCGACGGTCAGGGTCGTCTGGAGGGTCCCGCCCGTGGACGGGACAAACCCTCCGTTGATGCCGGGTTCGCCGGGCGCTCCCGTTATGATGTCGTAATACTCGAACGGTCCGTTCCATTTCTCCACGGTCCAGCCAAACGCCGCCTTGTAGAATGCGATCGCACGCGCCGGGTCTGTCGCCCCCAGGTCAAAGTGAATCGGTCGTGGCATGTCACGCCTCCTGTGGTCGTAGGCCTCTCGGGCCCCTAACCCAACCATACTCCATGCCCCTCACCTTGCAAGGCCATCCTTGACATTCACGTCACAATGCACAAAGCCATAATGTTGTAGTGGTGCTCGGACCACACTAGGAACCTCTCCGTGACGCCTGGGCAGACGAAACGTTGCTAGACATGCGACCGATATGCGCTCGTGTGTGAGGGCGTGCGGGAACCAGAACCCGCTGACTGTCGTCCAACTGGAAGAAGGATGGTGACCCTCAGGGGTCGCCAGATGGAGGTGAAACCGATGAAGAAACTATTGATTGTGCTCATGATAGCTGCTCTGGCAGTCACGCTAAGCGTGCGCCAGGTAAGCGCGGCCGACCCGCCCGTCGGCATCCGCTACGCACCGCCAACGGTGACGCTGGCGACAGGGAAGCTGTCGTACGTATCGGGTGAGGCCATCGACTGGCGCTACACCCTGTACAATGGCAATGACCAGCCTCTCGTCCTGACCTTCATGACATCCCAGGTCTACGACCTCATTCTGCGACAGGGCGGCAAGGTGATTGCCCGGTGGTCGACCGGCCAGATGTTCGCAGACATCGTGACCACCCGCACCGTCATGATGGGCGAGACCATGAAACTCAACGGCTCATGGCAACTGCCCGAGAAGCTCGCTCTCGGCACATATGAGCTGGAGTTCGTGCTGACCAGCACGACGACTGAACCGACCGGAGCGACGACACAGGTCGCGGTTGCCGAGGCGGGCATTCCGGGTCTGAGTGTGAACTTCACGACGGACAAGCTCATCTACCGTGTGGGGACGACCATCACGGTCAAGTACACGATCACGAACCTGACCAACAAACCACTCGTCCTGACCTTCCCCACCATACAGCAGTATGACTGGACCGTCACCGACGCCAAAGGCAACCTCGTCTACCGGTGGTCAGCCGGCAAGGCGTTCGCCCAGGTCGTCACCCACCTCACGATCCCCGCCGGGGCCAGCAATAGCTTCGAAAGTTCGTGGCCCATCCCGCGGGACCTCAAGCCCAATGGCTTCTACATTTATTTCACCATGCTGGACGACAGCCTCGGCGTCCTGAAGACGCAGCGATGTGCCGTCCTCATGGGCAGCACGCCCCCTCCACTCTAGACGCAGACGCCCCCTCGCTTGAGGGGGCGTTTTCTTCTTCCCTGTCCCTATTCGTCATTTCCGCGTATGTGAGTCCCTTGGTCTGTCATTCCCGCGTATGCGGGAATCCAGTCCTGACCAGGCGTACTTACCACTGGGGCACGTAATTACCAGCTGACCCCATATCAGACCCCATATCACCCCCATATCAATTCTTTTGGAACCGCTTTCGCGGTTAGAGAAGAGCAAAACTTGGAGAAGCGCTCAGAGTAGGTATTACATTATTCCCTGTATTCATCCTCTAACAGACTCATCATTATAAAGTCGGAGTATTTTCCATTATGGAAATATCCTTCTCTCTGTATCCCCTCTTTTTTAAATCCGATACTTTCCCAGAACTTCAAACCTATTTCATTAGAACCGACTACCCCTATTGCTAATCTGTGGAAGTTCAAATTATTGAAACCATATTCCAGCATCAGATTTGTAACTTCTTTTCCTATTCCTTTTCCCCAGTATTCCTTTTTTCCTATGATTATCGAAAGATCGGCTGTTCTCCATGGGTTGAATATTCTTAAAAATCCTGTCTCTCCGATAACTACATCATTTTCTTTGTCTACAATAACAAACCAGATTCTATCCTCTGTTTTCTGAGTCTCTTCATAAAATTCCTCAAGCCCTTTTTCTGTCATCGGGTAAACCTCACCTGTAATGGATCGGATCTCCTTATCATTAATCCATTCAGAAAAAGTTTTCAAATCATCTTTCTCAACAGGTCGTAAGTACGCACGATTGCCTTCAAGAAATTTATTCATCTTTAACTCCTGTCGTACTATTTAACCCAAATCGGGCGATTCCTTTTCTCAACTTAACAAGTTGAGCACTCTTTCGTCTCTTGGAAGTTGGATCATAGTATAGATATTTTCCATCCGACCTTAGCATATTGTCATTGTGTCATAATGCTTTCAAGTATCCAGCCTTGGCGAGCACGAGGGCCGAGAGATCGCCCCCTGGTTTGTCATTCCCACGCATGCGAGAATCCAGTCTTTCCCTTGGCTCTGGGACGTCAATGGCCGAATCGACCTTGTCGGGCAAGTGTAACATTCTCGGGACGATTCCATTTAAGGCGAGAGTGTTACAGTTGAATGTGTCATGCCCGCGTCTGCGCGCATCCAGTCCTGACCCAGCGTACTTACCACTAGGGCACGTAATTACCAGCTGACCCCATATCGGGGTCTACGCTAGACCCAGCTCCAGTTCGATTTTCGGCGATAGTTCCGGACTCCCGGAGACATCAATCCAACCCAGTGAAGCGAGGTTTCGAATAACTACCGCGATTTCGACCTTGTCAAGAGGTGGGCGGCGCCGTTCTTTCCATGCCACGACTTCCCGGAGAACATCAACTTCAGTCGGACGACTTGGATTCTTTTCATGAAGTTCCTTGGCAGCAAAATGAACTGTCGCGGCAACTTCAGCCTGTCGCGTATTCATCCTGCACATCAGATCGACCACTTTCGTAATCTGTTGGTCATTCTTGTCGATAGCAGCCCGATTTTCGGCTAGTTTTATTGCATCAGCATACGTCGGCCCCGCGCTAATCACGCTTCTACTACCAGTCCACGTCTCCGTCAGCAACCCATTGTTCAGAAGGGCGGACTCCACTAACTTAAGTCCAGGCGCAAAGGGACCATAACTGCCACGTGCATAGACGAGACCGGTATTCACCCCCAACATGGTGGCAAAATACCCGATCTTCTGAAACATTACCCTGCCAATTGGCCAGTGATAGGACATGTTTTCCAATCGATGAACGATTTCCACAAGAACCATATAGTCAGGAGTGATCTTGCGTTCTGACACGCTGCTTTCTTCAGCAACTAGCGTGCCAACAGTGCTATCCAAGAACGCACGGTCAAGTTGAACAGCAGGTGTATTCGTCGGCGCATATAGCCTGACATCGATGTCAAGTTCGGACAAACCTTGGTAGAGTGTCGGGCCAACGATAGACCAATCAAGGCCACCAAGGCCGCACCCTAATGGAGGCACGGCAATTGACGTAATACCCCACTCACGATAGTGTGCCGCGAGGTACGACAGCCCTGCTTGAATATCCGCCAGCCGAGACAACGACCGCCAATGTTGTTTCGTCGGGAATAAGAGTATGCAGGGAGGAACTACATAGCGGTAAATGTAGGGCTGCCCCAGATGAACCTCATCCCGGCTGCATCGATCGACGTAGTCATCATACATCTCGGGGTATCGCCGTCTGAATTCCAAAGCCAAACCCTTGCCCATGACGCCCACACAGTTGACTGTGTTTACGAGGGTCTGGACTCCCGAGTCAAAAATATCGCCAACAACAACGTTGATCATCTATGCCTCACAGGAAGAAGACTTCTCTGTTTATCGTTATCTTATCACACAATGGCGTCCCGATCAATTGATGAGCAGCCGCTGTTTTGGCAGACTCACAACTGACAAGTACCCCCGCCAACCAGGAAGCACTGACGACATCAGGAACAAGGATTTCTGCACAAACGGCACTTTTATGACGGTAGTACTCCACCTGATCCGAGCTTCTCTAGTCGCGTGCAAATACAAGGTTTCCATCAATGTCATTAAGACCATTAGGTGAGGGAAGAAACTTGCACCATCCTGATGCAGCATTGCAGTCAGTCAAAACAACATCGGGGAGGTCCAGGATCTCTGGACTAACCTGCACAACACATATTTCAGCGTGACGATCGAGTCTCCTATACATCATCGCGTTTCGAGCGTTGAAATAGAGGTTCGCGTACGAATGCAGTTCGCGCGAGCCATTCTTGCCTGGGACGCGCACCTTGTCACGGCGGTCCTGAACCGAGGGATCGGCAATCGAATCATGTGCTGTCCCATGCATACGATTGTTGGACAGAATGCCTTGTCGGGCAATCGATCCAAGGTTGACAATTGAGACAATATAGTATAGATGCCTTACATCTGACCTTTGCATGCTGCTATTGTGTCATAATGCTCCCAAATATCCAGCCTTCGCTGGAACGACGGAGGAGAGACTGCCTGCCGTAGTGTCATTCCCGCGTCTGCAGGAATCCAGTCCTGACCAGGCGTACTTACCACTGGGGTACGTAATTACCAGCTGACCCGCTATCGGCCAACCCCGACACTCGCTCCAACAGCACCTGTCGGTGAGCAGCCGACCAAATGACGAGATGGCTCGTCATTTGGTCGGTCCAAATGACGAAGTCCCTTGTCATTTCGTCAACCCATGCTATGCTTGCACCAAGCAGAGGAGGTATCCGCGATGAATATTGAAATCTTCAACATGCGCAATCCGTGGCGTACCGGCCGTCCATACGAGCATTCGTGGCTTCCACGCCGTGAGTTGGAAACGCTTGCCGGCTGGATGGACAACCCGTACGTTGTCGTCATCACCGGAGCGCGACAGGCTGGCAAGACGACACTGCTGTCCATGCTCGTCCAGCGGCTGCTTGCCAATGGCGTGCCCGCCGCCGACATCTTCTACTTCAGCATGGACGACCCTGGGGCAGCTGAGCTCATCAGCAACCCGGGAGACCTCCTGCGATTCTTGCGTGATGCCAATAGTGGTCCGCGCGCCTACATCCTCATCGACGAGGTCCAGCGGCTTCCAAGCCCCGGTCTAGCCCTCAAAATCCTGTATGATCTGGGCACCGGCATCAAGCTCGTCGTGTCCGGCTCGTCGTCACTGGAGATCCGCAGTACCACGCGCGAGCACCTGGTCGGGCGGTCACGCGAGCTCATCCTGTATCCGCTGTCGTTCAGCGACATCGTCCGACAGAACATCCCGGCAGCCAGCAGAAATGACGGCGATTTTGCTGCATTTCACCGACTTTACGGCCAGTCACTTGTGCCCCTGTTTGTCGACTTTGCCGTCTGGGGTGGATACCCTGCCGTCGTCACAGCTCCATCCGCAGCCGAGCGCGCCGAGCAGCTGCGCCAGATCTACGACACGTACGTCACCCGCGACGTGTCCCAGTTCCTGCACGTCGGTCGTCCCGATGTGTACAACCGACTCGTCAGGACACTTGCGCTGCAGGTTGGGAGTCAAATGACCTGGGAGGGACTGGCCAACGAGGTGCGGTCGTCGTCTGAGACTGTTCGTCACTACGTCGCCATGCTGCAGGGGACGTATGTCTGTGAGCTGGCCACGCCGTTCTCAAGCAACAAGCTGACCGGACTGCGCAAAACGCCCAAGGCCTACTTCGTGGACTGCGGCATGAGGAACAGCACGGTGCCCAGTCTTGCCGCCCTCGACAGCCGAACCGACCGCGGTCACGTCGTCGAGCAGGTCGTCTTCCAGGAGCTCCTCAAGGTCCTGCCTGCGACGGATGAACTGCATTACTGGCGCACCAAGGGGACGACGGACGAGGTCGACTTCGTCGTGACGCGCGGCGACCGCATCTTGCCTATCGAGGTCAAGGACACTCACTTCAGCGAGCCCAGTCTCCCCGGTGGCCTTGCGCGGCTAGTAGACGAAACGCATCCACGGTATGCAGTCGTCGTGACGCGCGACTTCGTCGCACAGCGCACCGTCGGCACAACGGCTGTGCACTTTGTCCCCGAGGGGACCTTCCTGGCACGCCGCGACATGCTCCTCCAGCTCCTGGACGACGCCCTCGGCTGACCAGCACTGACTTGTCATTCCCGCGCAGGCGGGAATCCAGTCCTGACCGTGAGCATGTACCACTCGGACCTATTTACCAGCTGACCCCATATCGCAGCAACGAGCAGAGAACTGAGAGCGCCTCCATCACACTAGATGCAGACGCCCCCCCACCTGAGGGGGCGTTTTCTTCTTCCCTGTCTTGATTCGTCATTCCCCCCCGAGTATTTCTTTTCAATACGAGGGGGTGCTTTCGGCGTCTGCAGGAATCCAGTCCTGACCGGGAGCATGTACCACTTCGACCTATTTACCAGCTGACCCCATATCGCACTGGATGACAGCCTCGGCGTCTTGAAGACGCAGCGAGCCGCCGTCCTCATGGGCAGCACGCCTCCCTCCCACTAGATGCAAGCGCCCCCTCACACGAGGGGGCGCTTTTCTTTCTCCCTATCCTGATTCGTCATTCCCGCGCAGACGGCGTACGAGGCCGATGCTACTTCTTGGCTCCCGAGGNNGTTGATCTCAGTTTCCGCCTTGGCCTTGTCATAGCCATACCGCTGCTGCAAGACACCGGAAAGTTCTTCCGTCTTGCCACTCAGTTGGGTAAGATCATCGTCAGTGAGTTTTCCCCACTGCTCTCGCACGTGGCCCTTAAGTTCATGCCACTTGCCAAGCAAAATGTCATTGGTTGCATCCATGTCAATTCCTCCTTGGTCTATCTACAACCCGTTATCGGTCGCTTACCAATACCCCGGACCGTGCTGCCGGTTGATGGCGTATCCTCGTGTCTCCGTTGCATCTCGCATGCCAAAAACAGGCCACCATCAAACCCCTTCTCTGATGAGGTTGGTGACACCACGCCATTCATTGCCATAGCCTAATTAGTTTGGCAGAATCGCCGATGCGCGTCAATGGCAGATTGGAGCGGATACCGAAGCAAGTCCATCCCATGTTTCCAGGCTCTGCTCTGCCATCACGCGCTCTGCTACTGCACGTGTTGTTTCAACAGAAGTCTCATCCGGCAACCGCCAGGCTGCCAGCAAACCTTGCAAGAATTTTGCATGAGTGCAAAATGTGTGGAGAGGGAGTGCGATCTACTTCACATTTGCTCTAGGAGGTGAGATGGCAGCACGGGACTTTCGAAAAAGCTTTCACACAAATCTAGAATAATCTGGGAGGGTTAAATGAGTGCAGGGTTGATCCAAACGATTCTTCTTGTGGTAACAGTTGGTCTGATTATCTTGTTCACCGCGAAATACAAAGTCAATGCCTTTCTCGTGCTGCTTCTCGCAGCTATCTTCTTCGGCTTCTTTTCCTTCGTGCTCACCGGCACTCCAATTCTTCTCAGCAAGACCGCCGACGGCACGACGACACAAGGACTGATCGACCTTATCACCGGCGGCTTTGGCGGTACCTTGACGAGCATTGGTATCGTCATCGTGCTTGGCGTCATTATGGGCTACTTCCTCGAGAAGACGGGAGCCGCCCTGGTCATGGCGCGAGCCATCCTGAAGCTGGTCGGCAAGAAGAACGCACCTCTTGCCATGGCTATTTCCGGATATGTCGTCTCCATCCCTGTCTTCTGCGACTCCGGCTTCGTCATCCTGCAGGCCCTGAACAGGTCTCTTGCGCAGAGCTCCGGCATCTCGCTGGCGGTCATGGGCACGGCCCTGAGCATGGGTCTCTATGCCACACACTGCCTCGTGCCTCCGACACCTGGTCCCATCGCCGCAGCCGCGAACATCGGAGCAGACCTGGGACTGGTCATCATGCTGGGCCTAGTTGCCTCCATTCCAGCCATGCTGGCCGGGTGGTTGTTCGCGACACGGATCGGCAAAAAGATCTGGATCGACCCCAATGCCCAGATGTCCTATGAGGACATGCTCAAGAGCTTCAAGAACCTGCCGTCCACGTTCATGGCCTTCCTGCCGATCGTCCTGCCACTGGTACTCATCGCACTGAACTCGATTGCAGCCTTCCCCAGCAGCCCCTTTGGCACGGGAGTCATCAAGACGGTCTTCGTGTTTCTCGGCAACCCCAACATCGCTCTGCTCATCGGCGTCTTCATTGCCGCAGCGCTTGTCAGGGGACACGCAGATGTATTCGGTGAGTGGACCTCGAAGGCCATCGAGTCTTCCGCCATCATCCTTGTCATCACGGCTGCCGGTGGAGCCCTTGGCATGGTCCTGCGAGCAAGCGGCGTCGGAACCTATCTGGGAACGACTCTTGCCCAGGCGCATATGGGTATCCTCCTGCCGTTCATCATCGCCGCAGCCATCAAGACCGCTCAGGGGTCATCGACGGTCTCTCTCGTCACCACCTCTGCGATCCTGTTCCCCATGCTCCATCAACTTGGCTGGACCACATCGCCCCAGAAGGCGCTCATCGTCCTGGCTATCGGTGCCAGCGCCATGGTTGTCTCGCACGCAAACGATTCGTACTTCTGGGTCGTCGCCAAGTTCTCCGACATGAAGGTCGACCAGGCATTCAAGCTGCAGACACTGGGCTCGCTGATCACCGGTATTGGAGCTTTCCTCGGCGTCGCCGTTCTCTGGCTGATCTTCGCGTAGCACAGGAGCTGATATGGACCTCAAGGAGTGTGCCTTTCAGATCATTGAGGAAGTGAAGAAGGCAGCAAATCCGAAGCAGTACATCAAGGAATGCATACGATTCGACCGGGACAAGCGCGAGATTTGCGTCGAGGACAAGGTCTTTGCGGCGCATGGACACATCTATGTCGTCGCGGTCGGCAAGGCTGCCCCCTTGATGACGGAAGGACTCCTTGAGGTCCTTGGAAGTTCAGTGGAAAAGGGTTACATGGTCATTCCACATGGGTATGACTTTGCGGCACCCGGGTTTACTGTCTTCAAGACGGGACACCCGGTGCCGGATGAGCAGGGAGAGCTGGCCGCAACAACAGTCCTGGAGTTCCTGGAACACACCGGTGAGGGCGATCTTATCATCTTCCTGCTGTCAGGTGGTGGTTCAGCGCTGCTGCCTCTCCCACGCGACGGCATCACCCTTCAGGACAAGATGGAAACGACCAAACAACTTCTCGCGTGCGGCGCCCGCATTCAGGAGATCAACGCCGTGCGAAGGCACCTGAGCAAGGTCAAGGGTGGCAACCTCGCCCAGAAGACGAAGGGGACGCTGATCACCCTGGTCCTCTCTGATGTCCTTGGGGACCCTCTTGACAGCATCGCCTCCGGCCCAACCGTCGCCGATCCGACGACGTTCGAAGACGTATCCAGCATATTCACGAAATTTGGCCTGTGGGGCAAATTGCCCGCAAATGTCGAGAACCTGGTGAAGAGGGGCCTCCAGGGCTTGGAGGAGGACACCCCCAAGGCGGTCCCGGAGCGGCACTTTGTCAAGATCATCGCCTCCAACAAGACCGCTGTCAGCGCGGGCACCGCGAAAGCAAAGGCGCTCGGCTTCAATACAATCCTGCTGACGACGTACTTGGAAGGCGAAGCGAGAGAAGTAGCGCATGTGCTCTCCTCTATCGCCAAGGAAGTGCTGCAGTCGGGCAACCCCGTCAGCACGCCTGCTGCCATCTTTGCCGGTGGTGAAACAACAGTCAAACTGACAGGCAAGGGGTTGGGAGGACGGAACCAGGAACTGGCTCTTGCGTTTGCCCTGGACGTGCAGGACATGCCCAATGTCCTCGTGGCAACCTACGCGACCGATGGCAGGGACGGTCCCACCGACGCGGCAGGGGCCATTGCGACGGGAGAAACGGTCCAAGCGGCACGAGCCGCTGGGCTTGACCCCGCCACCTTCCTCATGAACAATGACTCCTACCACTTCTTCGATAAGCTGAGAGACCTCATCCGGGTGCCACCGACCAGCACCAACGTCAACGACGTCACAATCGTCCTGATCGAATAACCCTGCCGTCACCGCAGTGCTCGTTCGTCATTCCTGCTTGCGTCTGTCATTCCCGCGAAGGCGGGAATCCAGTCTTCCTGCCATACATCTGTTGGCCAGCCGTGTCCGCATGCATGGGTGTGCCTCGTACCACGCTTCCCTTGCATTCTTGAGACTAGTGTATCCAATACCCCCATGACGTGATGCCAATGGCTTCATGAGATGACGCGAATGTACAGACCACGCTGGATGACCGATCGATTGAGGCTTTCAGAGAACGTCTGCCCGGCATCCGCGACGCCATGCCCGCCCAAGCTGCCCTCTTCTGGGAAAGCTACATTCAGACGTACATCGAGCGTGACCTGCCCGGCATATCGGCGGTCGCCTCGACGATCGACTACCAGTCAGTCATGCGCATGATCGCCATCACCACCGGATCCTTGCTGGAGTACTCCTCGGTCGCCAACAACACCCGTGTCAGCTCCTGGATGACGCCCTCCGCTGACCGGCCTACTGTAACATTCTCGGGACGGTCCCAATTTCGCGAGAGTGTTACAGTCAGATGTGTCATGCCCGCGCAGACCGGGAGCATGTACCACTCGGACCTATTTACCAGCTGACCCCATATCAGACACCTGTTCGAGGCGCTCGTCTGCATGAGTATCGAAGCGCTCGCAGACCTGGACAGCCTCTCCGTGTGGTTTGTCCAGACACGACTTGACATGCTGCTTTCCCAGACACTGTTCAGTCTATTCATGGTATGAATAACATCTATTCACATCGTGAATAGCCTGACGGCCAAGCCTTGTCAGCTGCTCTGCGACAGCGCTCAACGTAGTTGCATCTGATGACTAGTGTTCTGCTCCGGCGGTCCCTATCAACTCCATCGCCCATTCCTCGACCGCCCCGTGCCCATCCGGGATGATAAACTCCTGGCCCTTCTGCGCAGCCCTGAAGGTATCGCCGTGCCAGCCGAAGGCAGCGCTGCCGCAGTGATAGGTCATGTCGTCCACCTCGCGGAAGCAGCTCGGCAGCTCCCAATCGCAGAGACCATCACTCCCCTGTCGCGTCAGTCGGAGGCGCTCATCCCAGAGGAAACGCCCCCACCCAGGGATGTTCATTCCAGGCACCACCGGCGCGGCGATGAAGATCTGGTTGTGCTTGTAGGCCGGGGAGTCGAGGAAGCACTCCTGCGTGTGCGGATGGCGCAACGCCCAGTCCGGGAAGTGCGTTGTCCTGCATCCCTGCAGGATCTCGCCCACATACAGGTATCCAAACAGGGCGTGCATATCCCTTCCCTGCGCAAAGGACAGATACCTGTCGACACGTTCCGCGTGCCGGAAGCGCCCGAAGAACAGGAACAGGTCACCTGGGCCGACATTGTGGTTCAGCAGATGGCTGGACGCCGCATTGGCCTGCCCGAGCATGCCGCGCCACCCGGGAAGCCGCTCCAATGCGAAGGCCACAAGATCAGGGTCAAAATGCGCCTTGATCCCCTCGCTTGATGCCAGCCACTTCTTGTGCGAGAGAACCAGCCTGCCTTCATGCCCCTGTCGCAGCTCCCGCATGGTCTCCAGATAGGTCTGGCCATTGCCAGCAGAGAGATCGTCATAGGACACGAGTCCGTTGCTGGCCGGAATGGGCAATGAAAGCATTCTCCCATCAGGAAGAATGGGGCTTGCCCACCCACCATATCCGCTGTCGAACCCCTTGCGGCTCAGGATGACCTTCACGTGGTTCTTCCTCCGTTTTCCATGCGTGGCTCCACAATCGGTGTCCTGACTGCCTGAATGCTGGTATGGTTGCCTACCGAGGAGCCGGGTAATGAATTGATTGCTTTTTCTTATAGGGAAGGAGGATCAGATGGATCGAGGTGAAAGGCTCCCGTATCCATCCGTTCCACACAAATCTTCTTGTCGACGAAAAGACGCTCCTGCTCCTCAAGTAGAAGTTACGAGCGCGGCGGCGGCATTCCATGAGCATTCTTGCATCCTCTCCAAACGTCAGGCTCTCATCGAATCGGATGTCGTTCAGGAGGTCCCGGCGTATAAACTGGATGGATTTGGTCGTTCGGGTAGCATAGCTGATGAAATTGTAGAAATGATACCATCCTCTGGCGACCCTCGAGTCAGGAACGGGAAGGAGCGAAACCATGCCCGTTCCCAGATTTCTGCCGGCGTTCGCCCGCAGGAAGCGGTCAAGTTCCCCGAGAAAGGTCGCTCCAAAATAGGTGTCGGCATCAAGGAAGATGGCCCAGTCGCTTGCCTTGGAGACCAGATCTATGCCCCGATTCTTGGCGCGTGAAACCCCTGACTCTTCAATCCTGACGATTTTCCAGGACACAGGCGCGTTTGCCGCGACAACGCTCTCGGTCTGGTCTGTGGAGCCATTGTCCACGATGATGACCTCAACCCTGTCCGGCGGATAGTCCAGCTCCTTCAGCGCCGAGAGTGTCTTGCCAATATAGTTTTCTTCGTTGTAAGCAGGAATGACAATGGAGAAGAACAACACTTCATCGCTCATGTTCAGTTCCTTTGGCCTTCTTTCCGAAGCGACTGAGATTATTACTAGTTGCCTATTGCATAAAGGTAACCGTCCCATGACCCTACATAGATTGTTCCATCGGAAGAAATTGTTGGTGAAGAGAAAATCCCGTTGCCTGTTTCAAATTTCCACTTAAGTGTGCCGTCAGTATTCAGTGCGTAGAGGTAGTTGTTGTTCGACCCTATGTAGATTGTTCCCTCTAAAGAAATAGCTGGTGAAGAGGTAATCTCATCAAGACCTGCTGTCGACCAAGAAGGCATTCTTTTCAAAAGGTTCTGGAATGGACCGGCACTGGGCCAACCTGTCTTGAATGTCCACTTGAGAGTGCCGTTAGAGTTAATTGCAGACAGGTAGCCGTCCCATGACGCCACATAGATTGTTCCGTCTGCAGAAATGGCGGGAGAAGAGACAGACGAAGAGACAATCCAGTGGCCTGTCTTATATTTCCACCTTAGCGTACCATCAGGATTCAAAGCATAGAGATAACGATCATTTGATCCTACGTAGATTGTTCCGTCTGAAGAAATGGCTGGGGAAGACCAGATCCTGCCATTTGTCTTATATTTCCACTTCAGCGTACCATCGGGATGAAGTGCATAGAGATAACGATCGTTTGACCCTACGTAAATTGTTCCGTCTGGAGAAATGGCCGGGGAAGTCTGGATCCTTCTGCCTGCCTTGAACTTCCACTTGAGTGTTCCGTCAGGGTTCAGTGCGTAGAGGTAGCTTTGCAAAAAGTTGAAGATGTCAAGGTGGTTGATATTTGCTCCCACGTAGATCGTTCCATCCGAGGCAATAGCAGGGGAAGAGTAAATCACGTCACCTGTTTCAAACTTCCACTTAAGCGTGCCGTCAGGATTGATTGCATAGAGATAACGGTTTCTTGAACCTACGTAAACTGTTCCATCTGATGCAACAGCAGGTGAGGAGACAATCCAGCCACCTGTCTTGAACTTCCACCTGAGCGTACCGTCAGGGTTCAGCGCATAGAGGTAGCGGTCCCTTGAACCAGTATAAATCGTTCCATCTGAACCAATGGCTTGGGAGGACCAGATCTTCTCGCCTGTCTTGAACTTCCACTCGAGATTCCCATTGTTTGTTGACGTATCATACGGGCATTGCCCTGTATGCCTTGCATCGTACCCTTCCATTGGCCAGATTGGCTGGGTTTCTGCCTTCACGAGTTCTACTCTTGTCGTCCCCTGAAAGGCAGAAAACAGAACCAAGGCTATCAACAATACTCCGAGGTACCTTTTGATAAGATCTTCCTTTTATTTGAAATTCTTGTCGTGTGTCCTGTCTTCCTTGGGCCGGGTGCTCGTGCAACGACCGTGCTATTGCGGCTTCTTCTCCGAGATGATGACTCCGAGGATATCCGGCCCCACCTGGTTTCCGAGGACAGGTTCAATCTGGGCCAGGATGCTCGGCAGGTTGTACCTGGAGGTGAACTCACGCTGGAAGCCCTCAACCTCGGCCCGGTTGGTGCCGTACTGGAACCCGATGTATTCGATCCCCTTCTGCACATGCTTGTCGATGATCGCCCACAGACGTTCCAGCGCAACTTTCTTGGTGCGGGGACGGTCCTCGACATCCGTGACTCCTTGGGTGAAGGTGAGGATGGGCTTGATCTTCAGGACGCTGGCAGTGATGGCAGCGGCCTTGCCAATGCGCCCGCCCCGCTCGATATACGTGAAAGAGTCGAGGACGAAGTAGGTATGGGTCCGCAGACACAGTGCTTCCGCCTCAGCGACGACCTGCCACAGCGGCACTCCTGCCTCGGCAAGCTCCACTGCCCGCATTACCGGGAATGCGATGCCAAGACCGGCATTCCAGGTGTCTACAAGCTGCACGTGAACCGTTTCCAGCTGGTTGCGCCCGGTGAGAGCCGCGTTGAGCGTGCCCGACAAACGTGAACTGACGTGAAGCGACACGATGTCTCCTGCAGGATCCCTCTCCAGAATGGCACCATATGCAGAAGCGAACTCTTCGGGCGACGGCTGCGTGCTGCCCCCTTTCGCGCCCGCCACGAGGCGGCGGTAGAATTCGTCGTTGGTGATGTCGATGCCATCCCGGAAGTACTCTCCGTCGAGCGAGACCCTGAGTGGCACGACGGTGACGCCATGCTCCTGGGCATACCCTTGCGGCAGGCATGCCATGCTGTCCGTTACAATGTGGATCGCCATTGCTGGCTCCTTTCCCCGCGGGTGCATCCGTTCCCGGGTCCACAACAGCATACCCAGGGCGGCGATCTCATCAACTGGCACTCCCCTGACAGGGGCGCGTCAGGCCAACATCATTGCCTCGGTTGCTTGCCGGCCACGACAAACACAACTGACCATTTTGTTGACGCCAACAATATAATCAAACCCCGCTCAGCAAGCCAAGGTTGCATCCATGCTACTGAACTCAACCTCTCGAGACGTCCGACGTCATCTTTCAGTTTGAGCCATTTCCATTTTGGAAACAGCTGCCGCGTGATGGCCATGACGCGAGGTCTGGCACAAGATCTTCCCGTCACCCTCGCCCTCTTGACATTGCTCATCCACAAAGAATGAGCCGGACACCTCCGGACAAGGCTCTGAATGCTGCTTTATCGGATACCGAGCTGCCTAGTCCTGGTGCGAATAGCATCTATTCACGTCGTGAATAACATGAAGGACGAGTCCTGTCAGCCGCTCTGTGACGGCGCTGAGCGCAGCTGCGCTTGGCTAGACGCTTCTAGTTGCTGCCCTGGGAGCAGATGTGGTATCATGTGATTGCTGCAGATTCCTGAAGGGGGTGCAAGCATGTTGTTGACGCTTCTGAAACAATACTGGTGGATCGTCCTGGTTGTCTTGGCTCTTCTCGTGCTTCAGTCTACTAAAGGCTCTCGGAACAAGGGAACATCTTCGGAGAAATCCGAGGACCTGCCCTACGTCCTCAAACGGTACCTGATGACCAGGGCAGAACGCTCGTTCTTCGGCGTACTGGAGCAGGTGACGGACAGTTCGAAGTACTACATCTTCCCGCAGGTATCGCTGAGCAACCTCGTGACTGTCGAGAAGGGCACTGGATCCTACCAGGCCTACCACAACAAGGTGGACCGCAAGTCCGTCGATTTCGCGCTCTTTGAGAAGAGTACGATCTCACCTGTCCTCGCCATAGAGCTGGATGATTCATCCCACGACCGCGAAGATCGACAGGAACGTGACGCGTTCGTCGACGGAGTCCTGGCAAAGGTTGGATTGCCTCTCCTGCACGTCAGGGCGCAGACCACCTATGACCCAAAGCAGCTTGCTGCATCGATCGGCGAAGCGATCCGAAGGTAGACGGAAGGTAACATGGTACGCAGAAAGGCACAAGGTGGCACAATGGCAACAGTAGGAAACACTCCGGCACATAGTGTTTTCATTTGGTGGAAACATTTCGGTTTTGCATCGGAACCAATGCTATCCATCAACGGTGCAACCTGGAAGACGAGGAGAAGATCTTCGTTGGTAGAAGCGAAGAGATCGATCACCTGCGTGAATGGGCGGAATCCCAAGATAGCAACGTCGTCTTATTGACTGGACCTGCTGGATCGGGAAAGACCAGTCTCGTGCATCGTGCGTTTAGCGAGTATCCAGAATTTGTTCGCATCGATTTTGCCAGAGGAATGAAGCCGGAGTCTTTTCCATACCTGCTTGCGATGGAACTTCTCGATGCTTGTTCCCAACTGTCGAACCTGTCTACGGATGACACAAGCCGTATCAAGGATATCCAGACAAACCTCATGAACGATACAGGCGTGACAACAACTATTGCGGCTGGTGCCAGCGCAAAGTTTCTCGGAGCAGGTGTGGAAGCTAAGGGATCCCAGGCAACTGAGACCAAGCCCATCAAGATGCCCGACAGCGATGTGCCTGCATGCCGGCATTTGGCCGACATCCTTTACCGATCACACCATAAACATTTGATCCTGTCCCTTGACGAAGCCGATTCGGAACTCGTGCCAGGAATAGCACCAGCATACGTCCTGGGGTTGATACGTGCCCTGGAAATGCCTGATCACTCCGTGACAATCTGGCCTACTCGTGATCGTCAGATACGAGACAACTCCTCGAGTATGAAATCGGTTGAGAAACAAGTCTTCAGCGAGAGACTCACGCTATGCGGCTTGGGAGATGATGGCGGACCTGGAGCAGTAGAGATACTTCAGAGTCGTTTTGCCCAGGCCGGTACTTCGTGGTCAGATTCTCCCATTTCTTCAGAAGTGGCCGAATTCATCGGACGTTTGTCGCGAGGCAATATCCGCGAGTTCATTCGCTACACAAGAACTGCGCTGGAAGAGTCTGCAAGATCTGGCAAGAACGCTCCAATAGAGATGAGCTTTGCCAGGGAAGTCCCTGCAAGATGGTCAAGTGGTGAATTCGATTTTCTGAAAAACTGATTCCCAATCAGCATAAACAAGAAGCGGGGCCCGAGTCGGGACACAGTTTCTGCATATCAATATCGATTCATGATCTGGATTGATTTGATTTTCGAGTGAGTTGGGAGTTTTGTTTGATCTATTTCACCAGCTAGCCCCTTAGATCTCGAATACCAAATGTTTACATTAAACTCCATGGGCAGGTTGGGTATTGGCGTAGGGTCCCATTGCACTCTTTCATAAACAACATGTCCATCAACGTGCCAACGTAGAATATTCTCGTGCCACTCGATCTCGTATTGATGAAACTCTTTTGAAGCATCGAATCCAAGATCAATCAGAACTGGCGTCCCTCTGTAGCCATACTCAAGCTTCGTACCTTCCAAGCCTGGATTGTAGAATACATTTACCAGCATCTTAGTCGTATCTTTACCGAGAAACTCAATATCTATTTCTTGGCGGGGACTGTTCCTATATAGAAACATTCCAGTAACAAGACCTCGGGCGTTCGTAGGTTTAAGTGTTGCAACGAACTTGCCGAACAGAAGTTTCTGTTGAGTGACAATTGCCGCTGATGTAAACAAGCGTACGGCAGTAGTCTGCTCACGAAGCGTTAACTGAGTGACATCCTGACTATCTATTTCGACATTATCCGGCGTGAATATGGACAAGTTGTCAGGAAATGTATCATCGCGAAGTTTCCATTGAGGGTCATCAAGGCTGTTTCGACCAGACCACGCCGCAACAATCTTTGTTCTTGATTTAACATTTCCATCTGCCTTGGCAATTGTAATGCCTCTCCACCCATTCGACGATATTATCCAAGGCGAAGTATCAAACCTAAGTTGCTTATATGTAGTAAGCCTGTTGTTTGAATCACCCCTCTTTATGGTGACTTGCCGGTCAATATCATCGCATGTGGGATATGAAGATGCAGGATATTCACATTTGAGAAATCTACTTAGTACGGCCCATTTATCTTGATGTTCTTTGGAAAGAAATAGCACATTTTCTTGACGGGCCATTGTAGCCCGTCCAACATCAAGTGTAGTAAAGATGAACCTTGCATCCGGATACAGCTTAACAATATCCCTAATTGACCAATTGCGAAGTGACCCGACATTCACATATGCATTAAAACGGCGTCCGTGTCTTCTTGTAACGAGATCATACTGCTCTTGCTCCGGCAATTCTGTAACATCACTGCAACATGTATAACCTAGGATTGAAAGCGCCATAGCTAATCCGGTCAATCCGGAACTTGGGCTACCAAAAGCAAATATTGGGCCAAGAAGTTTATGCTTTGTGGCAATTAGCGGTTTCTCGTGTGTGTACACTCCTATTTGAGATAATACTGGCATTATAGAGTAAGAATTAGTAGAAGGAACGTCCACACGCTGTTCGATAATAGGTCGTCTTGTAAGGAAAACGTCGAGCCCTTCAAATTGTAGATTTAACCAAAGATCAACAGGACCGTATACCGGTAGCATTTTGAGCAGTGCTTGGGCTCCTTTTAGAGAAAGAACATATCCTGACGCTTGCCATATTCCACAATCTGGTTTTCGAACTAATCCTGCTTGCGATTTCTTGGTCTTTGAGCTAATGCCCACTTCTTGAAAAGATAAAAAAAGTATATCAAAAGCCGAGCCTTCTGAACCATGATCTATGATACTACGCCATGCTACGTCCATATCTCGGGCAAAGCCATACTGAAAGTAGACGTCGTCCTCCAAAATAAGAGTATATGGAACATTACTAGCAGCTACCGACTTCCAAACTTCAATATGGGATAGCGCCACAGCAATTTCTTGAGGCGTCATTTCTATGCGAAGCGCCTTGGCGTAAGCGTCATTTTTCACAAGTCGATTTGGCTCAACTCTCAGTTGGTCTGCTAATGAAAAGAATGGACGTAACATGCTATTGTCAATTTTGCCATCAAAATACCGCGCATCAATAGCTGAAAATCTTCTGCTGATACTCAATAACGATGCCCCTGACCGACTCCTAATTCTCTTGAGCTCACGACTAACTTGTCGCCATCGATCCGGTTTTCGATCAAGACTGATTATATAGATTCTTTGGATTGCATCGCCTGCTTCGCTACTGGTAAAGGAATTAGATTTGGTCTTTACGTCTAGTAATCTTGCCTGGGTTATCAATCTATATAGTAACCTTTTAGAGAACCCAGAATGCATTTTCCTATTCATAAGATAGAGCAAGTCCCAACTCTATATGTCAGAATTCTATATGTCGTTACCATCCCAGATCCTCCAATTCCGCTTATCTTTTCGATATTCTAATGGCCATTGTGGCAGGGATACGTCATCCCAATTAGCAACAAAAAGAAAATCTTGTACCTTACCAGCGTATTGAAATTCAAGAGCGTGCCGAACCAAACTAGCCGTCAAATTACCCGGTCCAGTTGTCGATTGAATATCTCTAACATTCTTTGTAGAAGCCAAAAGAATCTTTGTAGAACGTTCCAGTGCCATACGAATCAGCGGATGACTTGGAGGCGCAATAATGGGATCATTATTAACGTAATATACTAAATGATTAGAGTAGTTGTGGGTGGAAACGCAATCTGTTGCACTAACCATTAAATCCGTTGTTGTGTCGTAACATAGTGGTTGGATTTTAAGCCTTCCGTCATTAAACCACGCCTTAATGTCAACACCTTCATATACATCGTCAGCATCAACATAGAATCCACCTCTTTTATAAATGTAGCAGAGGCGAAAATAGTCAGATCTCATGGCTGGATGTTTGCAGCGTTCAAAGGCATCTAAGTAACGGCGATTGAAATTGCTCACAATAAAGTCCTCGGCGCTGTCATCGTCGAAAAGGAGCCTATCGAAACCATATTCATCGAATGGTTGCCAACTGTCTATGCATTTTTGAACATCTGTAGGTACAGCCTTTGCATCGTCCCAAAACTGAATTAATACACGAGGAATTATCGATGTAGTATCTTGGAAAATCTCATTTACAGAGTTGTGGATTAAGTGCCATATGCAGCGTGATCTCAAATCATCGTCTTCTGAAATATCAAGGGGAGAGAACCCATTTATAGAAATACCAGAGTCGGATTCCGATACCTTGCGGTTACTATCAACTTGAGCAAATAATGCCTCATCAAAGCAATAATCTTCATTCATATTACTATCCTTGGTTCGCTAATCTGCCCGTAGTACGATCCCGTTGTCGCCTTGCGGAAGGTTTCCGTATTGACAGTTCTGACGGATTGTTGATCATCAGCACTGGCAGTCGTGGCCGTTTCTGTGCCACCTGGTGACACAGTTTTCTCCGCTCTCTGCATTTGCAGGGTGATGCTGACATAGTTGAACTCGTCGATTGCCTTGGCGAAGCTTTTCCCATTCTTACGGAAGGAGACGCTCGCGAATCTATTCTGCATGTCCCTCAGGAACTCAAGGTAGTCCTCTGCACTGTCTCCATATCTCTTGATATCCCAGTCACCGCGTTTCACGATGTCGAGTTTCTCGTAGCTCTTCCTCGGCTTCAGTCCTCGTATGTAGGCATCCCACATGACGAAGAGGTCTCTGTTTCTCAAGTGCATCATCTTCGGCGCGCCCGTGTACTGGATCCCCTTGATCTGTGACAGCGTGTTGTAGATAGCGGAAATGTCCTCGCGCAAGCTGTCAAAATCGGCAGTTCGGATGTCCTTGCCGTCAAGGTGTTGGAAGTTCACCTCAAGCGACTTGACGGTGGCGTCGAAGGCAACCAGATCGAAACTCGTCACTGCGTATCTGAAACTGGCGAAGTTCCACGTGGCCAGAAGCAGCAAATACGCCTCTTTCGTGAATCCCCGATCGAGAAGATTTGCTGCGATATCGTAGAAGCTTCCGCGGCTTTCTTCCGCCTTGTATCTCAGAACAGCATCTCGAAACATCTCGTCGGTTATCATGGTCGTCTCCTTTGACTACACACGTCAGCTCGACTCCATTTGCTTATCGTGCCATCGCACCTGCGCTACGGCGTTCTACTTCTTCTCCTGTCCGAATCCCCTGGAAGTCGCACTGTACGTTTCGATCTGCATCTCGCAAGTCTCATCAAGAGGCCCTGAGAGCCGGTAGTAGCCAGGATTCTTGTTCTCCCGGAAATTGTATACACGATACAAGCGGTAGCGGCTGCCCTTCTTGTGTGAAACATCCAGTTCATTTCTGCTGACGAAGAAGAGACGGTCGGCATTTCCCGTAGTTGTCTTCACCTCAATGAACAGTTCGTCTCCTTCTTCGTCAAACGACGAGATATCGTAGCCTCTGCTGTCGTCCTCAAGGGAGACCATCTTCACCTTGTCCACGAGGTCTGTGCGTCCCAAATCCTCAAGCCGCTCCTTCTCCCAAAGCATGACGAGTTCCTCGCCAGCCTTCCCAAGCGCACGGTTGTTTGCGTCCCTCCGTGCGAAATCGACCTTCAGACGCCGGTTATCGCTCCTGCCAGAACTCGGTAATCTTGATGGCATCGGCGGCGGTGTCTCTGCTTCCTTCCACGGCCTAGTACTAGCCGGAGGGACTGGCGGCGTCGGAGTATCCAGAAACAGCATCACTTCGCTGGCTAGGAGCTTCTGGTAGTTGCCACGCGGCTTGTACCCGTGGATATAGCTCCTGCCCATCTCCGCCAGTACTGCGCTGATATTCTGGTGTTTGAACTCTATCGAGCCATCGCTTCGATTGCTGAGCTTGGCCTTCAAGAGCCTCCGGTGCTCGGTCTTGTCGTATGGATCGCCGTCGGTTTCCGCTTCAAACATGGCGAAGTAATCCTCGACGATTAGCTCAACCTCCTCTGCGCTCCAGTCTCTTCCGGTCGGACCGCCTGAAGCCTCCTCCAACAATCCCAGGAGAAGGTCCCCGTCAGCATCATTCTGAAATCGTGTCAGGCCGGTGCGCAGGAATCCTTTGTAAGTGCCCTTGTCCTCAGGGGTCTGATAGAAATCCACCTTCCCTTTGAGCCGCGCCATCGGCACGGCAGTGTCCAGATCCAGCAGAACCGCCGGCTCTACTTCCAAACGGACAGGGTAGATGCCAACGCCCCAGATCGGACGTTCGTCGGCACTTGGTCCGATGACTCTCATCGCTCCGATCCATTTCTGGACCACCGTGACGTAGCATATGAGAATGTCGCCAGGAGCAACCTTCTGGATCGTCTTCGCATGATGCTCGGACCAACCGGATGTACGAGCTCCGGCATCCAAGAACTGCTTCAGACTCTCAGTGGTGAAGAGATCTATCCAATAATGCACTGTCCCCTCCCTGTCATGCTTCTCCGTTGCTTCCATGCCCCTTACAGTTCTGGGCCGTGTTCCTGCTCTTGCCCTGGAGACCAAGGCAGGAACCGTTGTATTCTCTCGGATTTCCACAGCATGATGTGGTAATGACTACTGGTTCACCGACGTACGTTCTGCGACGATATCTTGCACGACCTTCTTGCACGCCTCCAGGGTGGTGGTGCTCATCCCAGTGCGGTGTCCCACGATGACGCTAATCAGGTCCTTGCCGTGCACAACACGAACGGGAACGGTAGCGTTGACGCGGCGGAGCTCAAGTCCGTCGGGGACCTTTGCTGCGGCTGGGAATGCCAGGATGGGCTCGACGAACACGCGACTCTCCTGCAGACGCTCGGACAGTGCGACTTTGAGTTGCCACGATGCACCACTAGCCTGTCGTTCATAGTCCTTCTTGGGTTCGTCGAGGCCCCGGATCTTGAGGCGCCCGTTCTCCATCTCAACAGTGCCACGATTGGACTTGGTCTCGATGACGAAGATGCCCGTTGGCCCTACCACGACGTGATCTAAATCGCCATAGCCCAGGTAGACATTCCGGAAGACAGAGTACTTCGATTCGTCAAGTCCCTTGAGCACTGCATCCACTGCGTCCTCAGCTGCACGCTCGCGCCGGTTCGTAGCAATCTGCTCATTGTAGGTTTTGACGACGGGCAGCAGTATGCGCGGGATGCCGAGAACCAGCACGAGCACGTAGATGCCGAGGAATCCTACTCCGACCCAGCCGAGGTAGGAACTCCGTTGGAACCATAGGTCATAGAGATGCCAGCCGCCGGCAACAACGACACCGAGAAACGCGATCCCGGCACACATTGAGAACGACCGCGTGAGGTTGACCCTGTCGAGCGCATCGGTGAGACCCTCATACTGAACATCCAACAAGCTTGATGAAACGTTCCCTCTATGCATCGCTCAACCTCCTTCGTTCGCCATTCCTACTATCGCCTTCGCCCCGCCATGCAAGAAAGGCAGGAGCGAACGCAGATCCTGCTCTGGTCTCATCAACCGTCCCGGGTATCCAAATATTATCCTTCGTCGCTGTCTTCACGTGGTCTGGTCCCGACGAAGACGTTCTCCTGTACGACTGTCTGTCAATGCCAGAACACAAGCAAGGATTGATCCTTTCTTCATCAGTTCACATTAGAGCAAAGTCTCGATCTGTCGGACCATATCATCAAGCGTACGACTGACATGGCCCTGAGCAGCAGCAAGTTCGAGGATTTGTCTGATGACCGACGAATTCTTGATAGCGTGTTCCTTCTTGGTTATCCCCAGTTCGGTCATGGCCTCTGAGAGACAACCCTCGAAAACCTCTGAAGTCAGCTCCTCTTCCAATGTTGCCTCAAGATCGTTCTTGAAGCATCCATATCGGTCACCAATGGTGGTTGGGGGCCAATCGGCTGTATCTCCCTGCACAAGCTTCAGCAAATACTGGTTGATTCGAGGGTCTGCCTTCTTGTCTAGAGCTCGATGACATGTGGGGCACACGCCGTCTGTCGGACCCAAGTGTGAGTCCCCATCCCAGATGACGTACGTCGGAATACCAAGGTCCTGGAAAACAGCCCAGGGGCGTGCCAAGTTGTTCTTGCCGTTACATGGTATCACCGCTATGCCCTGCCCCTGAAGGTCTACCTCGAGGCGCTTTGCGGTGGTGAGTATCGCGGCGCGATCGTCTTCCCCCTCCACCAGCACCACCAATCCGGCAAAGAAGCCCTCGTTCATCCACGGATTCATGAGAGTTTCCAGCTTCGAACACAGTTCTTTCTCGGTACATGCGTATGCGGACCCGAGCTTTGACAGGACGGAGGCGACAGAAGATTGGACAATGGATGTTTGTTTGGGTACACTTGAGTTCTGCCCCGGGACCCTGCGTACGAGGCGCACGCTGCTGAACTCACCCATACGTACGAACAAAGGAGAGTGCGTGCTGTAACAGACCTGGGTGTCATTGGACACGCCAGGAATACCAGCGCCAGCCAGCCGTGAGAAAACTTCTGCCAAGTAGCGCTGACGGTCTGGATGCTGGTACAACTCTGGCTCCTCCATGACAATCATGTAGCTTGGCAGACTGGCGGCACCTGCTGCAAGAGGACTGCTCCCGTCTGCTATCTTGCGTGATCCGTTGCCAGCAGCCAATTGCTCCATGAGGCTAATCACACAAGCTCTCTGCAGGCCGTTGCCAGCGTGTGTGACTGGCGCCCTATACCCACCCTCAACGAGGAAAGCCAGCGCGGTTGGAGGTTTGATCTCCACGGGCTGTGACGTGTCCCATTCGAGTTCAACGGAGGAGCCTGGAGCAAGCTTGTCCAGATAGCCAGTGATGCCAAGCGCCAGCACCCCCAAGTCGCTAGCGTGGTGAGACACCAAGTCAGAGAAACCTTGTTTCATCTGTTCACTGAACTCAGAGAAGTCAGATGCCCCCGCGAGAGCCTTACGAGCAGACATGTCAACCAGCTGAGTTAGGGGCGAACTCCTGCCTTCCTGTGCATCCTGCGCAGCGTTCTGGATAGCAGGAATGTAGAGAACTCGCCAGTGGTCCTTCAAATAGCCATTCCCGACGCCCTTCCATCCAAAAAACTCGCCATTGTCCGCACGGTAGGGACACCTCTCCGAGTGTTTCAGGACCCATTCCGAGAGATATTCATCTATGTCGTCGGCCTTCATCACACTGGGCATCTCTGAGTACTCGGGTTTCTTGCGCAGTTCGTTGTAAGCTGTCTTCTTCCCTGTGGCACCCCCCTCGGCATGCTCAATGCAATCAAATTCAGCGTTAGCACGACGAGTACCATGCGACTCTGGGCTAATCTTATCTCCCACATACGAAAAGAGCCTCTGTATGATGAGGTTTTCTCCGTCTAAATAGGGAGCGAATTGTGCCTTCTCGCCATCGTCCAAAAGTCCGAATGTCCCTGTCAGACCTATGGATTGTTCTATGTTCCTAGCATAGAAGTCCTCCCGACTAATGGGTAACGTTGGGTCCTGAAAAAGGCGAATCGCATTTAGGAACGCCGACTTTCCCGCACCGTTGGCACCGACCAATACGGTCAGGCTATCGAAGTCTAGAATAGCATCCAGTACGGATCGGTAATTCTGGACGTGAAGTGACTTAAGAATCATCTTCAACGCACCTTCGCGAAGTGGTATACAGTCTTGATGTGGCTACTGAAGTAGCCGCCATGAGATGCCGCCCTCAGCAACCCATCATAAATAGCGGCGGGCACGTGGTCATATCTGTAGACAGATGCATCCTTGAATCCGATGGTCAGTTGTTCAGTTTCAGAATCATACTCAACCCAGTCAAGATTGCTCGATTGAACTCGAACTCTCTCCGACATTATTCCTCCTCTGATACTCCCGAGAGCCTACTTCTTCCTCTGTTTCGTTTGTGCCAGCGCACTTGCAGCCGCCGACTTCGATTCTTTGCTCGTTCGACCGTCTCTAAGGACTTTCGATGCCGCTGATGCTGCAGCCGAAGATGTTGACTTCTTCGGCGCATGTGTCTGAGACAATGCACTGCCAGCAGCTGTCTTGGTCTTGTTGCCTGTCTCTTGACTTTGCAATGCCTTCGATGCACTGGATGCTGCCTTGCCCCCCGTAACCTTGTTCTTTGCCATGATGACTTCCCCTTTCTTGATTCGTGCTAGTAATTGGACCTCTGACACTCAGCCAGTACTCTGATGCCGTCCTGCATTGTCCATTCTGAAGATAGGGCCGATAGGCGCAGCTGGGCCCCGTTCACCATGCCGATGACCGCCTCGGCCTCATGCCATGGGACATCGACGTTGTGATGATCAAGAGTGTTGCGGAAGACGTCGTAGAGACCAGCCAGCAGGTTCCTACTGGCTTCACGTTCAACAGACCTCTCGACCATGTGTGGTGCCGCGCATCTGGGTAGTTGCTGTCAGCGGTCTTCTGTCCGTCGCATACAGAGTATAGGCGAGACAGTTGCCACACTTGTTGCATTCTCCTACGTTCAACGCTCAACCTCCTCCGCAAATCCCCTTATGAATCCTCTGATTCTATTCGTCGAAGAGCAAACCAGGCATGATTCCTGGTAGAAGTTGAACATGCCACATTCGTCAGAAGGCATCGTTTGCGTTCACAGGCAGCCCGGCAGCCTTCAACTCACGCAGCAATAGAAGTTTCCAACGCTCGTCTTCGGACCAAGGAATGAAAGTAACCCCAGAATAGTCCGAGGGTAGCTCTACTCCTTCTCCGTATAGAGCACAGACACGCGACCTGCCGAGCAGGCCGATGAAATACCCCAATTCGAAGATGACGTTTTGGCGGGCACGCGGTAGGAGGGTATCTGCCACCCGTCGCAGACGGCCCTCATCGTCGCCAGTCAGCAATACGACTGCGAACCCTACATCAGCATTCGACTCCACCTTCTCAATGATCGTCTGGCCTTTGTTCGGCTCGTCTTTGAGGATAGTAATAACCAAGCTCAGTTTCCTCAGGAATGCTTCAACACTCCCCAGTGCTCCAGTATCACGGCCATGGACCAAGAATACCTTTGTGGAAGAAGCCGGTTTGGAGGAAAACGCTTGAGCTGAGGCCGAAGCAGGATCAACCTCTTCTCGTATCAGTTCCAATCTTCCAATGATGGACTCCAGATGAGTCACCTTGTGCGTAATGTCCCTACGCTGATCATCAACCCGCCATTCGAACGAGGGTGACAGTGGAAAGACACCACCGTGCACGTGGGAGTATTCCTGCTGCAGTTCATCTGTCGTAAAACTTCGCCTGAGATACTGCGCGTTGAAATCATCCCAGACACAGTAGTCGTGCCGCACTTCGTCCAATTGCTGTTTGCTCTGAATGGGCTTGGCTAGTAGTTCCTTTCCCTTTGCGACAAGTTCTGTGAGCTTCGCTCTGGCTTCTACATGCGAAACCCTGAGATTGCAGTCTCCTTGTGGGCGTCCCTTGTCTGACTTCGTCGTCATTCAGTGCCCCCTATACGTGCAGGTGTATCGCTTGCCACAACACCACTCCTCGGCCCCACAGAATCCGTGTCAGAGGCTCTAAATCTGCTTGTCGCAGCTGCAACAGCGAGATAGTTCTCATCCAGTCGAGGTTGAAGAAGAATCAAAGCCGACAGGCGGCGAACCATCTCGGTGACGTACCGTGCTTCGTCAGTGGTCAGGTCACGGCCCAGAAGAGTCTTCTCGCGGTAACTCAACCACTTCTTGATGACCTGATAGCCACCGATGACGTAGTTCCAGACGTTGACCGGCACGTTCTGCCAGAACGCGAGGTCGTTGAGCCAGACGTCGCACGTCTGGCGACCCAAGACGGTCAACGCGTCATCGAGTGTCATGCCGGTCGCAACGGCGCCCGCTTCAATGGCCTCAAGTTCGGGAGCAGAGTAATCGCGCTTGGTCAGGCGACCCTTGCCAGGCATGGTGACGCCATCTTTTCCCCCGTGACCCCAGCCTGCGGTGATACCCAGATCACCAGCAACAGTATCCAGTACGTGCCCCGGGGACACTTGCAGCGTGCCCATACACCGTAGTTCGCGGCGGACAGTGCCGACGCTAACACCGTCGACCGGTGATTCAGTATCCAGTAGTGCAGCCACTATCTTGCCTAGTGCAGCTGAAGATTGCAGCAGTGCACGCGTTGCCGGCAACGGGATGCGTGGCCAGTCCTGGCGAATGCCATCAGCGTTCTCAGTCAGGTAGGCGGGTGAGTATCCGATGGCAAGGGCATGCATCCAGATGGCCCCGGCGGTGTCAACGTCTTTGTCCGGGTCAGTGATGCCCAGCGAAGCAAGATACAAACGAGCATACGTGGACACGTTGGCCGGGCGCTCTCTCTCGCCGAAGAGCTGCGGTATAGATCTCGCTTGAGATCGCAGGAAAAATGGAATGTGCTTAGCTTCGACTGCAAGCGTATGGTAGTCACACACCAACGATGAATAGTAGAATGGCGGGGAGTGGGGCGCCACAACGCTGGTCTCGCGCGTGACGAGATACCTGTTGTCAAAGACCCTTTGAGAAAGTAGTTCCGGGCTTGGTCGAGAGAAAAGGGGCTGCAATGATGCATCTAGGTATGCCACCCGGACGTCAAATGGTTTGAATGGATACCGTGTGAGATGACCCGGATCATACGTGACCTTTCCCTTGAGCGCGGTCCGCACAGAGACGTAGTGGTACTCGCCAGATGATTTCGTGAGACGACTATCCACTGCAGCCACCTGATCGTCGCTCAGTTCCTTGTTCAAGTAGGCTTGAAGCCCGGTCATCGTGGCTTCGGCACTAGAAAAGGCGAGCATTGAGTTCCCGCGGCGTTCGATAGGCCCGTTGATGGGATCCTGTGATGCCAGTTCGGCGATTGTGGGCCATGTCAGATATCGACGCGAGGCGTTTGATGGGCGGAACGAGAACTTGTTCCCGCGAGCTGGAGAAGCAATGGCATAGTGCGCGTCGAAGTCTGGGCTCTCTGTCGAGGCAACCAGGGCCCGCCTGCGATCCACGGCCTTTGCGTTGTCGATGTCGTCACGATAGGAAACCAATGCTTGGCTCCCCTTCCGTTTGCCGCTCTTGACCCACAGGGACGTTGCGACCCCTACCCTGATGCCCGAAGAGAAGCCCTTCACTGCGAAGATCGTTTCGCTCGTGCGACCATCGGGAGCGTATTCCGAAATCTTGCGATTACCATGCAGCTCATCGATCCAGAAGCTATCAAATGACTTGATCAGATGTTGGCGCAGAACAACGAACGATGGTTCCGTCAACCACGAGTGGTTCGAGATGAATGAGACGACTCCCCGGCCCGTTGCGTTTATTCGTCGCTCCGCGACCCCGAAGAAACGTACGTACAACTCATCAAGGTTGAACTTCATGATGCCCCAGCCGCCATCCTGCACGGCAGTATTGAGACCGTCCTTGTAGCAGTCGACCAGATCACCCTCTTCCTCTGCGTGGACGCCGGCAAAGGCGTTGTACGGTGGATTGCCCAGAACAACAAGAATCTGCTCCTCCTGCTTGATGTGTCGGGCTGCGTCACGCTCATCCGTCATCTCGGGGAACAGCAGTTCCTCTGGCGTCGGTTCATGAACGCCGGACGCAGTTGGTGTCCAGCCTGTCAGCGAGTTGGTCAGGTACACCCCGACGCGCTCCTCATTCTGCAACGGCGCACCCATCGAGGTGAGCAGCAGGCCCAGTTGCAAATGCGCGACAACAAAGGGTGCCGGCATGATCTCGAACCCATGGATACGCGTCATGGCAGCTGTCTTCACGTCCTGAGCGGACAGCGCATCCTCGCCCTCGCCCTTCAGCGTGCGCTGGATGCGACGCAGAACCTCCACCAGGTATGTGCCAGTACCGCAGCATGGGTCCAACACCACGACCCGGGGATCGGCCAATCCGCGCGGAATGTCCAGTTCTGTCCGCAGTACATGGTCAACCCGCTTCACCTGATAGCGAACGATCTCCTCGGGCGTGTACCACACACCCAGGTCCTTGCGAAGCACGGGGTCGAACTCCTCCAGGAAGGGCTCGTAGAAGTACTGCACCGCCTGTTCTTCTCTGAACGTCGCAAAGAACTGTGTGCGGTCGACCCGATTGAGGACACCCGCTGCCCATTCCAGCGGCTCCACCAGGTGCAGTGGCAGCAGCTTGCTGGGCTGAGAAACCTGCTCGAAGAGAGCGCGGATCATGGGAACATGCAGTGACCACTGGGCATCCTTCCAGTCGAAGTCCTCGTTGTCCCTGTGCGTTCGGCACCACAGTACCCACGCCGAGAACAGCCCATAGAAGAGCGTTTGAATCAGGGTCGACCGGAAGAAGTGATCACCCCTCTCTCCTTCAAACGTCAGCCCCAATGACGACTCCAGCGCCGTGCGCACTGCTGTCAGTGCCTGAAGGTCGGCGTGCTCGATACGTGCCCGAGCATCACGGGCGTACGAGGCGAGAAACCACGCCACCTGTTTTGGCGAAGCCAGTTCTGCCTTTGCCAGCATCACACGCAGCAGGTACTCCACGAACCGCTCGCCGAGCTCGTGTGCAGCCTTCTGCGGGTGGATAGTCAGGGTCCAGAACTCTGGTTCCGACGCAGCCAGTGTGAAGTGCTCCAGTACTTCGGGTGCACCTTGACCATTCCGCTGCACGAGCGCGAAGTCACGCAGGTTGGTCACCAAGACGAGTCCGTAGGTCTCGAGGTATTCACGCACTTGCACACTCATGGCCGTCATCGTGACATCGTCAGCCGGTGACTTGACCTCCAGTGCGCCGCGCTCGGGTGTCGGTCCGCTACCGTCCCAGCTGCTCACATCATGGCATTGCAACTGCTGGGTCGTGAAGAAGCCGCCATCTGGCATACCTGCGCCGATGTTCCGAAGCTGAGTCAAACAGCGAACAGCAGGCCTGAGTGATTTGCCGACATCATTGAGCAGATTGCTAAGCGCGGGGTAATACGAGGTCTCCCTGACGCCTGCCCCTGACCGGTGGATGTCGCCGATCTCGCGCAGATAGGTTTCTAGCGGACTTACCGGCATGGCAGCACCAGAACAGCGACGCGGACAGTGCTACCAGCACACACTTCACGAAGCAGAGTATGCACGATGAACCCTCGAGCTTTTGTCAATGCGTTTCACGTTATCGAAATTATACCACAAGAAAAGAGTTCTGGAGACACCGAGGAGCAGCAGGTAGTCTCCAGAGCACTGTACGATGATGTGTGCCCATAGACGGCAAGACCTCAGCACTCTGTGCCCGAGCGCGTCTCTGTCTGCGCATGCCCTTGAATCCGCAGACAAACGGACAGCAATGGTCGGTGAGCGACAGTCAACTTCTCGCTGTTGTCAGTCGCGTCAGCTGGTGCTGCCTGGTGGCGTCCTGCTGTCCCAGTTCCGGACGCTGACCTGCTGAGCGTCCGGAACCTCACGATCATTACTCCTTGTTCCTTGGCGCGATGAGGTACCTGAGAGCTCTCAGCTCCAGTTCTATAGCGCGCTCCATGACTTCATCCGTATCCGCACCCAGGCAGTTGCGTCGTGTCAGCTCCTTGGCTGCGATCTTGGCTAGGTATCTCAGATTCCTCTGGCTGGATAGGTTGCTGCATTCCTCGATGTAGTCAGGACAGTCCTCGTTGACAATAACTCTACCTCCTTCACCGAGTTGGCTATGTACAGTGGTACCAAGATGGCGCCAGTCAAGCATGAGCTGGGTATGATCTGATTTCGGTCGGGCCAATGCATCGGGTGGTCTTGGGGGAGGATTGGCGACTTTGTCCTGAGTCTCATCGCGCTTTTCGTGTGCTGTCCCCATATTCTCACCAGTTCCAGCAGTGCCACCAATGTTGTGTGATGCGTCTCGACTGCCCTCGAGTTCCAGATCATGCAGGGCGTGTCCCATGGCCTCCCGCAGCTTGCGCAACGCGTCCGATTGTTGTTCAGTGGAGTGCTTCTTGCGCGCATTTTCGACCTCGGCCGCCAGCTGCGTCTCGACAGACGCCACCGCATGCGCAAATGCCTCGAAAGCCTCGTCTCGCATGTAGTTGCTTCGAGTCGGGGCGACGGTCAAAAAAGATGCTTCAATGGAACCGTGCAGCACGCCCTCCGTCCATGGTGCATGCTGAAACTCGGGCAATCGTATGATTTCCTTCACGACACCTCGGCCCTTGCTCGTCACTGATACCCCGTCACCTGACTCAATGCCACTTGCAATTATGGAAAGCGACACGGTAGCCACTCCGAAACCGGGAACGTCCAGACTAGTGATACTGAAAGGAGTTCCTTCGATGGGCGGAGGGGTGACTCGCTGCCCTCCGACAAATACCATGATCGACCCATCCCGACGCAGCAGGTCCGCGAAATTCTTCGCCAGATACTGCTGGAGCGTCTTGGACGAAAACAACCGCATCGTGTCTCGCGATATGTCTCTCAATTCGGCATACGTGCCGTGGTCAAGGCCGAGCAGCTTCTCCTTGTCGGGCTCAAGTGCTGGCTCGATGCGGGCCGAGGCCTGCCCTCTTCCCATCGACAGCCGCCAGACCGCACTGCTCCCTTGTATCTTGGAGACAAACACGAGTTTCACCGCAAACGACTGGTATCCAAGGATGCCAATACCCATTTTTCCGATTACCTTGGCCGGGTCTATGTGCCTCTTTTGCAGCTCCTCCGAACTCGTCTTAATAGAGTTCGCCAGATTTCGCACGATGCGGACCATCTCCGACTCCGACATTCCACACCCGTCATCGACCACTGACACTGTGTTTACCTTTCCATTCTTGCACGCTATATGGATTGACTGTGCACCCGCGTCCATGCCATTGACGATGAACTCAGCCAGTGCGACTCGCGGATCCTCATACACATTTGCCAACAGTGTCATCACCTTCGCCTTGTCTGGAAAATCGAACGCAACTTCGCTCATGTTCGTCTACCCCCCTTCATTGGAAAATCCTGAAAAGCTTGCCACAACGTAAACTTCTGCTCGTCGAGTAATGCCCCGAGTAGCGTTGTAATATAGGCCACGTCCGCCTTGTTGATGCGTCTGCGAAACGCGTTCCGTCGACTCTCATCCGACGCCACGACTGCAAGGGTCGAGCTAAGATCGTACAGTTGCTGTAAGAACACTTCCAGCAGATGATCTGTTCCAGCAGGACTGTTCTCGGTTGCCTTGACTGCCTCTCCCAACAATGCAAGCTTCGCGTTGAGCTCGGCCGCAAGACTGCGTACTTCATCAATCAACATCTGCTCTGACCCCTTATCCGCGACTGTCCCTTTGGCCGCTACAGGTACAACATGCACGGATGGTCTGAAGGGCAGGCCATCCTCAGGCTCTGCTGGGATCGTTTCGGCCTGGATCAACATCATCAATTGGTCGCGGATTTCCTCATTCTTTGGAAGGACGCGCCCTGAAAACCAACCCCACGCCGTCTTGTATGGCACACCGAAGTACTCAGCGAGCTCCCGTGCTGTCCTTGGCGCCTTGCTCCGTGATTCCAAACTCTTCCTGATGTCATTCATGCTCCGTCACCTCATTGCCTTGCTGTCCATGATGCAGCTCATCCCACACTCCATTCCCAATTCGTACTAGTTCTTTCCCCTCGGCTTGCTTGAGCGCTGCGCGAACCGACGTTTCCTTTACACAGTATTTGTGCTCAACGAACAGAAACTCTCGAATCTCATTCAACGTTACTCCTCCCCCCTTGGTCCGAATCATGTGCACGACGACGTCTAGCGTACTACCGGCCGCCGGATATCCCCACTCACGCAGAGCATAAGTGCCTAGACCAGCCCACGTGAAACGGAGATCGCGTCCCAGGATGGACAACACTTGCCGAGTTTCTACGCTTGTCGCAAGTCCCTTCTCCTCAAGAGCTCTAGCGATATCACTGTAATGGCACGGTGAACCACAAGATCTCATGACTTGCCCAATCCGATCGGCCATGGTGGCATCGGGCAGGGCCGACAGCAATTCTGACACTGCGCCCGGAACGCAAGCAGAGGGAAGGTCCGAGTGAGACATGACAAACATCGTAGCTGCACCAATGGCGCTGTCACCTCGATATAGGCCCAGTTCGCGCAGGTAACCTAAGATGGCTGTGAGTTGGCCAAGGGTACCGCGAGCGTATTGTATCTTCCTTCGCCCAACCGAGTATGTGGCGAGAAGATGGCTTGATTTGAGGCTAGACATCAGAAATTGGGCGATGGCACTGACGTCAACTGTGTCTGCAGTGTCTCCCAAAGCCGATTGAATGGTGGGTGTAAGCGTCGCCGGGCTCACTACACAGAACTTCTGGAGCTGCTCCCAGAATCTCACGAAGCTTTCTTGCTCCTGCAGGTCCGCAAGGAGACGAGCATCGGCTCGGGTGGTAAGCTGCTGCACACGCTGATACGTAACGTCGGTCGCACGAGAGATGCTACGCATGTCTTTTCCCCATAGATATCGGAGTCGAAGATGCTCTTTGTCCTTCAGTGACAGCGATGGAGACTTGGCATCACGGAAGTCGCAGTACGTGGACAGCACTTGACTCAAGAGCAATTGCGGAACTACTCCTGGTCTCCAGGGCATTCCTCGGCGAGCTCCTGGCAGTGAACTGTTGGAGTCAATTAGGACAACTGCATGACTGTTGTCGCGCGCCTCCGTGGAAGATTCGAGCTCGGGGAACAGGACGTTATCGAATAAGGTTCGTAGTATGTGCATCACGGTCAAAACAAAGGAATCAACATAGGCGGTCGCGGGGTCATTTGTGCCGAGTCGCCGTGATACGATGTCGGTGACAGTCGCAACGCTCACAGGACAACGGCTCATGATCTCCACAAAGATATCCTTGAAGGCGGTACTTCCAGACAACACGTTGAAGAGATGGTGCACAGCTTCCGTCTCTAGCGGAGTCACGTTGCCGCTTGCATCGACAGCTACCTCACTGAACGTCGATTCACCAAAGAAAACGACCTCTAGCAGGGAATGGGTCTCCATTTCGCTCAGCACGCCGAGTCTTGATTGGGTACAATCGCCGTACGACTGCACCAAGATGCTCAGTTCGGTCCTCTCCGCGGAATCGAGTGCGCCCCCTTTACCCACGTTCGTCTCTCTAGTTTGCTCGATCACTTGCGCAGACTGAATCGGCCGCGTTTAGCTGGTCTAAATCTCCCCCGGGCTGTCCGCAGCGCACGTTCGACTTCGGCAAAGATGAGACTCAGTTCCTCGTCCGTATAGGCATACGTGTTCTTGTTTGAGCAGTTCCCTAGGATACGAATCTTGTCCAAGAGCTCGTTGGTACGGCGTTCAGCAACTCGTACGAATCGCTGGTGCTTGTTCTCATGTCCTATATTCTCTTGCTTGTTTTGACCATTCATGTCCATATTGTTCCATATTGTACATAAAAGTCAATTTTATGAACAAGAAATTGCAATACTTGTACATTTTGCACGCCTTGTGTACTGTTCGCGTAGAGGCGACGATAGTTGCTGAGAGACGCGAATCAGTCTTCGACTTTGAATGTCGGAGGCCCCGTGGACACAAGTGCAACGTTCCCGTTCGCCAAGGTGCACAGCACCTTCTGGTCCACTGCCACACGAATGACCCCTTCGATCCGCTCTCGCGTTTGGTCATGGACAGCCTGTATGCCCAGAACGCGGCCACAGCTGATGACGAGTCCGTCGATGGGAGCAGAACAGTCGGACTCGAGAATCAGGACGATTGCTGCCAGGATCTCCTCATCGCAGATCAGTTCGATGCTGGCCAAGAAGGCATCGTCTCGCCGACGTGGGGCTACTGTCCCCATGGATGCGGGCCACAGGTACTCGCCTTTCTGCACGATCGGTGCATCAAGAAACGTATCCAGCAGTCCGGCATATGTGACCTGAGGCCTAGCCATCGTGTTCCTGGCCTTGTCCCACGAGCAGGCATAGTTGATTGCCCGATACACCTTTTCCTGGATCCGTGGGCCTGCACGCTGGAATCCCCACAGAGTACGCACTCGCTTCACGACCTCAGTCTCGTGGATCGGCCCCTCTGCCAGCACGACCTCGACGACGACGGACGCGACCGCAACAATCGAGGCCTCTCTCAGGTCAATCGCAGTGAAGACGCCGCGCGTCGCTGTGCACATCGTGTATGGCTGAACGACAACGTTTTCTACCTCCCTCGGTCGCATAGCAACAGTCTGAGGTCCAGCCTGACCTGATGCCGGAATCCCCTCAACTGGGCCACCCTGCCCTGTACGAGCGCCAAAGGAAGACCTAGTCTGCCAAGCGCCTCTGCCCGTCATGCCAGGCGCTTCTGGTGAGCGTCCCCGGTCTCCGTCATGCTCGGCGATACGACGGACCTCGTCCAAGAGACGCGCACGAACGCGGGCGCGGTCTCGAAACCAGTCGGTCGACCAGACCCTGACGATGTGCCAGCCGAGCCCCTCAAGGATTTGCTGACGCAGACGGTCGCGATCCCGCGCGACGCGTGCGGAGTGATATGTGGCTCCGTCGCACTCGACCCCGCACATATACCTGCCAGGATGAACCGGGTCGACGACCCCAATGTCCACTCTGAAGTGGGCACACCCCACCTGCCGCTTGATCGTGAACCCGGCATTCTGGAGCAGTTCCCCGACGGCATCCTCGAAGGGGGACTCTGCGTCCTCCAGAGTGCCAGTCGTGACGGGAAGCGTCCTCGTCGCTGCGTACTGGAGGAACGCTCTTAGCGCTGAGAGTCCCTTCCCTGTCCCATCCGCCGGAATCATCTCGGCCTGAAAGTTGGCGAAGATGACGCACTCTACGCGCGCACGTGTCATGAGGACGTTGAGTCTGCGTTCGCCGCCCAGCTTGTTGATCGGGCCGAAGTTCTGGGAGAAGCCGTGGCTCTCATCATAGCCGTAGCCAACACTGACGAAGATAATGTCACGCTCGTCCCCCTGGATCGTCTCGATGTTCTTGACGAAGCAGTGTTCCGGATTGGTGCGGTCGAAGAACCGGTCGAGCTGAGGGTTCGTCTCGCGCAGGAGCACAAGCTCGTCGTCTATTGCGCGCTGCTGTTCCGTGTTAAATGTTCCGACGCCCAGGCTCAACCCGGGATGCTCCTGATAGTGCTGGACCACCCTCCGCGCAACCTCGGCTGCTTCGATGCGGTTTGTGCGGCTGCGTCCACGGTCGTAGACTCCATCGGGCACATGGACAAAGCTCAGCCCCAGCCCGGGGGCACTGTCGACGGCTGACGGATAGACACGGAGCCGGTTCTCGTAGAACTCGCGGTTTGACACGGCAATCAGGGACTCGTGCCTGCTGCGGTAATGCCACAGCAGCGATTTCTGGCACTGCACGGGCAGGGCATTCTTGCACAGATGGAGGATGCTCTCGATGTCTTGGGCCGATACGTCTGCGATGTCTTCATCGTCGATTTCATCGTCGGACACCATCCGGTCGAAGAACGAGGTGGGTGGAAGCTGCCTTGTATCTCCCATCACGATGAGCTGATCCCCTCTCAGCAAAGCCCCAAGGGCCTCCTCTGGCTTGACTTGGCTTGCTTCATCGAAGATGATGCAGTCGAAGCTGGCGGTTGTTGGGTCAAGGAATTGGGCCACAGAAAGGGGGCTCATCAGGAAACACGGTTTGAGGGCCTGGATGTAGCTTCCCGCCTCTCGCATGAGTGACCGGATGGGGCGATGGCGCCGCTTGCGGTTGATCTCGCCCCGCACGACCCCCGCCTCGGAACCGTGAGTTGGATTCGCAAGGATGGCGGGCCTGCCGTCTTCGATCAGCCGCGCAAGGCGATGCTGGTTCAGTTGGATGATTCGGCGGTCCAGCCGGACGTATTCCTCGATGGCAGCCTCATGAGAAGCGCCGCTGAAGCGGGCGAGCGTTGGGTGTTCGTTGAACGCCTTGCGCAACAGGGTGTCCGCCAGGCATGCATCGAAGTACGGTGCCAGTTCGCTTGGGAGGAACCGGCCGCTCTCTGCTGTCTCGACAAACGTACTGCCGAGAGCCTTGCGGCAATCGGACCGCGCAACAACATACTCGGACCATAAAGGGAGCAGGTTGACGGCCTGGATCCATGTATCCAGGAATCGTACGAGTTCGCCGAGCGGCGTGCCGTCCACGAGCTTCGTGCTCGTGTCGTAGCCAACGCGCACACACACGCCGAGGAGGGACGACCTCGCGTCCTGCCGTTTCTGCTCCATGTCATGGATCTGTGCCAGCCGCTCTCCCGCAGGACGCGTGACAGCCGCGAGTACTTTCGGGGTCAGTCTGCCCTCATCAATAGCAGCCCGAAGCCGCAACATCCATGTGGAAATACGTGCAAGCTGTTCCAGATCGCTGTCTTCGCCCTTCCATGCGCTGCCGAAGTACGCCGTGCCCGTGCCGGCCTGGCCGGCGACCCACTCCCGCTCCTTGAGGAGGTCCTTCAAGCGTGTGAGTAACTCGAGCATCCGCCGGTCACACACGGGCTCGTCAAGGACCAGAAGCGCCAGCACACTGGCGTGGGCGCGCCTGTATTCGCGACTGAACAGCCGGCCAATCCGCTGAGGGAACGTTTCGTAGTACCTGTGGGTCTCGCACAGCCACAGATATGGGGCAATGGCACCATCGACGTCCGCCGACGCCAGCCCCTCCTCGTACCTGAGTTCGGCATCTGAGCGCATCGCCTGGATATGGCGAACAGCGTCCACGAGCCCATCGGACGCACCGACTCCTCGATGCCATTCCGGGCTCGTGGAAACGGCGGATTCCAGCGTGGGGGCCTCAACTGCCTCAGGCGACCGCTCCATAGACGTGAGTACCTCAGCAAATGTGCTCGTGGCGGGAATGCCCAGTTCCAGCAAGCCGGCCATGGCTTCGCGCGCCCTCTCGATGGCCCCCTTCGCTGCCTCCAGCAATCGACCGACTGTTGGCAGGTCATTTGGCATGAGGAGTCCGACCTCGCACTCACGCCAGGGGTTCTCCGTCACGGAGCCCACGCTCTCCAGATGGCGACCCAGCGCAAGCACTGCCTGCCTGTAGATGTTGATCTCGTTCGCCGCCCATGTATCGGCGCCGTCGAACTCCTGCGTCTCCAACGGCAGCAACGACTTTCGAAGCTGCGTGACGGCTCTCTCCTTCAGGCCAAACAAGGCGAAGACCGAGGATTTGGCTGCTCCGACGGGATCGCCCAGTGCGCGGGCGTATGCCCCCAGCTGAGCCCGCAACGCGTCTACTCGATCGTAGTCGGCGATGTCCGTCGTGTGTGGACAGACCTCGTTCTCAAGCACCTTCCGCAGCTGGTCGACGAAATGCTCCTTTGTTGCCTTGTCGCTGTGCAACTCAAGGCACGCGGTACCCAGGCCCACCCCGTCGAGCCGCTGCTTGACCACGTCCAGCGCTGCCATCTTCTGGCTCACGAACAGCACCTTCTTGCCATTTCCCAGCAGCTCGGCAATGATGTTGACGATCGTCTGGGACTTTCCTGTGCCTGGAGGCCCCTCCACAACCAAGCTGCGACCCGTCTTGGCGTCCTCAATCACGGCTATCTGTGATGGGTCGGCGTCCATGACGTGCAGTATGTCCACGGCATGGAGCTTCTCATCGATGGTCTCCGGATCGAATCCCGGGCCGTCGTTTCCAGGAACTGGCTCGTTGAGAAGGAGGCTGCGCAGCAGCCCAGTACGCTCGAAGTGGGCTGTCTCTGACCACGCTTTCGGGTCCAGGTCGCGGTACAGCGAGAAACGTGCGAAGCTGAAGAAATCGAGCTCGACAAGGTCGACGACGCGCCACTTGTCGGACACGGCCCGTCCGACCGACTGATAGTACTCATCGAGCTCGGCGGCCGTCTCTGGACTGTTGAGCTCTGGCATCTCGATGGTCTGTTCACGTAGCTTCGCCTGCAGCGATACGTTGGCGACGACATCGTCGCCGTTCCAGACAATCTGGTATCCCCTGCCTTGCTGCAGCGCCTCGAGCCTCACAGGGACGAGCACAGCGGGAGCCCTCTGGGTCGTATCTGCCGCGTCTGTCTCGCACCACTCAAGGAACCCCAGTGCAAGGTACAGGACATTGTAGCCTCTCTCCTCGACGACCGATTGCGCATCTGTGTCGAGGTCGCGCAAGCGCTTCGCAAGGCGCTGCGGATCATACGAAGCCTCCGCAGAGAAGTTGCCCGAGGGGATGACGATATCACTCAACGGGCCCAGCGAAACCGGGGGTCGGTCTGTGAGTAAGTGTCCTGATGTCCTGATGCCACCATGTGATGACTCTGGATCGTCGGACGGGCCACGCCCCGCGTTCGTCTCACCGTCGAACAGCCCTCTGGCCGTAACGCTCTCCAGATCCGTTCGCCCACGAACTACGATGGCTTTCTCTTGATTCACCAACACATCAAACGCCACACGCGGATCAATGCCTAGTACGCGCAGCGAACGCGCCTTCGTGGGCCGATAGTTGAGGAGTCGATTGCGCATGGTCAGGTCAAGCAGACTCCGACGAGCATCATCTAGCTTTTGTTCAAGGCGTGGATCCATGGTAGCCTCCGGTTTCAGTCGGGTTCTTGTTCCTGCACGGAGAAGCGAATACGTGCCTCGTGGCGTACGAGACTATTCCGTGCATACTCCCTCGTTGTGCTGTCTGAATGCATCTCTACTCGGCCACGCATTTGGATCCTCTGGCAACAGGATGCGTGAACCGTGGAGTTGGTAGTACTCCTTGCCATTGTCGTAGTCTTCTTTGAGACGCTTGCTGACGACAAACCGGTAGCCGTCGGGGTCGATGGTGACGTAGCCGGCATCGAACAACTTGTGGATGTCAGCACGCAGGAGGATGCCGTTGGTGACGTCGTTGGTATGCGTGTCGGACCACTCGATGATATGCGCGGCTTCAAGGACGGGCAGCGAGTGCTCCCTGCTGACGGCACACTGACGATGATAGGCATCGGTCACTTCGACGCGGAACGTCCCCTGGCCTTGACGGACCTCACTCAGGGCATACTGTGGCGTGTAGTCAGGACTGTAGAAGGGCAGTGCATGAACCTGCGGTGTCGATGGCGTCAGTTCCAAGTTGCGGAGGACCTGTCGCACGACGGTCTGATCGTCAGCGCTGCCCATGTGTTTGCCACTGACGATACTGCCAGTGTAGCACGGGACCCAAAGTTCGCGGGGCAAGTAAACGACTTGATCGAGCAGTGCACACCCCACGTCAGTGTTCCATGAATCTGTGCCAGGTTTCTTGTGCCGCATGATGGCGGTTCGGAACTCCTCCAGAGTCCGTACACCGTTGCGGATGCCAAATGCATCCCAAGCCATTTGGAGGGGGAGGACCGAGTAATGCATGAAAACGCCAACCCCTGCGATGAAGTCGAGAGGACTATGCAGCTTGAGGAGCCAGAGAGAACCGGGCTCGACATGTTTGCGTGGCGGCGCGCTGGGAACCCAGAAATTCACCTCGTCGGTGATCTGATTCCGCCGCAAGTAGTCAAACCAGTTGTTGTCCGTAATACCAAGGTACGCCGACAGCATCTATCCTCCTCCACAATAGCGGACACCACTACTGTAGCCAATTGACGGGTTTGTCAACGTGCTTCGTCCGCGGCAGAGCGATGTCTTCTTCTGCAATACGCGTCGCAGCTGGCCAGTCGTTGGCTCTGTCAGTTAGTGTACTGTATTTGCCTAATTCCTTTTCAGCAAAACCCTCTGCTGGCTATCATTGCAAATCCTCCCATAATGGGTTTACACATGTGTACCGTTCATATCACAAGGGAGGCGGTTATATGAATGCATCGTCATTCCTTATCATTGGCATCGCGATAGGGATTGTTGCTGGAATCATTATCAGTTTATTGTTTCGCCACGTGCAAGCGACAACCAATCAGAAGATAATCGATCAAGCAAGAGAAGCGTTCAGCAGTCAGGCTGCCGTGTCATTCAAGAGTCTTTCGATGGACGCCCTCGGTCCCGTTACAAACCAACTAACAACAATGGCCAGCAGCAAGCTGGCAGAACAACAGGGCCAAGCAGCTCAATACCTGGACAATAAGAAGGCCCTTATAGATCTGACCTTGGCAACGATGAACACAGAGTTGTCCAAAGTTCAGAGCACAATGCAGGAACTCAAGGAAAAGGGAGAAAACCAGTTTGGCGGGCTTACTCAGCAACTCACTAATGCGTCTTCGCAAACCAGCAGGCTTACCGATATAACTACTGCTCTCAAGGAAGCCCTTGCCAGCGGCAAAACGCGTGGGCAATGGGGTGAACGCATGGCTGACGACATTCTTCGCGCCGCTGGGTTTAAGGAAGACGTCAATTATCGGAAACAAAAAGAGGAACTCTCCGGCAATCGCCCGGATTTCACGTTTTTCCTTCCCAAGAACTTGCGGCTAAACATGGATGTTAAGTTCCCTTTGGACAACTATATGAATCTCATCAGTGCTGCCACAGAAGAAGAGCGGTCCTCGTTCACCAAGAAATTTCTGTCAGACGTGCAGCAACGCGTCAAGGAGATCAATTCACGAGGGTATATCGATCCAGGAAATGGAACGGTCGATTGTGTCCTGCTCTTTATCCCGGTTGAGTCGGTGTTCGCCTTTGCACAAGAGCAGGATCCAGAGCTTCTCGACAATGCCCTAAGCCAACATGTCATCTTGTGCTCACCATCAACGTTGTTCGCGGTCCTTGTTATCATTCGCCAAGCAACGGACACGTTCTCTATTCAACAGAACATTGGCCAAATCCTGGCGAAGTTCACCGAGTTCGATAAACAGTGGGGGCAATTCACCGATAAGTACGAAAAGCTCGAAAAGCACATTCAGAACGTCGAGGAAGATTTCAAAGAACTTTCTGGAGTGCGAACGCATAAACTTGACGGAATCCTTGAAAACATCCACGCCCTCGAGGAGCAGCAAAAAGGCGTGGAGGGAGAGATTCTGGAACAGCCAACCGACACCTGATATTGACAGAGGCAAATCGTCTCTGCAGACGCTGCTCCCCTTGGTAATAAGCAAGATTCGAGGAACGACTGTCCGTCGGGGTCATTGGCTCTTCGTTGCGGCATGATTCGCACCCTGGTAAACATATGCTGCCGTTCTGGCCACTTACCACGTTGCTATCTATTTACCAGCTGACCCCAAAGATAAATCCTGCCGAAGGATTCATGTAAAAAGAAACTGAGCATCTACAGTTGTATGGGGCCTGCATCTCCCGTCATCTACGCAGGTACTCGTGATAAGGGAGGAACATTGCCGTGGAACCATCTCATTTGCTCGTGAGTTTCAAACTCGATGAGGGCATGAAGACAATCATTGACGATCATGTGGGCAATCTGGCCAGTCTGACGTATCTCAGTGCGGCTGAGGACCGGACGGCGGCTATTGAGACCGCCGATATCATTCTTTCGTGGAACCCCCCAAAGGAGTTCGCGGACAATGAGTATGCGCTGATGAAAAAGGCAAGGTTGATGCAGCTGTTGTCTGCAGGCGCCGACCATGTTCCGTTTAAGCTGTTTCCCGAGACGCTGGTGGTAGCCGGCAATGTTGGCGCCTACGCGCAGCCCATGGCTGAACATGTCATGGCCATGACCCTCGCCTTGGCCAAGAACCTCAGGGAGGGCCACAAGAAGCTCGCAGCTGGGAACTTCGACCAGTTTAGTATGAACAGGTCCCTCCATGGTGCGACATGCGCTGTCCTGGGTTTTGGCGGCATCGGCAAGGCCACGGCTTCTCTCATGAGGGCCTTTGGAGTCAGAATACTTGCAGTAAATACCAGCGGCAAGACCGACGAAGAGGTCGACTTTATCGGGACGACAAAAGACCTGGAATATGCCCTGAGTCACGCCGACATCGTCGTCATATCGATGCCGCTGTCCCGTTCTACGAAAGGGCTCATCGGGGAGCGAGAGCTGACATGGATGAAGCCTGACGCCATCCTGGTGAATGTGGCACGAGGGGAAATCATCGACGAACGAGCCTTCTACGAATATCTGAAGTCGCATCCTGAGTTCAAGGCCGGCATCGACGCCTGGTGGGTCGAGCCATTCAGACATGGAAGGTTTGAAATGCACTATCCCTTCCTCAATCTCCCCAACGTTCTGGGATCGCCACACAATTCCGGCATGGTGCCCGAGGCTCTGGCGGAAGCAACACGAGAGGCTGTCGAGAATGTCAAGAGATTCATGGCAGGAGAGAGCGTCAAGGGAGTATTCAGGAGAGAAGAATATCTGTTTTGACCTCCCTTGGGGTCAGCTGGTAATTACCCGCCAAGTGGTACATGCGTGGAGTCGGCCTGAGCTAGCCATCGACCTATCCTAGACAAGGACTAGGGAATGGATTCCCGCTTGCGCGGGAATGACGAAAAAGGGCGAGGGAAGGATGGAAGGAAGCAGGAATGACGGAGTAGGATTTGTCAGGAGTCAAACGGTGGCAGGACCGCTCCTGAAACATTCCGCAATGATACCACTTCCAGATGGTAACGCTTGAGCCAGGGAACGCCACGTACTACGTACTTTTTCTGATAAGTTTACGGAGACATTTGACGTACATTATTGATGAGTCGATGCGCACTTCCAATCTTTTCAAAAAGGCTCTATAGTTTTATTAAGTGATAAACAATCGCTCAATCTGGGTAAAATACTGTAGGAGGTGAATTATGGCATTCAAAGCTTTGTTTATGGCGCACGCGCCTGATGCAGACCCCGAAAGGGATCACTGTATCCTTGAGACGGAGAAGTACAAACTTTACGTAACGCTTGTAAAAGGCCAGGGTCAGGCATTGGAAGTTTGCAGAAAACTTGTCAAGGAAGAGGGCATCGAAGCAATAATGCTCTGCCCGGGCTTCACACACAAGGACATTGCAGAGATTCTGGAGGTAGTGGGACCCAATGTTGCAATAACCGTTGCAAGAGGGGATGGACCAAGCAGTAAGATTTCAATGGAAGCAATGAAGAAAGCGGGCTGGTTTTGATATACTGAAAGCCTTTCTGTTCTTGGGGTCAAGCGTTACCATTTCCAAGTGGTAACATTTGACTGCAACGTGCCAGAGTCATATAGCGGGTTCAACGGAAAAGGACTGGATTCCCGCATACGCGGCAGAGCGCCACTCCCATGACACCAACATGCTCGTGGGAAGCACCCCTCGCCTTAGACAAAAGGGCTCGGGGGAATGACGGATGGGTGGCACGAGCGAAGGGAGGGCCAGAGTAACGAGACTGGGTTCCCGCCTGCGCGGGAATAACGAAATGGAACGCGGGAATGACCGCGTGGCCTGCCGGATAGTCTATGAACGCGGGATGTGGTACTTGTCCTGGAAGGCGTTGAGGATGCTGATGAACTTCGGGGTCAGGCGAGCACGTGCCTCCTTGGCGATACTCTCTGGGACTCCACCATAGAGTGCCTCGGCCACCGAGCCTGCGATGGCGGCCTGCGTGTCGGCGTCACCGCCCAGAGCAACTGCGCGGCACACCGCGCCCTCGAAGGACATGGAGGTCAGCGCGCAGATGAGCGCCTCGGGTACCGACCGCTGGCACGTCTGGTCGAACGAGCAGGTTGCTTGGATGTCCTCGTAGGTACGGTGCAGATCGTACCCAAATCGAGCCTCGAGCACGTCCCGGATGACAACCTGACTGGTCCCCTGGCGGGCAAGGAAAATGGCAGCCGCCGTGGCCTGAGCACCCTTGATGCCCTCCGGGTGGTCGTGCGTCACCTCGGCTGAACGCTGCGCCTCCTCCAGCGTTTCCTCCAATGTGTCGAAGGCCCAGCCCACGGGGCTGACGCGCATCGCCGACCCGTTGCCGAAGCCGTTGTAGGGTTTCGAGCCTGGCGTGGTGAACCACTGCCTGAACCTCCCACCGAAGCCGGCATCTGGATGCTCCAGCGCAAACTCGCGCAGCGTCTCTTCGTACGGACGGCCTGTCAGCAGCGTCTGGGCCACGGCCATGGTCAGGACCGTGTCATCTGTCCACTCTGAACCTTGGCTGAACAACGGGAAGTCCATCGACTTGATGGCGTGAAACTCATAGACCGAACCGATGATGTCGCCTGCCACTGCTCCCAGCATACTGGCCTCCTGAGGTCGGGGCATCATAGCTCACACCTCACCATACCATTGGTGTAGTATACAACTAATTGCTGCGCTGAGAGACGAACCGAGGGGAAACTTGCCCAGGTCAGGGACAAAAGGTCGGGGGATGAGACTGGATTCCCGCCTGCGCGGGAATGACGGAGCCTCCGCGGAAATGACAAATAGGACACGGGAAGGACCAGCAGTATTCTGTCATCCTTCACCTCCATGTTGAATGAGTCGATGCGGCATCTTCGAAATTTCTTCAACAAAGGGCCTATAGTACCTTGAAATGATATTTTCGTGGCAGAGGCTGACAGTTTTATCTTGACCCAGTTCTCATTGCATCTCAAATTGTTGTTTCATTGCAAAGAATAGTTTCGAGAGAAACTGACCCAATAGATTCAGTCGTTGTACCTCATTTATCGGGAGTCAATATATGAGCGAAATGCCACTTCTAAAGATAGGTGATCTGGAAGCTCGTGTACCAATTATTCAGGGGGGCATGGGCGTTGGTGTTTCTTTATCGGGTTTAGCGTCAGCAGTTGCAAAGGAAGGAGCTATTGGAATTATTTCCTCTGCAGGAATTGGTATGTTAGAGCCGGACTTTGCCAAAGATTTCAGAGAGGCAAACGCAAGAGCTCTTAGAAAAGAAATAAGAAAAGCAAAAGAAATGACGAAAGGCATCATCGGTGTAAACATAATGGTAGCTCTTTCAGACTATGATGACCACGTGAATATTTCAGTGGAGGAGGGTGCTGATCTCATTATTTCAGGAGCGGGGCTTCCTCTCAAAGTCCCGGAGAAGATTTTGCACGGTAAGATTGAAAAGAATAGGACGAAATTTGTTCCTATAGTTTCCTCAGGAAGAGCTGCAGAACTTATCTTCAGATATTGGGCGAAGCGGTATGGTTTAGTACCAGATGCAGTAGTTGTTGAAGGCCCGATGGCTGGTGGGCACCTTGGATTCAAAAAGGAAGAAATTGATAACCCTGATTATGCCTTAGAAAGGATACTTCCCGATGTTATTTCCGTAATGAAAATTTACGAACAACGTTACGGGGAAAGCATTCCTGTCATTGCCGCAGGTGGTATATTTACTGGAGCCGACATTTACAGGTTTCTTCAGTTAGGGGCAAGTGGAGTTCAGATGGCAACAAGGTTTGTAGGAACTTACGAGTGCGATGCTTCAATTGAGTTTAAAGAGGCTTACGTGAGAAGCAAAGAAGAAGATACTGTCATCATAAATAGTCCTGTCGGAATGCCAGGACGAGCGATCAGGAATAAATTCCTGGATGACGTAAACCAGGGAATTAAAAGACCAGTGAATTGTCCCTGGAAATGTTTAAAGCCGTGTGATTATGCTAATTCTCCTTATTGTATTGCACTTGCATTAACGAACGCCAAGAAAGGATATCTTGAGAATGGTTTTGTTTTTGCTGGTGCAAATGCGTATCGTGTAAAGAAGATTATTTCCGTGAAGGCACTTATCGAAACTTTGCAAAAAGAATATAGAGATGTATCATGCCCTGAATTCTATAAATCCTCTTGATGTCGTATGATTTGGGCGGGAGGTCTTAGTTGAAGACGAACACGAATAAACTTAAGTTGTCCAAGGGGGATATAGAAAGAATACTCCCTCAACGAGAACCATTCCTCTTTGTCGACGAGATAACTGACCTTGTGCCCGGAGAAAGCGTGACAGGCAAGAAGACTTTTACTGGAAAGGAAGATTTTTTCAAGGGGCACTTTCCACAGATGCCAATTGTTCCTGGTGTTATTCTGATGGAGTTTGCTGGGCAGGTATCTGCATTCATGATACTTACCGTTCCAAAGAATAGAAACTTATTTGGCTTTTTTGCCGGAGTGGACAAGTTCAGGTTTCTGAAGAAGGTGGTTCCTGGACAGACTCTTATTGTAGAATCAAGGCTTATTTCTTTCAGGCATAACGTTGCAAGAAGTGAGAGCAAGATTTATTGCGGTGATTCTCTCGTAGCGCAGGGTGTTATTGCTGCGGTTTTTGTTGAAAATGAAACTCTTTAATGCAGGAGTTTCTTGATGGTAGGAATCGTTGGGTTGGGTAGTTATGTTCCTGAACAGGTTGTTACCAATGCTGATCTTGAGAAGATTCTCGACACGACTGATGGATGGATAAAGAGCAGGTCAGGAATTACGGAAAGGCGTTTTGCGAGAAAAGACCAGGCAACGAGTGACCTCGCACAAATTGCTGCTGAAAGAGCGCTGGAAGATGCACATCTGTCTCCGAATGATATTGATTTGATCATTGTTGGAACAAACTCTCCTGACATGCTTTATCCTGCTACAGCTTGCCTGCTGCAAGAGATGATTGGAGCAAGAAATGCAGCTGCTTTTGACCTTCAGGCAGGTTGTCCAGGTTGGGTATATGCAGTTACTGCTGGAACTCAATTCATTCAATCAGGCATGTACAAGAATGTTCTTGTCGTAGGAGCGGAAGTTATCACCAGGATGATGGACAATACAGATAGAGGGACTTATGTTCTGTTTGGTGATGGAGCAGGCGCTACCGTACTAAGCACCGTCGAACATGGTGGCTTCCTTTCATTTGAACTGTTTGCTGATGGCTCTCTTGCACAATACCTCACGTTACCTGCTGGTGGCTCGAGGAAACCTTTTAGCAAAGAAGTGCTAAAAGAACGAAGTTACTTCACCAAAATGGATGGCCAGGCAGTATTTAGATTTTCTGTCCGTGAGATCTCGCGTATTTCAAAGAAAGTTCTTGACAAAGCAAATGTTCCCCTTGAGAGTGTTGATTGGTTCGTACCTCACCAGGCAAACCTCAGAATCATTCAGTCTGGAGCTCAAGAACTGGGTATACCTATGGAAAAAGTCGTTGTTACTATTGATAAGTATGGCAATTCTTCTGCCGCTTCCATCCCTATTGCGCTTGACAAGATTTACACAGAAGGAAAGCTAAAAAATGGTGACAAAGTGCTTATGGTTTCTTTTGGCGCTGGAATGACTTCCGGTGCGATTATTATGGAGTGGTCCAGATGAAAGCATTTGTCATCACTTCCAGCATCAAACGGGAGCATCCCCAATTGCTGCAGTTCGTACCCCTCGGCTGTCACCACACCGTCTGACAGATCCAAGACGACGTAGGTGGCCGTGCGGGCGGGGAAGCGGCCCCCGATGCTGCCCGGGTTGACGAGGAGGATGCCGTTCTGGCGCTCGATGAGACGCCGGTGGGTATGGCCGAAGAGGACGACGTCGGCCCGGTCCTTGCGCCCCTGTTCGAGGAGCAATTTCACCCCATACTTGGTGCCATAGTTATGGCCGTGCGTCATGAAGATGCGCCTGTCGGCAATCCGCAGGAGGCGCTGGAGCGGGAACAATGCACCGAGGTCACAGTTGCCTCGCACGGCGTCGAAGCGCACGGACGGATACGCTGTGCTGAGGGCAGCGACGTCGGCCTCGCCATCCCCGCAGTGGAGCACGCGGGTGATCTCGGGATGCCGGCGCATCGCCTCCTTCAGGTTGGACGTGTTACCATGCGAATCGGAGACGACCAGAATGTGCATGCCAGGAACAAGGGATGGATTCCCGCCTGCGCGGAGAAGCACCCCTCGTATGGGAACAAAGTGCTCG
>NZ_QXIY01000022.1 GCF_003570995.1 Candidatus Cryosericum septentrionale
TTCTCTTTCGCCATGATAACCTCCCGTGAGATGTGCTCTCGTGTATACAATAAAATGGAGCCCACGACCAGAATTGAACTGGTGACCTTATCCTTACCAAGGATACGCTCTACCAACTGAGCTACATGGGCTTGGTCGCGGGGGACCGATTTGAACGGTCGACCTTTGGGTTATGAGCCCAACGAGCTACCAGGCTGCTCCACCCCGCATTCCTTGCTGTCGTTGTGCATAGGCACACAAACAGCAATATGTATACTACTCGAAAAGCACAAGAAGTCAATCACCATCGGAGCACCGAACGCTCCGTAGGAGGTGCCGCACTTCAGAAGCTGCCCGAGAGGGCATGCACGATCCTCCTGAAGGAGGAGTGCTGCTCCAGCTGAAACGCTGGAGCGGGAAACGGGATTCGAACCCGCGACAACCTGCTTGGAAGGCAGGGGCTCTACCGCTGAGCTATTCCCGCCAGTGCAATGGTGGGCAGGGAGGGATTCGAACCCCCGTAGGCATTGCCAACAGATTTACAGTCTGCCGCCATTAACCGCTCGGCCACCTACCCACACTGGAGCCGACGACCCGAATTGAACGGGTGACCAGTTGATTACAAATCAACCGCTCTACCAGCTGAGCTACGTCGGCCTGCATCCTAGCTAGTATAGGTGCAAAGCCGTGTCTGTCAAGCTGCAGAGCGGAGCAGGCCTATGAGAGGGCTTTCCCCAGCTTCCGCTTTGCTCTTGCGAGCGCATTCGAAACAGACGCTTTCGACATCTTCAGTCCTGCAGCGATGACCTGGAGCGTTTCACCTCGCAGATGTCTCTCGAAACACACGCGTTCAGAATCACTGAGTGTGACTGCGAGCGCCACCATATCGGGAACTCCTGCCTCTGCAGGGTCGCCGAGGGAACTCCCCCATCCGTCGAGGGTGTCCGACAGCTCGATGTGAGGGCCGGCAGCCCGGCGTGCCATGTCGATGAGTCTGTGCGATGCGACAGTGGCGATGTACCCGTCGAGACTGCCCCGATGGACATTGTAGGTGCGAATGGCGCGTAGAAAGCCCAGAACAGCCTCGGCAAGGCAATCGTCTCGTTCGTCCCGCTCGGTGCAATATTTACGGGCAACAAACTTGAGGAGGGGCAAGTACATCCCCAGCAGCTCCTCAAATGCTGCATTGTCGCCCGCCAGAAAGCGCTGCCTCAGCGATTCGACGTGCTCCGGGGAGCGACCGCTTCTAGGACTCGATGGCACGGAAGAGCACGACTGCGAGCGCCGTAGAGACGTTCAGCGAGTCGACACCAGGTCTCATCGGAATCGTGATGAAGAAGTCCGCATTCTTCCTCGTGAGTTCACGCATGCCGGCGCCTTCGCTGCCCACAATGAAGGCAGAAGGACATGCGTACTTCTCCTTCCGGTAGTCATGGCCGTCTGCAGCGTCCAGCCCGTACAGCCAATAGCCGTCCTTCTTGAGTCGTTCCATCGCATATGCCAGATTCGCTACAACGGCAATTGGAAGACCGAATACCGTCCCGGCTGAGGCAGATACTGCCGCTGGCGAGAATGGACTTGTCCGGTCCTTTGTGACGATGAGACCCCCGGCCCTTGACGCAGCGACCACACGGATAATCGCTCCTAGATTGTGGGGATCGGTGACGTGATCCACAAGGACGACTGAACGGCCAGCGGGCTCAAGAGGCATTGCCCCCATGAGGGCGTTCATGTCCAGTAACCGCACTCGCGCGCACTGAGCGGCGATGCCCTGATGAGGGACATCACCGAGGCTCTTCTGGAACCACGATCCGACCTTGTACTCCATCGGCACCTTCTGCCGTGAAGCTAGATCCTTGATCATCCGGATGCGGTCGTCTTTGTCGGTACCGGATTCAAAGATGATTTTCTCGACCGGATGCTCAGCGGACAGCGCACCCATAACCGAGTTCTTACCGTAAATAAGCATACCTGCTAGTCTTGTCCTATCACTATTAGCCACGGATGCGATACCTCACACCATCAACGCCGTCCTCCAGAGCGATACCAACACTCCTAAGGCACTCCCTGATCTGGTCAGCCACGTCGTACTGTCCTGCCTCACGAGCGACCCGACGCTTCATGACAATTGTATCGAGAAGATCGCTCGTAGAGTCGTGATCGTCGACAGCAACTCCAACCTCTACGGCAACGGCCATGAGCGCATGCTGCTTGCCGGCAAGAAGACTGGACTTGTGTTCCATGTAGTCGCTCGTCTGGTCGAGCCCAAGCACCCAGAGTGACGACCGGAAGACTTCGAGCGCACGAGAAGCCTCTGATCCACCAAGCAGCCGCTCCGAAGCCGTGCGGCGCACTCGAGTTATGAACTCGTAGACGGAAGCGAGTGCACGGGACGTGTTGAGATTGTTTGCCAGCGAAGCGTCAAACTCGCCGAGAAAGCCGGAACATGTGCTCTCAAACTCCGCCTCGACGCCGTCATGGAAGGCCTGACCCAATCCTTGCAGAAATGCCTCGAACTCCGCCATGCGCTCATAGTTTGTGAATGCCTGTCCGAACCCCGAAATGCTGAACTTCAGTGGTTTCTCGTACGACGTCTGCAGAAGATAGAGCCGGACAACCTGCCCTGGATATTGCTCCAGCAGTTCGCGCACGGTCATGACATTGCCGAGTGACTTCGACATCTTCTCGCCACCCATGTTGACCATTCCGGAGTGCATCCAGTAACGAACAAACTGCTGTCCGTCTAAGGCTGCTTCGCTTTGCGCTATCTCGTTCTCATGGTGAGGAAAGATGAGATCCTCGCCTCCCCCGTGAATGTCGAACCCTGCCCCGAGATGCCTCAGACTCATCGCCGAACACTCAATATGCCATCCCGGACGACCCTTTCCCCAAGGGCTGTCCCATGAGATCTCGCCCGATTTAGCAAGCTTCCACAGGGCAAAATCCAGGGGATCCTCTTTCGCTTCGTTCACTTCTACCCGGGCTCCGCTGCGCATCTCGTCGACAGAACGTCCTGAAAGACGGCCGTAGCGACTAAACTTGCGAACAGAGAAGTAAACTCCGTCTGATGAGACGTAGGCATAACCATTTGCGGCAATGCGACCAATGAGATCAATGATGTCCTGGATGCTTTCGGATACCCTCGGCGTGATGTCGGGAGGAAGAACATTGAGTGCCGCCATGTCTTCCAGGTATTCAGTGATGTAGCGAGCAGAGAGATCGAGTGGCGCGACCCCCTGCTCCTGAGCACGCCGAATGATCTTGTCGTCGATGTCTGTGTAGTTGCTGACGTGGGTCACCGCATAGCCGGCGTGCCGGAGGTAGCGTTTCAGGAGATCGTAGACGACAGCCGTCCGCGCATGCCCGATGTGTGCCGAGGCATACGGGGTAACCCCGCAGACATACATTGTGATTTTGCCTGGCTCACGGGGCACGAGTTCGACGGTCTTCCGCGTCAGCGTATCGTGAATCCTCATCGTTGGTTTCCTCCACTACGTAAGCGTACCTACAGGGTATCAAAAAAGGCAGCAGGCACAATGTCCTGCTGCCCAGTAAAATGCTAGAAGTCTGTCTAACGTTTCCTGTACTGAGTAGCCTTGCGGGCGCCCAGGAGACCGTACTTCTTGCGCTCTTTGATGCGAGCATCGCGCGTCAGAAGCTTGGCCTTCTTCAGAACCGGCTTGTTCTCCGGGTCCTGCTCGACCAGCGCACGAGCAATCCCATGGCGAACGGCTTCGGCCTGGCCATTGAAGCCACCACCGGCAACGCTCACGATCGCATCAAACGCAGGCGTACCTCCCATGGCGGTAAAGGCGGCCATGGTTTTCATGGACACCGTCTGAACTGGAAAGTAGACCTCGACCGGCTTGCCATTTACGACGATCTTACCGGTTCCAGCAACGAGATGAACGCGCGCAATAGCAGTCTTTCTCTTACCCGTTCCCCAAATCTGAGTGGTTGGCACAGCATCCTCCCTAATTAGCCTTGAACTCAACAGGCTTCTGAGCCTGGTGAGGATGCTCGGGCCCCTGATAGACGCGCAGGTTGCTGAGCAGCTCCTTGCCAAGTGTGTTCTTGGGCAGCATGCCGCGAACCACACGCTTGAGCAGGAAGTCTGACCGCGTCTCAAGCATCTTGTTCCAATTCGTGGCCTTCAGACCACCTGGGTAGAACGAGTGATGATAGTGCATAGTCTGCGTACCCTTCTTGGGATCGATTGCCAACTTCGAAGCGTTGATGACAATGACATTGTCGCCCACCATAGCATTTGGCGTGAACTCTGGTCTGTCCTTGCCACGAAGAATGTTGGCAATGATCACCGCAAGTCGTCCAACGCTCTGGTCCGTAGCATCAATCAGAATCCAGCGGCGGGTAACCGTCTCTGGTCTAAAAAACGTTGTCTTCATTCATATCCTCCTGGTCAATTCGTTAGTAGATTACCATAAACCCGCGATTAGTCAACGCCTTCAGGCTGCAAACGGTGGTGAACCCAAACGCCCGGAGAGGGTTCGGGCAGATGGCCACATGCACCGCGCAACAGCTATCAAGCGTAATCAACGGCAACCAGGTAGAGGCCGCCAGCCGCCATCACCTGCCGCGTATACGGGACGTCGGGTCCGGTAAACGCATTGTTCCACGTTTCCACACCGATCCTCCCTTGCCCGGCCTTGAGGACGAAGTACGCCATGCGGCGTACCATATGATACAGGAAATGATCGCCCGAGACCATGAAGATAATCGCCTTCTCCGTTTCAACGACATCAGCCATGCTCAGCGTGCACGTCGTGTCCCGATGCGGCCTGCTTGGATCGATGTTTCCAAACCCCTTGAAATCATGCGTTCCAAGCAGCGCATGCGCAGCCTCACGCATCGCAGCGGTCTTGACCGGATACTCGAGTCGATACGCATAGCGAGCGAGGAATGGGGTCCAGCCTCCTTCCTTGATGAACACGTAGGCGTAGGACTTTCCCGCTGTAGAAAACCGAGCGTTGAAGTTGGCGCTTTCACGAACGCAATTGCGAATCGTGAGCCACTCAGGCATCATGACGGGAAGGCGCCGTACGACGCGCTCATAGAGAGCATCATCGCGCAGAACGAAACTCACGACATTGTGAAGCGCGTGGACGCCTCTGTCGGTTCGTGACGCCCCAGCAACAGGAATGTACGATCCACAGACAGCCTTCAGCGCCCCCTCGACGGTACCCTGCACACTCACCAGGGACTCCTGCTTCTGGAAGCCATAGGTGAAGGAGCCGTCATAGGCTATGTCCATGCGCACCGTTACAGGAACAGGCGCCACAGGATGACCCCGGACAGCGCAGCTGCTGTTCCAAGAAGAATGAAAGCATCGAAGGACTGAAAGTGCCGTGCATGATATCTTGTTCGGGGACTCCCTACGCGAAAGCCCCTTGCCTCCATCGCTACGGCCAGGTCGTCTGCCCGGCGAAAGGAGGAAACAAACAAGGGTATCAGGATCGGGATGAAGCTCTTCATGCGCACCACGAGGCTGCCTTCCCCGATCCGGGCCCCGCGCGAGACCTGAGCACGTATGATACGTTCGGTTTCCTCGAGAATCGTAGGCACAAACCGCATGGCGATGCTCATGACAAGAGCAATTTCAGCGGAAGGCACGCCGATATGGCTGAGGGGCTTCAGCAGATCCGATATAGCATCGGTCAGCTCTATCGGAGAAGTACTCGCGGTGAGCAGGACGCTCACCAGCGTAAGTAGGACTAACCTGCAGAGAATGAAACCGGCCAGTCCCAATCCCTCGCGCGTGACTCGAACAAACCAGAATTGCCAGACAGGCGTACCGGGAGTGAAGAATATCTGCACGACTACAGTGAGCACAATGAGGAACAGGATGGGCTTGAGGCCGCGGGCAAAAAAACGCAGGGGTATTCTCGAAACCCCGATGCCAACAACCAAGAAAAAGGCAATAGGAATATACTGCACTGTCTTCGTCGCGACAAAGACCCCAATCATGAGAGCAATAGTCGAAACAAGCTTCACCAGAGCGCCAGACCGGTGAACGACCGAAGTTCCAGGGTAGTGCTGACCAAGAACAAAACTGCGAGACAGCGCCACTATGCTCCTCCCAGGTCAGAGACGCACAGCCTCAACGAGTCCAGCATCCGGTCCGTCGAACACTCATTCACTGTGAGCGTGCTTCCGCACTCCTTGAGTGCCCGCGCAAGGCGGTAGCTCTGCGGAAGTTCCAGACCCGTTCTGTCGACAAGGCCCGCGTCACGAAAAAACGCGTCGGTCGATCCCTGGAACGCCACTGTTCCCCCGTCAAGGACGACCACCTGCTTGCAGAACTCGGCAACCTCGTCCATGTTGTGGGATACAAGAATCACGGTGACATTGGCGGTCTGGCGCAGTGACTCCAGCTCAGCCAGGACGGCGAGCTTGGAGCCAGAGTCGAGCCCCGCGGTGGGTTCATCGAGTATGATGTACTTCTGACCCATCGCGATGACCGAGGCGATGGCCACGCGACGCTGTTCTCCCCCGCTCAGCTGAAACGGAGACAACGACAGGAAGCGCTCCGAATCAAGACCGACGGTGCTCATCGCCTTGTGAACGCTTTCGTCGACCTGCTCTTTGCTGAACCCATAGTTGCGGCAGCCAAAGGCTACCTCCTCAAAGATGGTCTCGGCAAAAAACTGGTCCTCGGGATACTGGAACACGATGCCAACTCTACGGCGTACCTTGGCAAGCACTGTCCGCTCGTTGCGGACGATCTCATCATCGACAATAACGTCACCCCGTGTCGAAAACAGGAGCCCGTTCAGGTGCTCAACCAGCGTTGACTTGCCCGAACCCGTCCTTCCCACGATGCCCACGAAGGCACCATCGTCGATGTGCAGGCTGATCCCCCGGAGCGCGAAGTACTCGAAGGGCTCACCACTGTCGTAGACATAGTCGACGTTCTTCAGATCAATTGACATGTCGCTCTCGCGAATTCGTCCGGGGTCAGACACAACGGAAAGTCCGTCCAGCGCTCTTGCATAAGAAACGACGCTCGGGTGCTCAGCGGAAGCACCAAATCCCCCAGCTCCACGACCGCAGGATTCGAGAAGATGGCACGCGGCGAGTCCCAACCCCCAAGCGCTCCGTTTGCCAGTACGCCTACGCGCGACGCAACGAGCACTTCGTCCAGGAGGTGAGTGACCATGACGATGCCGATTCCCAACTCATGGTTCAGACGGAGCACCGTCTGCATCACCTCGCGGCGATTGGTCGGATCCAAGAGAGAAGTTGCCTCGTCCAGAATGA
>NZ_QXIY01000023.1:0-8557 GCF_003570995.1 Candidatus Cryosericum septentrionale
ACTTTCTGCTTCTGCCCGCCGGAAAGACGGTGAGGGGGGTAATCGCGGAACTGTTCCAGGCCAAGGAGGTGCAATGCATCCCCAACGCGCTGTACCATTTCGGCATGGGGAAGCTCGAGGTTCTCGAGTCCAAAAGCGATATCGTCCTCCACAGTCGTCGCCACCAGCTGGTTATCCGGATTCTGGAACACGAGGCCGACGTCAAGCCCTGGACGCACATCCATGACCGTTTGGGTGTCGACGCCCGGCAGCAGATGCACACTGCCGGACGTCGGACGCAAAAGCCCGCTGACAAGGCGGGCTAGCGTACTCTTGCCGGACCCGTTGGGACCGACAATCGCGGAGATTGAGCCATCTGGCAACTCCAGGTCTATGTCACGAAGGACCTGGACAGCCCCCGCGGAGGTCTCGATTTGATACGAGACCTTGTCGAGGCGAATCATCTACTTCTCTACAAACTCCAGAACCGCCATGTTCGCTGCGTCGCCCTTCCGATACCCGGCTTTGATGATACGCAGATAGCCACCCGGGCGCATGATGTAGCGATCCTTAGTCAGCTTGAAGGCTTCGTCGACCGCTTCCGGCGTCAGAAGGTAGGCGTGCAGCTTGCGCCGCGTCGTCAGATCGTCGACCTTTGCAGTCGTGATGAGTTTCTCCACCACACGCTTTACTGACTTTGCACGAGTAACTGTTGTCTCAATGCGACCTTTCTCGATCAATGAGGTCGAGAGATTGCGCAACATCATGCTGCGCAAGCCGCTGTATACGCCAAGCTTTTTCAGCTTTCTTCCATGTCTCATAGCAAGAATACTCCTCTCGTCACGTTCGCGCTTACCATCGGTTGCGCGCTAATCTTCTGGGACGCTGATGCCGACATCTCTGAGGGCTTCGTCAACGCTCTTGCGACCGGCCTCTCCGAAACCGAGGACACTCTCTCCACGATGCTCTAGATAGTCAGCCACAGTCTCGACACCCGCATCCTTGAGAACCTTTGCCCAGCGGCTCTTGACACCCTCCACGGTCTCCAGGCTCTTCGACATCACGTTTTCGTTCGACGTCGTTGCCTCCGAAGCACTGTCCATAGAACCCTGCGTCGTCAAACACATAAGCAACTGTTGCGCGTGACGATCCACGATGTGAAGAGCTTCTTCAAGCGCATCGCGGGCTCTGGTTGTCGGAAAATGGGTAATCTCGATGATCAGGCGCTCATAGTCAGCCTTCTGCTTGATTCTTACGGGTTCGACAGTGAAATTGGCTGTCCGTACAGGAGAGTAGATGCTGTCGAGCGCAATAGTGTCGACCGTCCCGCTCAGCAACTCATGGTTCTCCTCGTTGCTGACATACCCTACGCCGGTGCGCAACAGCACCTGAAGATCGATGACGCTGTCATCTGCGGAGAGCTCTGCGATCTTCAGCTCTGGGTTAAAGATTCTCACCAGTGAGTTCTTCTCGAAGTCCTCGGCCTTCACCACGCCTCTCCCCTGTCGCTTGAGAGAAAGGGTCGCTTCGCTGCCATCGATAATGGAGACCTGGAGGTTTCTGATGTTGAAGATGAGCTCCTGAAGATCTTCCTTGATGCCGGGCAGTGACGTGAACTCGTGAAGTGCACCGTTTACCTTGATTGCCACTGGGGCACTCCCGGGAATGGAAGACAGGAGAGCGCGGCGAAGTGCATTACCCATCGTGGTTCCATATCCATGCTGCAATGGCTCGAAGACGAACTTGCCATACTCGGCGGTCTCTTCAGCAGATGTCAGTCTGATACCTTCAAGCCCTTCTATCATGGCAGGCTCCTACTTCGAGTAGTACTCGATGACAAGACGGGTATTGATGGGAACTCCAATCTGTTCAGCCGTCGGAATCGTGAGCACAGTGCCCTCGAACTTGTCAGGGCTGAACGAAAGCCACTGCGGAGTGGCCGGCTTGCTAGCCACCGACTCCTGCACACTGATCATGGACTTTCCGGTATCGGTCAGAGTCACAATATCTCCCACTCTGACCTGGTACGAGGGAATATCGACGCGGTGTCCGTTGACGAACACGTTGCCGTGGCATACCATCTGGCGAGCCGACTTGCGACCCGGCTGGATCCCCATCCGGAAAACAACGTTATCAAGACGCCGCTCGAGAAGCTCCAGCAGCTTGCCACCTGTTGGAATCGCCTTCTGGGAGTTCGCGAGAGCGAAATAGCCCCTGAACTGGCGCTCTACCAGACCGTAGGCAAGGCGAAGGCGTTGCTTCTCCTTGAGGTGAAGCTCGTAGTCGCTGTCCTTGCGGAACTTCTGGTCGACTCCATGCTGACCCGGCCCCATCTTGCCGCGCTCGATCGCGCACTTGCCGCTGGAGCAGCGAGAGCCCTTGAGGAATAGTTTCGTATTCAATGCACGGCACTTCCGGCATGACGCATCAATATATCTGGACATAGTCGCCTCCTATACCCTTCTGATCTTGCGCGGCCTACACCCGTTATGCGGGATGGGCGTAACGTCCTTGATGGACGAAACGTTGAGGCCAGCAGACTGCAGAGCACGGACAGCGATCTCACGACCCGAACCAGCGCCCTTCACGAACACGTTTACTCTGGACATTCCCATGGCGATAGCCTTCTCTGCTGCTTTCTGTGCGGCAACCTGGGCAGCAAATGGGGTCCCCTTCTTGGAACCCTTGAAACCGCTGCTTCCAGACGAGCCCCAGCATACAGTGTCGCCCTGGGCGTCGGTGATCGTTACAAGCGTGTTGTTGAACGACGAAAAGACATACGCCTTCCCCTCGCCAACTACCCGTTTCTCTTTCTTGCGCTTCACTACTTTCTTCTTGATGTCTGCCATACGATCCCCTTTGCCTATACCTTGGATGCCTTGGAACCGACGGTTTTCTTCGGTCCCTTGCGCGTGCGGGCATTCGTCCTGGTGCGTTGACCGCGAACGGGTAGTCCTCTCTTGTGACGGACGCCACGATAGCAGTTGATCTCCATGAGCCTGCGGATGTTGGTTGAGACTTCTCGGCGAAGATCGCCCTCGACGACGAGTTTGTCATTGATGGCCTTCTGGATTGCGAGAATCTCGCTCTCCGTCAGATCCTTGACCTTCTTGTCCTCAGACACTCCTGCAACACTGCAGATCATCTTATAGTTTGACTTGCCGATACCGTAGATGTAGGTCAGGGCAATCCCGACCTTTTTCCCGGCAGCAAGATCGATACCACTAATACGAGCCACTATTCCTCCTTTACTTACCCTGGCGCTGCTTGTGCTTCGGGTTCTCGCAGATCACCATGATCGTACCGTTGCGCTTCACAATCTTGCACTTAGCACAGATCTTCTTTACAGACGGTCTCACTTTCATAGGTCGCTACTCCTTTCAACTCTTCAACAACTACAGTCGATAGGTGATACGTGCCTTCGAGAGGTCATAGGGTGTTATCTCAAGCCTTACCTTATCTCCCGGCAGGATCTTGATGAAGTTAAGCCTCATCTTTCCGCTGATGTGAGCCAGCACAATCTTCCCGTTGCCCAGTTTCACGCGGAACATCGTCCCTGGGAGCGTTTCCACTATGACGCCCTCTGTCTCTATGACTTCTTTCTTGTTCATAACTGTGTCAGGATGACAGGGCCCTGGGCCGTGACGGCTATCGTATGCTCGAAATGAGCACTCTTTTGCCCGTCAACAGTAACAACCGTCCAATCATCGTTCAGAACGCGGACAGCGCTGCTGCCAGCGTTGACCATGGGTTCGATCGCGATCACCAGTCCCTCCTTAAGAGTAATTCCTGTACCGGCTCTGCCGTAGTTGGGAACCTCGGGATCTTCATGAAGCTCCTTTCCCACACCATGACCGACATAGTCGCGCACGACACTCATACCCTGGGCCTCAGCCACCTGTTGAACTGCGTGGCCGATGTCTCCCAGACGAGCTCCCACATGCACGGCGTCGATGCCGGCGTACAGGCTCCTTCGGGTCGTCTCGATAAGCTCCTTGTCTCGGGGTGCAACCGGCCCACACGCAACAGTAATGGCCGAGTCTGCATAGTATCCTTCATAGATGAGGCCGAGATCCAGCGAAACGACGTCTCCTGAATTCAGAACGCGATGCCCCGGAATGCCATGGATGACCTGCTCGTTGATGGAGACACAGAGCGTTGCCGGATAGCCGCTGTAGTGCAGAAATGCCGGCTTTGCTCCGAGCTCACGGATGCGAATTTCTGCCGCGTGGTCCAGTTCCCGAGTCGTCACGCCGGGAGAAACCATCTCTCCTATCTGGCGCAACACCTCACCGAGCTTGCCCCCGGAAACACGCAGGTGCTCGATGTCCGAAGCAGACTTAAGCCGGATCACCAAGAGCCCCCTGTATCCTGGCAAAAACAACACCCGGATCACTGGCTCCATCAACAGTGATGAGCTTCCCCTGATCGTCGTAGTAGACGGTCAGAGTCTTCGTCACCGCTTCGTACGTACTCATCCTTGTCCTGACACTTTCCTCGCGGTCGTCTTCCCGCTGGATGAGGGGTGCGCCACAGAGGTTACAGAGTCCCTCCCTCTCTGGCTGCGAATAGTACACGTTGTACACACTGCCGTCGGAAGAGCAGACGCGCCGTCCCGATATGCGGCGGAACGCTGTCTCGACCGGCAGGTCAACGTATACGGCTGCGGTCAAGCTAAGGTTTTGCTTTGTCAGATACTCGTCGAGAAATGCGGCTTGAGCGACAGTCCTCGGGTACCCGTCCAGAACAAAGCCTGCTTGCGCCTCCTGGGTCGACAGAAACGATTCGACGACAATCATGTTGACATCCTCGTCGCTCACAAGACCCCCAGCATTGATCTTGGCCGCAACCTCGGTAGGCAGCTTGCCCTCCCGCCGAAGATTCCGGAAGTACTCACCACTCGAGAAGGTGGGCACTCTCCAGGTTTGCGCGATAAGCGCACCTTGAGTGCCCTTTCCCGAGCCCGGTAGTCCCAAAAGGATAATACGCGGGTGCTGCGCCATTATTTCATGAACCCCTTGTAGTGACGCATCATCATGTATGCTTCGATCTCCTGCACGGTCTCCAGTGCTACGCCGATGATGATAAGCAGCGAGGTGCCGCCAAAGGCAAAAGCCGAAATCTGCTGGTTCCGCATCGCGATGTTTGGCACGATGGCGAGGAACGCAAGGAAAATCGCAGTCGGCAGGACAATCCGATCAAGTACATTCTTGATGTACTGTGCTGTTGCCTCGCCGGGGCGAACACCAGGCACATAGCCCCCGTATTTCTTGAGATCATCCGCAATCTTGGTGGGATCGTAGGTAATCTCTGTATAGAAGTATGTGAAGAAGATAATGAGGAAGAAGAAAACAACATTGTGCGCCAGCGTGCTCGAACTTGTCAAGGGCTGTGCAATATTAACATAGAACCAGGATGTCGACCAGAACTGCGACACGGTCGCAGGGAACATCAAAACGGTCGAAGCGAAGATAATAGGGAGCACGCCTGCCTGCACAAGTTTCAGAGGGATATACGTAGACTGACCACCGTAGACCTTGCGGCCGACGATACGCTTCGCGTACTGCACTGGAACCTTGCGTTCGCCTTCATAAGCGAACAGGACCAGAAGGAGCAGCACGATTGCACCCAGGATACCGCCGATGAGGCCGAGAACACTGAGTGACTTGGCCTGGGTCAGGCTGAAGGCCTGTGCCACACCAACGGGAATGCGGCTCACAATACCTGCGAAGATAATGAGCGACACACCGTTACCAATCCCTCGCTCGGTCATGATTTCTCCAAGCCACAGCACGATGTAAGCCCCGGCTGTAAGACTCAGAACGATCAGGAGTTTCACGAAGAATCCCGTGCTCGAGAGATACTTCTGGAAGATGGCCACGACACCAAACGACTCGATGACCGCCAATCCAAGAGTGAGATAGCGGGTATACTTCGCAATCTTCCGCTGACCTTCCTTGCCGCCTTCCTTGCGGAGCTCCTCGAGCGCCGGGATAACCGAGCCGAGAAGTTCAATGATGATGGAGGCATTGATGTACGGAAGGACGCTCAGCGAGAAAATGGCGAAGTTCGCAATGCCACCGCCTGAGAACAGGTCAAGGAGACCCAGAAAACCTCCCTTGCCAACCAGCTGCGCCACGGCCGCACGGTCGATACCAGGCACCGGGATATACGTCCCGAGCCTGATAACGACAAACATCATGAGCGTGAACAAAATCCTGTTACGCAGCTCTGGAAGCCTGAAAGCTCTCCTCAGTGTCTCGAACATCAGACGACCTCGCAGGTGCCGCCGGCCTTCTCGATCTTCTCACGAGCCGTAGCCGAGAACCCCGACGCCTGCACCTGAACCTTTGTTGTCAGTTCACCATCTCCGAGTACCTTCACCGGAGCGTTGTAAAATGCGTTCAGATCAAGGGGCATTTCGCCCTCGTATCCCTCGAGTGCGCCGATATTGACGGCCACATACACTGTCCGGACGTGAGGCCTGAATCCCTTCTTCTTCGGAAGTCGGCGATAGAGTGGAGTCTGTCCACCCTCGAATCCAACGCGCTTGCTGCGCCCAGACCGAGCTTTGGCACCCTTGCGGCCATAACCGCACTGTTTGCCTTTGCCGCTCCCGGCTCCGCGGCCGATGACTTTCGGACTGTCGATGAAACCTTCCGGTCTCACCATCTCGTTGAGTTTCATTGACGAGCCTCCGTAGCACGCGGCTCGGCATTGATACGGTCCTGCCGACGCAGGTTGCGCATCAAAGTCATCTGCTCGATGTCGCGCAGTCCGTCGATGGTAGCTGCAGCAAGAGAAATGGAATTCGAGCTGCCGAGGGACTTCGTGAGAACATCCTGGACTCCGACCTTCTCCATGATCTGGCGAACTACGCCGCCGGCGACAATACCAGTACCAGTAACGGCGGGCTGAAGATATACCCAGCCTGCGTCCGTACGAGTCTTCGTCGAGAATGGCAGCGTCGTACCCTTCAGCGTGAAGGTAACAAGGTTGCGCTTGGCAGCCGTGATTCCCTTCTGGATCGCCAATGGGATTTCGATGGCCTTGCCGATGCCGATGCCGACCTTGCCCTTCTTGTTACCGACGACGACAAGGACCCTGAACTTCATCTTCTTTCCACCTTTGACGACCTTTGTTACGCGGTCGATGCTGATGACCGATTCTTCGTATTCTTTGGGTTCAAACGAACGTCTTGCCACAGCTTCCTCCTAGAATTCCAGTCCCGCAGCGCGCGCGGCTTCGGCAAGCGCCTTGATGCGACCATGGTAGGAATGCCCACCCCGGTCGAAGGCTACTGTCTTGACACCCATCTGGAGCGCCTTGTCGGCTATCTCCTTGCCAACCATCTGGCAAGCGACCGTATTGTTGGCCGCCACTACCTGGCCGTCCGCCTTGCGCTTAAGGTTCGACGCGGCAGCAAGGGTAATACCCTTGTCGTCATCGACAAGCTGAGCATACACATGCTTCAGACTGACGAAGACGGCAAGTCTTGGTCGCTCTGCGGTTCCTGCCAGCTTCTTGCGAATCCGGTCATGCCGCCTCTCGCGAGCTTCTTCTCTATCGTGTCTGCTAATCATTGTTCCCCCTACGCACCAGACAAGGCCTTCTTGCCAGCCTTGATCCTGACTTTTTCGCCAGCATACCGGATACCCTTGCCCTTGTAGTGATCAGGTACACGCACTTTGCGAACATTCTGTGCGAACTGTCCTAGTCCCACGGCATCGGCACCGGTCATCGCAATCTTGACGTTGTCGGTCACTTGGACTTTGATGCCCTCAGGAATCTTCATGGGCACGGGATGCGAGTACCCGACAAACAGAGTCAGGTTAACTGCATCGACGGCAGCCCTGTAGCCGACGCCAACAATTTCGAGACGCTTGACGAAACCCTCGGTGACGCCTTTGACAATGCCTGAGAAACGCGCCGACGTCGTGCCGTGCATGACATTGAGGGCCTCTTGAAAAGCAGGATCGAGGACGAACCGAACCTGATCTCCCTCGACGGTGTAGTCAATGTGCTCAGGAACCTCGAGCGTCAGGGAACCGCGAGGTCCCGTGACGGTCAACATACGATCCGCCTGAGTCACAGTGACGCCAGCCGGAATCGTAGTGAGTCTCTTGCCTATTCTCGACATACAGTCCCCCTTACCAGACGAAGCAGATGACCTCGCCGCCAAGCCCTTCCTTGCGAGCCTGCACGTCGGTCATCAACCCCTGCGGGGTGGAGATGATTGCCATACCGGCGCCCATGAGAACGCGCGGCACTGCATCCTTCTTCACATAGATGCGGCGACCTGGAAGACTGATGCGCTTCAGGCCGGTAATGTAACGACCACGAGTTTTTGTGTACTTGAGATCGAGCTTCAAGTACTTGCGGTTGTCGCGGATAATCTCCGAAACACCGCCCACATAGCCCTGCTTCTTGAGAATCAGCGCGAGTGCACTGTTCATCTCAGAATACGGGGCAATAGTAGAGTCGTGGAAGACCAGGTTTGCATTCCTCACCCTGGTCAAGAAATCCGAAAGTGCGTCAACTCTGGACATGTTTCCTCCTCTACCAGCTAGCCTTCTTG
>NZ_QXIY01000023.1:8683-14991 GCF_003570995.1 Candidatus Cryosericum septentrionale
CAAGCAAGGCCTTGCACTCTTCGTCAGTCTGTGCGGTCGTGGTAATGGTGATGCTCATTCCACGGGCCTTGTCCACCTTGTCGTAAGAGATCTCGGGGAACACGAGCTGTTCCTTGAGCGCAAAGGTAAAGTTGCCGCGACCGTCGAAAGACTTGGGAGAGAGTCCCTTGAAGTCTCTGATACGTTCAAAAACCACCGTAACGAGCTTCTCCAGGAAGGCATACATCCGAACACCTCTCAGCGTAACGGCGACACCCACAGGGGCGTTCTTCCGAATCTTAAACGTCGCGATAGACTTCTTCGCCAAGGTGACGATGGGCTTCTGCCCGGAGATCAACCCGATCTCCTCGACACTACTGTCGATAACCTTGGGGTTTTCGGTCGCCTCACCAATACCACGGTTGATCGTGATCTTCGCGATGCGCGGAATGCGCATAACGTTGGTGTAACCAAAGTGCTTCTGAAGGCCCTTGCGGACATCATCCTCGTACTTCACCCTGTAAGCATCCGAGAAGCTGGTAAGCTCGCGCTTCGCCAGAACCTTGCTCTTAGCCGGCGCCTTCTCCTTCTTGGCAGGGACTGCTGCAGTTGTTGCTTTCTTCGTCGTTTCCTTGGCTGCCATAGCGCGCCTCCTTACACCTTATCGATCGTCTCGTTGCAGACTCTGCACAAGCGAACGGACTTGTCGCCCTCGACAAGGCGATGCGCGACCCTGGTCGGCTGGTGGCAGCTTGGGCAGATAAGCATAACTTTGCTGGCAAGAATCGGGGCTTCGCGCTTGGCAATCTTGCCCTGCGGCATCTCCTGCGTGGGGCGAAGGCTCTTGGAAACCATGTTAATGCCTTCAACCAGCACCTTGCCGGCAGTCGGGACCGTCTTGATGACCTTGCCCTTGTTGCCCTTGTCCTTGCCTGAAAGAACGACGACTGTATCGCCTTTCCTGATATTCAAGAACTTTACAGTACCCTTCATGGTCAACTCCTACACAACTTCCGGTGCGAGCGAGGCAATCTTGAGATAGCCCTTGTCACGCAGCTCCCGGCAGACCGGTCCAAAAATACGCGTCCCCTTCGGGTTGCCATCGTCGTCGATAAGAACGGCAGCATTCTGGTCGAAACGTACCAGACTGCCATCAGGCCGACGAATTTCCCTCTTCGTCCTTACGATAACACACTTGACGACCGCGCCCTTGATGACTGCTGCGTTTGGAGCGGCCTTCTTCACAGTAACCACGCACTTGTCACCAACATGCCCCACCTGGTGCTTGTTGTTTGTGAGGACCGTGATGATTCTGACTTCTTTCGCGCCAGAGTTGTCGGCAACGATCATATGACTGTAGGGTCTAAGCATTCTGCGCCCCCCCGACAGCCGTTCCCACCTTGGTCACAACCTCGACAAGCCTCCAACGCTTGGAGCTAGAAATCGGGTGGGTAAACCTGACCACAACCGTGTCGCCAACAGAGGAAATACGCCTGCTGTCGTCGGCATACAGCTTGGTTGTACGCACAGTGATGCGGCCGAAGCTGCCCCGAACCATGCGTTTGACCCCGACGACGACGCGCCCTTCCTGTGCCTTGAGTACTATTCCCTTCTCAACAATAATCTCTGCAGCCATTACTTGACCTCCTGCTTCTTCGACGCGAGACCCATAATGCGCTCGTGCTCGACCGTCAGGATCTTGGCAATATCATGACGGACTTCCTTCACGCGAGCCGTGTTCTTGAGCTGGCGCGTCGCAAGCTGAAATCTCAAGTTGAACAGTTCTCGACGAAGGTTCTCCATGTTCACTTTGAGTTCAGCGTCCGACATGTCTCTCACTTTGTTGATCCTCATTAGCTCCCCCTTGATAAGAAGCGTGTCCTGACGGGCAACTTGAAGGAAGCCAGTCTAGTGACTCGGCGAGCCTCTTCTTCGGTGATACCGGACATTTCAAAGAGGATTCTCCCGGGCTTGATGACCGCAGCCCAATGATCAACGTCTCCCTTGCCTGAACCCATACGGGTTTCCGCCGGTTTCTTCGTAATAGGCTTATCGGGGAAGATACGAATCCACATCTTTCCCTTCTTGTGAATGGCCGAAACCAGAGACAGACGAGCTGCCTCGATCTGACGGTCCGTCACCAGGGAGCACTCCATGGCCTGCAGCCCGAATTCGCCGAACGACAATTCGGCGCCACGAGTGGCCATGCCGCGCATCCTTCCACGGTGCATCTTTCTAAACTTGGTTCTCACAGGTAATAGCATGATGACCTCTCCTTGCTCAGTCTACGTCCTCACTGAAGAAGACCCTCTTGGGTGCATCTCCCTTGTAGAGCCACACCTTGACTCCGATACGGCCGAACTTGATGAGAGCNNGGCTCATAGGAGTAGGTTACGTCAGCCTTCAAGGTCTGAAGCGGCACGCGCCCTTCACGATACCACTCGGTGCGAGCGATCTCGGCTCCGCCGAGACGGCCACTGCACTGAACCTTGATACCGCCTGCGCGAGCTCTCATTGCACGCTTGATGACCTGCTTCATCGCGCGCTTGTATGAGACACGCTTCTCGATATCTGCAACAATGCTCTGTGCCAGAATCTTGGCGTCGAGATCAGGATGCTTAATCTCCTTGACATCAACGTGCAGGACTTCCTGCTTGTTTGTGAGCAACTTCTTGAGGTTCGCCTCGATCTTCTCAAGTTCGGCCTTGTTCCGGCCGATAAGGGCACCAGGACGCGCGCTGTGCAAGCGCACAGTGACATTGAAACCCTTCCTCAGAATCTCGATCTCGGAGATGGCAAAGTCGCGCTCAATCTTGCCGATCTCCTTGCGAATGTGATAATCCTCCAGAACGAGTTCGCTGTAGTTCTTCTTCGAAGCAAACCACTTGGATTCCCAGTCCTGGGTAATGCCAAGCCTGAATCCATACGGATGTACTTTCTGGCCCACCTAAGCCTCCTCTTTCTCAGCTACGCAGATATAGATCCGGGAGAGGGGCTTGCGGATGATATCCGCACGACCCATGCCTCTCGGGGAGACTCTCTTGACTCCACCCTGTCCGTCGATGAGAATCTTGGACACATACAGCGTGTCACGGTTCATCTTGAAATTGTTCTCGGCATTGGCAGCGGCAGACAGCATAACCTTCTTGATGGTAACGGCAGGCCGATTGGGCAGCGAGTCGAGAATGGCAACCGCCTGGTCGATATTCTTTCCCCTGATAAGGTCAGCCACCAGGCGTGTCTTGAAAGGAGAAAGCCGAATGTGCTCAAGTTTCGCAAATGCTTCCATTTTGCACCTACCTCAATGCGCTCGTGCGCGCTGTTGGAACAGTGTGACCATGGAAGTTGCGGGTGAGGGCGAACTCACCGAGCCTGTGCCCAACCATGGCCTTCGAGATGTAGACGGGAACATGGGTCTTGCCATTATGGATGGCAATCGTATGTCCCACCATCTCCTCGACCACGTAAGAACGACGGCTCCATGTCTTGACGAGCTTCTTCTCACCTTTTCGGTTCATTTCGAGGATCCTGCCGAGCAGACGTTCCTCGACAAAGCCCTTGTTGGTCTTCGTATCGCTCATCGGCGTTCTCCTAGTTTATACGCTTCAAAATATACTTGTCGGACTGGTTCTTCTTCTTGCGGGTTTTGTAGCCGAGAGTCGGCTTGCCCCAAGGAGTAAGAGGTCCAGGATGTCCGACAGGAGACTTGCCTTCACCACCACCATGCGGGTGGTCGACGGGGTTCATGGCAACACCACGCACCGTCGGACGAATGCCCCGGTGACGGGAATTGCCAGCCTTGCCGAGGACTTCCTTGTTGTGATCAAGATTGCCAACCTGTCCAATAGTGGCTCTGCAGTCCAGGGAGAACTTCCGGATCTCGCCGGATGGCATGCGGACCTGTGCCCAACCGGCCTCCTTGGCCAGAAGCTGAGCTGAGGCGCCAGCGGCACGCGCTACGTGAGCGGACTTGCCGGGGAACAGTTCAATGTTGTGAATGGTCGTTCCCAACGGCATTTTGGCAAGCTTGGTGTTGTTGCCTGCCCGAATCTCGACGTTGTCACCGGACATGATGGTCTCGCCGACTTTCAGGCCCTCCGGCAGAAGGATGTACGTCTTCTTGCCGTTGGCGTACTGCACAAGAGCAATGAGGGCAGAGCGGTTCGGGTCATATTCGATCTCGGCTACTTTGCCCGGAACGTTGTCCACGTCACGCGCAAAGTCAACAACACGATAGAGCTGACGGACACCAGAACCCTGGTGACGAACCATGATCTTGCCCGTGTTGTTTCGCCCGGCCTTCTTGCGCAAGCCAAAGGTCAGGGACTTCTCAGGAACGTCCCGGGTGACCTCGGTGTGAATGAGCGTTTTCCTGGAACGAATTCCCGGAGACGTTGGTTTATATGATCTCACAATACTCATGGGGCACCCTCTTAAACGTTAGTTATAACGTCGATTTTAAACCCAGGCATTAGAGCGACAACGGCCTTCTTCTTCGAAGGCGTCATGCCGATCGAAGCCTTCCGCATCCTCTTCTTACCGTGAGTCCTAAGGACGTTAACCCAAGCAACTTTCACGTTGAACATCTTCTCAACGGCGTCCTTGATCTCCAACTTGGTGGAGTTCTTGACGACGATGAAGTCGTATCTGCCCTCTTCGGTCATGCTCATGCTCTTCTCGGTTACGATGGGGTACAGCAGGATCTCTTTGCTCATGCATACACCTCCTCGGCGCCCTTCAGAGCCTCTTCGGTGAAAACAACCGTGGAATGCAGGAGCACATCATATGCGTTCAACTCCGAGAAATGAAGCAGGCCAAGCCGAGGCAGGTTGAGGCCGGAAAGAACAACTTCACCATTTTCCTCAGCAAAGACAAGCAACGCATTCTCAGGAATGGCCGCTGCCTTCAGCGCCGTCAAGAGCGCCTTCGTCTTGGGCTGCTCGAGCTTGAGCCCGCGCAAAACCACAATCGCATTCTCGCCGGCCCGCTGGGCCAGTGAACTAAGGATGGCGCTACGTCTGGTCGACTTGTTCAGGTCAAGTGTGAAGTCTCTGGCCTTGGGACCGAAGACAACGCCTCCACCCTTCCACTGGGGCGCACGCTTGTTGCCCTGACGCGCATGCCCGGTACCCTTCTGTTTCCAGACCTTCTTCTTGGTCTTGTTGATCTCACTGCGACCCTTGGTGTTTGCAGTCCCGCGGCGCAGCCCAGCCAAGAACTTCTTGACACCCATATACATGGCCGTCTCACTGATGCTGCTACCAAAGAGTCCTTCGGCGAGTTCAACTTCACCAGCATCGGCGCCAGTCACATCAATCATCTTCACAGTGCTCATGTCTCTACCTCTCAAGCCCTGATCGTCAGGAGCGCGTTGTCTCCGCCAGGAATACTGCCCTTGACCACAAGCAGGTTCTTCTCAACGTCGACTGCGATCACCCTGATTCCTGTGACAGTCGTCACGTGGCAGCCCATGTGACCGGCCATCTTGTGATTCTTGAAAACGCGGCCAGGCGTCAGACGGCACCCGATGGCGCCCACGCGACGAAGTCCCTTCGACCCGTGGCTCTTGAACCAGCCCGCGAAGTGCCACCGCTTAACGGGACCCTGATATCCCTTGCCCTTGGAGACAGCGGTAATGGTGAGCACTTTGAGCCCGTCGAGTACACTGACATCGACCTTCTGGCCCACTGAACCTTCCATGCCACGGAACTCCTTCAGATGCCTCAACGTCGGTACACCAGCCTTCTTGCAGACGCCTGTCTCCGGCTTGTTGATCAGGGACGCTCGCGCCTCTCCGTAACCAAGCTTAACCCCCTCATAGCCGTTGCGCTCTTTGGTGAGCACGTCGACGATGAAACATGGACCGGCCTGTATGACCGTCGCGGGGACGAACTTGTCCTCATGAAACACACTGGTCATACCGATCTTCTTGCCGATTATTCCCTTGCTCATCTCAGCCACCAGCCTACAGCTTAATCTCGATATCCACACCCTGCGGCAGGTCAAGGCCCATGAGTGCCTTGGTTACCTCTGGAGTGGGATTGGTTATCTCGATCAGCCTCTTGTGAATACGCATCTCAAACTGTTCACGCGACTTCTTGTCCACATGTGGCGACCTGAGCACCGTGAATATGCTCTTCTCGGTCGGAAGCGGAATCGGTCCCGAAACGCGAGCCCCCGCCTGCTGGATGATCTCGACGATCTTCCCAGCCCAAATGTCGAGCGTTCTGTGATCATACGCTCTTAGCCTTATACGAACTTTCTGCTTCGCCATAGTAACTCCTTAGATGAATGACTGCCCGACTACTCCAGAATCTTGGTGACGACGC
>NZ_QXIY01000024.1:0-317 GCF_003570995.1 Candidatus Cryosericum septentrionale
GTCTCTTCATCTGTCTTGATTCGGAACGTAGGATCTTCAATCGCGAATTTGGCCAGCGATGCGGCAAGTTTCGCCTGATCAGCCTTGGTTTTTGGCTCAACGGCCACCGAAACCACCGGCTCCGGGAAATGCATGGTTTCCAGTTGAACGAGCTTCTCTTCGTCGCACAGGGTCGTACCGGTGATAACGTCTCTCGAACCAACAATAGCCCCGAGATCACCCGCCCCAAGCTCCTCGACATCCTCGCGCTTGTTAGCATGCATCCGAAGCAGTCTGCTGACTCGCTGCTTGTCACCCTTGTTCGCATTCACGACATA
>NZ_QXIY01000024.1:381-617 GCF_003570995.1 Candidatus Cryosericum septentrionale
ACCAACGGGCCACTCACGTCACTCATGACGTCCACCTTCTCGTCAGTTCCCGGGATCTTCCCAACGGCCGGCTTCACGTCCAGAGGCGAAGGAAGATAGTCAATAATACCATCCAGCAAAGGCTGGATGCCCTTGTTGCGGAATGACGACCCAACAAACACGGGGACCACGAGATTCGCAATTGTTGCCCGACGAAGGGCAGGCTTGACATGACTCCACTCCATCGTGCCAGTAGC
>NZ_QXIY01000024.1:703-7369 GCF_003570995.1 Candidatus Cryosericum septentrionale
GTTTCGCCGGTGGGATCAGTGAACAGGTACTTCTTGGCTTCCATCACATCGAGAATCCCTGCGAACGTGTCTTCCTTTCCGACTGGCAATTGTACCAAGGCAGGCCGCGCTCCCAGTTTCTCGCGAATTGCCACAACTGTCTTCTCAAAATCCGCACCAACGCGGTCGTACTTGTTGATGTAAACGATGCGCGGAACATGGTACTTGTCCGCCTGGCGCCAGACCGTTTCCGACTGAGCCTGTACCCCCTCGACACTAGACAGGATAATTACTCCCCCGTCAAGCACTCTGAGAGCGCGTTCCACTTCTGCCGTGAAGTCCACGTGGCCGGGCGTATCAATGATGTTGATCTTAAAACCCTTCCAGAAGGCCGTGACAACGGCAGATTGAATCGTAATGCCACGTTCACGCTCCTGAGGCAGAAAATCCGTGGTCGTATTCCCATCATCGACGTTGCCAAGCTTGTACGTGGACCCCGTGTAATAGAGAATCCGTTCCGAGGTCGTTGTCTTCCCAGCATCGATGTGAGCAATAATCCCGATGTTTCGTATGTTGTTCAGATCGTTCTGATTAAGCATGCAGTGCCACTACCCTTCGACAGCGTTCCGACTCTACCAGCGATAGTGAGAGTACGACTTGTTCGCCTCTGCCATCCGGTGGACATCTGACTTCTTCTTGAAGGCGGAGCCAGTTTCAGAAACCGCGTCAATCATCTCATATGCTATCTTCTCGATCATCGACTTGCCAGCGCGTTTCTTCGCGGCGTCGACGATCCATTCCATGCTCAGGTTGATACCGCGGCGCGACTCAACCTCAACGGGTATTTGAAGTGTAGCTCCACCGACTCGGCGGGGCTTCACCTCAACCAGGGGCCGGCACTTCTCAATGGCCTGCTGGAAGACTTCGATGCCAGGCTTTGCGCCCTTCCCGTCGATAAGCTTGATGGCCCCATACACAATACCCTGTGCCTTGACCTTCTTGCCTTTCTTGAGGATCTTGTTGATGAAGTGGTTCAACAGCTCGCTGTTGTAGATGGGATCAGCCTGAGCTGGCTTGCGGAACTGCCGCTTCTTCCTAGGCATTACTTGCCACCTTTCTTTGCTGCGGCGCCCTTCTTGGCTCGCTTGGCTCCGTACTTTGAACGTCCCTTCATGCGATTGGCCACGCCTGCAGTATCCAGTGTTCCACGAATGATGTGATAGCGCACGCCAGGCAAATCCTTGACCCTGCCACCACGAATCAGCACCATCGAGTGCTCCTGGAGGTTATGACCGACCCCGCCGATGTAAGCCGTAACCTCCATGCCGTTTGTCAGACGAACTCTGGCAATCTTGCGCAATGCGGAGTTAGGCTTCTTCGGTGTCGCGGTCTTGACCTGAGTGCAAACGCCCCTCTTTTGTGGGCAACCCTTGAGCGCCGGAGTCTTTGTCTTGAACTTCGGCTGCACGCGGGGCGACCGCACCAGTTGGTTAAATGTCGCCATACAGTTTCCTCCTAAGAACGTAAATACACATTTCTAAATGATACGCATTAGGGGGCAAGTGTCAAGCGCTTGCCCCCTTGACAAATCACACCCGCACAGCCCAGACGTCACTCACTCGACTCTCTGGTCGCGTTTGCCCCAAAATCTAACTCCCGCGAGCCTCCCGAAGAGCTTCCGCCTGCGTTTTGCGCTTTTCAAACATGAGCTCCGGAGACGATGTGCCAGCAGGAATCGACTTGCCCACGATAACGGCCTCCTTGAGGCCGGTCAGCCGATCGATCTTGCCCTTGATAGCTGCATCAGCAAGCACTCTTGGCGTCTCCTGGAATGATGCAGCGGACAGGAAACTATCCGTTTCGAGAGAGGATTTTGTGATACCCTGAAGGACGAGGTCGAAGGACGCAGGCTTGCCACCCTGCGCACGGACCTTGCGGTTCTGCAGCAGGAGTTCATGCTTGCTCACGATCTGGTCGGTGAAGAATGTCGTATCGCCCGGGTCGACAACCTTCACTTTCTTCAGCATCTGGCGAATAATCATCTCCACGTGCTTGACGTTGATATCGACACCCTGAGAACGATAGACCTTCTGGACTTCCTGAACCAGGTACCGGGCCGTCTCCTCGACGCCCACTAGCTCAAGGAGACCCTTGGGGTCGATGGAGCCCTCGGTAAGCTGGTCACCCACGCGCACGTGCGCTCCATCCTTGACGCGGAACCTGGTCATCGGCAAGACTTTGAACTTAGCTTCGGCACCCGTCTTGGGCGTGACAACAATCTGCTTCCTCTCCTCAAAGTTCTTCTCTTTCACATCGACGATGTGCAATACACCATCCAACGTCGAGACGACCGCCTGCCCCTTTGGCGTACGTCCTTCGAAGATCTCCTCGACGCGAGGCAGACCCGTCGTGATATCAACGACCGCGATGCCTCCTGTGTGGAACGTGCGGAGGGTGAGCTGCGTACCGGGTTCACCGATGGACTGAGCCGCGATGACGCCGACCGCCTCCCCGACCTGGACATCATTGCCAGTGGACAGGTCACGGCCATAGCACATAGCACAGACGCCATTCTCACTTTGGCATGTGATAGCAGAACGAAGGCGCACGCTGGTGATACCAAACTGCTCGATAGCAATCGCCACTTCGTCACGAATGAGACCATCCTTGGGAACCAAAACGATATCTTCGTCCACGACCACCGCGACGGACGTGATGCCAGCGCGTTTCGTTGCCGCAAGCACCTTCTCGGTAAGAGGGTCGCCCTTCTCTGCAAGAGTCTTCTTTCCCTCAGCAGACACGACGTCTGTCGCAACAGGTCGATCGAGGATACGTTCAAGCGTCGTCTTCGACCAGGCTGGGTTCACCTTGATCGTCGATGCACGGAGCACGATGTCATCGGCTGCGTACCGGCCGGCCACCTGTTCGCGGAGACCAACGATGACAGCACCGCCGTCGACGACAGGCTGAACGATCAAGCCACCAACATACCGCTGGATCTTCAGGAACTTGAGACCGAGGGCTTCCAGGCGTTTCGCCTGTTCCCACGAGATCTCCTCGCCGGGCTGGATGATGGTCTCTCCGGTCAGAGGATTCACGACCTGTTCGTCGGCGATCTTGCCCGCCAGCTCCTCTGAAAGGGAGGACACCACCAGATTACCAATCTTGATCTCACGGGCCTGAGAGTGGGTGCAATCTTCTTCGCGGACCACCAGTTCGTGCGCGACATCGACAAGACGACGCGTCAGGTAACCCGAGTCGGATGTCTTCAGTGCCGTGTCGGCCTGTCCCTTGCGGGTACCGTGTGTCGAGAGGAAGTACTCGAGCACAGACAGACCCTCACGCAGGTTGGACTTGATGGGGAACTCGATGATCTTTCCCGAGGGATCCGACATCAAGCCTCGGATACCCGTCATCTGCACGATCTGCTTCTTGCTTCCACGGGCGCCGGAGTCGGCCATGATACGCACGGAGTTCTCTTCGGTAAGGTTGCGGAATACGGCCCGTTCGATCTCTGCGCCCTTCTCCTGCCACACCTGGACCACCTTGAGGTAGCGGTCGTTGTAGGACAGGAGCCCCTCGTCGTAGAACTCGTTGATCTCGCGGACGGTCCTGTCGGCATCGTCGAGGATGCGCTGCCGCTCGGGTGGAACTTCCATGTCCGACAGTCCAATAGACATGCCCGATTCAGTCGCATACTTGAATCCGAGTGCCTTGATGTTGTCGAGAAGGACATTGGTCTTGGACACGCCAAACTGCCGCGAAAAGTCCAGGATCATCGCCTCGATCTCCTTCTTGGGCATCGTCTTGTTCTGGAAGGGGAAGTCACGATACTTGGCCTCACCCTCGAAGATGGTTGCCCGGAGTTCATCATTGAACACGACTCGGCCTGCAGTGGTACGGATCTTCACACCACCAAGGCGAACAAGGACCGGATCGTGGACACGCAACTTCCCCGATTCGAAGAGGTAGAGGACGTCCTGCTCGCTGTAAACGGGAGTGGAAGTCCACTTCATCGCCTTCATCTTCTCCTTGATCTCATACGTGAGGTAGTAGGCGCCGAGCACCATGTCCTGAACAGGGCCGGCCATAGGGTTTCCGCTCGCCGGCGAGAAGATGTTGTACGAAGAGAGCATAAGCAAGCGTGCCTCCGTCTGGGCGGCGAGACTCAGGGGAAGATGGATGGCCATCTGATCTCCGTCGAAGTCAGCATTGAACGGAGTGCACACAAGAGGCGATATCTGAATGGCCTTGTCGTCGATGAGGACGGGTTCGAAGGCCTGAATCGACAGACGGTGAAGGGTCGGCGCACGGTTCAGCAGAACAACGTTGCCCTTGACGACCTTCTCGAGGATGCTCCACACTTCTGGCGTGGGCTTCTCGACAATGTCCTTGGCAACCTTCATACTGCCGACGACGCCTTCACGCATAAGCCGGTAGATGACATGCGGCTTGAACAGTTCGAGCGCCATTTCCTTGGGAACCCCGCACTGACTGATCTTGAGCTGCGGTCCTGAAACGATGACGGCACGTCCGGAATAGTCGACACGCTTGCCCAGAAGGTTCTGACGGAACCGTCCTTCCTTTCCCTTCAGCTTGTCGCTGAGGGAGCGGAGAGGGCGCCCGTTCGCGTTGACCACGGGGTATTGGCGCTTGCTATTGTCCAGCAGAGCGTCCACAGCATCCTGGAGCATGCGTTTCTCGTTCTGGAGCAGGATCTCCGGGGCGCTTTCGTCAAGCATCTTCCCCAGGCGGTTGTTGCGGTTGATGACCCGGCGGTACAGCTCGTTGAGGTCGTCCGATGCAAATCGGCCTCCCTCCAGTTGAACGAGGGGCCGGAGGTCCGGCGGAATCACCGGGATGCGGGTCATGATCATGTCCGTGGGCTTTCGGCTATTGTTGATGAGAGCCGTGACCACGTCCAGCTGTTTGACTGCCTTTGCGCGGTCCTGACGAGACTTGCCTTTGATCCGGACAAGGAGATTGTCGCGCATTTTGTACAAGTCAAGGTCCTTGAGGAGTTCGAGGAACGCTTCGGCACCCTTCCTGGCGACGAACTTCTCACCCTTCATCTTGCGATCGCGGAACTCTTCATCAGTCACAAGTTGTTTGCGCACAAGTCCCTCGGCATTGCCTGGGTCCAGGATAAGCCAGCTGCCGAAATAGACGACCTTCTCGACAGCCTTGCTGGGCATCTCGAGGAGAAGCGCAATGTAGTTGACAGCGTTGCGGAAGTACCAGATATGTGCGACCGGAGCGTGGAGTTCGATGTGCCCCATGCGCTCGCGGCGAACGTTGGAATCGGCTACTTCGACGTGACATTTGTCACAGACCTGCCCCTCGAAGCTTTTCCCCTTGAGCTTGCCACAACGGCACTGAAAGCTCTTGGTCGGCCCGAAGATGATCTCGCAGAATAGTCCATGGGGCTTCGGTTTGCCACTCCGGTAGTCAAGCGTCTCAGCTTCAGTCACCTCTCCATGTGACCAGCTGTGTATTTCCTCCGGTGAAGCCAAGTGGAGGGACAGAGCCTCAATCTTGTTGTTTCTCAATCTTCCTCCCTTCGAACTACTCTTCTTCCTCAGCGACCATGGTAGCCTTCGCGTCGGCAATGATCTTCTCAGCAATACGCTCGGGCACTTCCTCATAGTGATTGACCTTCATCGAGTATGTACCAGTTCCCTGGGTAATGGATCCCAGGTCGATACCGTAGTTCAACATCTCTGCAAGTGGGACAGACGCCTTGATGATCTGCTTTCCCTGAATACTCTCCATGCCTGAGATCTTGCCACGCTTGCTCGTGAGGTCGCCCATAACGTCCCCCATATACTTCTCGTCGACATTGGCTTCGAGCGCAACGATCGGTTCCAGCAGAATGGGGCTGCACTGCTCAAATCCCTTCTTGAACGCCAACGATCCAGCCAGCTTGAACGCCATTTCCGACGAATCGACAGGGTGGTAGGACCCATCGACAACGGCAACCTTGATGTCCACCGCGGGGTACCCGGCCAGCTGGCCTTTGTTCATGGTCTCCAGCATACCCTTCTCGATAGCTGGGATGAACTGCCTTGGGATTGCTCCTCCGAACACCTTGTTCTCAAAGACCCAGCCACCACCGCGCTCGTTTGGTTCCATCTCAATCCAGCAATGACCGAATTGGCCGTGGCCACCAGTCTGCTTCTTGTGCTTGCCCTCCACACGCGCCTTGCTCTTGATCGTCTCGCGGTATGGTACCCGGGGCACTTCCAGGTCGATGTTCACGCCGAATTTCTTCTGAAGACGCTCCACGATAACCTGAAGATGGGCTTCACCCAAACCGCTGAGAATGGTTTCATGGGTCTCTGCATTCTTGTCGATGACCACAGCGGGTTCTTCTTCTTTTAGCCGGCTCAGGGTGGAGCTCAGCTTGTCGTCGTCGGCCCTAGTCTTCGGTTTGAGAGAGCGCATAAGGAGGGGTGCTGAGAATACAATGGGCGCCAGATCGAGAGGGACGTCTTTTGTCGAAATCGTGTCGTTCGTCGCAGTGTGCACCAATTTCGAGATGACGAGGATGTCCCCAGCGACTCCTTCATCTGTCGGTTCCTGCTTCTTCCCAATCATGTGGAACAGGCCACCGACTTTCTCTGAGACATCTTTCGTTCCATTATAGATTTCGCGAGCAATCTTTCCGCTATAGATGCGCATGAACGA
>NZ_QXIY01000025.1:0-6939 GCF_003570995.1 Candidatus Cryosericum septentrionale
TTTCCGCTATAGATGCGCATGAACGACAACTTGCCGACGAACGGGTCTGAGGTGGTCTTGAACACAAGTGCTGCTACACGCGCCGCTGGATCAGCCTGGAGTTCCACCGTCTCATCGGTCCCCTTGCGAGTCGCTTGGACCGAAACCTCTACGGGCGAAGGAGCGTAGGACGACACAAAATCCATGAGGTAGTCGCAACCGACCCCTTTCAGGGCAGACACGCCAAGGACGGGGAACACTTGGCGTTTCTTGAACGCTTTGGTGAAGACCATCACGAGCTCGTCCTGAGTCAGAGCTTCTCCACCAAGATACTTCTCCATGATGGTGTCATCCGATTCTGCAACAGCTTCGGTGAGGGCAACGCGCGCCGACTCGTAGTCGGACCTGACAGCATCGGGAATGGCGTCAGACACACTCGCCTCGTCTTTGCCAGCTGCATACGTATAGACCTTGCCAGTGAGGACGTTGACAAACGAAGAGAAAGCGGGACCTGAGACAATCGGGATCGTCAATGTGGCGACTTTGTGTCCAAAAGCATCCTGTAACTCAGCAACTCGGGCATCGAAGTCGATATTCTCCAGATCGACCTTGTTGATCACAAATGCGACGGGAATATGCTGCACTTCGCACAAACCCCAGAAACGCGGGGTCTGGACTTCAATACCAGCCCCGGCATTGATTGCGAGGAGTGTGGCGTCAGCTACCCTGACCGCCTCCTGTGCTTCTGTCATGAAATCGGCATATCCCGGGGTATCAAGCAGATTCAGCCGAACCCCCTTGTAATCAAACTCGCAAAGGCCAATACTTGTACTGATGTGACGTTTGATTTCCTCATCCAGGTAGTCGGAAACAGTAGTTCCATCTTCGACGCGGCCAACTCTCTGGCTCGCGCCGGCACGGAAAAGCAGGCGTTCTGTGATCATCGTCTTGCCAGAGCCACCTTGTCCAACTAGCGCGAAGTTTCTTATGTCACTCGGGCTGAATCTGCTCACCTTTTCCTCCCCTAGAGAATACTATTCGTTGTCTTCGAGCACTACCTTGGTACTCTTCGCGTGAGTGTCCCCTGCCTTGGGCAGCGTCTCCAGGTCCAGCCCAAGTCCACGAAGTTCTTTCACGAGAACGTTGAACGACTCTGGGGAACCCGTTTCGAAGAGGTTGTTTCCTTTTGTGAGACGCTCGTAAGCCACACGTCTGCCCTCAAGATCGTCCGATTTGATCGTCAGCATCTCCTGCAGTACGGTCGAGGCACCATACGCCTCCAGGGCCCATACTTCCATTTCTCCAAAGCGCTGGCCACCAAACTGTGCCTTGCCACCGATTGGCTGCTGGGTAATAAGGGTGTAGCGGCCAGTCGAGCGCGCGTGCATCTTGTCTTCGGCCAGGTGAATCAGCTTGAGGATATATGCTTCTCCTACGGTAACCTGGCTATCGAAGTACTTGCCAAAGACCCCATCTCGAACGTCCTCCTTGCCGCTGTCGTCGAGTCCAGCTTTGCGAAGAAGAGCTTTGATCTCTTCCTCGGTAGCGCCGTTGAACACGGGCGTCACGGCGCGAACGTTCAACATCCGGGCAGCTATGCCCAGACTGGCCTCAAGAAGCTGGCCGATGTTCATGCGTGAGGGTACGCCAAGCGGGCTCAGGATAACATCGACAGGCGTTCCATCCTGCAGGAACGGCATGTCCTCCTGCGGCAGAATACGCGTAATGACACCCTTGTTTCCATGGCGTCCCGCAACCTTATCTCCGACGATGATCTTGCGTTTCTTGGCGACATAGACTTTTATGATCCGTTCGACGCCGACGGGAAGAGCGTCACTCGTGTTGTCTTTCGTGATCTCCTGCACGTCAATGACGACTCCGTCCTCTCCGGGCGGCACCTTGTAGGATGTGTTCTTGTAGTCACGGGCCTTGTCATGGAACAGAGCGAAGTAGACCCTTACCTCAGGGGACTCCTCCTGTTCAGCGCGTGGCGTGATCTTGCCCACAAGAACATCCTCAGCCTTGACGTGTGCTCCGACCTGAACCACGCCACGCTCGTCCAGATGGCGCGCGAGTTCCTTAGAGACGTTGGGTGGGTCGCGGGTGATCTCCTCTTTGCCGAACTCTGTCGACCTCACCTCGATCTTGTGCTCTTTGATGTGAATGGACGAAAGACTATCGTCGCGTACGAGACGCTCACTGACGATGACGCCGTCCTGGTAGTTATACCCTCGCCATGGGACATATGCAACCAAGAGGTTCTTGCCCAGGGCAAGCTCCCCTTCCGCAGACGCATACCCGTTTGCGAGAAGATCGCCGACGTGTACTTCATCTCCTGTGGAAACGGCCGGGTGCTGGTTGATACACGTGTCCTGGTTCGTCCGCTTGAACTTCTGAAGCTCGAACACACGAGCCCGGGGTACGGAAACGTGGGTCACGCCGTTCTTCGCCATAAGAATCAGATCGTCGCGGGTCAGCTTTCTCCCGACAGCCAGCTTCTTGATCTTGGGCTTGCGAAGCTGAACGTCCTCAGCAAGTGTCTGACCAGCAAGCGATCCGTTGACTCGGAAGAGCTCATAGCCTGCTGCCTTGGCAGGATCATACGTCAGGATACTGGCGTTCTTGTCTTTGGCAAAGAGGTCGCGGAGACTCTCCTCGGCGACCGTGCGGCCGATATTGGAATTCAGGTCCTGCACCGATGTCACACCCAGAATCCGATGGCCGAGAACCTGCTGCCCAATGGGAGTCATGGTAAGCATCTGTAGTTCGACCAACGTGATCTCGTCGCCTTCTTGTATAGGAAGAGAGCGGATTTTTGCATTGTTGATGACGCGGCCAAGCAGAGTCTCGGTGATCTTTGTGCCGGCTTTGTGCACCTTGTTCTTGCCTTCCTGCACATCCTTAGCCAACACTTTCCCGACCAGACTATCATTGGTCAGCACGTCAAACAGGTCCGTCAGCGAATTCTGAACGATGGAACCTGCGGGAACGTATTGAAATGATTCGACTCCCTCATCCGAAAGAGCCTCGACCTGCTCGCGTGAAATCTCCGAGCCTATCAATTTGAGAATAACCTCTGGAACACCGGCAGGCGCGAAGGAAATGGGCACCATGCGGACATCGCCGAGAATACCGGGCTCGTTTGCATCTGAGGCGAGCATGACGGGAATGACATCCACTGGGATGCTGCCGGCCTGGAGGTCCGCCACGTTGACCAAAGGCGAGATCCGGATCTGCTCGGCATCCACATACGAGACGATCCCGTCCACATCGCTGAGCACGAGGTCACCGTTGTCATGAACAACCCGTCCTTCCATGGCAGTCGAAACGCGGGCGCGATCCGGACGTACCAGTGGCACTGCCTGTCGCTGCATGTTGCAACCCATGAGGGCGCGGTTTGCGTCGTCATGCTCAAGGAAGGGAATCAACGAGGCCGAAATCCCAAATACCTGCGACGGCAAGAGGTCAATGTAGTCGACCTTGCCGGCAGGAAGCTCTTTCGGGAGGATTTCGCCGCCTTCGCTGCGCTGCCGGGCGATAACCGTCTTCGAAGTCAGACGGCTCTTCGCATCGACAGCAGTATTGGCTTGGGCGATCGAATGGTGCTCTTCCTCCTCGGCGTCCATATAGACAACGTTCTTCTCGTCCTTGCGACCATTCTCGACCTTGGCATACGGCGCGGTGATGAATCCAAACTGGTCAAGTTTGGCGTATGAACTCAAACTGTTGATTAGTCCTATGTTCCCACCCTCTGGAGTCTCAATGGGACAAATGCGACTGTAGTGGGAAGAGTGGATATCGCGGACTTCCACGCCCGCCCGCTTCCTGTTCAGACCGCCTGGTCCGAGGGAGCTTAGACGTCTCTTGTGCGCAAGACTCGACAACGGGTTGATCTGTTCCATGAACTGGGATAACTGACTCTGGCCGAAGAAGTTTCTGATAGAAGAGATGACCGGCTTGGTGTTGAGGACATTCTGGAGGTTCATCATCTGCTCTGACGAGTAGATCGTGACCTTGTCACGGGTTGCCTTGGCTACCTTCAGCATGCTGTCCTGAATTTCCTCGGCAAGCAACTCCCCCACACGCCTGATACGACGGTTCGCCAGACTGTCGATATCATCGAAGTTAGCTTTGCGTTCGCGGATGTCAATCAGGTGTCGAATAATGGAGACGTAATCGTCTTTGGTCAGAACAGCAGAATCGCTGTCTACTCCAAATCGTTTGTTGATCTTGTACCGACCAATCGATGCGAACGTGTTGTATGCCTGGTCGGTCAAAAGAGTCGAGAGCAGACTCTGCGCAGCCTCGAGCGTAAGGCGCTCCTTCGGTTGCATCTCCTTGAAGATCTGCTTCACCGCCTCTTCCTGATTCGTCGTCTTGTCGGCCTTGAGTGTCTTGATAATCCAGCGGTCAGGCTGTCTGCTGCTGACCAGAAACGAGCTCGCGCCATGATTCTCAAGAAGGCTCATTGCTTTCCGGGTAATCGCAGCACCTTCCTTGATGATCTCCTTACCCTTGGAATCCAGAAGTGGCTCGACAGCCGTATATTCGGCCTGATCGAACACCGACCGAAGCTGTTCGGTGGATAGGCGCTCGGTCTTCTCGATGGTGAAAAGGCGCTCGATCTCCTCGTTGGACTCGATGCCAAGGGCCTTGAGCACAAGAGTCACGGGAACCTTGCGAGCCTTCTTCCGAAGACGCGTGTAGATGACATCGTCCTTGCCGGCCTCAATTTCCATCCAGTTTCCCCGGTCAGGAATAAGGGTCACCATATAGATCTGTGCGCCGGACAACTTGTCCTTTCCACCCTCGAAATAAACGCCAGGCGAGCGGACCAGCTGTGAAACGATCACGCGTTCCGCGCCATTGATGAGGAACGTTCCAAATGGCGTCATGAGCGGAATCTGTGTGATGATAAGTGGCTGTTCCCGTATCTCGCCGGTTTCCTTGTTGATGAGGCGGAAATTGGCACGAACCATCGCTTCAAAACTCAGCCCTGCCTTGTGGCAGTTCTCCATCGACTTGCCCGGCTGTTCGATATCGTGGTTCACATATTCGATCCGCAGTTTGGCGGTGTCGATGGGAAATACTCTCGCAAAGATCTGAGCGAGTCCTGGTCCCAGAAGCCAGTCGTAAGAAGTCTTCTGGAGCTGGAGGAGGTCGGGCATCGCGTAACTTGATTTGATTTTGGTAAAGTCTATAATATCTCCTGCCACGCGCATGGCTCTCCTTTCATATCGGTGTGGAAAAAAGCGGTCAAATTAAAAGTCTACTCCCTTTTGTTTGGCAGTCAACTGCGCTCTCTCCACGATTTTTGAGGCCTTCGCCAATCAACCTCTCTTGTCAGGAAAACATGTCTTTACATCTTCGTCTCCCGTAAACACTCACGCAGCTAGGGAAAAGGGGCTACAATTCCCTCTCGTCTTCACATTGTCCACTCGAAAACGGTCCGCACTGATACAACCGATCAACCTACCACCTGAACAAACCGTATCGCACAAGCACCCCGACAAACCTGAGAGTGTCAGTGAGCGAGTTGATTTTGCTCCTTGCCTCCGCCCGGTAGATAGTCCGAGTCGGCACCCAACCTATCCGATACCCTGCCCTGCCTTCCTTGAAGATAACCTCAGTCTCCAGGTCATACTTGTTCGCCTTCAGCGGCAGAGAGAGGACCGAAGTCAGCTTGTAGTAGCGAAAACCATTCTGGCTGTCGCGGACATTCTGCCCAAGGAACAAGCTAATGAGAAATGAAGACGCGTGGTTCGCGAATCTTCGGATGAAGGGCATCGTCGAGACATTCGACATCCTGTTCCCGATGACCATGTCGTAGCCTTGTTCAGCCGCAGCGATGAACAGCGGGATCTCAGCAGGGTCATGCTGTCCATCAGCATCGATGGTAACCGCGCCATCATAACCACTATCGATGAGATACCTGAATCCAGTCTTGAGCGCAGCGCCCTTGCCCACATTGGACTCGTGGCAAAGGACGATGGCACCCGCGGCACGCGCGGCCCCAGCTGTATTGTCGGCAGAACCATCGTCGATGACCACGGTGGCGGTAACAAATGGACGCACCCCTTCCACGACAGCCGCGATGTTGTGTTCTTCGTTGAAGGCAGGAATAACCGCAGCGATTTTCATGGGACGATGCTCCAGAAATCGAAGAAATTCAGAAACTGTGTGGGATCCTGGTCAACAATAGCCTCGTACTGCTGCGCGAAGTCGACCACAAAAGCTCGCACCCAGGACCGCTCGTCTGAAGCTTCCGGGTTGATTGGCCGGCCAAACTCCAGCAGGAACCTGCCGTTTGGCTGTCGTACAAGGAATCCAGGAATTCCAACGAGCTTCCTGCGAAAAGAAAGCAGTGCTGCCCCACGGGGAAAGCGGACAGGATGCCCAAAAAACTCTACCTCCTCGCCACCGTTCGCATAGTCCCTGTCGGAGACAATAGCCGGCACTTCGCCCTCTGGTAGATGTCGGAGGAGCTCCCTCAATCCGAACCGAACGTCGTGGGCAGTCAGTCCAAAACGCACACGGAGCGACTCATAGAGCCGCTGGACGACCCAACTGTTCTGCGTGAGTGCAATCGCATGCGTCCTGTAGCCGCCAAGGCCAAGCATCGCCCCAGCCAACTCCCAGTGACCATAATGCCCGGTAACCAGGCAGAAGGGCCTGCCACCGGACCGCTGGTCGAGGAGCACGTGTATGTCTGCAAAGTTCACGATCATCGATTCGATGCGAGCATCGCTGGTGGACGGTATCTCGAAGAAGTCGACCAGATTCATGCCAGCCTGTTCGAACGTCCGCAATGCCAACCGTGACAGCTCCCGATGACTTGCTTCAGGCCGCATGATTCTCAGGTTCGCGAAGACCCCTCGCCTCTGCTTGGTGTTGAAAGCAAAGTAGCCCCGCGCAATCAACCTGGCAATGACCAGTCTGAGCCAGACGGGCAACACGGCG
>NZ_QXIY01000025.1:7056-29664 GCF_003570995.1 Candidatus Cryosericum septentrionale
GGTCTGATGAATTCGTCGGAATCCATCTTGGTAGGACCATGTCGAAGACCCTTCGCAATGTACAGCGTCAGCCGTTCATCGACGAAGCCGGGGCTGGGCCAGAATTCGATGCACTTCTTCCAGGAGCTCGCAATATACCCGGTCTCCTCACGGAGTTCCCGGCGTGCGGCGGTAAGGAAGCGTTCTCGCACGTCATGGCGCCCAGCTGGGATCTCAAGCATGACCATCTCGGGTGCTGGTCTGTATTGGCGCACAAGCACGACGCGATTGTCGGCGGTCAATGCCACGACACAGACGGCTCCGCCCGCATATGTTACGACGTCCCGATGAGCAACGCGGTCGTTCGGCAATCGGACGACCTTGTCCAGAACCTCTATGGACTTCCCGAGATACGCTTGTCGACATGACAAGACCGCCTCGAACATCCGTTGACGTGTCCTCAATGAGACCGAATCATCTCCTTGATTTTCAGAAGCCTCGTGGTGTTTGCCCGTTCATTCTCGTCCAGTTTCGACATAATGAACCGAATCGTCTCCTCAAGGTTGGGGATCATGACATACTCGAGGGCATTCACCCGCCGCCGGGTTCGCTGAATTTCCTCCGCCATCAGACGTATGCTTGCCTCAATCTGAGCTAGCTTCACGATGGACGGCATCAACTCGTACAACCTCAGAAGGGAAGCTTCTACCCCGGCTCCCTCCAACCCGGCGAATGACGGAGACTCGAACTCCGAGATCGAGAAGGACAGCGTAGGCAAGGCTACATTCATGACGGTCTTGGTTCCCGCTTCGATGTCGAGACGAGTAGAGACTGTTCGCGAGAGAAGCTCCACGACGACCGCCGGGTACGTAGCGGTTTGACCCTTGAACGCAGCCAGTGCGTCCGGCAGTTCGTGGTCAACGTGCGCCCGATAGTCACCATACTCCTCTGCAAGCCTGATGAACGTCTTCATAAGACCCTCGAGCTTGTCCTTGAGAAGTTTGTGACCCCGCCGAGCAAGAACAATACGCTTCTGCAGCCGCAGAAGCTCCATCCTGGTCGGGTTGACCTTGAGGATCATCGCTCGCCTATGCCGTACGCTTTGGCATATACTTCTCTATCATGGCTGGCGAGACACGCTTCAGTTCCTGCAGCGGCAGTATCGAGAGAAGCTCCCACCCGATGGACAAAGTCTGTTCGATCGACCGATCCTCGTCGCGCCCTTGCCGGACAAAACGACGTTCAAACTCATCCGAGAATTTCACGAAGGTCCGATCCGTCTCTGTGAGCGCCGACTCGCCGAGGACAATTGCAAGCTCCTTGGCATCGCGTCCTCGGGCATAGGCGGCGAACAACTCGTTGAGAAGGCCAGAGTGATCCTCGCGCGTCTTGCCCTTGCCGATACCCTTGTCCTTCAGCCGGGAAAGCGATGGAAGCACATCGATTGGCGGGTAGATGCCTGCCTGATGCAGTGACCTGCTCAGGAAGATCTGTCCCTCGGTAATATAGCCTGTGAGGTCCGGAATGGGATGCGTCTTGTCGTCTTCGGGCATGGTCAGGATTGGCAGCTGAGTGATCGACCCCTTCTTGCCCTTGATGCGGCCGGCTCGCTCATAGATTGTGGCCAGATCCGTATAGAGGTATCCCGGATAGCCGCGCCTGCCCGGCACCTCTTTCCGCGCTGCAGAGATCTCGCGCAGAGCTTCACAGTAATTGGTCATATCGGAAAGGATGACCAGAACGTGCATTCCGAGTTCGAAAGCCAGATATTCGGCAGCGGACAGTGCAAAACGAGGAGTCGCTATGCGCTCGATGACCGGGTCATTTGCTAGGTTCATGAACAGAACCGACTGGTTGATTGCACCACTCTTGCGAAAATCCGATATAAAATAGTCGGCTTCCTCGAATGTGATGCCCATCGCGCCAAAAACGACGGCGAACTCGTCAGTTCCGGAAAGCACCCGAGCCTGCCTGGCAATCTGCGCGGCGATCTCGGCGTGAGGAAGACCGCTGCCCGAAAAGATCGGCAGCTTCTGACCCCGGACAAGAGTATTGAGCCCGTCGATTGCAGAAATGCCAGTCTGTATGAACTCGTCGGGATAGTCGCGCGCATACGGATTCATGGGATCGCCGTTGATGTCCAGCACTTTCTCAGGGAGAATCGGAGCAACTCCATCGATCGGTGCTCCGAGTCCGTTGAACACCCGGCCCACGATGTCGCGCGAGACCCCGAACTGCAACCCGTGTCCAAGGAATCGAGTCACTGTCTGACCGCGATCCATTCCCGACGCACCCTCGAAGACCTGAACCAGGACAGTGCCACTGGAGACCTCAAGCACCTGCCCGTGCCTGAGCCCCGAGATCGTGCGCAGTTCGACGAGTTCACCGTATTTGACATCCTGAGCCCCATCCAGAAGTACAAGTGGCCCCACGATTTCGCGGACTGTTCGGTAATCCCTATTCATGGTACTCCTCCCGTGCAGTCGTGTCCATTTCTGACAGAGCCTCAAAACCCTTCCCTATCGAGTTCTCAAGCGTGTCGAATGCAGCAAGGTTCGCCTCGGGAATGCTCTTTGAGCGAGCGATCTCGATTCTGACCGGCATCGCGAGAACAGCGCCGAGCGGCACGCCCCCCGATGCAGCCTTGCCCGCCAGATGGCTCCACAACATGATGACGTCAAGCATTCGCAACTGCTTGCGGAGAGAAGTGTAGCTGTCGCCCTCGGTGAAAGCTCCCTGCTGCAGGAAGTCCTCACGTATGGACTTCGCCGATTCCAGTACCAGGCGGTCCGCTACAGACAGCGCGTCGACACCAACGAGACGAACAAGTTCCTGCAGCTCCGCTTCTTTCTGAAGCAGAGCTCGAGCCTCGCGGATATCCTGACTCCAACGCTCGCCGAGTTCCTTGTCGTAGAAACGCTCGAGGAGGTTGCTGTAGAGCGAGTAGGACTGAAGCCAGTCAATCGCCGGGAAATGCCGCGCGTATGCAAGACGGGAGTCGAGTGCCCAGAACACCCTGACTGCCCTGAGGGTAGCCTGAACGACCGGTTCGGAAAAATCGCCACCAGGAGGAGACACGGCCCCGATGACGCTCAGACTGCCTTCTCTTGGTTGGCTGCCAAGGCTCAGGGATCTCCCGGCGCGTTCGTAGAACGCTGCCACCCTTGATGCAAGGTAAGCCGGATAGCCCTCTTCACCAGGCATTTCTTCCAGCCGTCCCGAAATCTCACGCATGGCTTCTGCCCACCGCGACGTGGAGTCCGCCATCAGAGCGACGCTGTAGCCCATGTCACGGAAGTACTCGGCTATCGTGATGCCAGTGAAAACCGAAGCCTCGCGAGCTGCGACTGGCATGTTGGAAGTGTTGGCGATGAGGACCGTACGATTCATCAGAACCTCACCGGTCCTCGGGTCCTTGAGCTGCGGGAATTCCTGCAAGACGTCCGTCATCTCGTTCCCACGCTCGCCACAGCCGACATAGACAATGATGTCGGCATTCGCCCACTTTGCCAGCTGATGTTGGATAACGGTCTTGCCGCTGCCGAAAGGTCCGGGAACACAAGCCGTCCCGCCTTTGGCAACAGGGAACAGGCTGTCAATGATGCGCTGCCCGGTCACCAGCGGAGCATCCGGTGCCATGCGCCGCGTATAGGGCCTGCCATTACGGACTGGCCACCGCTGGATCATGGTCATGGATTGCTCTTCGCCCGACTCGGTTCGCAGGACTGCGACGGGTTCCTCGACAGTGAAATCGTTCTCTGCTATCGAGGCGATCCGACCCGCTAGGCCCTTGGGAACCATGATCTGGTGCAGGACAGCCCTGGTCTCCTGGACCGATCCGATAATGTCTCCTTCGACGACGACGTCATCTACCTTCACGCATGGAACAAAGTGCCACTTCCGGTCGCGAGGCAGTGCAGGAAGAGCCACACCACGGGGAATGAAGTCGCCATACTGCGCACGGATAGCATCGAGTGGCCGCTGGATTCCATCATAAATCGAAGTGATGAGGCCCGGCCCGAGTTCGACAGTAAGAAGGCTCCCTGTCTGGATAACAGGTTCGCCCGGCCCGACACCGCTTGTCTCTTCATAAACCTGAATGCTCGCCATCTCGCCTCGAAGCTCGATAATCTCACCAAAGAGCTTCGCATCGCCGACGCGCACCAGTTCATACATCTGCGGGTTCGTCAGCGCCTTGGCGACAACGAGCGGTCCGGCAACCTTGACGATCTCACCGTGTGTCATGACTTTTCTCCTCCATCATTTTTCCAATTAGGTCAATGCCTACCGCATTCTCTATGAGATGTCTCACGGCAACAGTCGCTGCACCTGAAGCTGATGAGGTCACTGGGACTACCAGCACGACGGGCACCACCAGTCTGCGCGCCGCCGCCGACCCAGACCACACATCGGCCACGTCGGACGTCAGCAGGACCAGCCCAAATCCCCCCGAACGAACAATCGACTGAACAGCCTGGGATGCCTGAAGACCGTCCTCGACCACAGTGCCCACAAGACCCAACGCTTCGAACGCCCCGACGGAGTCGCGCGTCGTCACAACCGCCGCCTTGCTCACAATGCCCCTCCGGATCCATCAACACGCAGCTCCGTGGATGCTGCCGCTTTCAGAAGCCGCCGCAGTGACCAGACTTCTCGCCTGAAGTCCATCAGATAGGCAAACACGACTGCAACTCCATATGGTTCAAATCCCGTTGCTTCCGGGCGTCCGACAAGCCATGACTCCAGGGCATCCTCAAGCATCTGCATCCGCTCCTGAGCAGTGTATCGCCGCCCGACGGCGAGTACGTATGCCGAAGCTTCTGGAACGAGATCCGCCGGCTGGAACGTGTCCCACGGTACGCCCTGGATGCGCTCGACAATCAGAGCGAGCAACACTCGTATCTCCGGCTTGAGGAACGGCAACAACCTCTCGAGAGGGGCTCCAACGCCGGATGCGCTGCGAAGCTTCATTTTCAGTGCATGTCCGGCCAGCATGAGCTTCAGCAGCCCATCTATGTATGCCATGACAGCAGGATGTCCATAGGTCCTTGCCAGACCCTCCAGGGTCGCTTCGAAGGAGAAGTCGAATACCGTTTGGGCGTCGGAAGCCGAAGCTCCCGCCTGCGCTGCTTTCAGCCCCTCTGAGAGCGCAACCCCAAAAACCGATTCGGCTAGCAGCTCGGGGGAACTTCCCCACGTCTGGATACGCACACAGTACGCTGCGTACTCACCGCTTGTTTCATCGGTGAGTACCCCGGCATCCCCACCAAGAAGAGCTTCGGCCAGACCGGCCTTGGCGTATTCTTTCTCATCGAGGGTTGCAAGCAGGTATGGAAGAAAGCTCTCTGGCAAATCACCGGCCGCTTGTGCCAAAAAAGCCTGCCACGTGCTCTCGACCCTGGCCAGAACTTCGCCTGCGGACATGTCGCTCCCGATGGGCGCGTAGACACCGCGATTGAGAGCTGCCAGCAGAGACTCGGCCATGCCTGTCTGTGATGCACGCCGAAGCTCCTGAACCGGAAGGAGCAGCCCTCGCCTGACAGAAAACGAGCCAGAGGCGTACGCGTAGTCGCTCGAATCGGCCTGATGCGGGATGAACGGAGCGATCATCTCTTGTCGCCAAACAGCACTTGTGCGGCCTCAACGAGCGTGACCTCTCGTAGGCCGATGGACGCCGCCGACAGGGTCAAGTCAAGCTCCGCCTCGGCAAAGTGGACAATGAAGCCTCCATTGCTGTCGGCGAGCACCGCATCGATACGTACACCCGTCCAATCCTCACGTTTGGGCAACAATGCCGTGATAATGGACTTGTCCTGACTTCGGCACTCGATGGAGAGCGGCGTCTCCTGTCCGATCTGGGCCACCGCTCGCTCGAGATACGAACGATAGAGGGCATCATCGTCCCTGACGTTCTGTTCGACCTCCTGGTAGAGTCCTTCAAGCAGTTCCTGCTTGCGCTTGAGGATGGCGTTTCTCAACTCGATCTTCAGCGCAGCGGCTTTCGTCGCGATCTCCCGATCCCGGATAGCGCGATGCTCCGCCACCCGCGCGGTGGCATCTTCCTCCAGCTGTCGCCTCTGACTATCGACAAGTTGTGAAGTCTGAACAGTGGCGGCCTCGATGAGGGCGATCGCCTCTGCAGTCGCCTCCTGGAGAACCGCAGCTCTGAGTTCCTCGGTTCCCATGTGCAAAACGTCCTAGAAGGCTGCCTGAGAGATCCAGTTGACGAGCAGAATGCCGGAAACCAGAGCTATGATGGCATAGGTCTCAACGAGAGCAGGTATGAGGATTGCCTGACCCGAGCTGCTGGGCTGGCGCCCAGTCAGACTCTCCGCCGCAGCCGAGGCTTGCCCCTGGGCAATGGCGGACAACCACTCGACAAGGCCGACACCGATTCCGACCGTCATAAACGCAAGACCTTTCGCGTTGGAGATGACCGTTCCCTTGTTGAGAACTCCAGATAGCACAATCATCATAATTCCGCACACGAAGCTATAGAATCCTTGTGTGCCCGGAAGAGCCATCATGACAAACATTTTTCCAAAAAGCTCCGGCTTCTCGGAGAGTACTCCAGCCGCCTGAGATCCACTGATACGAATCCCTATGGCAGACCCAAGAGTACCGAGAGTGATGACAAAAACTGCTCCCATGAAAACCCAGAGCGAACTCAGCGACGCCATCGGCGTGTTCGAGAGCTTGAAGGCGAACGCCGCCCCAACAGCACTGAGCGTCGTTACGAGAGCTCCGACGAGAATTGACCACAACGCTTCCATATTCATGATGTACCTCCTATTTTCCCCGAACACTCGATGTGTCGACAATCTTGACAACTTCCGACGAGAATCCAAAACGATGGAACCGAGGTGCTCCGCCCTCATAGAACCGTCCAAAGAACTCGAGCAGAATAAGACGCGCAGAATGGATGAACGCACCCATGGCACCCATGAAGTAGTTCAGCAGATGTCCAAACAGAAGCACTGCGCCACCCACAATCAGACCGAGCACAGGGACCTTCACAAGAGACCCAATCATGTTGAAGGCCGAGCCAAGCATCGAGGTGGTCAGTCCCAATGCCAGCAGGCGCGAGTATGAGAGCACATCGCCCAGGAACGAACCAGCGCCATAGGAGCTCTGGATACCGTACAGGTTCACGAGAGCCGTCAGCACCTTGCCCACACCCTTACCCTGTCGCGCTCCCCCAAGAAGAAGGAGCACAAGCCCTGTCGCCAAAGCGATGAGGTATCCCGACCTGAATGCAGCGCCCCACTTGGTCCCTATGAACAGCAGCGCTGAGATGGCCGGGAGAAACAGCAGCCAGCCGACACAATCATAGATGATGGAGGCATAATCGTGTCTCCGCGCCGCCTTGTAGATAGCCAGACCAACTCCATAAAACTGGTTCAACGCGCCGATAATCCAGACGACCACCAGGAACTGGAACGCGGACTGAAGAGGATCAATGATCCTGAGTGACGCAACGAACCTCGCGAGCGCGTTTCCCTTCCCCAAGTACGTCTCTGAGATAAGGTCTCCTCCCCAGCTGCCGGTGAGCGCACCTGCAACCATTGCAGCAGCACCGCCGTAGAGGAATACCATCATGAAGTTATGGACGCCCGTCGACTGTCGGTACTTGCGCATGAAATAGAGGCAGATCCCTATCTGGATGGCCCCGTACAGAACGTCCCCCAAACAGAGGGCAAAGAAAAGGAGAAACGGAATGGCCAGAAAGACTGTCGGGTCGAATGTCGAGTAGACTGGAAATCCAAACATGTTGATCAGGATCTCCATGGGCTTGATCCATCTGTTGTTGGTGATGGAAACGGGAGTACTGTCTCCCCCAGTGGAATCCCCCGTCATGCAGACGATGCCGCCGAAACCTGCGCACAGCTTCTGCAGAGAATCCACCTCGACTTCTCGAATATAGCCGGTGGCCACGCTGCAGCGCTCGGTCCGAGTGATATCGTGCGAAGCCTCCAGACGTGTCCGTTCATTCTTGAGATACTCGCGATACACAACTATCTCCTGTTTGCGAGCGATGAATGAGGCAACCTCAAGCTGGAGTGCCGCGATCTTCTGATGAACCGCACGAAGCTCTTCCGTCATACGGCCGATCAGAGTCGCCACGGTACCATTGGTATGCGACAAGTCCTGTTCGACAAAACCCTCCGACACCAGCACCGCGCGAACGTCATCGGTCTGGGTACGCAGGCACGCAACGACCACGTTACTCTTGTTCTTCGTCTCAGAAGCCGTATCAACTGCGACGGAAGTGCTATGGTCCAAGAGACGCCTGAGAGCTCGCGCCATATCCAACGACGATATGGTACCTGCAATGAGCGTAATCCGCTGCCATCGGGAAACCTCGCCGAAATCCACTGGCAGTGACGACCACGGCAGCATTGTCGCCCTTTCCTGCTCAAGCTGGTCAACGCGATGACGCTGTTCCGCCAGTTGGACTTTCAGTGCAAGCACGCTGCGCATCATGTCTGCATAGCCATTGCTCGAAGCCATCGAAGCGGTTGTTCTCATGTCGGCGACACTGACATACACTTCGTCCGGGAAGAAACTCTGAACGAGTCCCTTGGTCACGGGGTCTACTTCGGCGAAGAACGAGAGCGTCGCACTGGCAAGCTCCAACTCCTCGGCGACATGACTCAACGACTGTTCCCTCTCCAGACGACAGACATCCAAGGAAGACGGGGCAGTTGTATCAATTTGAGAATCATCTGATGGGGTATAAGAAGTCAGGTGTACCATTCCCGCGCCGTACAAGCAAGACAGAACCCCATCTTCCCTGTTGTGCGGAAAGGCAAGAGCGAACTCTTGTACTCTGTCGATCGCCATTCTAGCGAGCGGTGAGTCGTGACAGAAGCAAATCCAGAACCACGCTTCTATGATCCTGCGCCCGGCGCTCAAGACCTTCAAGCTGCTCTTTGAGATCTCGGCGAAGCTGATCCTCGGCAAGTCTCATCTGCTGGTCCGTTTCCCGGTCAATTGCGTCGAGTCGCCGCTGCAGCGACAATTCTGCGGAGGCTCTGACCTCGGCGAGAGAAGACTCGGCATCACCCTGGATAGTCTGAACTCTCTCTCTTGCAACCTTGATGACGCCTTTCGCCTCGACCTCAGCCTGCTGCAAGCTCTGAATGAACTCCTCGATCATATTCGTACCCCTCCGGTTTGGATAATTGCTGGTCGGGATGGTGGGATTCGAACCCACGACCTCTTAGTCCCGAACCAAGCGCTCTACCAAGCTGAGCCACATCCCGACAAATAGTGGTCGGGGCGACAAGATTCGAACTTGTGACCCCCAGCACCCCATGCTGGTGCGCTAGCCAAACTACGCCACGCCCCGACTATTTGTTCTCAACCAGCTTCTTCAGCTTTCCGCTGGCCCGAAAGGTCACAACACGCTTCTCCGGCACGTTCACCGCTTCACGCGTTTTCGGGTTCACACCCGAGCGAGCCTTTCTCATTGACACACAGAAAGCCCCAAAACCGGTCAGGGTAACCTTACGACCTGCCCGCAACTCCTTGCTGGAAGTGCTCAAAGCCTGGTACAGCACGTTTTCCACAACCACTCTGGAACAACCCATCTTCGCTGCAACCGCTGCCACCAGATCCGACTTTGTCACCTGACCACCTTTTCGAACTCGTCTACTAGAACTCGCTTTTCGTTTCCCGGCTCATCAGGCGCTGGAGACCAACCAGAGGCGTGACGCTTCCGGCGACGATCCCGTGCAGCTGGTGGACGATAGGCAAATCAATGCTACTCAGTTCAGCGATTTTTGCAAGAGCCTCGAGGGTTGGGAGTCCCTCAATGACAGTACGCTGGCCGGTTTGAAGCTCAGAAGCAGGCGTCCCCCTGCCAATCGCTTCACCCGCCATGCGGTTGCGGCTCAGCCTGCTGAAGCTGGTTGCAACCAGATCCCCTGCTCCAGCAAGTCCGTTAATCGTAGCGGGGTCTGCCCCAAGCGCCGTCGCGACCTTGACCAGCTCATGAAGGCTGCGGACAATCAAGGATGCTTTCGAGCTGTCGCCAAATCCCAGTCCATCCGACAAGCCTGCCGCGACAGCGTACACGTTCTTGAGCGCCCCACCCAGCTCCACTCCCACCAGGTCCGCACTTGTGTATGCCCTGAGCGAACCGCCTGAGAGGAGCTCCTGAAAGTGGCGGCGCATACCTGGTCCCCGGCTGGCGATGACGGTGTCCGCCGGCAGGTTTCGAGCAATCTCGGGAGCGAAATTGGGTCCGGATAGAGCAGCATAGTGATCATAATCACTGAGTTCCAGATCCTCACAGAGTAGTTGGGACATCCGCAGATGTGTTTCCAGCTCCAGCCCCTTGCTGAGATTCAGCAAGGGAACACTCGGTCGGCGTAACTCGGGAGCCAGCTTGCGAAACATCGCCCGCAGTCTCTGTGTGGGTACCGCCAGAATGATGGCATCAGCTGAACGCCAGGCACCCAGGAGATCGTCGGTCGGCTCAACGTTGTCCCGCAACCGTACGCCAGGGAGATAGAGAGTATTCTCTCGGACATCGCGCAGCGTCATGAGTGTGTCTTCTCCGTGTACCCAGAGGACCACGGTCGCCTTAACCGCAGCCAGATTGGCTATTGCAGTCCCCCAGGCACCCGCACCTACAACACAGACTCGGGCCATGCGTCCACCTCCACGCGAACATCGGGACACACTTGCCTCAGCCCCGCCACGACTTCGTCGATTGTTGTCTGGGGGCAAGACGTGCCGCTTACGACTCCCACGATGTCCACACAGTTCAGCCCCACCTCGGGCAACACGGCCGCGTCCCCTATGAGATACGTCCTCGGACATGCGGAGACAGCTACCGCCACCAGTCTTCTGGTATTGGCACTGGAACTATCTCCCAGGACCAGCATGGCCGTGCAACGCCGGGCCAGAGCGACAGCACCGTCCTGCCTTCGCAATACCTCTGGACACAGCGTCATCTCTTCGGCAACCTCGATTCCTCTCCGTCGAAACCATGCCAGGACCAACTGTCTGAACTCGCGAGACTGTGTCGTCTGGTAGACGACCCCCACACGTGAAACTGATATCTCAAGAGTGTCCAGGTCCTGCTCCGAAGTCACAACCCTGAGCAGCTGACTGCCAGCAGCCTCCATGAGATACCGCGTCTCTCGATGCTCTTTGTCTCCGACGACAACGATGGGAACGCCAGCATCTGCAAACCGGCTTACGGCGTCGTGGGCCCGGTTCACGATGGGGCAGGTCAGATCCCACACGGCTCGCGCGCTGGCAATCCTTCCAAGGTGCTCCGACAACGTCGAACCGTGAGCAGGCAGGAGGACCGTCGCAGCACCCAGCTCCTCGTCGCTCAGCAGTTCCACAGATCGCAGCCCTATGGAACCAAGCCGGTTCATCTCACCAGCGTTGTGAAGGAGCGTATCTGTCGCCGCAACCGTTCCTTCCGAGCGCAAGGCCGTCTCAGCAGCGTCAATTGCTCGCCGAATGCCCGAACAGTAGCCCAGCTCGCGTGCCAGCACAACGCGCATATCAGGCATGCCCCTGTTCCTGCAGCGTCCGAATGCGGCCCATGATGTCCATGCTGATTGCCATCAGGTCTTCTCTGCGACTCTCGCGTTCCGGCGGGAGATGATACGTGACCGACTGACCTATCCGCACGGTAATGCGACCGGTTCTAGGGACTCTCCTCTGCCTCGGCCAGCACTCGTATGAGCCGATGATGGCCATGGGGACCACCGGTGCTCCCGACTTTACTGCCAGAAAAGCCGCCCCGTTGTGAGGGTTCTGCAGACATCCGTCTGGTGACCGCGTTCCTTCGGGGTAGATCATGCACAGGTCGCCGTGGTCCATGATTGCCAGCACTGTCTGGAGGGCACGCTTGTCGGCCAGAGACTCCCTGTCGATACGCACGCCACCCAGACGGCGTATGAATGGCCTCAGCAGCGGCTGCTGGTAGATCTCCTTGCGTGACAGGCTGTAGACCTTGCGCGGAAGCGCGAAGGCGGCAAGCATGGGATCCAGATAGCTGCAGTGGTTGCCGCAGATAAGTCCTGGTCCGTGCCTCGGTACATTCTCAAGCCCAATGACGTGGAGTTTAAAGAAGGTCCTGAACCAGAGCCTGCCTATCGGGACAACCAGCTCATACAGCATGCTCAAGCCTCCTGCGGTACTCGGCCAGGATCGCCTGCACGACTCCATCGGAGCCGTCAGCAGAGTTGTCCAGCTTGACGTGCTCCTCTGTGCATCGAAGAGGCGAGTCTTCTCGGCACGAGTCTATCGCATCACGTTCCTTAATGTTGGTCAGCACGGCTCCGTAGTCGACCGGCCTACCCTGACGCTCAAGCTGGGCGACTCGCCGCCTGGCGCGAACATCCGGGTCCGCAGTAATGAACACCTTCAGAAGAGCCTTGGGAAGAACTGTCGTTCCTATGTCCCGGCCAACCATGACAACATCCTGGAGCAAGGCGATGCGTCGCAACTCCCTGTTCACTGCTGCCCGCACCTGTGGCACCGCACTGACAGGCGACACGAGGCTGTCTACTCTCGGGTCGTGGAGGGACAACTGAAGAACGCGCCCGCCAAACAGAACCGTACCGCCGGGCTCGTAGCTTATACAACGCTCGAGGATATCCAACAGGCGATCACTTCGCAGACAACGGTCAGATGGAAACTGCTCGGCATATGCAGCGGTGAACACCCTGTACAACAGCCCAGAGTCGACGAGCATGAGACCGAGCTCAGCGGCCACACCCAGTCCCACCGATGTCTTACCGGATCCAGAAGGCCCGTCTATAGCAATGTCACGTCTCACGGAACCCCTCCCACGAGCGCCGCAGTCACGTCAGCACAAGAGATACTGCCCTCGCGCAGGATGGACCACGACCCCGCTGTCAATCTGACAACCGTCGATGGCCGGCCTTCTGGCCGCCGTCGACTTTCCAGGACCAGGTCCGCTCGCTCCAGCAACCCGGCGGCTCCGGGCCCGTCCAGACTCTCAATGACACTCTCACCGCTCTCATTCAGACTTGTCTGCGCCATCAGGATGCCGCCAGCAAGCAAGCGAAGGAGTCCAGTATGGCGGGGCACCCGGAAACCGATGCTGGATGCTTCTGGGTGGGGCAGGGGCTGTGTGTGGAGACCACTCCCCGCAACGTCGACGACGATGGTAAGCGCCCCAGGCCAGAATACGCTGGCAAGACGCTGGGCCATGACACGTGCCGCAGGCTCGACCCACGGCAGGACTCGAGCGATATCGGGTACAAAAACAGGCAACGGCTTGGCGGCATCGCGATGCTTTACTGCGAATATCCTGGTAACCGAAGACGCGCACGCCGCGCTGCAACCAATGCCATAGACGGTGTCCGTCGGGAACACTGCGACGGCCCCCGAAGCAATACGCTCGGACAGCCGCAGAAAATCGGCGTCTGAACAGGTGTCCAATAGGACACTCTCAGGCAGAGATATCTACCGCCTCCGAAAATAGGACCATTCGAGCTTGGGCTCTTCGCCAGCCCTCAACCGACGGATGTTCGCGGCATGCCGAACGATGCCGAGCACAGCAAGCAGGGTATAAATCAGAACAAGTTTCGGCGGCTGTCTCAGAAGAAGCGCTGCAACTGGAAGAGTGGCAAACACAGCCACTGATGCGAGAGAAACAGTATTGCGGAGTGCCATCACGACAAGCCAGATGCCCGACTCCACGAGAGCGACGGGCCAGCTCAGCACAAACACAACTCCGAATGTCGTAGCAACACCCTTTCCTCCCTTGAACCCAGCAAGAACGGAGAAATCGTGACCCAGAACCACGACAACAGCCGCCACAAGCAGTGTTTCCCGCGATATGGCCGGAAAGAACCTTATCAGCACGAGCAGAAGGAGTACTGCCTTCAGAAAGTCGCCAGCAAAAGCAAACGCAGCAGGAAGAGGACCTGCGGTGCGCAACACATTTGTAGCTCCCATGTTCCTGCTGCCCACCTTCGTGATGTCCACACCCTTGATCATTTTGGCGAAGATGTAGCTGAACGGCACAGAACCGACGAGGTATGCAACGGCAAAAACCGCAAGATCACGCAAGATATAATTGAACGTGTTCATTCTGCTCGACGTGCCTCCGCGTAGCGCGGCAGCCCTCTGAGGTCAGGCGACCAGCGTCCGCCCTGCAGTCCATACCGCTCAAACAGGTTGAGTATACCCTGTTCCAATCCATCGTCAATCTCCAGCAGCAGCAGTCCGCCGGGTCGTAACCAGTCACAAGCTTGTGCAATGATCCGTTTGTAGAAAACCATGCCTGACGTGCCGCCATAGAGTGCCCGGACCGGTTCTATGGGCGAAGACGCGTACGCCGGGAACAGACGTTGCTCACGCACATAAGGAGGATTACTGACAATGACATCGGTGCGACTGGAGAAATCGGCGAGGGCAAGACCCCACGCTGCCAGCACGTTGCCTTGGACGAACCTGACCCGCTCTGACAGACCCACGTCCAGGGCGGATTCGCGGGAACACGAAACAGAGATAGGGTCGAGCTCCAGTCCCACAACCGCTACCTGTGGCAGTCTGGCGGCCAGTGCCAGAGCGACAGCCCCCGAACCGGAGCAAAGGTCCAATGCGATGGCGCGGGGACGATCCTGCTCAATAATGAAGTCCCCAGCCATCTGCACCAGGCTTTCCGTCTCCGGGCGAGGCACGAGAACGCCCTCCCGCACTCGTACGACAATGTCACAGAAAGCAGCATAGCCGGTGAGGTACTCCGCAGGGTATCCATCGGCCAGTTGTTGGGCAGCATGCTCCACAAATACCTGTATGTCGGCATCAGCAGGTAGATCCAGCCGAATGAGCAGATCTGAACGGCTCCATCCTCTGCTTGCCGCAACAACATACTGCAACTCACCGTGTTTTTGCGACGAGAGCTGTGCACGCTGCTCAGCATGTGCAATTACTTCTCGCAGAATCAATCGTCGTCGTTGCCCTGCAGAATGGGCGTCTCAAGCGTTCTCTCCCGGGAAGCCCGGTGGAGAGCGTCGACTACTGGATCGAGGTTTCCCTCCATGATGAGAGGCAGGTTGTACAGGGACAGACCAATCCGGTGGTCAGTCAGACGACCTTGAGGGAAGTTGTAGGTACGAATACGCATATTGCGCATACCACTGCCGATCTGAGCCCTGCGCTCATCGATCATCTCGCTGTCGGCCTTCTCCTTCATGAGCTCATAGACGCGGGATCGCAGCACCTTGAGAGCCTTCTCCTTGTTCTTCAGCTGAGACCTCTCATCCTGGCATGACGCAGTGATGCCTGTTGGAATGTGCGTCATGCGAACAGCCGTCTCTACCTTCTGAACGTTCTGCCCTCCATGTCCGGACGCATGAAACAGTTCAAGCTTGATGTCGTCGTCGTCGATATGCACGTCGACATCTTCAGCTTCAGGCAGCACCGCCACGGTAGCAGTGGACGTGTGAATGCGTCCAGAAGCCTCCGTCTCAGGGACACGCTGGACGCGGTGGACGCCACTCTCGAACTTGAAGAGCTTATAACTTCCTACCCCAAGCACCGAGAAGACAACTTCCTTAAACCCCCCGATCTCGGTTGGGTGACTCGAGATGACCTCTATCTTGAGGCCATGCTGTCCTGCGAAGTACGAGTACATGCGAAACAGATCAGCGGCAAACAACGCCGCTTCGTCGCCACCAACACCTCCCCGGATCTCAACGATGATATTCTTGTCGTCATCCAGGTCTTTGGGAATACGTTCTTCCTCGATCTGAGCGTGGACAGCATCCAGTTCCCGTCGAAGTCGGAGTTTGTCCTCTTCAATCATGGCAGCGAACTCGGAATCCGTTCCCTCTGCGAGAAGTGCATCATTGTCAGCAAACTGAGTCCTCAGAGATTCTTCGTGACTAAGCAGCTCGAACAGAGAATCCATCGTACGTCGCTCCAGAGTGAGTTTCTGGATTTCCTTCTGATCGACATCGTAGCGCAGGTTGGCAACTCGCTCGTCGATCTCATGAATTCTACGTGCCAATTGTTCTGTTTCCAGGCTCATCGGGTCACTTCGTACCTCAAATGAGGCGCTCCTTTTCCAGTACACGCTCTGGCCGACCTGGAACCACATGGTGCTCACGACAGCGTGCTTCGTAACTCTCGGCTGCACCTACCATCACCACCGGGTCGTCGTATCGCGCTGGACGTCCATTGACGATGCGCTGAGTACGCGTCGCCGGCCTGCCACATACCATGCACACAGCTGTCAGCTTCGTCACTTCTTCCGCAAGCGAAAGCAGTTCAGGCATAGGTCCAAACGGCTCACCACGAAAGTCCTGGTCGAGTCCGGCGAGGATGACGCGAAGGCCCTTGCCCGCAAGATACTCTGCGACCTCGACAATCCCGGGATCGAAGAACTGTACCTCGTCGATGCCAACGACTTCCACTTGCCTCTCCTCGACAATCCTCACCACGTCAGCAGAAGATGCCACTATGGCTGATTCAAGGCGAATACCCGAATGGGACGTGATCATCTCAAGCCCATAGCGGTCATCCAGAGACGATTTAAGGGCGATGACCTTTTGCCTCGCAATCTGAGCCCTCTTGAGGCGTCGAATGAGCTCCTCGGATTTCCCCGAGAACATACAGCCGGCAACGACCTCGATCCTGCCGGAGAGACTATCCATGATACCTAGCGTCCAGCGCTGTCCTGCGCCACGATGTTGGCCAGGAACTCCCGATTGTTGGCAGTTCTCTGAAGCATGGCGATGAGTTTCTCAAGACTCTCCGTCGGATCCTCGTTGCCGATGAACTGTCTGAGAGCCCAGATCTTGCGATACTCCTCGGGCGTGTACAGCAATTCTTCGCGCCTTGTGCCGGACTTCCGAACGTCGATAGCGGGGAAAATGCGACGCTCAGCCAGCTCGCGGTCCAGAACCAGTTCCATGTTGCCTGTGCCCTTGAATTCTTCATAGATGACCTGGTCCAAGCGGCTGCCCGTCTCGATGAGCGCTGTTGCGATGATCGTAAGACTGCCACCCTCGACCATGTTCCGCGCGGCTCCGATAACTCTCTTGGGGCCACGAATTGCAGTTGGATCGAGACCGCCCGACAGGGTCTTCCCAGACGAGGAACTGATGAGGTTGTAAGCACGCGTGAGCCGTGTGATGCCATCCATGAGGATGACGACATCCTTCTTGACCTCGACCAGGCGCTTTGCACGCTCCAGAGCCAGCTCGACGACTCGAATATGGTTCTCAGGAGGCTGGTCGAACGTCGAACTGATCACCTCGCTCCGAATCGACTGCTTCATGTCCGTGACTTCCTCGGGTCGCTCATCGATAAGGAGCACCATCAGCGTGACCTCGGGGTGATTGTACTCGATGCTCTGCGCAATGGCCTTGAGAATGGTCGTCTTCCCCGCCTTCGGTGGCGACACGATCAGGCCGCGCTGACCCTTGCCGATTGGGGCAACGAGCTCAAGGAGGCGCACCGCCATGCTGCAATTGGGCGTTTCCAGCTTGAGATGCTTGTTGGGAAAGATCGGTGTGAGTGACTCAAATTGCGGTCGGGCGAGCACGTGCCCTTCGATGCCAATGCCATTGATGCTGCGGAGGCGCATTAGCGAGGAATACTTCTCCTTGTCTCCACGCGGCAGATGGACGATACCTTCGAGCCAGTCACCGGTCCGCAGACCGAACCGCCGGATCATAGGGGGCGAGATATAGACGTCCGACGAGGAAGGGAAGTAGTTGGAACGCATGAACCCATATCCCTCGGCGAGGATTTCACACAGGCCCGAGGCAGTGAACTCCTCCCCGCCCGTTCGCGGAACCTCTCCGCCTTGGCGCTCAGACGAACTCGAGACAACAGCCCCGGAAACGACGTGCTCCGGTACACGTTCCTGCTCGATGTCGAGGTGCTCAGTCACTACCTCAGGCTTGTCATGGTTGTCGTAGGGTCTCATGGAGCTCATGGCAGGCCCCTCCTGATCGTTAGCATCCTTACCCCCAAATTTCAACAGCTCCTCGATGAGGTCCGGCTTCTTGAGCCGTGTATAGTTCCGAACATGCAGCACTTTCGCAATCTCGTACAATTCCCGGGACGTCTTTTCCAGCAACTCTTGTTCAGTGAAGTTCATGATCCTCTGCCTTCTTTTGTCAAGTGGTCACTCAATAGCCAGCAAGCGCCCGATAGAATCCTTGAACGAGCCCAACACAGCAATACGCGTCTGACACTGCTGAACTGTCACACGTGTCTCATCTTTGAAGACAGGATCTCGCAGATATGCAAGATTGACGTAAACGTTGGCAATGCCTCCGGCATAGGCAGCCTCGAGCATGGCGGCGCCGACATACAGGTCGGATGCAATATCCTTTGGCGCATCACGAAACGTTGCGACGAGAAGCTCGGCAAAATCGCACACACGGACGGCCAGCGAGAGAGGAGCTCTCGTCGAACCCTTGAGTGCATCCTGCATGGCCGCCCGTCGCACAAGTTTCTCGTCATCGGTCGTCTTGGGCAATTTCATGGCAGCCATGTAGCCCTCAAATGCCGCGCTGTCCTGGTCCATCATCGCAACAAACTCCGCCCGCGACGCTTCGCAGCCCTCGACAAATAGTGCCAGACGGCTCTTTTCTGACTCATCACGCACACCTACGACATTGGCGACCATTTCGACTAAAGCTGCCCCCATCGCCGCGGCAAGCCCAGCAGCACTACCTCCGCCGGGAGTCGGATTGCGCGATGAGAGTTCGGTCAAAAACCCATCTAAGGATTGATTTTTATACATCTCGACCTCTTGGTTGACGATTGGAATGTATCGACTAGTTCAAACAAATAATACCTGCTCGCTTGGAAAATGCAAGCGTGAGCGTCCTGAGAAGAGCCTTTCCCCTACAATTGTAGTATAATGCACCCTACCTAGTCCAACCGGAGGTCATCATGATTGTCAAGGCAGTTCAAGACGTCGAGGAGATTTCCGTCACCGAAGCCGGAGCCCGTGGCACTACGATACGCTGGATGCTCAACCGCTCGGACGGAGTCCCCACGTTTGCGATGCGGTACTTCGTCGTCAAACCGGGTGGGTCTACGCCGCGCCACGCTCACCCCTGGGAACACGAGATTTTTGTCATCAAGGGAACCTGTACTGCTTTCTGCGAAGGTGAAACTCGTCATGTCGGCCCAGACCACGCCATCTATATCGAGCCAGAGGCGATTCACAGTTTCGTCAACGAAGGCACCGATGACCTTGTCTTTCTGTGCATGATACCGATCCAGTAGCCAATGGACCTTGCTCTGGCAGGAAGAACGATTGCCATCGCAGGCAGCACAGCTGGCATCGGTTTGGCACTCACGACCTCGCTTGACCAGGAGCATGCTCGCCTCCTGCTTGTGGGAGGGCGCCCCGAACGTTTGAACGCTCTTGCGCGCACCTTGTCTCCTGGTGCACTCATTGGCATCGTCCCCGGAGATCTGCGCAAGGAATCGGACCGCAATCAATGCAGGGTTGCTCTTCGCGGGTCCACCGAGCTTGACGGTTTCGTGTTCCTTCCGGCACAACTGCGAACCGATGCCTTCTCTGAAGCTCGCTCCAGCGAATTCCGGGAGACATTCGACGTCAATGTCTTTGCCGCCTTCGAGTTTGCGCAGGCTGCGCTATCCAGGGCCTCCTCCTCAGCAAGCTTCGTGTTCGTATCCTCGATCGACGCTCATAGGCATCCCCATCATATGCCCTCGGCAAGCTATGACAGTTCGAAACGTGCACTGGAGAGCATCTCCGAGTCCATCGCAGTCGAGGCCGGCTCTCTGGGAATACGCTCGAACTGCATCATCCCCGGTCTCATCCGGACACCCATGACAGAGGACTTTTTCGGGCAGGAGTTCGATGCCGAGCGTCTACGGTTTCTTGACGCAGTTCCGCTTGGCAGACCGGGCAGTCCTGAGGATATCGCCAACCTCATCATGTTCCTTCTGTCTCCCGTCGCCGGATACGTGAATGGGACATCCATCCCTGTCGATGGGGGGTTCCTGTGTCAGGGGTTCTAGAGAATGAAAAAGGGGCGCTCACGCGCCCCGTACTCTCATCTTCAGGAAGAACAGCCCTACTTGCGCCTGCGCGCAGCAATGGACTTCTGCTTGCGTTTCTCGCTTGGCGCCATAAAGAAGCGACGCTTCTTGAGTTCGCCGAAGAGGCCATCACGGATACAATCCTGCTTGTAGCGCCTCAGCATATTCTCCAGCTGAGCGTCTTCGCCCTGAGGTTCAGACCTGTCTTTGTTCCGATCACGATAGTTTCCCATCATTCACCCCTCCTTTCGTCAAACCGCTGCCAAAGGGGTTGATAAACAACCAGTTAACTATACCGGAATTGCGTCTTCAGTCAACCGGCTTCTCTGTGACGTCCTCAGACGTTGACCGGAACAACTGGACACTCTTGATGATCTCACGGGCGAAAACCGCAAGAGGAACTGCGACCAACAACCCAAAGAACCCAGCCACCGTGCCGCCCGCCAGGAGGAGCAGGATGATAAACTCTGGTCTGAGCCCAGTCTTCTCGGATATGAGTCGTGGGGCGAGAATCTGACTCGTCCCAGCCTCGATGACGCCGAAGATGATGATCCATGCGATGAGCTTCCCCGGACCCGTCACGGCGGCAAAAAACGCTCCCAGCAATGCAACCACGAATGGACCTACATATGGAATAAACTCGCCGACGAAATCCACGACGCCGATTGTCAGAGCATAGTTGATCCGGAAGAGCCCACTGACCCCGCCCACGAACAGTGCAGTGACGAACGCAATGAGGGCAAGCGCCTCGATATACCTCCTGGTGCTTGCAGCGATCTGCGCAAGCGCGACCTCTGCTCGGTCCTTCTGTGTGTGGATAAACGGGAGCGACAGAGACATCTCGTAGTAGCCATGAGAACCGCTCATGAAAAAATACATGAGCACGAAAAACGGGAGAAGTGCGCCAACACTCAGTAGTCTCTTGGACGATGCCGTGACGATGTTCTGTCCGAATTGGATCGCAGCTTTTTGTACTGCGTCGAGAATAGCCGTGATGGTGTCTTTCGCCGACCCCAGCTGATAGCGATCCAGCCATGCCGAGAATCTGGAGAAGTATCCCTGAACCGTCTTTGCGTAATCAGGAAGAGATGTCACGAGCGACCTCGTTTCGCGCACAAGAGGAGGAATAGTGGCGGCTACCAATCCAACGAATGCGGCCACGATTCCCAGAACCACAATGGCACACGTGATACCCATGGGAAGGTGGGTCTTCTGATTGAGCCAGTGTGCAATTGGCAAGAAGAGAAACGCCGCGAATGCTGCGGCGATTCCCAGAGACACGATGCTACGAAGACTCCACAGAAGCCAGACGGCCCATGTGGCCACAGCGATGCTCAAGACCGATAGAAGAACAACACGCAGAGCACTGGTTTCCTTACTGCTCAGCCTCATCTTCAGCCTCCGCTGGGGCGACCTCCTTGATAATTGCTTCCGCAGCGATAACGCCGCTGCCCTTGGACTTCAGCCGGATCACTTTCACGCCCGAAGAGACCCTTCCAAGCAGGGGGAGAGTCTCGGCAGGGGTACGAATCGTCTGGCCCGTACTCGTGGACACGACGACATCCTGGTCGATGGTTCCCGTCGTAAATGCCGCCAATGGACCGGTCTTCTCGGTGACGCGATAGCAAATGACACCGCCGGACCCTCGGCCAACTAGGCGAACCTCGTACGGGTTCAAGCGCTTGCCGTGGCCATGTTCCGTGATGAGCGTGAACGGCACATCGGGCCGAAGCACTTCCATGCCGACCACGAACCTGCCTCCGCGTGAAAGGCGCATTCCGCGCACGCCACGAGCAGATGCACCCATGGCACGCACGGACGTCGACCGGATGCGGACAGCTCGGCCGGAATCGGAGGCGATGAGGACCTCCTCGGTGTCCTTGACGGGTCTTACAGCGACCACAGAGTCCCCTTCAACAAGCTTGATGAACGTCTTTCCTGTACTACGTATGGTAACAAACTGCGATGTGACCATCTTCTTGATACGCCCACGACGGGTCACGATGATGAATGACACGCCCTCCTGTACGGCAGGCAGCGCCGTCGCTTCGGTGACGAGCTCGTCCGCCCCCATACCGAGGAGAAGCGATAGATTCTCCCCTCCACCCTGCCGCTTCTCTTCAGGAAGACGGTATGCCGGAATCGAGTACACGCGTCCTTTGTTGGTGAAGAGCAACATGCGCTGCTTCGTGCGGACGGTGAAGTACTTGCTGATATAGTCGTCCCGCTTCAGATTCATGCTCGCAACTCCCAGTCCTCCGCGACCCTGAACCTTGAACGTCGAACTCGGGATAATCTTCGCATAGCCGTTCTTGGAAATGACGACCATGACCTCTTTGTCTTCGATGAACTGCTCATCATCGTCCTCTCCACGGCCATCGTCCTTCAAGATCTGAGTGCGGCGTGGGTTTCCATATTTGCGGGCGACCTCGACAAGCTCATCTCGGATGTAGACACGGATCCTGTTGGGGTCTGCCAGCATCGCAGAGAGCCTCTCTATCTCTGTCTTGTTCTCTTCAACCTCTTTCGTCAGCTTCTCGACCTCGAGCGACACCAAGGACCGCATGCGCATCTCAAGGATCG
>NZ_QXIY01000026.1 GCF_003570995.1 Candidatus Cryosericum septentrionale
GCATGGCATCTGTGAACCGCATGAGGGTGTTGTCCGCCCAGCCGCCGTAGTAGCCTGCGACGAGGCCGACCACTGCGCCTAAAAGCGTGGACGTCATAGCCGAGAGGAATCCGATGAACAGAGAGATGCGCCCTCCGAAGAACATACGGGCAAGCACGTCACGACCATAGTCGTCTGTACCCATGGGGTGTGCATGAGAAGCAGGATTGAAGAGTCCATTTAGACCCTCGATCTGAGTATTTGGATCGATGCGCCAGATGAGGGGACCAACGAACACGAACAGCAGGATGAAAATTAGCATGAACGCACCGACCATGGCCAACTTGTGACGGGTCAGACGGTGAAACACCATGCCAACGTAGGTGTAGTCCTCAGAGGACTTCTTCTGGCCCTTCTTCTTAGCTTCGATAGCTTTTTCCGCCATGATGTCCTCCTAACTGTACTTGATACGCGGGTCAACCCACGCGTACACGATATCTGCCACCAGGTTGAACGCGATGACTAACACACTGGAGAGCATAAGGCCAATCATGGCCGTAGGATAGTCAGCCTTGGTTTCAGCCTGGATGATAAGGCTGCCCATTCCGGGAATGTTGAAGATCGTCTCCGTAATGGCTGCGCCTCCGACAATGCCAGGTACCGACAATGCTATCAACGTCACAATCGGGATCATTGCGTTGCGCAGAGCATGCTTGTAGATGACGGAACGCTCAGGTACACCCTTGGCACGGGCCGTACGGATATAGTCCTGGCGAATGACCTCGAGCATGGAGGACCGCATGTAACGCGCATAACCACCCAGCGAGAAGAAGGCCAGAACGATGACGGGCATCACAAGATACTGCGCCCGGTCCCCAAACTTCGCCCAGAACGGAGCTTCCTCCAGTCCCGGCGTGATGATCCCGCCCGCAGGCAGCAGCGGCATCCCGCTGGGTCGTTTCAGGACGACGCTGAAGAACATCATCATGAGCAGTCCAAACCAGAACGTCGGCATGGACATGCCCAGAAAGCTGATGACCGTGACGACGTAGTCCGTCACGGAGTACTGCTTCACAGCAGAAATGATACCAATTGGAAGAGCAATGGCAATAGACACCAGGAATTCGATCCCCATGAGCCGCACGGTCACAGGCAACGCTCTGGAGATGACGTCACGAGCCGTTGAGCCAGGGTACAGGAGAGAGGGCCCCCAGTCCCCACGAATGACGCCGCTGAACCACTTGAAGAACCTCAGGTACCAGGGAAGGTCGAACCCCCAGGCATGTTTCAGGCGCTGGATGTCGGCCTTCTTGATTCGCGGGTTCTCGATCAGAGCCGCGAATGGATTTGGCACGAGGGAGAAGATCCCAAACGACACGATCATGACGATCAGGATAAGCGGGATCATGCCCAGAACACGCCGGATTATGTAATCTCTCATGTTGGCGAAGACTCCTTTCGGCAGTCCCCCACGCCTCTCTGTAGAGGCATGGGAGCGGATGAATCGAAACTACAGGTCCTCAGACTCCATAGTCGAAGTATCGATAGATCTGGTCATCGTACCCATTCCCACCAATACCAGTACTGGATGTTTCAGTTGTTGTAGACAGTGGCGGAGAAGAAGTGGTCGTAGCTCTTGAGGCCCTTGCGAACTTCGTCGGGATAGACGAGCTGCTCAAGATACGTGCACGGAGGGTCCTCGCCCCAGATGTCTTGGAGGTGAACATGGACTGAATCAGGGTGACTCTACGTTCACGGAAGGTGGCGCCCTGCGAATACGGGATCTTCAGGACCGCTGGTGTACCATCGGGAAGGGTGCGCGGGGTCTTGTCGACCCTCCACTTCCAGCTGGCAGCGCATGCAGTAGCAACGGGGGCAAGCACCGCAGCCACGAGGACAACTGCCAAAACCAGACATAGAACTCTCTTCATCGCATGCTCCTTCCTAGAATGAGTGCAGAACATAAAGAACTCTTTTCGCATGCTCCGCGGTACGACACACATCCCTACGATATGACCGTTTATCTGCAGGCTGTAGCTCTATATCCAGACCCAGCGTCAGAGAAATCGAAGTAGGACAATCGCCCAACGTCACTGTCCGCCGAGCCGACTAGGTATTTACCCATCGTGATGTTATACCACGGTCGGCTGAGAGTGTCAATTGAACAACCTTCGAGACCTGTGGGCACGGGCTCCAGGAACAACGCAGTGCAGAATGCGGCCGCTGCCAGTCCAAATCCAAGAACTGCGCTCATGAACAATTGGTTACACCTGAGAAGGTGAACGGGGTCCAAAAATGCCCGTACCAACACGTATCATGTTAGAGCCGTGTTCGATCGCCAGTTCAAAGTCGTCGGACGTTCCCATGGACAACAATGTGACACGTGATGAACCCAGGTCGCTGGCGAGTTCGTGAAACAGCACGCTGACAGATTGATATATTGTCGCCCGTATTTGCATTGTTGCTTGTAGAGGAACTACTACCATTAGTCCGGAGATCTCATATAGCCAAGGAGCATCGGCGGCGGCAAGCTCACGAATCTGAGGCATAGTCAGCCCACCCTTCTGCGATTCTTCACCGGCATTCACCTCCAGCAAGAACGTACACGCCCTCTGTGCCCCGCGATCCTGCGTACCGTGCAGACGTTCGAGGAGTTCTGGGCCTGCCGAATCGACCGCGTCGAACACTCGAAGGATGGCGTTGTACTTGTTCGACTGGAGTCGACCGATGTACCGGACAGTCACCCCGCGACTCTCGCACAGAGCGAAGACGTCCTTGCGAATGGCTTCTTGCAGGTAGTTCTCACCGATTTCAGTCGCCCCTGCATCAATGGCTTCCAGAATCCGGGGAAGAGGCTGATTCTTCGTCACGCAGACAATATGCGGTTCGCCGGGCTGACCAGCCGCCCGGCGATACGACAAACAGGCTCGCTCGCGGATTTCCGCGAGCCGCTCAGCTATCGAGCCCACATTCGGCGCTAGAAGCCGCGAGGCGGCCCCTTGCGCAGTATGGCGGGGAGCTCGACTTCCTCGACCTTGAATTCCTTGAGAATCTTCTTCTCCTGCTCCGCTTCGGTCTTCTGAGGCTGCATCCCGGACGCCACCACCGTGATACGAATCTCATCGTTGGCCTCGCCAGACTCACCCAGTACTTCGTCGAAAGGATCGGCCAGACCGAAGATGATCTTGGCATCCTTTGATGCGCTCGACTGGATGGCCGTCGAGATGATATCCATCTCTTCCATGGAAATCTCGTGGCCAATGACGTTGTAGATAAGTCCGGTGGCGCCCTGCATCGAATACTCGAGAAGCTCGTAGTTGGTGGCGGCTCTGATGGCCTTTTCCGCACGTTCGTCACCCTTGCCGGTTCCCATGCCTATCCAGATACTGCCGTCCGCTCCACTGGGAAGCTCTCCAGAAGGAGTCGATGTCAGGACGTTTTTGAGATCGGCAAAATCGAGGTTGATGATGCCGGGTGTCCGGATGAGCTCGGTAATGCCCTGGACCGCCTTCTTCAGGACCTCATCCGCTTTGCGGAATGCATTGCTGATGGTAATCTTCCCTTCCTCCAGCTTGAACAATCGCTGGTTTGGAATGACGACCAATCCATCAACACTGTCACGAAGCTCCTTGATACCATCCGATGCGACCTTGGATCGCTGAGGGCCCTCAAAGTTGAACGGCTTGGTAACAATTGCAATGGTGAGGATGCCCAGTTCACGAGCCACTTTCGCCAGGACGGGAGAACCGCCCGTACCCGTGCCTCCGCCCATGCCGGCAGTTATGAACAGGAGAGAGGAGCCGGTAATTGCTTCTTTGAGCATCTCCCTGCTCTCTTCTGCTGCTTTTCTCCCGACCTCAGGGTCGGCGCCCGCGCCCATCCCTCGAGTAGTCTTTGCCCCAATCTGAATCTTGCTTTCTGCCCGACTGTATCGCAGAACCTGCGTGTCGGTGTTGACGCTCACGAAATCGACGCCGGAAGGAAAATCCCCCACCATCCGATTAACGGCATTGCCACCCCCACCGCCCACGCCGATCACCCTGATGCTTACATTCGAGCTTCCCCAGGGATCCAGTCGATCATCCATTGTGGATTTCCCTCCCCGTCAGTTTGTCTTAGTCGAACAGGTCAAGGCCCTTGAACAGGCCGCTCAGGCCTTTGAATGCGCGCTTCTTCTTCTGAACTCCGGCACCATCGCTGTGGATGCCGAGTTCGAGCAACCCGACTGAAGTCGAGAAGCTGGGATTCTTGAACGAGCTGAAAACAACGTCGTCGACTGTCGGCTGTCCCACTCGGGCTCGAAGTCCGCTGATCTCAGAGAACTTGTCCGTGATGTGAGACGCCATGGCCGTCCCTCCAGTCAAGACGAGGCCGGCCGGAAGCATGTTGTTGTAGCTGGAGTGCACCAGTTCCAGCTTCACGGCTTCAGCTATTTCTTCAATGCGAGACGTCACGACATCGCTGATATATGACTTCGTTGTCGCAAGAACACCATCACCCGATGCTGTCGAATAACTCACCTGGCTGTCCTGGAAGTCCTTTCCCCTGCTCGCATCCACCGAACCGTACGCCACCTTGAGCTCTTCAGCAACATTCAGGCTTGTCTTCAACATCATAGCAAGATCCATCGTCACATGGCGGCCACCTATGGGCAGAACGGCAACATAGCTGAGACTGCCTCCTGTGAAGACAGCTAGGTCTGTCGTGTCTCCTCCGATGTCGACACATGCGACACCAATTTCCTTCTCTTCTGATGAGAGGACGGCATTAGCTGAAGCCAGACCTTCGAGCACAAGCCTGTCCACCTTGAGACCGGACTCTGTCACACAGCGACGAAGATTGTCCAGAATCGTCGACTGTCCGGTGACGATGAACGCCTCGAACTCAAGACGGATACCCGACATTCTCAACGGGTCCTTGATGCCTTCCTGACCATCCACGAGGTACTGGCGCGGGATCACATGGATAATCTCCTGATTTGGTCCCAGCAGGACAGCCCTGGCAGACTCCCACACGCGATCCACATCGTCCTTCTGTATCTCGCGCCCCGGCCGGGATATTGCCACAAGGCCACGGTTCACCAATCCAGTGATATGAGTACCGCCGACGTTTACGATCACCGACGAGACGGAGTAGCTGCTCATCCGTTCTGCCTCGTCGCGTGCCGTCTGGATAGCCTGCGTCACACCTTCCATGTCGACGACCACTCCACGCTTCAAGCTGCTGCACGGAGCCGTACCGACCCCAAGAATAGAGTCGAGGCTGTCTCCTGTCGCCGAAGCTATCAACATCTTGACACGGGTACTTCCAATATCAAGTACGCTGACGATTCTTTCCTGGCCAGCCATCATGCCTCCTTCTTCAAGAGAACGCGCCGGATGATTGCGATATTCTGGTACATTCTGCTTCCAAACACAACAACTGCCGCAAGGTAAAGATCGATGCCCAGCTGATCACCGAGATACCCCAGCAGCGCTGCAACAAGACTGTTGATTAGGAAACCCGAAAAGAATACTGTCGCGTCGAAGGTGTCCTTCAGATAACCCTTGATGCCGCCGAGAATGGAATCCATACCAGCTAGAAGGGCCAACCCCACGTATTTGGAATAGACGGCGGGGATGTGCACGGGACGAAGAATCCCGATGACGATACCAAGTACGAGTCCGCACACCGTTACGAAGCCAACCATAGATATCCGTCTTCCTCCCCTAGTCACTGATTCTAAGCAGGTTGACTTTTTGAACTATAGCACCAATGCGCCTCAGGTTCAACAAGTCAAGCACGCCTCCAGGAATCTGCAGCCCCTTGGCCATATTCTCTGTATCGCCGATCGCGTCTATGACCAGAGGCATCTGCGTCACCTTTCCACCCACGCGAACGTTGAGACCCGCCCTGTATACGGAACTCGAGTCAGTCAGGTGTATGCCATTCAACGATATGACTTCGGCTCCCGATGCCCAGAGATCATTCAGAAGGAGGAGCAGATCCTCATCGGCCAGCATGGATGGCGAGACCCCTGATGATTGCTCTCGTATCGTAATCCGGATGCCAGGACCCGCGAGTGGGACGGTGCCGGTTCGCTGTCTCAACACGGTGGCTTCGTGCTGCAACTGACTCACTTGCGCGGCCGTGTCATCAGAAGAACGAAGGTACTGCGTGACTTTCTGCGACACGTCGGTCTCCTCGACGAGGAGGTCCTGTTTGCGCTGCTGGAGGTCTTTGATGACACGAATAAGATCCTTTGGGTCCTCATTCTGATAGGTCTGCTTCATCTCGCGGACGACGCGTGCCTGCCCGGGGAGCAAGAACCCAACGAAGAAACTGATGAGAGCAAAAATCAGCGCTGTCGACTGCCATGGCGACCGCCAAGTCCGCTTCATTTCGCACTCACTGCGTACTTGAACGCAGCATTGTCTAGCGACGCCGGGACAGTCACAGACGTTTTCTTCTCAAGTGAGCACGTAATCTCAAACTGATCGCGGTACATCTCCAGCACCCGGAAGAAAACGTCTTGAGAAATGCTGTCGGCGAGCATCTCGGGGTTCCCCAGAGCAGTGATAACGTACGGTGGCGACATCCTGCTCGAATTCACGAGGATGATGGGGCCAGCACAAACGATAGGGCTGTTTCCAAGAACGCGCTGGTCGTTGACGGCAATCGCCGTGGCGCCATATCTCCGCATGAGATTCACGATGCTACGGAGGTAACCGTCGTGGATGACGAAGTAGTTCGGATCATCGGAGAGTGTCGGCGTACGCGAACTATCGCTCAATGTTACGACGACACCAGGACCTGTCGCCTCTGCAAGCCCCGCTTTTCCTCTCAGCTCTCCCAGCTGCTGCGTCAGAACGCGCACCTCGTCGCTCGTGGCAGCACCCTTGCTCTCAAGCTCTGCCAGCTGTCCCCGAAGATCGACAATCTGCTGAGCGGCAGCATTATTCTCATTTTCGAGTCCCTTCATGATTTCGACCAACTCGACATTCTGGGCAGGAACGACGTAGGCCTTGTTCGCTGTAGGCTCGAACTGGACAGCCAGAAGGTATCCGAATCCGACAACCATGACAAACAGCGCGGCGAGGAAAACGCCCCCGTTTCTTCCACGTGTGATCATGGGGCCCCCGGAATGACGGCCTGGCCGTCGAACCGCAGGTCGATGGTTACTTTCTTCCCCTTGAATGCAGGCATCCCAAGAACCGCAATCCCCCGTTCGATCTTTGAAGCACCGTTCGCGCTGTCACCAAAGATAAGCGTCTTACCGTCTTTCAACCGTACGGAAAGTCCCATCGACGAGGACAGTGACATGCCCATGATTGCCAGCTGGTCCCGATGCTGCATCAACTGGCAGCACAGCGGCGCGTACTCGAGTGAGGCGGACAGAAAAGCCGGGGGTGCAGATGGGAATCCGCTTACGTCAACCACATTCCAGGACTTCGATGCCTTTGTTATGGTGTAGGCTGTCCCCGTCTGCAGGAACACGGCAGCCAGCTTCCTCCCCTGCCTGATCACCACGTCGGGGTCAGTAATGTCCACACCGACAGTCGCATTCCAAGGTCGCTCTCGCTTGATCGTCACGTCAGAAACGGGGAGTCCCTCCAGCCTGTCGATGACCGAAGCCCTGTTGAGGAGTATGAGAAGACCCTGAGACCGACTACGCCAGACCTGGTCCACGACTGGAGCTTCCCAGGAGTCTGCATGTACGAGTACGCGAGCGGCCGGTACCGTGAACCAGTAGACCACCAATACAGCCAAAGCGACCAGACCCATCCGCCACAGTAGCTTCATGAACGGAGGAACTCATCTTTGATGCCCACGCGCTGCCTCCTAGGAGAAGTCACCGAGCAGCCTGATCTCGGGCGAAAGGCGCACGTTGAAGCGTGCATAGACTCTCTGTACGACAATGTCCATAAGGCGCGTGACATCAAATGCGGTCGCCCCTCCCAGATTGACGATGAAGTTCGCATGCTTGCCCGACACCTGCGCCTGCCCCACCTGGAGACCCTTGCACCCGGCTTCCTCTATCAACTTGCCGGCATACGTCGTTGGGGGATTCGTGAAGATACTTCCCGCATTCGGATGTTCCCACGATTGTTTGGCATGCTTCTCGGATCGGATACGTGCAGCTGTCGAGCGGATTGTTGCTCCGTCACCAGCCTCAAGATCAAATGCAGCGCCCAGAATGATCGCCCCGCTCTCCTGAAACTCGCTATAGCGGTAGTCAAAATCAACATCTTCATGCTTCTTCATGACATACTCGAGGTTGGGATCCAGAACTTCCACATACGCCAGGTGAGTGCTTATGGCCTGAGAGAACGAACCCGCGTTCATGAAGATGGCCCCTCCAACAGTACCGGGTATGCTGACAAGATACTCCAATCCAGACAGGTCCTGACTCATAGCGAAGTCCAGGAGCGAGGACAGTGGCATCGGGGCACGAGCAAGCACCAGTCCTTTCTCCATCACTGGCTGAAGCGAGGTCTCCATGAGTCTCACGACTAGACCTTCGACACCACGATCGGAGACAAGGACATTCGTTCCGTTGCCGATAACCGTCGTTGGCATCTTGAAAGCTCTGGCAGCGCGCAGCGCGCAAACCAGGTCCTCCTCACCACATGGCGTGTAGAGGTACTCGGCCGGACCACCGATATGAAACGACGTATAAGACGAGAGCGGTTCCTTCGTCAGGACCCGTTGCTCGACGCGACGTCCGAACTTGTCTATGACCGAATCCACCATCAGTCGTTCTCCTGTTGTATGCGTCCCTCGAGGGACGCAGCAGTCTCACATTGTACCGTATTGTCGCTCGTCAGCAAGCCACAAAACCGCAGACCAAGCTTGTTCACGTCACCAGGGCCCATAAACAGCACGACGTCACCTGGGGTGACCGACACCCGTAAGACGTCAAGCATCTGGTCCACGGGCATCTGGGGTACCAATGAACCACCGACTGCCGTCTTCACGCTCTCTCGAAGCATCCCGTTTAGCTCTTCCGGACGCTCCGCTGTCTCTCCAGCCGGGAAGATGTCGAGCAGCACGATCCGCGAAACTCCAGCCAGTGCCGGTCCATACTCCTCGAGACACATGCTCACTCGGGAGAAACGGTGCGGCTGGAGCACGAGGGTAAGTGGTCTTCCGGGATACCGAACCGAGACAGCCTGCAGGGTCGCTCTGATCTCCGTGGGGTGGTCGGCATGGTCAGTGAGGACGACCGTTCCGTCATGGTCTGTCAGGACCTGCATCCGCCGCTCCATTCCCGGAAAACCTTCCAGAATAGGGAGTGTGTCTGCAAAGGGGAGCCCTACTGCCTCGCACGCCAGGCAAGCGGCAACAGCGTTGAGATAGCTCTTCTCGTCTCCTCGTTCCATGACAAATGACTGCTCCACACCTTCTCTTGCAACTATTGCGGTGTTGCTGCGGGCATGGTAGCGCATCTGCACCTGATTTGACGCCTCCTGACCGTACAGGACGTGCCGCGCCAGAGCCTGCACGATCCTGGCCACTTCCCCGTCGTCGCCACAGCCAACGATCAGGCCGCCTCGCTCAGCGCATTGCTGGGAAAACTGGGCGAATGCGCCGACAAGGTTGGAGAACTTGTCTCCATAAGCCCCCAAGTGGTCGCTATCGATGTTCGTTACTACAGCTACGTCTGGATGGAACTTCAGGAACGAGCCGTCCGATTCATCAGTCTCCAGGACCATGATCGGGCGTCCATGAATCTGCCTTCGCTGTGTCCCTTCAGGGGGGAAGGCTCCATCAAATCCGGCAATATGGCCTCCAACGCAGATGGTTGGAGCAAAGCCCTGTCTTGCCAGCACGTATCCAATCATTCCAGACGTCGTGGTCTTGCCGTGCGTGCCAGAAACGGCTATCAGGAAATACTCTGATGCGACGGCAGACAGGACGTCTGTTCGGTGGAGAACGCCCGCTCTGATCCCCCCTGCAGCCATGAGCACCACATTGTCCGGGCGAATTGCCGACGACCGTACCAGAACTTCGTCATGACGAAGTGCACCAGATGCTTCAGCTTCGGACATCACCCGGATACCCAGCGAGGTCAACCGTTCAGCCTCGGGACCGTCATTCGCGATGTCTGAACCCCGCACATCCATTCCGATGCTGTGCAGCAACATAGCCAGCGAACTCATCCCGGCGCCACAGATGCCAACAAGAAAAAAAGGCCTTCCAGGTTGCAGGAGTTCAGTCATGTGAGCACTCCTCTTCGATGGTGCGCATTATGGCGTCCCCAGCATCACTTCCAAAGATGCTGGAAGCAGGAAGGGCCGGGCCTGCTTCATCATCCAGCGCCTTCTCTACAATGGACAGGTACCTGTCGAACAGCAGTGACTGCTGCTCAATGCGTATACCGAGGCCAAGGCTCTCAAGATATGCCGCGTTCTTGGACTGATGCCAGCCAACGGCGAAGGGATAGGGGATGACGACGGCATAGATGCCTCCGACAGCAAGCTCCGTAAGTGCAAGTGCACCGCCTCTCGTCACCGCTACGCGAGCGTGCTCATACAGTCGCTCCATATGCTCCTCATAGGAGACGACGACAGGATTGACATGCCGCAGAGACAGCTCGTCCACTGCATCACGAATCCTCGCATAGTCATCAGTTCCAGTCACCACGGTGACTGGAACTTCGCGGCCTCTGCTGTCCAGCTCCCGGATTGTCCGCAGGAACAGGTTGTTGACGAAGCTAGCCCCGCCACTACCCCCGATAAACAGCAGCCCCGGGCGAAGAGGTCTGCTGAGCCGGCACTCCGTCAGTGCCGTGTAAACCTTGCGTCGCAAAGGGTTTCCAGTGACGGTGAACCGTGAACCGGAGACCCCTTCAACAGGAAAACCCAGGAACACGTGCCGCGCACGACGGGAGAACAGTCGATTTGCCCTCCCCATGACGGTATTCTGTTCCAGAAGGTATATGGGAACTCCGCTCATCTGCGCAGCCACGATTCCTGGTACCGATACGTATCCGCCGGTACCAACGAAAGCATCCACATGGGCGTCCGTCATAACATGGCGGGCCGCCCTCACTCCGCCTCGAGTTGCATGTGCAAGGCGCCACAATGATCTGGGTGTATACAGAAGTGGGGCAGAACAGACAGTTCTGACGTCAAGCCCCTGAGAGAGGAAAACGCGTTCCTCCATGCTGCCGGCTCGCGCCAGCATGGTGACGGTTCCCCTGTCCAACAGGCGTTCAGCAATTGCGACTGCGGGGTAGATATGTCCCCCTGTTCCTCCTCCAGCAACAACGTAATGCATCAGGCGGCCTCCGGACTCCGGAAAATAGCTCCCGCGATGCCAAGCGCGGCCATCTCGAAGACGATGTGATTGCCTCCCTGACTAAAGAAAGGCAGCGGAACTCCCGTCGTAGGAAGTAGTCCGACAACGACACCAATGTTGACAAACGCCTGCACGGCGAGGAATATGCCCAGCCCCATGACATACACTCGGGCAAACGGCTCAGAAGACCTCGAGGCAAGCCTGAACAGGTCGAAGACGATCCACAGATAAATGCCCAGCACGATGGTCACGCCGATAAGCCCGAACTCTTCCGAGAATATGGCGAAAACAAAGTCATTTTCCTGGGCCGGGAAGTGGACGAATTTCTGGACGCTCCGCATGAAACCCCGCCCCAGCACTCCGCCCCTCGCGACAGCGAACATGGAGTTCACCAGCTGGTAGGCGACGCCTTTCGCCTTGTCGGCTGCCAGCGGGTTGATGAACGAGGTCATCCTGACTTTCCAGGAAGCTTTCACGTTCACCGCAATCAGAGCCAGCGCGCCCAAGGCAGCCGTTCGGCTGATCCAGTAGCCTAGCGGAGCACCGACGGCCAGCAGGATAGCGATTGAGGACCCAGCAATGACGAAGGCCGTCCCGAAGTCGGGTTCCAGTGCGACCAGGCCCGTGAACCCCAGCACGAATAGCAGAAACGTGCGGTAGTATCGATGGTCATACTCGTTTAGGTACTTGCCGCTGAAGAGCTTGGCGGCGAGAAGAGGCACCACCAGGACAACTGCCTGAGATGGCTGCAAGCCAATAGAACTCGTTCCGATCCACCGGATGGAACCATTGACGCTCCTGCCGATGCCGGGAATGAGAACAGCAACCAGCAACGCTCCTAGACCATACGTCAGGAATTCCGAAATGTCTGCCCAGCGCATATACTTAAACCGCGAGCAGAACCAGTAGGCGAAGACTCCGACACCGACGATAATCGCCTGCTTGACAACACTCGCAGTAACAGCCACCAATTGACCTTGCGCAGCGCTGAGACTGACGGCGATGCTATAGTTCTGCAGTACCCCCAGGCAGAGCAGTATGGCGACCAGAACCAGTATACGCCTCACCGCGTGACAACGCCCCGACGACCCTGCACGATCTCCCTGAACCGGTTGCCGCGCTGCTCAAAATCCCTGAACATGTCGAAACTGGCACAAGCAGGAGACAGAAGTAGCGTACCACCTGCAGAAAGAATGTGTACTCCATTGCTGACAGCGTCCTCAAGCGATTTGACGCGGGCAATCGCCTTCATGCCGGCCTTCCGCAGCGAATCCTCAATAGCCGGGGCGGTCGCGCCCATCACGATTGCTGACACCAGATTTCTGTCTTCGGTCAGATGTCGCGCCATCTTGTCGAATGAGACGCTCTTTGAACTGCCGCCCAGAATGACTACATATGGTCCAGTCATGGCATCAGCGGCCGTCATGACCGATTCTGGGGTCGTTGCCTTGGAGTCGTTGACAAACGTCACGCCACCCGCTGTTCCGACGTACTCCAGTCGGTGCGGCAGCCCGTTGAAGCCCCCCACAGCCCTGCGAATGGCATCTGGGGAGATGCCGTACAGAAAGGCCGCCAGAGCTGCGCTCATGGCATTCGCTACATTGTGTCGCCCCCGGATGCGCAGGTCTGTCTCTCTGAACAGCTCCACCATGCGTGTCATGTCTTTGAAAACGATAGCACCATTGACAACATGCGCGCCGGAGAACACGCCGTCACCCAGTCCGAAATAGAAAGTGGAAGGACTCAGCATTGGGCCAAGTGCTCTCAGCGCGGGGTCATCCCAGTTGAGCACAACGGCGTCATCCGCCATCATGTTCTCGAACAAGCGCTTCTTCGTGGCGAAGTACCGTTCCATGGTACCGTAGCGGTCAAGATGATTCGGAACCAGGTTCGAGAAAATGGCCACTCTGGGATGGAACGTATGAACTGTCTCGAGCTGGAAACAACTGACCTCAAGAACCGCCGGTCCTGCCATCGGGTGTTCCACCAGGAGCTGCGACACTGGAATGCCCAGGTTGCCCCCTGTCACTGCATCGGGATACTCCTCAGCAACAATTTCTCCGAGAAGAGCCGTGGTCGTACTCTTGCCATTGCTGCCAGTCACCGCAAGCACTGAGAGACCGGCATACGCGGCAATCTCTGTCTCACCGACGATGAGTTTGCCCATTCGCGCAGCAGCCAGGACAATCGGAGCCTCGGGTAGGACACCGGGCGAGACGATGACAACGTCGTAGGCGGCCATGATGCTCGCAGTGTTCTGTCCAAATTCAAAGGGAATTCCCACCAGCTGCAGCAGTCGGACGGCATGCTCGAACTCCTCGTCAGCGCTTCGCTGCTTGAATTCCGATACGAAAACGTCCACTCCATGGTCATGCAGGTACAGGGCCGCGTACAATCCACTTGGCAATGCTCCGACGACGAATGCAGAATTGAAAGGGATCACTGGTTATCTCCACGTCATCGTCAATGCCCCGGCAATGACAAACAGGATACTCACGACAAAGAACCGGTCGACGATCTTTGGCTCGGCCCATCCGAGCTTCTCGAAATGATGGTGTATCGGAGCCATAAGGAATACCCTCGTTCTGCGACCAGAGGCTTTGAAGACAAGCACCTGGATCATCACGCTTATCGCCTCTCCCAGAAACAGTCCTCCCAGCAGGATCGACGACAACTGGTTCCCGGAGGCAAACGCCCACGCGACGAAGATGGAGCCAAGCGCAAGCGATCCCGTATCTCCCATGAACACCGATGCTTTTGTGCCGTTGAACCATAGAAATGAGATGGCAAATGCAGCAGCTGCCAAAGGAAGTATGCCGGCCAGTCCTGATGGATGCAGAAGCGAGGCTATTCCGGCCACAGCAAATGTGGGAAGACTCGTCTTGGCGAGCAGGCCATCAAGGCCGTCCGTCAGGTTGAATGCATTCACCATGCCGACCGCGTACAACGTGGCAACAACGTAGAAGGCCCAGCCGCCAAGAAGAACTGCACCACTCGCCAGATGAAGGGTCGAAATGATCGATGGGTACGCCAGATAGAAAAAGAGCCCAGCCGCCCCTGTCTGGATCAGGAGTTTCTGGTAGCCAAGCAGTCCGTCATTTCTGTGTTTGAACTCTTTGGTCCAGTCGTCCAAAAAACCGGAAAGGAGACTGACGGCTACGAAGACCAGTGTGGCGACGTCAAGCCCTGTCAAGTCTCTTCGCCCCATCACGAAGAGATAGACTGCCACGGCTCCGGCAATGTTGAGAACCAGCATCAGACCGCCCCCCGTCGGCGTACCCGCTTTGGACTTGTGAGAAGCAGGCCCTTCGTCCCGTATCAACTGCGTAAACCGTATCCTGCGCAGCCACGCAATAAGGAGAGGGAAAAGAGCCAGGTCCACAAGGACAAGAACGAGAACCAGCAACATGGCAGACCTCGCGGTCATCGCTGTCCCTCCTGCGACTGCGGACCATCGGCGCCACAAACATAGCCGTGATCGCGCAACGCGAGGCGCGCTTCTTCCCGGTCATCGAAGACGACATCCTCGTGTTCATAGTACATTACCGTCTCATGCCCACGACCGAGAACCAGGACCATGTCGCCGGGCCTGGCCACAGCAATGGCACTTCGAATTGCCTGCCTTCTGTCTTCGATGACTGTAAAATGGTCGGTGGTGAACCCGTCTTCGATGTCGTGAACGGCAACCGACGCGTCTTCATGACGAGGGTCCTCCACGGTCACGAAAGACCAGCGGCAGGCCTCCTCTGCGAGGCGGGCCATAATCGGCCGCTTCTCGCGGTCATCAGCACCGACAGAGCCAAACACGGCCAGCAGGTCCCCCCGCACAGTAGGCCGCACGGCGCTGAACAGTGCCGAGAATTCCTCTGGCGTATGGGCATAGTCCACGACGACCTCGAACGGCTGTCCACAGTCAATCCGCTCATAGCGCCCGGGGACGTACAATGGGGCAGTGAGAGACTGCACGGCCACGCCCAGGTCGCAGGTCGGTTCAATGGCGTTGACCGAACTGATCGCCGCCAGACAGTTGGATGCCTGGAACGCCGGCCCGATCGAAAGCTCCACGTCAAACGTGGCTCCGTCGCGGGCAAGGACCTGAAACGTGGTTCTTCCCATTGTGGACACGACGTGGTCACCACGCAGGTCAGCTGCTCGCTCCAGGGAGAACGTCCTGACCTGAGAGCGCCCGGCCGCGTCCCTGAAGGAAGCGAACGAAGGATCGTCAGTATTGAGAACGGCTACAGAGTTCTCATCAAGTGACGTGAACAGGCGCAGCTTGGCCGCCAGATATGCATCCATCGTGCCATGATATCCCATGTGATCCTGCGAGAAATTCGTGAAAACCCCGCAATCAAAGCGCATACCATGAACTCTGTCGAAAGCGAGCGCAAACGAGGAAACCTCGAGCACGGCAACCTGTGCCCCCTGGTGAACGGCATGGTCCAGGTACCAGTTGAGCGCAAAGGCCTCCGGCGTTGTGGCGGGCAGAGCGTCAGGAGGAAAGAACTCGCCATCAGGCATGACATAGCCTGTGGTCCCAATCATGACGCACGCAATGTCAAGTCCCTGCAGGAGACGACGAATCATGTATGCTGTGCTCGTCTTGCCGCTCGTTCCAGTAATGCCGATCATCTTCATGCGACGAGCAGGAAAGTTGAAAAAGGCCTGCGAGACCAGACTCAGGAACTCACGGCAGCTCGAGACGACGACAACCGGCACATCCTGAACCTCAGGATGCTCAGTCTCAGCGACGACGCAGGCCGCCCCAGCACAAAGAGCGCTGGCGATGTAGGACGCTCCGTCCAGCCTGGTTCCAGAGATGGCGACGAACATGGCTCCCGGCCCGCATTCACGCGAATCAGGCGTGACCAGGCTGATCATTGTCCTCTGGCCAAGCGAGGAACGCTTGGGATCCCAGGACCCAGGAGGCAGCTTATGGAGGAGCTCAGCAAGCTCCCGTTCTTCAACGGCGAATTTCATGGTTTTAACCTCAGATACTGTATCAGTTGCAGTGCAATCTTCTTGAAGGTCGGCCCTGCCACAAGAAATGATGTGCGCGCTCCTTTTCGAGTCTCATGGATGCTGAGGAACACGACGACCCTGGGATCGTTCGCAGTCAGGATTCCAGCGAAGCTGAATACGTACGATCCATCATTCAGATAGCCTCCTCCGGGAGCGGCGATCTGAGCAGTGCCAGTCTTTCCGGCAACTTCGTAGCCGGGGATATACGCACTAAAAACGCCGACATCTTTCTGCACGACTCCATGGAGGCCCTCGAGAACGGCCTTAGCCGTCTCAGGCTTGAACAGCTGACCGACGACCCCAGGCGTATCTGTGCGCTGACTCGCCCCTGAAGCGTCGACGATGTGATCGACCACGTAGGGTCGCTGCATGAGGCCTCCGTTGGCTATCGTGGCATAGAAGTTCGCCATCTGGATCGCCGTCACCGCCACACCCTGGCCAAATCCCATGGTAGGAAGTGTTGTCTTTGACCAGAGAGACGTCGGAAGGAGGATGCCAGCCTCCTCTCCAGGCAGATCGATGCCCGTCGGTTTGCCAAAACCGTACCGGCTCAGGCAGTCGTAGAAGCGCGTAGCTCCTATCTTCATGCTCAACTGGCAAAACGCCACGTTGGAGGAGTGCTGCAGCATTGCGTAAAGGTTCATGGTCCCGTATGGATAGAGATCGTGAATGACCGTGTCGAAAACTTTGAGACTACCTCCGCTGTAGAACGTGCTCTGCAGCGTAATCGTACCCGTCTCAAGACCAGCAACCGATGTCGCTGCCTTGAACACAGAACCAGGCTCGTAGTTGGCACTGATTGCCTTCTCCGAGAGAGAGTTCATCGAAGCATCCTGCCAGTGTTCGGGATCAACGCTTGGCACATCGACCATCGCAAGGACTGCATCGGTCTTTGGATCCAGGATCGTGCATGTAGCCCGCTTGCCATCGTATGTCTTGAGGGTGTCCATGAGAGCCTGCTGCGCGAAATACTGGATGTTCGAGTCGATCGTCAGCACGATGTTCTTGCCCGGTATAGGTTCGAGAACGTCCTCTGTGACGGCGGGCTCACCGGGGTTCGACCCGGAGACCCTGTAGGTATGCCGCCCATCCCTACCTCCAAGTTCCTTGTCGTATTGGAATTCAATTCCCGACAGACCCTGGTTGTCCGAGCCCGTGATGCCGACCACCGAAGACACGAGAGCTCCCAGCGGATAGACCCGGCGATAGCCTTTGTCCAGCACGATTCCTGGTACATCGAGTCGGCTCAGTGCGTCGTATTCCACAACGCCTACCTGCTTCTTCAGGTAAATGAAGCTTGCTGAAGCGCTGCGTATCTGCTTCTCCAGCTGTGTCACGGATGCCTTGAGAACGGGAGCAATGCTGGCTGCAGTCAAGTGAGGGTCTTTGACTTCCTTCATGTACAGGCCCAGGGACCACGTCGCCACATCCTGCGCCAGTACGCGCCCTGTCGAATCCTGGATCATTCCCCGCTTTGCTTTGATAGGAATGGAGTCGGTCTCAAGCTGCTGGTTGGCCATGTTCACGAGCGTAGTGCGGGCCAGTACTTGCAGATAGACGAACCGTGCCTCAATTCCTAGCACTGCAACCAGGAACACTATGAAAACGACGACGAGACGTCGTCTGAACAGGTCATTAAAAGACGCAACGCCTCTCTTCATCAATTCCGTATGGTCTTGACGCAGGTATTCCCGCTAATGAAGACTGTCTAGTGTGCCAATCACCGCCGTGTTGTTGGCTGCCATACCCATAGCGCCCGCGGCAGCTCGCACCCGATCGGGTGACATGAGCTTTGTGTCGCGCTCGAGCAGCGATTCCTGCTGCTGAAGCTGTGCCTGAATAGCCGTTCTGTTCAACTCGACCTGACGCTCCAAGAAAAGAGTTGTGCTGTACACATAGCCATAGGCGCACAGCAGACCCACGATCGTCACACCCAGAACAATGTACCGACGTGCAGCGATTCTTGCTGCGGCCGAGACGCGAACTGTCGCCGCAGGGCGGCGGACTGTTGTGTAGTTACCTCTGACTGCAATACTCATAACTATACCCTTTCCAGCACGCGCAATTTGGCACTGCGAGAGCGTCTGTTCGTCGCAACTTCTGAGTCCATAGGCCGAATGACCTTCTTGTTGACTAGACGAAATCCTGGCTCCCCCGAGACCGGATTCTCGCAGAGAGCCAGGTAGCTTCTCTTCACAATTCTATCTTCGAGCGAATGGTAACTGATGACCAGGAGTCTTCCATTCAGATTCAAGAGCGATGCTGCGGACTTGAGACCATTGTCGAGAGCATTGAGCTCATCGTTGACATATATGCGCAGAGCTTGAAAAGACTTGGTAGCAGGATGTATGCGGGCGTGCCTGGTAGGGAAGACAGCGGCTACTGTCTCCGCCAATTCACTCGTCGTCTCGATCGGCGCTCGTTGCCGACGGCGCACGATCGCGCGAGCGACCTGACGCGACCTCCCCTCCTCGCCGTACTTCCACAAGATGTCGGCGATGTCTTCCTCTGGAAACGAGTTCACGATATTCCTTGCAGTGACCTTGAGATCATCGTCCAGTCGCATGTCCAGTGGTTGGTCGTGGCTGAACGAAAACCCCCTGCCTGTGCCCGTGAGTTGCTCTGAAGAAAAACCCAGATCCATCAGGATTCCGTCGAATCGTGTGTCCGGATAATCCTTCAACAACCGCGTCATGTCCCGAAAGTTCCCGCGGATGATAACCTTGCGGGCGGCAGTATCTTTCAGCCGCTCGCGGGCAATGGCAAGAACCGCTGCATCGACGTCCATCATGAAAAGCGTCCCTTCGCTAGAAAGTTGGCGCCCAACCTCATATGCGTGTCCGCCTTCCCCTGTCGTGCAATCAAGATAGGTTCCGTGTGGTCGAATCTGCAAGTATGTCGTGACCTCGTCCAAGAGGACCGGGGTATGTGCAAACTCACTCATCTGGCCTGCAAAGCTCCAATATTTTGTTCGAAAACCTTCTCCGCTTTAGACCGGTAGGTATCCCAGATATGAACGTCCCAGATCTCCAGGTGCGTCAAGGCACCGGCAAATACGACCTCTTTGTCAAGTGAAGCATACTCACGCAGGTGCTGAGGTATCGAAATACGACCAATTTTGTCGAGTTCAACCGTTGCAGCTCCGCTGAAAAGAATGCGGACGAAGGCCCGATTGTCGGATGAGACAGGGATGAGGTCACCATAGAACCGCTCAATGATAGAGGTCCACACTCTGTCATCAAACAGGTAAAGGCATCGATCCATGCCCTTGGTGAGAACGTAGGGAGAGCCGGTGTCGCACCGGTAGTGGGCAGGGAACATTGTTCGCCCCTTGTCGTCCACGGAGTAGCGGTATTCGCCGATGAAACACTTCTCCTTGTTCATGGCGTAAGTATACCACAATTTCCCACTTTTTACCACAATTCGTGCAGGAACGCCAAGAACAAGTTCTAGACTATCGTTCCGCCTCCAACTATACACCGACTGTCGTAGAAGACAACCGCTTGTCCCGGAGTGACTGCAAACAACGAATCGGCCAGATGAATGGAGACCTTATCCTCAGAAACCCTATCGATATAGCCTTTGACTGGCTTTGACCTGTATCGTGCCACGACGTCTGCGCTGAAGTGCAGTGACTTGCCGGTGGGAAGGTGCTGCCATTTCAGATCGATGGCTTCAAACGCATCTCTCATGCACGCACTCCGCTGCCCGACGACCAGCTGGTTCGTGGCGTTCCGCTTCTCTACAACGTAGAGCCGTGATGCGGAACTGATGCCGAGGCCCGACCGCTGGCCGACCGTATATGACGCCAGCCCCTGGTGCTTCCCGATGACGGTTCCATCCGTCAGGACAATATCTCCGGGCACACATGGCAAGCGACGACGGACCTCTTCGCCGATCAGACCTTCTACAAAACACAAATCCTGACTCTCGCGACTTGCCAAGAGATCAGGACTGAACCATCGCGAGGCCAGTGCCACTACGTCGCTCTTGACGCGCCCTGCGAGAGGGAAGAGGGCCCTCCGACGCTGCTCTGCCGAAAGTCGGTACAGGAAATACGATTGGTCCTTTGCCTCGTCCATGCCGCGGCAGATCTGGTCCCCATCCTCGCTGTGGACAATTCCCGCGTAGTGACCACTCGCGACAAAGTCGCCATGCAGCTCATCGGCTACATCAAGCAGCCCCTGCCACTTCACGTGTTCGTTGCAGAACACACAAGGATTTGGGGTGGCCCCTCCGGCTACCGCCTGCCAGAACGGCTGGACGACCTGGCAGTCGAAGGTGTCTTTCACATCGACATTGTGCCAGGCAATTCCAAGGTACTCGCACTGGGCCTTCGCCCGTCGCGTGGAGCCGATGTCACAGCAGGCACTGTGCTGAGAGAAGTGCAGGGTGACCCCGATGACATGTTCACCAAGCTCTTTCAGGAGCAATGCAGAGACAGCAGAGTCTACCCCTCCGCTCATTCCGACCACGACGCTCATGAACAGAATCCAACCACTAGATAGGCTCCTGGAATCGCAACAGCAACGGGCATCCTGGTTGCATTGCGGAATCCTCTGACATTCGAGCCATGTCCACTATTGGGTGGCTCCTTCCTTGGGTTTCTTCTTGACGTCAAGTCCTGACGCATCGGTGTACTCATAGGTCTCGTATCTGAGGCAGCACATCAGCTTGCCACAGACGCCCGTTATCTTGTTGGGGTTCAAGCTCAGGTTCTGCACCCGGGCGCACTTGAGACTGACCGGCTTGATCTCCTTGAGGAAACAGTTGCAGCATAGCTCTCGCCCACACATGCCGACCGTGGCAAAGAAACGGGTTTCATCGCGGGAGCCGATTTGCCACATCTGCACCTTGGCCTTCAGCGACCGGGATAGAGTGGACACAAGGGCCCGGAAGTCGACACGGGTCTCGGCGGTAAAATAGAACACATACTGTTTGCCCGAAAACGAAAGCTCACAGTTCACGAGGTGGATTGGAAGTCTGGTCGCCCGCACCTGCTCCTTGCACAGAATCACCGCTGCGTCTTGTTTTCGCTGATTCTCCTCAAGGCGCTCGACGTCAGTCGGAGCAAGTTTGCGGACGTACTTGAGGCTGCCCACAGCCCGCTTCTTGCCTGATGTATCGTGCCTTGGATAGCCGATGATGACGTACATCAACTCCTTGTCACTGCCAATTGCAAGAACCTCGTCACCAGGGAGCAAGGCGGCACTATCGCTGACTTCGACCATGTACGTCTGGTACGACTTGGCTGAGCGAGCGCTCAGATAACGTGGCGAGGAGCAACTCGCCGACAACATATACGTGGGATCATTCATGAGTGGTCATTCTCCTCAGTTCCAGCAGGACGTTTGTCAGGACAAGTTCAGGGTTCACGTTCTGTTCTATGTGCTTCAGGCGCTCCCCCAGATGGTCCAGAAAGAGCCCAACCCTGGATTCGTCCAGCACGAAGTTCACACGTGCCAGTTCAGGTTCGGTAGAGAGTGATATTCCTGCGAGAGGGGAAACCTTTCCCCTCGCCCGCAGAACACTGTTCATGAAAAGCGCGATCGTCTGCAAACCCGCCGTCGCGTTGTCTCGGAGGCTATTCTGACTGCTCATCCTGAGGAGGCGGCCGACGGTCTCGGAGAGGCTCACGTTCGCCTTCGCAAATTCCAGCAAGACTTCGAGACAGGCGTCCTCGCCAGTTGCAGAGGTCGCGTCCTGAAGATCCGCGGCCTCCTGAGTACTCCGCTCAACCTTCATGATCTGGACCCGCGATCGAATCGTGGGCAAAACGCGCCTGCTGTTCTGAGAGAGCAGAAGAAAAACATTGCCCGAAACCGGTTCTTCGATGGTCTTGAGAACCCGGTCAGCCGCAACATCTGTGAAAAAGTCCACTCCGCGGAAAACGCTCAGCTTGAGGCAGCCCGACGCGGTCTTGACCGACGCATACGAGATGAACTGGTCGACGGTATCTATCCTGAGGATGGCTGAGTCTCCAAAAATCCTGATGTTCGCCGAACCCCCTGCGTCCACCTGTCGGCACGACGGGCACGTGTCACAGAATTCTCCCGGGCCATGGTCGCCCCGGCAGTTGCCCGCCTTGGCAAGAGCTGCCGCCAACGCAAGCTTGGCGCCCTCGTCTCTTCCCACGAGAAGATATGCATGTGCTAGCCTGTTGGAAACAAGAGCGGCCTCGAGACATCGAGTAGCCGGACAGTCGCCGACTGCGTCACTCATCCGTTTCGCTGACACCGACTATGTCTCCCACATCGTTAATTCCGGCTCTGTCACGCTCGTCTCCGCCAGCCTGTCCACGTCTGCTCAGGACTGTCGACGTCAAGTATACACGCCACTCCCCGCCTGTGCAATGAGCGAATTCCGTGTCGACAACGAAGAAACGGCCGGGACTCTGTCGGCCCGTTTTGCATACGATTCAACGTGACTACTTCTCGATATCGGCAAGCTGCTTATACAGCTTCCGTTGCTCAGCCGTGAGAGTCTTGGGGACACCTATCTCGATACGAACGATGTAGTCCCCCCGACGTCGTTCTCCGACCGCCTGAGCTCCTTTGCCACGAATTCGTACCTCGGCACCATACTGGCTTCCGGCCGGTATTGTCACGGTCTCCGTTCCGCCTTCCACGAGAGGCACCGCGATGGTCGTCCCGAGCACTGCCTTAGCAGGCGACACCCGGACCGTGTGATACAGGGAACTTCCTTGTCGTTCAAACCGGGAATCATGCTGGACGGTTATGAAGAGGTACAGGTCGCCGGACTGACCGCCATGCTTGCCGGCATCTCCTTGTCCTGCGATACGTACTTTCATGCCACTGTCGACACCTGCAGGAATCGTCACCTCTATGGTCTTGTCGGCTTTCGTAACACCAGAACCCTTGCAGGCTGGGCATGGTGACTCTATGACCCTGCCTTCGCCGCGGCACGTGGGGCAGACCCCCGCAGTGACGACGCGCCCGAAAATGGTGTCTTGAACCTGACGGACCTCGCCCGCGCCGTTGCAGGTGGGGCACACCTTAGGAGACGTGCCTGAGGCTGCTCCAGTGCCGTGGCAGGTCGCACACGTATCGTACCGTCTGACTTGGATTTCTTTCTTGACACCGAAGACAGCCTGTTCCAGCGTAAGAGTCATGCTGACGCTGAGGTCCCGTCCGTGTGGGCTCTCCTCGGTCTGCTGACGACCAAACCCCCCCATGAAACTGCCAAAGAGGTCTCCGATGTCAAAACCCCCGAATGTCTCGCCGGAACCGCCGCCCTGAGGAGCCCAAGCCTGACCCGCACCAGGGAAACCAGTGGGGCCAGCCTTGCCATAGGCATCATACTGCTGTCGCTTCGCAGGATCGCTCAGCGTATCATACGCCTCATTGACGTCTGACATCTGCCTGGGTGCTTGGGAATCATCCTTGTGGAGATCGGGATGGTATTTTTTAACCAGTTCACGATAGGCCTTCTTGATGTCATCCTGGGAGGCCCCCCTGGGCACTCCCATGACATCATAGTAGTCTCGATCAGTTGCCACATCGACCTCCACTCAGGAATTGGCGCTTGACTTGAATTGCCGTTCTTATTGCTTCGGAGTCCCTTGACCCTCGACGGTTTGTCCGTCCTGCGGGGGCTGCTGAGCCTCAGATTGATTCTCCTGAGCAGCTGCCGGCCCCTGCTGGCCAGCCTGATGCTGCAAGTCCTCGGTAACCTTGGAGAACGCAGTGTTCACTTCGTCGATCTTCGCTTCGATGTCCGAGGTCTTGTTGTCACGTACCAAGTCCTCAAGTTCAGTGAGTTTCTTCTCTGCCTCTGCCTTGACGTCGGGAGAGATCCTGGCCGCGTTCTCTGTCAGCGTCTTGCGTCCGCTGAACACAACCTGATCCGCGCGGTTCTTGAGCTCGACTTCTTCCTTGACTCGCTTGTCCTGGTCGGCGAACTGCTCCGCCTCGCGCTTCATCCGCTCAATCTCGTCATCCTTCAGTTTTGTCGCATTCTCAATGGTAATGTGCTGTTCCTTGCCAGTCGCCTTGTCCTTGGCAGTGACGTGCACGATACCATTTGCATCGATGTCATAGCTGACCTCAATCTGTGGTTCGCCACGGCGCGCGGGAGCAATTCCGTCGAGGATGAAGCGTCCCAGCGACATGTTGTCTTTTGCCATCGGCCGCTCGCCCTGCAAGACGTGGATCTCCACCTGTGTCTGACTGTCACTCGCCGTGGTAAAGATCTGGGTCTTGGAGATAGGCACGGCGGTATTGCGCTTGATCATCTCCGTAACGACGCCGCCGAGCGTTTCGATGCCGAGCGTGAGGGGGGTCACATCGACCAGGACCATGCCACTTTTGACTTCGCCGCCCATGATGCCACCCTGGATCGCAGCACCCATGGCAACGCACTCCATGGGATCGACGCCGCGCTCGGGGGTCTTGCCAAAGTAACTCTCCACAAACTTCTGAACAATCGGCATCCTGGTCGGGCCACCGACAAGGATGATGTTGTCGATCTGCTGCGGGGTGAGACCGGCATCGGCAACAGCACGGTTGACCGGCTCGCGGCACCTGTCGATAATGGGCTGGACCAGAGACTCGAGCTTGGCACGGGTAATCGGCATGACCAGGTGCTTTGGGCCACTCGCGTCTGCAGTGATAAAGGGCAGGTTGATGGTCGTCTCGAAGGTCGTCGAGAGTTCGACCTTGGCCTTTTCCACTCCTTCACGAAGCCGCTGCATGGCCATTTTGTCGACACGGAGATCGATACCGTTCTGACTGTGGAAGTCATCGGCGACGTAGTTGAGAAGCGCATTGTCCATGTCGGTTCCGCCCAGCTGCGTGTCACCCGACGTCGACTTCACAGTGAAAACGTTTCCTCCGAACTCCATGATAGTCACGTCCAGCGTTCCGCCGCCGAAATCGAACACAAGGATCTTGTGCTCTCCTTCCGTCTTGTCCAGTCCGAATGCGAACGCCGCCGCCGTGGGCTCGTTGATCAGGCGGACAACCTCGAGCCCGGCGATTTCGCCTGCATCCTTAGTCGCCTGCCGCTGAGCGTCGTTGAAGTATGCGGGTACGGTAATGACCGCCTTGGATACCTTCTGCCCAAGGAAAGCTTCGGCGTCATTCTTGATCTTGCGAAGGATGAACCCGCTGATCTGCTGCGGCGTATAGGTCTTGCCGAAGATGCTGACCGTGTAGTCGGTCCCCATCTTTCGCTTGATGGCCTGAATCGTCGTCTCGGGGTTCAGAGCTGCCTGGCGGCGCGCCGGCTCTCCAACGAGCACCTGTCCATCTTTGGTAAACGCGACGTAGGACGGGACAGCCTTTCCTCCAATGCTGACGCCTTCCGCCGCCGGCACGATTGTTGGCTTGCCGCCGACCATGACAGCTGCTGCAGAATTCGAAGTTCCAAGATCTATACCAATAATCTTCTCTTCCATATTCGACAAACCTCCTTACTTAGTTAGAATACTTCCCAACAACCTGATCAGTCTTCACCAGCGTCACTGCTCTCAACGGTTGCCTGTGGTCCTGAGGCGACATCCACCATCGCCGGCCGCAGCAACATCTCCCCTAGCTTGTAGCCGTCACGCAGGACTCTTACGACGGTATTGGCGGGCGCACCAGAATCGGTGACGACACGGGCGATTTCGCATGTTGCGGAATCATAGGGATTGCCCTCCAACCCCTCCAGCCTGTGGACTCCGTTCCTCGCGAGGAACTGGTTCAGCTGCCCGAGAACGGCCTGAGAACCTACGAGAAGGCTCGAATCGTCCTGAGTCCCTTCACCATGCTTCACGAGCTGGTCGAAACTATCGACGATTGCAAGTAGATCAAGAAACAGCGCCAACTTGGTTCTGGCTTCGAAGGAACTCTTGTCACGCTGAAGCGTCGCCTGTTCGCGAATGCGCAGCATCTGCTCCTCATGAACGGCGCTGTTGAGACGCTCTATTTCGTGCTGCAACTCCCGTATTCTAGACCCAAGCGTTCTCAATGCCTCCCCTCCAACACCATCCTCATGGTCGGGAGCTGAATCCAAGAGCACCTGGGGGACCGACTGAACACGTTCGGACTCATCCTTCTCTGTGCCTCGCTCCTCACCAGCCATATACCACCTGCTTCCGTTCATCATGTGTAGGCTCTCCGGTTAATTGTCGCCCTATTGGCTGCATGCAGCCTTGAACTCTCTGGATGTTAGCACTCTCAGTACAAGACTGCTAATCGTGCAATAATTGTAGTGCAAAGTATACTGGTGTCAAGCTTTTAGTCACCGCAAACCGTTGATTTCTGGCGCAGTAACGCGATAATATGGAAGATTCAAATACTCGGAGGCAATCAATGTATACCGATCAGATTACGAGGAAGGAGCTCGCCAGCTTCATGGATCACACTCTCCTCAAGCCCGAGGCAACTTGCGCCGACATTGAGCGACTGTGTGCCGAAGCCATACAGCTCGGAACGGTGGCGGTATGTATCAATTCGTCCATGGTTGAGACCGCCTCTGCCGCCCTGCATGGGTCTAACGTACGCGTGGCATCTGTCGTGGGCTTTCCGCTTGGCGCGCCTCTGTCGGCTGCCAAGGCGCGGGAGACTGAGTTAGCCATCCACCAGGGAGCGTCGGAGATCGACACAGTCATCCAGATCGGATGGCTCAAGGAGAAAAACTACCGCGGAGTTGCACAAGACATCGGAGCGGTTGTCGCATCGGCTGGAGATGCTCTCGTAAAGGTCATTATCGAGACATGCCTGCTTACCGATGAGGAGAAACGAGTGGCATGTGCCATCGCCGTCTCGGCCGGAGCAGGGTTTGTCAAGACGAGCACCGGCTTCAGCAAGGCAGGCACTACAGAAGACGATGTCAGGCTGATGCGTGAGGTCGTGGGACCTCTCATCGGCGTGAAGGCCGCAGGAGGTATCCGCGATCTTCACACTGCCATCGCTATGCTCAATGCGGGGGCGACCCGCCTCGGGGTTTCTGCGTCTGCCGCCATTCTTGCGGAGGCACAGCAGTAACACTCAATGGTCTATCTCTGGACACTCGCCTCCATTCTCAATGCTTCGAGGGTAGGAGAGAAGGACAAGCGCTTGGTGCTCTTCTCCAGAGAACTGGGCAAAGTCACGGCTGTTGCTCGAGGGGCAGCAGCCCCAGACGCGAAGTGGTCAACCTCGTTCGAACCTTTCTCGCTCCTTTACCTCCGTCTGTACGACCGCTCCCGCTTTCTGACTGTGGTCAGTTCGGAGGAACGGGTGGTCTACACCAGTGTTCTATCGTCTCTGTCGAGATCGCTGAAAGGCATGGCAATGAACCAACTGGCAGAATGCGTTCTTGAGCCATCCTCGGTGGAACCAGGCTTGTTTGCAGCGTACGTCACGGCTCTGTCGAGGCTCAACACCGCGGCGAATGCCGCCGAGGAGGACAGAGCCTTCCTGCAGTTCACCCTTGATGTCCTCACTGAACTCGGTTTCGGTATCAGTTCTCTGCATTGTGAACGGTGTGGAGCCGCACTGGACGAGAATGTACACTTCTCCATGAGAGACAATGCCTTCCATTGTTCCCCCTGCGCGACAACTGAAACAGATGTTGTCCTCTCTCCGGATCTTGTCAGCTTTCTTCGGACTGGAGAAGGCAGCATCGATGCGCGCCGTACGCTCATGGGTATTGCACTGACGCTGCGACTGCTGAGGTCTGCTGCCAGCAAACTGGCCGTCACACAAGCCTTCGAGCGGTTCGCGCAGAACGCTGCTACACTGTTTCACATTGACATAAGAGAAGAACCCAAGGAGTCATACCATGAACTTTGAAGAAATGGTTTCCAAGCTGGAGCGCTTTTGGGAAGACGAAGGCTGCACGCGTCTGTTCCCGTATGATCAGGAGGTAGGAGCGGGCACGCTGAGCCCATATACATTCCTGCGAGTCCTGGGGCGCAAACCCTGGAAAGCCGTCTACGTACAACCATCACGACGTCCAGCAGACGGTCGGTACGGCGAGAACCCAAACCGTCTTTACATGCATCACCAGTTGCAGGTCATCGTCAAGCCTCCCACCACCGACATCCAGGACACGTACCTGCGAAGCCTCTACCTGCTCGGTCTCAAGCCGGCCGAACACGACATCCGGTTCGTCGAGGACAACTGGGAGACGCCAGTACTCGGGGCTGCGGGCGTCGGCTGGGAAGTTTGGCTCGACGGCATGGAAGTAACGCAGTTCACATACTTTCAGCAGGCAGGCGGCCAGGAAGTCCCCGTTGTGGCAGTCGAGATAACGTATGGTCTCGAACGGCTCGCTATGTTCGTTCAGGAGAAGAAGAACGTCTACGAACTGGAATGGCACGATGGCGTCACCTATGGAGACTTGCGACAGCAGGTCGAGCGGGAAAACAGTATCTACTCGTTTGAGCAAGCCGACATCGAGGCACTTGTCACGATGTTCGACCTCTGCGAAAAGGAGTCTCAGCGCATGATCGACAAGAAACTCATCACTCCTGCCTACGAGTACCTCCTGAAATGCTCACATACGTTCAACGTCCTTGACGCCCGTGGCACCGTCGGCATTTCTCAGCGTATGGCCTATCTTGCCCGCGTGCGCCGTCTCGCGTACGGTTGCGCGAACCTCTACCTGGAGAACGAAAACCATGAGTGACCTGCTGATCGAGATCTTGACTGAGGAACTTCCGGCACGTTTCGTGGACAACGCTCGGGCACAACTGGTCGAACATGTCACAACACATCTCGACGAGTCCTTCGTGGGGCATGGAGACGTTCGTGGCTTCTCCACGCCACGGCGGCTTGTTGTCCTAGCTCAGAACGTCAAGGAGCAGACGGACGCCCGAACCACGGAAGTAAAAGGACCGGCCAAGGCGTCGAGCTATGATGCTGAAGGAAATCCCACGCCGGCTCTGCTGGGCTTCTGCAGGGGGCAGGGCGTGGATCCTGCCGACACCTACGCCGTGGACGTCGCCGGCAAGTCATACGTCTACGTCCGGAAAACGGTTGCGGGGCAGAAGTCCTCTGAGCTCGTCGAGGCCTTTCTCCCTCGCCTGCCCCACGAAATCACGTTTCCTAAGATGATGCATTGGGAGGAGTCCGGGTTCCAGTTTGCGCGCCCCATTCGCGGATTGCTCGCGCTGCTCGGCGTCGAAGTCCTTCACTGGGAAATAGCCGGAGTGCAGAGCTCAAACACGACCTTTGGCCTGCGCGTCGGCAAGCCGAAACCAATAACGGTGACATCACCAGAAGATTATATGCGACGGCTGCGCGAAGCATTCGTCATCGTCGATCCCGCCGAACGCCGCCACCTGATCGAAAAACAGGCAGACAAGCTGTTGAAGCCTCTTGGCTTCAAGCTCGGAGACAATATGGGCGATCTTCTGAACGAGGTCGTGAACCTCGTTGAATACCCGTCCGTCTTCCTGGGAGACCTCCCGAAAACAGCTACCGAGCTCCCTGAAAGCGTCGTCCGTTCTGTGCTCCAGCAACAGATGCATTCCTTCCTGGTGTACGACCAGAACGAGAACGTCGTTCCACACTTCCTGAGCGTGCGCAACGGCCTTACCGACTTCATCGACACCGTGCGACGAGGCAATGAGAGCGTCGCCAATGCCCGTCTTCTGGATGCAGCCTTCTTCATCCAGGAAGACATGCGTGTGCCTCTGGAGGCATATGTGGGCCGGCTGGATACCTTGATTTTCATGGATAAGCTCGGCACCATGGCCACCAAAACTCTGCGGCTCGAGCGACTGGCAGCCTGCGCGACCGTGTACGCTTCGGTGAGGCCGGAAGAGGAAACAACGCTCGCCGCTGCAGTCCACCTCTCCAAAGCAGATCTTGCTACCAGCATGGTGAAGGAGTATACATCGCTCCAAGGGGAAATCGGCGGCGTCTATCTCTCGCGTGCCGGCGGTTCACCAGACATTGTATCCGCCATTCGTGAGCAGTACATGCCTCGCTCTCCTTCTGAAGACATTCCAGCGACGAAGGTCGGGCGACTGCTCGGAGTCATCGACAAGGTTGACACTCTCACAGGCATCCTTGGTACCGGTTTCAACCCTTCCGGGTCAGAAGACCCCTACGGCCTCCGGCGTGCAGGCAACGGCATCGTTCGCACAATCGTCGAGTCACGTGAGTCTATGGACTTGGAGACTCTTGTGAAGAAAGCGGTCGAGGGGTATCAGGCTACTGGGTCCCTGCCACATCCTGAAGACCTGCAGCAGAGAGTCTTGGACTACCTGAAAGGACGCATTACTCAGTATTTCAAGGAGAAACAGCTGACCAAGGAATACGCGCCGCTTGAAAATCTCCCAGTCGTCGAACTGGGTTCCATTCCCGAACGCATGCAGGCGCTGCATGAAGCGGCCGACGACGCCGTACTCGTGACCCTTGCGGACAGCCATCGCAGGATACAGAACATCACCAAGGGGCTTCCTGCTGCGACGAGCCTGCCTGCAGACTTGCTGCTGACGGATCCCGAGGAACTTGTGCTTAGACGGGCGGCCGAGGCTGCTGCACCGCGAATTCTTCTGTTCCTGGCAGCGCGGAAGTATCCGGAGGCCATCCGGACATGCGAGGAACTCGCCGTTCCCGTCACGGCTTTCTTTGACCGCATCCTCGTTATGGCCACCGACGAACGAGTGCGAAGCGCACGCTTATTGCTTTTGTGCTACCTGAAGTATATACTTGGGCTTGTTTGCGACTATTCCAAGCTAACCTAGGCCTGACAGGAGGAACCATGGACCAGCGGAAATTTGTCTACGATTTCGAAGAAGGCAGCAAGGAGATGAAGACCATCCTCGGAGGAAAGGGAGCAGGCCTCGCAGAGATGACAAAAATCGGGCTTCCCGTACCTCCCGGTTTCACGATTTCGACTGAGATGTGCCCCGAGTACCTCAAGGTCGGCGACATCCCTGAGACTCTGAGGAATGAGATCAGAGAACATCTTGCCAGACTAGAAGGCAAGCTTGGCAAGAAGTTTGGCTCAGCGCAGAACCCGCTGCTCGTGTCCGTCCGCTCAGGTGCGGCAGTCTCAATGCCAGGCATGATGGACACGATCCTCAACCTCGGACTCAACATCGAGACCGTTGAAGGCCTTGCGACTCTGACTGGGAACCCGCGCTTCGCCTGGGACTCCTACCGCAGATTCACGCAGATGTATGGCAATGTCGTGCTGGGTATCGAGCACAACGACTTCGAGACCATACTTGCAGAGCAGAAGCAGCTTCAGGGAGTCACGCTGGATACAGACCTGTCCATCGACAGCCTGAAGGCCTTGGTTCAGAAATACTTCGCGCTTGTCCAGGAGAAGACCGGCAAGCCCTTCCCGCAGGACCCGATGGAGCAGTTGCTCGGGGCAGTAGGTGCCGTATTCCGCTCATGGAATACCGAGCGAGCCATCACCTACCGCAAGATCGAGAAAATCGACGGTCTCATCGGCACAGCCGTCACGGTTCAGTCCATGGTCTTCGGCAACATGGGCAGCGACTCGTCAACGGGCGTCTGTTTCACCCGTGACAATTCCACCGGAGCCAAGCACTTCTCGGGCGAGTATCTTGTCAACGCTCAGGGTGAGGATGTGGTCGCCGGCATTCGCACGCCAAAGAACATCGACGAGATGGAAACAGAGATGCCCGAAACGTACAGGCGTCTCGTCGAAGTATCGCTTCTTCTCGAGAAGCACTATCGTGACATGCAGGACATGGAGTTCACGGTCGAACGTGGCAAGCTCTTCATGCTGCAGACCCGCAATGCCAAACGGAGCCCGGTCGCAGCCGTCAAGGTCGCAGTCGACATGGTCGTCGAGGGTCTCCTCACGAAGGAAGAAGCGGTCATGCGGGTGACTCCCACCCAGCTCGACACCCTGCTGCATCCACAGGTAGACCCGCAGGCCAAGGTTCAGGTCATTGCCACGGCAATCCCTGCTTCCCCAGGTGCCGGGTATGGAAAAGTCATCTTTGAGTCAAAGAAGGCCGCCGAGCTTGGAGAAGCTGGAGAGAAGGTTATTCTTGTTCGTCAGGACACGTCTCCCGAGGACATCGATGGTATCTCCAAGGCACAGGCGACACTGACGACGCGTGGTGGCGCCTCGGCGCATGCAGCGCTTGTGGCGCGTGGTCTCGGCAAGCCGTGCGTGGTTGGCGCCGATCAGATAAAGCTCAACAGCGCCGAAAAAAACTTCGTCGCAAATGGTGTGTGCGTCCACGAAGGCGACGTCATCACGGTGAACGGCACCACTGGCGAAGTCATCCTAGGTCAGGCCCCAATGGTGGATGTCGAGCAGACGGCCGAACTTGCGACCTTGCTTGGTTATGCAGACGGCATTCGCCGTCTCGGCGTGCGTGCCAATGCAGACACGCCCGCGAATGCCCACAAGGCACGCGCTTTTGGTGCAGAGGGCATTGGCTTGTGTCGCACGGAGCGTATGTTCAACGACCCCGAGCGTCTGCCCCTCATGCAAGAGCTGGTCATCGCGGGTTCGCTCGAAGAGCGCACTCCCGCCCTCGAGAAACTGCTTCCCATGCAGCGCGAGGACTTCGAGAAGATCCTTGAGGCCATGGATGGTTTCCCGGTCATCATCCGCCTGCTGGACCCGCCTCTCCACGAGTTCCTTCCCCAGATGGACCGACTCACCGGGGAAATGGCCGAGGCAGAAACAGCTCACGACGAAGCACGCATCGCCTATCTGCAGAAGGTCATGAAGCGGTACAACGAGCTGAAGGAGTTCAACCCGATGATTGGGTTCCGCGGCTGCCGCGTTGGAATCGTGTATCCCGACATTTACCAGCTGCAGGTCCGTGCAATCGCCGAGGCAACTGCCGCACTGGTCAAGCGAGGATTGCACCCGATGCCCGAGATCATGCTCCCCCTTGTCGGGCACGTCAATGAGATCAAGGTACTCAAGCCGCTGGTTCAGGAAGAGCTCGACAAGGTGTTCAAGCGCGAGGGCATCAAGGTAGCTGTGAAGATTGGCACCATGGTCGAAGTACCGCGCGCATGCCTGACCGCAGACGAGATCGCCGAGTACGCCGACTTCTTCAGCTTTGGCACCAACGACCTCACTCAGACGACGTATGCCTATAGCCGTGATGACGCCGCAGGCACATTCCTGCCGGCCTACCTCGAGTCGAAGATCCTGGACGTCGACCCATTCCAGACCATCGACCGGAAAGGCGTGGGCAAGCTCATCCGCATCGCGGTGGTCCTTGGCCGCCAGACGAACCCCGGCATTGAAATCGGTATCTGCGGAGAACAGGGGGGTGAGGCTGATTCGATCGACTTCTGCCACACCTCCGGGCTCGACTACGTCTCGTGCTCGGCACCACGAGTCCCCATCGCGCGCCTTGCAGCCGCGCAGGCCGTCATCAAGAACAGGCCGGCCGCCAGCTAGCACAGAATTCTCATACATGCTACCTATCACGAACTACAGGGATAGGGAAGAAAGGCTGCTCTCTCAGGGAGCAGCCTTTGGCATTGCCAGCAAGGGGCGAGTCTTGCCCGAAGGCGATGACAACATCCGATCCCCATTCCAGAAAGACCGCGACCGCATCATTCACTCGAGGGCATTCCGCAGGCTCCAGTACAAGACACAGGTGTTCATGGCTCCCAAGGGCGATGAGATACGTACGAGGCTCACACATACCCTCGAGGTCGCGCAGCTGTCGCGCTCAGTGTGTGACGCTCTCGGTCTCAACGAGGATCTCGTCGAAGCGATTGCACTGGGACACGACCTTGGTCATGCGCCATTCGGACACACTGGAGAAGCTGTCCTAGACGTAAAGTTGAAGAGTATTGACCCCGGTTTGGGATTCGAGCACGCACTACAGAGCCTCCGCGTGGTCGACACACTAGAGCGTCGTGAGCGTGAACACGGTGACGTACTCTTTGGACTCAATCTCACCTATGAGACCCGCAACGGCATCGCCTCTCACAGCAAGGGGCTTGAAGAAATGAGCAAGCTCGAGGACATGCGGAGCCCACAGACTCTGGAGGGACAGATCGTGAGACTCTGCGACAGAGTCGCCTATGTCAACCACGACCTCGATGACGCCATACACGCCGGGATCATCGATGCGACCGACGTCCCGACGATGACCATGGAGGCACTGGGCAGCTTCTATTCGCAACGCCTTGATACGATGGTGCTGGACATCATCAGGTCCAGCTCCATCGCAGGCGAAATCGTCATGAGTCGACCCATACAGGAGGCCATGGACGGCCTGATGCTGTTCCTGAAAGACACGGTATACATGCATTCGGAACCAAAACGCGAGGAAGGGAAAGCACGTGACCTGCTGTCCCGCATTTTCGACTTCTGCATGGAGGACATGAGGCGTATGGAGCCCTATCTGCGAGAGCACCCCATGACCTGCGAGTCAAATGATCCGGTTTCCATGTTCCGTGGAGACCTCCAGGGCACGGCACGGATCGTGACGGACTATATTGCCTCGATGACGGACCGTATGGCGCTCAAGGTAGGAACAGACCTGGTGATGCCGCACATCTACGTCTAGCCAGGCTTAGAGAACCGATTGTGGTATGTATGTGAGGAGGCCGGGAACGATTCCGGCCTCCTCTCTCGTATACCTAGATGGTAGTCACCCACACATGGAATACAAAGAATACATCGCCGACATAGACACCAAGATTGGCATCCTTGACGTCATTGGCCACTATGTCAAACTGCGCAAACAGGGTCGCAACTATGTGGGCCTCTGCCCTTTTCATCATGAGAAAACGCCGTCATTCACGGTCAGTCCCGACAAGAACATGTTCTACTGCTTTGGCTGCAAGGCATCCGGAGACATGCTGACGTTTGTGCGCAAGGTGCACAACGTGTCACTTCCAGAGGCAATCGAGGTCGTGTCCAAGGAGTTCCATGTCGAGCTGCCGCCATGGCATATGTCCACGGCGGCGTCACGGGAGCGTCAGGAGCTCCTGCAAACGCTCAAGCTCGTCGCGACCGCGTTTGCTGCTGCGTTGCAGAGCTCTCAAGCAGCTGAGTGCCAGGAATATGTCAGAAGTCGCGGACTCAGTTCTGAGACAGTGAAGCACTTCTGTCTGGGCTACTGCCCCCGCAACACGGACAGCCTCGTCAAGTGGTGTGCGGACCACGGGATTGATGAGGATAGCCTCGCACGCACCGGTATCGTACAACGGCATGAAGGGCACTCGTTCTCACCTTTTGCCCACCGACTGATGTTCCCAATCTGGGACAGCATCGGCAATATCATCGCATTTGGTGGACGAGCCATCGACGGGTCGATGCCCAAGTACACGAACAGCCCCGAGACTCCGCTGTTCGCCAAGAGAAGGACGCTTTACGCGCTCCCTCTGGCTGAGCCGTCCATACGTGAAACCGGGACGGCTGTCGTCGTCGAGGGATACATGGACGCTATCGCTCTGCACGCCGCAGGTTTCACCAATACTGTTGCCTCGCTGGGTACGGCATTCACAGAGGAACAGGGTACCCTTCTGAAACGGAGCGCCTCTCGCGTTCTGCTCAATTTCGACAGCGACGAAGCCGGCCAGCGCGCCGCTCGACTTGCACTCTCCATAGCCGACCGAACCGGGCTGGACGTAGCCGTGGTCAGGGTGGAGGGGGCAAAGGACCCAGATGAACTGCTGCGCGAACCTGGGGGAAAGGGTCAGTACCAGGTCGCCCTGGACCAGGCAATATCCGTGGGCGATTTTCTGCTCGATGCTGCCGTCGTGGGCAGGGACATGAACTCAGTAAGCGGTCGAAGGGCATTTGTGCAGGAAATGATGGAGTCCGTGGACGGCATGCAGGACTCACTGCTCAGAACTCAGCTTCTTACCCAGATTGCGCGCCGGGTCGATGTTCGTGAGGAAGAGGTTCTCGCAATCTACCACAAGGGCCGCACGCGCGTCGAACAGCCTGCGGTCGCCGATCCGTGGAGACTCCCGCGCAAGAGCCTAGGACACTCGAGAATTCCCACAGGGGGGTCTCTCCAGAGCACGCGCTCCGTGCTTGAGCAGGAAGTCGTCCATGGCCTGATACACAATCTCGACCGGCTTTCGGAGCTCTCGCCACTCCTCGATGGACTGTCGTTGCAGGACGAAGCCTGTCAGGAGATTCTCAGCGTACTGCGCCGCGAAACCTCTGGGAAAGCGGCTCTGGTGCCCTCGCTGGTTGCACAACTCGGACCGGAAGCTGCGGCTCTGGTTGGTCGATGGAGTCTTGAAGAACACAAGCTAAGCTATCAGGGAGTAAGAGATGCAGCCAGCAGGCTGCGATCGGGGTCGTCTGCCGTGACACCGGGAGATGGCTCCGTAGCTCATGAAAGGGGTGGATGATGGCAGAGAAGAAGCATGCGGCACGCAAGACCGAGGTTCAGGAAGAGGCTCATCCGGCCAAGGCGTTACGAATCCCGCACAAGAAACTGACAGAGGCAGCAGCCCTGTCCAAGACCGCCCCCAAGGCAAAACGCGTCAAGCCGTCTGAGAAGAGCCCCGCGACCGTTGCCGTGGCCGAACCGTCGGAGGCGGCTCCTCACGTGAGGCGCCTTCCCAAAGCCAAGGCCCCGAAGAAGGGGAAAAAATCGGTCGATAAGGAAGGGCACGAAGCCGACCTAGATCTGGAAGAGGAAAACTCGCACGAAGAAGGCCCTGCCACAGAACCGCCGCTCCCCAAGAAACGTGAGCTGGTCAAGCTGCTGGGCAGCGCCCGCCAAGCGGGCGTCCTGGACTACGAGACCGTCATGAACGCACTGGAAAAACACGACCTCTCCGTCGAAGAACTCGACGTCTTCTATGAGCGGATGGACTTCGAGGGAATCGTCTTCGGTACTCCCCGCTTCGTCAAATCCACAGCCAAGAAAGCGATAGCAGCGCCTTCCATCCCCTCGATCATCCGCGTTACGACTCAGGAGGAGCAGAACCCGATCCAATCCTATCTGAGCGATATCGGCCGCGTTCCGCTGTTGACACCGGATCAGGAGAAGTCACTGGGCAAAAGCGTTATGCAGGGCGACATGGAGGCGCGGCGCCAGCTTATCGAAGCCAACCTTCGTCTGGTCGTCAGTATCGCAAAGAAGTACACGGGTCGCGGCCTGTCCTTCCTTGACCTGGTCGAAGAGGGCAATCTTGGGCTTATCAGGGCTGTCGAGAAGTTCGACTACAAGCGTGGATTCCGATTCTCCACGTATGCCACGTGGTGGATTCGGCAGTCGATGACGCGTGCGCTGGCTGACCAGTCACGCCTGATCCGGGTTCCGGTACACATGGTCGAGAACCTCAACAAGATCGACAAGATCAAGAAGGGTTTCCTGCAGGAACACGGGCGAGAGCCAACCAAAGAAGAGCTCGCCACCGCCATGGGCATTCCCGTCAAGAAGATCATACGGTATCTGCGCCTCGGGCAACAGCCACTGTCTCTCGAGAACACCGTCGGGGATGAGGAAGAGAGTCGTCTGGAGAACTTCATTGAGGACGAGAAGAGCCCTTCTCCTGAGAAGGAAACCTTCAACAAGTATTACAAAGAACAGCTGGAACGTATCCTCGAGACGCTCCCGGAACGCGAGAAGAAGATCCTCATCTACAGAGAGGGCCTTCAGGGTGAATACGAGCACACTCTGGAAGAAGTCGGCACAATGTTCCAGGTCACGCGTGAACGCATCCGCCAGATTGAGGCCAAAGCCAAGCGCAAGCTGAAGGACATGATTGCCAAGGAGAATGGGATGAGCGAAGAGGACATGCACAACGATGGCAATGTCATCCGGCATCGCACGTCGTCGAATCGAAGACGGTCGCCCTCTCAGTCCTGATTGACAGTCGACATCTTGACATACGAGCTGCCAACACTACAATTACTATTGTGTTCCCCGATAGCTCAACGGTGGTAGCACTGGACTGTTAATCCGGGGGTTGTAGGTTCGAGTCCTACTCGGGGAGCCAGAATTGAACCTTTCGGCGTTGACGTTGCCTGCTTAACGCAAGACCCTGAGGGGGATATCCCCCTCAGGGTCTTGTTTCTTTTCTATCACAAGGCCCTTCAGGAAAAATCCCTGATTGAAGCCAATAAGAAAAGCGACATCGGTCCACTCAGAACAAGCGACAGATCGTCAATGCGCTGGAGAAAACAGCCGATGAGGAGCTAGCAGCCGAGTCGGCGGTGATGGTTCTCCGTTGAAATTCGGCCCACCCGCCAGCTCCGGTGCAGGTGATTGTTCGGCTTTTCAGCAGACTATCTGCTTGCGCCCCTTATGGCCCGCACCACGACGATCAGCAGTATCGCGCCCACCGTTGCCGTAATCAGGGCTCCAAGCGGTCCGCTACTCTTGATTTTCAGCAACCCGAACACGTATCCACCGATCAAGCCGCCGATCGCACCGATGATCAAATCGCCGAGCAAGCCATAACCGCTGCCTTTCATGACTAGCCCCGCAAGCCAACCTGCGACGATACCGATGACGATCCACCAGAACCAATAAGGCATTGTCTAACCTCCCTGTTTCGAAACTCCAGTGATAGATTCACTGCCGAACTTCAGGTAGACCGCACCCTCGACGCCTGCCAGCCACTTTGCATCCATCAACTCTGCTGCAAGGCAAACTCGTCCGGACGTCGAGTAATGTTGAACAACATACTAAAAAGATAGTAGCGGAGCGGAATGTTCCTGTCAAGCCCACGGTTCCCCCTCCGACACTCTCCGACGGTATCCGGTAGGCATCTCAGTGACAGGACCAACTCCGTGACCCACATGGGGCCCAGTCTCACGTCCGGGTGATACACGTCGATGGGTTCACCGCTATACTTCAATGTATGAGCGATTGGAATAAACAATGTGCTAGTGATAACGCACAGCACGTTCGTGTCGACACAAGGATCAAGGTCAATGCCTGGCTGCGCGTGCTACCCAGACGAGACGGTCAAGCGCTTCATGAACTGGAGTCGCTCTTCCTGAGCGTCGCAACAGGCGATCGACTCCACTTCGACGCGTTTCCCTCATCGTCCGCGGAGTTCCATCTCACCTCTAATCGTCCTGACCTGGTTCCACACAACTCTGTGCAGCAAGCCTGGGCTGCCTTCAACAGCGCCATCCAGCTACTCCACGGGCGTCGCACACTTCAGATTTCCGCCTACCTGGAGAAACGAATCCCCGAAAAGACCGGCCTCGGTGCGGGCAGCGGTGATGCAGGAGCAGCACTGCTCGCGCTGAACCAGCTCTATGGGTTTCCCCTCGGCCACGATCAGCTCGTTGCCCTGGCGAGCTCGCTCGGTTCTGATGTCCCGTTCTTCGTCCAGTCAGGTGCGTGCATCGTGCACGGCACGGGAGAGATCGTGGACCCGATCTCCCCGCTTCCTCCCCTGTGGTGCTGCATCGCTCTTCCAACCTTCCGCATCGATACCAGGCGCGCCTATGCGGCTCTCGACGATGCCATCACCAGAGAAGGGGCATCAGAAGTCGAACCCACGGTCGACCTGAACTCCGTCATCAAAATCCTTCGCACACGTATATCACTCGGAGGCTCTGATGGGATGCGCCTGAACTCCTTTGAGACAACTCTCGGCGAAAACACAGCCAGTTTCCTGAGCATCCGCAGCATGCTCCTCGCAAGTGGCGCCATTCTCGCCGGTCTCAGCGGTTCAGGGAGTGCTGTCTTCGGTATATATGCAGAAAGGGCAGCTGCCGAGGCAGCTGCCCTTGATGTCCAGCAACGCGTCAGCGCCGCGCGGACATTTGTTGCAGAGATTCTATAGAGACTACTTGACCTCGGCGGTAGCGCCTGCAGCCTCGAGCTTGGCCTTGATCTCGTTGGCTTCCTTCTCGGGGATGTGCTCCTTGACGGGCTTCGGAGCGCCATCGACGACGTCCTTGGACTCCTTGAGGCCGAGGCCCGTGATCTCGCGGACAACCTTGATGACCTCGATCTTTTTCTCGCCAACGGTCTTGAGGATAACGTCAAACTCGGTCTTGACTTCGACAACGGCGGCTGGGGCAGCAACAGCAACAGCAACTGGGGCTGCAGCCGAAACGCCGAACTTCTCTTCGATCATCTTGACGAGATCAGCAAGGTCAAGAACGGTCATGCTCTCGATAACTGAAAGGATTTCTTCTTTGGTCATGTCATTCCTCCTATTGAATGATATTATGCTTGCGGTGTGACCTGAGCCTTCTGCTCACGGACTTTGTCAAGTGCATAGGCAATACTGCTTACAATTTGCTTCAGTGCCATGGCTAGCCCTGTAACTGGCCCGTTCATGCCGCGGCACACCTGAGCAATAAGTTCGTCCCTGGTCGGCAACAGCGCGAGACGCTCGACCATCGGCTCGTCGAAAAAGCTCCCGTCAACGATTGCGCCCTTGACTACGAAGCGTTGTTCACCAGGCTTGCCAGTCGGCTTCTTGAACAGAGCCTTTGCCAGAATGGATGGATCGGTCTTGCCGAGTCCGATAGCCGTCATCTGTGTGAACAGAGACTCGGGCAACGTCAGGCCGACTTCCTTCATGGCCCGCTCGAGGAGAGTATTCTTGACAACAACATACTCAATACCTTGCTTCGTCAGCCTCTTGCGTTCGTTCGCAACGAATGACGCCTTCAGCCCCTCGTAGCCCACGAAAACGATGGACTCCGACTCTTTCAGTTGCTTGACAAGGTCATCCACAAGTTGTTTCTTCTGATCCTTAGTTAGCATGTTTCACCTCCTCTTTGCATAGAAAAGAAAAGCTCTCTGCCAAAGACAGAGAGCCGTATTGCACATGATCAACAAGCGCAAACGCCTCGGCGGGCAAGATTGAGGGGATGAACCCCGCTCGCTGTCTTGGGCTACTAGTTGTAGTAGAAGTGTACTCTAAAGTTTGCTCGTGTCCAGTCGGATTGCCGGGCTCATGGTGAGCGACATATAGGTCTTGCCAAGGTAAGTTCCCTTGACCGAGGAAGGACGAGCTTTCTGGATCGCTTCAAAAAGAGACATGAAGTTCTCCTTGATGGCAGCAGGAGCGAAGCTCGACTTGCCAAGAGGGCAGTGTACCGTACCGATCTTGTCAACACGGAACTCGATCTTGCCGGCCTTGAACTCGCGAACAGCCTTCCCTACTTCCAGTGTCACTGTGCCCGCCTTCGGGTTGGGCATCAATCCGCGTGGTCCCAACACACGGGCTACCTTTCCAAGCGTCGCCATCATGTCCGGGGTTGCGATTGCGACGTCGAAGTCCAGCCAGCCGCCCTTGATCTTCTCGACGAGTTCCTCGCCACCCACGAAGTCGGCGCCTGCCTCCTGAGCATCAGCAGTCTTGTCACCCTTGGTAAACACGGCAACCCTGACAGTCTTGCCCGTGCCGGCCGGAAGTGTCACGACGCCACGAACGTTTTGGTCAGCCTGTTTCGGATCGACGTTGAGCTTCATGCAGACCTCGATCGTCTCATCGAATTTGGCAGTCCTCAATTTGGGGAGCAACTCGACAGCCTCATCCAATGTGTAGATCTTGGCATGGTCGACCAGCTTTGCTACTTCCTGATACTTCTTTCCCTTCTTGCTCATGAATTACCTCCGTGGTTACGTGGAGAAACTCCTCCCACGTGCGCTATGAATCCGTTACTCGACGACCGTGACTCCCATGCTCCTGGCGGAGCCTCCAATGATCTTGATGGCTTCCTCGATGTCGGCAGTATTGAGGTCCTCCATCTTGATCTTGGCGATCTCGGCCAACTGAGCCTTTGTGATACGACCAACCTTCTTCTTGTTCGGTTCACCCGATCCAGACTCAATCTTGATCGCCCTCTTGATAAGAGACGATGCCGGCGGAGTCTTAGTGATGAAGGTGAACGACTTGTCTTCGAACACAGTTATGACTGCAGGGATGACCAAACCAGCCTTGTCCTTGGTCCTCTCGTTGAACTGCTTGCAGAACTCCATGATATTAACGCCCTTCTGACCAAGAGCCGGACCAACAGGCGGTGCTGGTGTTGCCTTCCCTCCCTCAATCTGTACGCGCGCGTACCCTACGATCTTCTTCGCCATAGCGGATACTACCCCCTAAACTCAGATCTATTAGATCTTCTTGATAAAGCCAAAATCGATCTCGACTGGCATTTCGCGCCCGAACATCATGAGCTTGATGCGAGCCTTTTCCTTCTCAGGCGAGATACTCTCGACCTTACCCTGCATCCCATCAAACGGGCCACCGATGATCTGTACCGTGTCGCCAACTTCGAAGTGAAGCTTCGCCACGGCCTCTTCCTCAGAGACCCTGTTCTTGATAATCCGCTCAACCTCTTCGTCCGAAAGAGGAATGGGCTTTCCATAGTTGCCAACAAATCCCAGAATGCCGGGAGTGTGCGTAACCACATTCCAGGTCTCGTCATCCATGATCATCTCGACAACGAGATACCCCGGGTAGACTTTCTCCTGTTTGACCTTCCGCTCCCCGTTCTTGATGATCACCTTGTTGTCCACGGGGAGAACCACAGAAAAGACGCGGTCCGTGAGAGCCAGCGTCTTGACCTTCTGTTCTAGATTGTTCCTAGCCTTTTCCTCCGCACCAGAGTACGTGTGCAGGAGGTACCAGTTACGTTCACCCATCCAGACCTATGAGATGAGCCACTTCAGGGCGGCTGCAAATAAGTAGTCCCAAGCGCCGATATATATGGCCCAGAATGCAACGAAGGCGATGATGGTCACTCCGGACTTCGTAAGTTCACGAGGCCGGGGCCACGTGACCCTATGCCGAATTTCTGTCCAAATAGACCGAATCCAGTTTTTGAAGCGTATACCTACCGGCTTGACTGTCTTTGTATTGCTCACACGTTCCTCCTCAAAGGAAGGTGGCAGGCCCGGAGGGGCTCGAACCCCCAACACTCGGTTTTGGAGACCGATGCTCTACCAGTTGAACTACGGGCCTACCTGGGGACTTGCAGTTACTTTGTCTCCTTGTGTTCCGTATGCTTTCTGCAATGCGAACAGTACTTGTTCACATGCACCTTGTCTGGGTCATTCTTTTTGTTCTTGACACTGGTGTAGTTGTGGTTCTTGCACACTGTGCACTCGAGCGTAATGATGTCTCGCATGGCAGCTACCTACTCCAGAATCTTGGTGACGACGC
>NZ_QXIY01000027.1 GCF_003570995.1 Candidatus Cryosericum septentrionale
ACAGACACGGACCACATGCCGTCCCCGTGGCTCAGTCGACAGCATCGTGTAGAACGTGACGAAGCCGTTGAGCTGTGCAGGCGAGGTCCCGAGGAGTCGAGCGACTTCGCCCAGCACAGGTCTCGGGAGGGAGTTACCATAGTGGTGTTCCAGTTCAAACATGATGTCCATGTACGACAGCCGGCCGTGATGCTCAATACGATTTGTCTCTACCAGCTCGCGCAGAAAACGCTTGTCTTCGTCGCTCAGCGGCTGCGCCTGGCCCGCTGGTCGAGTGACATTGTCCAACTCCATGGTTTCCTCCCTGATCATTTTTTTCCCGGAGCACTCTCGCCAGCAAGAGAGATTGGTCCTACTTTGTCTCCACAGTCTCCGGGCCCTTCTTCAAGTACGCGAACCAGTAGATAAAGCCGACGAAGAATGCGCCGCCGATGATGTTGCCTATGGTCACGGGAATGAGGTTCTTGGTCCAGAGGGTTACCCAGTTCAGTCCTGCAAAATCTGCAAGGGTCTTGCCCGTAGCCTCCACAACTTGGGGAATGGACTTAAGGAGGATACCATAGGGGATGAAGAACATGTTTGCGACAGAGTGTTCGAAGCCTGAGGCAACAAAGGCCATGACGGGGAAGAAGACCGCGAACAGCTTGCCGATGATATCCTTCGAGGCAGTTGCCATCCACACCGCAAGGCAGACAAGCCAGTTGCAGAGAATGCCCCTGACAAGCCCCTGAACGAAGGTAAGGCCGACCTTGGTTCCCGCGATCTTGAGTGCAGCGGAACCAACAAGGTTACCATTCATGCTCCAGAGACCCGACCAGTACAGGAGAAGGGCAATAAAGATCGAGCCAACTAGATTGCCGACGTAGACTGCAATCCATGTCTTCAGAAGTTCTCCCCAGCGAACTTTCTTCTCCAAAGCCGAAATGACAATCAGGTTGTCACCTGTGAAGAGCTCAGCCCCCGCAACCACGACGAGCATGAGTCCCACACTAAACACGGCTCCAGCAATGAACTTGGTGAAGCCAAACCCGAGGGTCGCATCGGAACCAACAAGAATCGACAACTGTGCACCAAATGCAATAAAGGCACCCGCAAGAATCGCAAGAACAAATAACTTCTTCATGGGCGTCCTGCACTTGCCCTGACAAACATCTCCCAGCTTCTCGGCAATTTGAGGTGGTGTAAACATCGGAAGATCCATTCTTTCCTCCCCTGGTCAGATTTTTTCAATCTTGCATGCTGCGACTTTGAATTCAGGTATCTTCGATACCGGGTCAAGAGCCGCATTTGTGAGAAGATTCGCACTTGCCTCACGGAAATGGAAACTAATGAAGACTACTCCCTTCATCGGCTTATCGGAGATTCTGGTCTCGACTTCGATGCTGCCTCTTCTTGTCGAAACCCTTACCGTTTCGCCATGTTCGATATGAAGTTCCTCTGCATCTTCCTTGCTGATCTCCACATAGTTTCTTGGAACGAACGTGTCGAGCACTTTGACTCTTCTGGATTCCTGTCCAGAGTGGAAGTGGTAGAGAATCCTTCCGGTGGTAAGAAGTATCGGATATTTGCTATCCGGAAGCTCCTTTGCCTCGATGTACTCGACTGGACTGATGAGCGCCTTTCCGTTCGGCCTCTTGAAGTCTCCACCATAGTGAAGGATCTTAGTTCCAGCATGTTCGTCAGTGGGGCAGGGCCACTGCAGGCCACCTTTCTCAAGACGCCAATGGTGAATACCGGCGTACGATGGCGTGAGGCTTGCCACCTCATCCATGATTGCCGCGGCATTCCTGTATGTCATAGGGTAGCCCATCTTTGTTGCAACGAGCGAAACGATCTCCCAGTCGAGTTTTGCATCTTCTGGCTTTTCTCGAGCAGGTCTGAGCAGCTGGACTCTTCGTTCGGTATTTGTAAATGTTCCTTCCTTTTCATATGCGGCTGCGGAAGGAAAAATGACGTCTGCAAGTTCTGCAGTCTCCGAAAGAAAGATTTCCTGAACAGCCAGGAACTCGAGTGCCTCCAGTCCCTTCCTCACATGAGTGATGTCGGGCTCCGTCATGAGAGGGTTTTCTCCCATGGAATATATAGCCTTGAGATGCCCACTGAGAGCGGCATCTCCGAATTCAGTCACGGGAAGCCCTGGCTTGTCGGAAAGTCTGACGCCCCATGCCTTTTCGAATTTCTCTCTGGCAGTGGGATCGGCTACTTTCTGATAACCCGGATAAACATCGGGAAGAGCTCCCATATCGCAGGATCCCTGAACGTTTGCCTGTCCCCTCAAAGGATTGATGCCGTTTCCTTCTCTTCCAATGTGGCCAGTGACAAGAGCAAGGTTCGCGATGCTGAGTACATTGTCCGTACCGACCGAATGCTGGGTGATGCCCATCGTATAGAAAATCGTCGCATTGAGAGCAGAAGCATACACGATAGCAGCTTCCTCAATCAGTGCCTTGTCGACGCGTGTCAGCGTGGAGACCCTATCAAGGTCATACTTCGAAACAACCTTTACGAACTCCTCGTATCCTTCTGTATGCGCCTCGATGAACTCCTTGTTGACAAGTCCCTTGTCCACCATGACCTTCATCATGCCATTGAGAAGTGCCACGTCGGTGCCCGGGAAGTGCTGAATATAGATGTCAGCAACCTTTGCAAGGTCCGTCTTTCGTGGGTCACAGACAATAAGCTTCGCGCCACGCTTCTTCTTGTTCTCTTTCACAAACTGCGCAATCACGGGATGGGTTTCTGTCATGTTCGAGCCTATGACAAACATCACATCCGCATTCTTGATGTCCTCAACCGGGTTCGTTGCTGCAGCCGCTCCAAGCGCCTTACCTAGCCCTGCGATGGTCGAGGCATGGCATAGTCTCGCGCAGTTGTCCACGTTATTCGTGCCAATGGCTGCGCGGGCAAACTTCTGCACAGCGAAGTTGTCCTCATTTGTGCATCTGGAGGAGCCAAGCACGCCGATAGCATCTGGTCCATACTTGTCCTTGATCTCCTGGAGCCTTGTTGCCGTGTATGCAATGGCCTCTTCCCACGTGGCTTCCCTGAACTTCCCGTTCTCCTTGATGAGAGGCTTTGTAAGTCTTTCGTTACTATTGACGTACTCATGGCCATAGCGTCCCTTGACGCAGAGCCTCCCCTTGTTAGGCATAGCATCTACGATTCCTCTTGCCATCACAAGGTTGTTCTTCTTATCCTTGTACAGGGAAATATCACAGCCCGTTCCGCAATAGGCGCAAACGGTGTCGGTCTTCTCAAGGTTGAAGATCTTACCCTTGCCGATGCGGGGTTTCTCGACAAGTGCTCCAACAGGGCAAGCCTGTACGCAAGCACCACAGAACTGGCAGTCAGTCCCCTCAAGAGGCACGTTGAACGGAGTCGACACAACAGACTCGGAACCTCTCATTGCCATGCCAATTGCTTCGACCAGCGCCTGGTTCTCACAGGCGTCCACGCAACGCCTGCAAAGGACACACTTCTGCGGGTCAAACTGGATAAATGGATTCGTGTCCCACGAGGTTTCCTTTGGACTCTCAAATGCCTCCCTGTCAACAAGAAATTCGCTCTTCTTGATGCCGAACCGGTAAGCAAGCTCCTGTAGCTCGCAATCTCCGTCTGCATCGCAGGTCATACAGTCCAGAGGGTGATGCGCAAGTGCAAGTTCGAGATTTGTCTTCCGTGCTTCATGAATGGCGGAAGAATCTGTCGTAATTTCCATACCGTCGGTGATCCTGGTTACACAGGCCCTTTGAAGGGTCCTGGCTTTCTTGACCTCGACGACGCACATTCCGCAAGCGCCTTCCTCGGCAATGCCTGCGAGATAACAGAGAGTAGGGATATCATATCCTACGCTCTCGCAGGCATCCAGGATAGTCATTCCCATAGGAAACTGATAGTCCTTCCCGTCGATCTTTGTGTTGATCAATTTCTCACTCATTATGAACTCCCTCCGGGTATTTTACTCTTTGAGAATAGCACCGAAACGGCAGACTTCATAGCATGAGCCACATTTGATGCACTTATCCACATCGATAACGTGGGTCTTCTTGACCTCGCCAGTGATAGCCTGGACAGGGCACTGACGTGTGCATGCATACACGTTCCTCCTCTATCGACTTTTCACCCGTACGCATCATCAGTTGTGCCATAATGAGATCGTCCGGTGTGTTCACGTTGAAAAAAGACATTAACCGTTCATCGTATTGCATGCCATAGGCCCGGTCAATAAACCCAATGCGCAACAACTCATTGCGAAAGAGTTCCCGAACAGAGCGAACCCCCGATGCCAGCAGTTGGGCTGCGACGTTGGCGACCCGAGAAGAATAGATGGCGAACAACGGCTCAAGAAGACCATCGATGTTGGGAACAAGGATGTCCAAGTCCTGCGCGCACGCACGCTTTCCCATCGCCTGAGCCAATGAAGAAGAGACAAACGGCATGTCGGCACCGACCACCATGTTCAGTGCCGCATCTGATGCCCTGAGTCCACTGTAGATACCGCCCAGAGGCCCTGCATCAGCAACAAGGTCGCCGACAACTAGTCGCTCCGGCTTGCCGTCTGCAGGTATGAGGCCCTTGTTCTCGACGATAATATGGCGCTGGTACAGCGCACCAAGCCGACGCAAGGGGTATTCGTAGAGGGGGATACCTGCGAGAGAAAGGCAGTACTTCGGCAATCCCATTCGCCGGCTACGGCCACCTGCAAGGACAACAAGGTTCATGAGCGGCATCTGCGCCCTCTTGCTGTCTCCCTGGAAAATCCGACGCCGGCTACCAACTCTGTCTTCATAACCTATCGGCACCCCTTAAGTTTCCCCGCTGCAACGACGAGGTCATCGACCGATTCGGGTGAAAAACGCCCCATGCTGTCTCCTTTCCCCCGTCACTAAACCACAATGGTGCGAACTGCTGACGTTGGCCAAACCCACAGAGTACTCCAGTGCATATCCATCAGACCTGCTCGAACACAGATGAGCCATGTGAATTTTATAACAGCACGGACAAGAGTCAACCTTCCTTACCCGTTACATGTCACGTCCAAAGACCTGTGCTAGTCCGTTCACAGTATAGGAATCCTGCAGTCCGCGACATGACGAACAAGATGGCTCATTCATCATGTATGCAAGGGCCCTTCAATCATTGACATCAAGGGAAAAACGGGTACAG
>NZ_QXIY01000028.1:0-1080 GCF_003570995.1 Candidatus Cryosericum septentrionale
CACGTACATGATATCGTGTGTCGCCAGAAGGACAATGCCTGTCGTGCGTGCCAAATCGGCGACATCCTGAGGAACCTCCTTGCCTCTTACCACGAGGATGGCTGGCAGGTTAAGCATCTGCACTGTTCGGATAATTTGAGGAGTAGTCAATCCTGTTATCAGCAGCGTCCCGGGACGACTCATCGCCAGTACGTCACTCATGAGGTCTGATGCAAACGCATGGTTCACTTCAATAGTGTCCAACTGTTCCCCTACGACACACGTTGCGCCGGTAATCTCAAGAACTTCAGTCAGTTTCAAGTCGACTACTCCTCTCCAGGACGTTACCCTTCTACGTTTCTTCCTGACAGGTCTCTGGTACATGTGATTCCGCAAGTGCCTGGTCGAACACTTCGGGAAAGTTGCGCAGTGCTGACTCGAACGCGAGCGGGGCAGCTTGTCCCAGCCCACAGAACGATGTGTCGTTCAATGTGTTGAGCAGCCTGCCGAGGCGTTGCAAGGAAGCGGGGTCCGCCGTCCGGTTGACGAGCGAATCCATGATCGTCTTGACTTGCAGTGTCCCTTCCCGGCAAGGTGTACATTTGCCACACGACTCATGCCAGAAGAAGTGTGCCACCTCCGCAAGGAACGGAAGGAGCGGCACATCCTCAGATGCTACCAGAATGACTCCGGAACCGATGGAAACATTGTTGGTCTTCATTGAGGCGAAGTCCAGCGGGATGTCCAGGAACTTGTCAGTAAGCACAGTCCCGGCACTCCCACCAGTCTGGATGAAGCCGATGTGCTTGCCTCCCTTGACGCCGCCGCCAAAGTCGTAGATGAGTTCCCGCAACGTGACGCCCAGAGGTGCCTCGACGATGCCACGGTTCACAATGTCGCCCGAGAGCGAGAAGACCTTGGTGCCGGCACTCGACGGTGTCCCGAATGACTTGAACCAATCGCTGCCATTCAACAGAATCGGTGGTACGTTGGCAAAGGTCTCTACGTTGTTGACGACCGTAGGCTTGCCGAAAAGTCCCTGCTGAGGCGGGAACGGAGGCTTGTTCCGTGGCTCTCCTCGGTGGTTCTCGATGGACTCGA
>NZ_QXIY01000028.1:1158-8540 GCF_003570995.1 Candidatus Cryosericum septentrionale
TTCTTGAGGCGCGCTATCGACATGAAGTACTCGCCACGGACATAGACGATACCGACGTGAGCCCCGGTAGCGTAGCCGGCAATGGTCATAGCTTCGACGATACTGTGTGGATCTCCCTCGAGAATGAGGCGATCTTTGAACGTGCCGGGTTCACCTTCGTCAGCGTTGCACACGATGTACTTCTCGTCGCTCTGCTCCTTCGCGACCATGCCCCACTTCAACCCTGTCGGGAACCCCGCGCCCCCTCGTCCTTGGAGCTTGCTGTCGGTCAGGATCTGGATAACCTCACCGGGCTGCATCGCGAGAGCCTTGGCCAGCGCTTCATAACCGTCACGCGCAATGTACTCATCGATGTTTTGTGGATCGATGAGTCCTGCGTTTCTCAGGACGATTTTCTGCTGGCTTTTCCCTGTCTCCTTCTCGACCAGTCGCTTGGACGAGAGAGAGCGATCAATCGTGAGGCGCGAGACGACACGCCCTTTCAGGAGGTGCTCCGTGACGATCTCCTCAACGTCTGAAGGCATGACGTTGCCGTAGTAGACGTCATCCGGGAAGACAGCCAGAACGACACCCTGGTCATAGATACCAAGAGCACCAGTCTCGACCACCGAGACCTGACTGCCCAGGTTGTACTTGGCAATCGTCTCTTCCAGGACGTGCTTGACTTCAAGAGCGCCCTGAAGGACAGAGTTGGAGTCAACAGGAACGACAATCTGGGTTGAGAACAGCTTCACCGTGCACCTCCCGCGCGCTTTGCGTCGAGAATCCGTGGCAGGTCTTCCGGCATAAGGTTTCCATACGCGTCGTCATCGATCATGAGGGCCGGAGAAACACCACAGATGCCAAGACAGCTGGAAGCTTCCAGCGTAAACATCCCGTCCGAAGTTGTTTCGTCAATATCGACACCGAGCAACTGCCTCAGACTGCTCAGTATTGCCGGAGCACCCGTCACATGACATGGCCCGCTTGTACAGACACGGATTACATGCTGTCCCCGTGGCTCGGTCGACAGCATCGTATAGAAGGTCACAAAACCATTGAGCTGCGCAGGCGAGGTCCCGAGGAGTCGAGCGACTTCGCCCAGCACAGGTCCCGGGAGGGAGTTACCATAGTGGTGTTCCAGTTCAAACATGATGTCCATGTACGACAGCCGGCCGTGATGCTCAATACGATTTGTCTCTACCAGCTCACGCAGAAAACGCTTGTCTTCGTCGCTCAGCGGCTGCGCCTGGCCCGCTGGTCGAGTGACATTGTCCAACTCCATGCTTTCCTCCCTGATCGTTTTTTTCCCGGAGCACTGCGGCTCCCCTCAAAAGAACCAACCGCGCTCTGCACCACATGGAAACCACCCGAGCGCCGATCGTTTCGCACATGTTCCCTGCTGAAACGATTTTCCACAGACCCCTTGCTGTCTCTCCCTTTTCCCATTCCCTGCTCGATATGGACGGCTGGCGTTGTCTGGTACCCTTGGCAGCACCCGCCTGTCACCACAGGGGCTTTCCGTCCCAGCCTCCAGCCTATCAGAGGCAGACCGGACTCATCGTCGATTCGACAATAGTGTCCGGCACTGCAGTCAGTTCCACAGTCAGGCTCTGCAGCTGCTCCTTATCGCCGTCGACGATGAGCGAAATCACATGCAGACCATGGTCTCCATATGGCAGCCCCAGGCGTCCGATGATGAGGTCTCCATGGTTCGTGAGTATCTGGTTCACCTTCGGAGCCGTCGTCTCACGCTTGCTGATAATGATTGCAATGACTCCAACGTGCTTTGTGCTGTCCATTGACGTACCTCCCCCCTCGTTCCTGTAGAGCGCTGGAGGCGCCCGCCTGCTGGCGGGCGCCTCCATGTGTTCCCGTTCTACTCGCAGCTCCGATCGCAGTATTCGGTATGCAGCAGATGATGAGCCTTCTCGCTGTTCGGCTCACCCAGGAAATCCTTGTAGATCTTCTTGATCTCCGGATTCTCATGCGACTTACGGATCGGCTTGCCCGCATCCTCACGGTAGATGGCCTCGGCACGCTTCTTCTTGATGTCCGGATTGTCCGAAATGGGCTGTCCACCTCCGCCGAGACAACCACCAGGGCAGCACATGATCTCGATGAAGTGGTAGGGCGATTCGCCCTTCTGCACCTGTTCCATGAGCACACGCGCGTTTCCTAGTCCGTTAGCTACAGCGACCTTCAGGATCGTCCCGTCGATGTCGATATCAGCACTCTTGATGCCCTCCAGTCCACGCACATCCTCGAAGTCGAGCTTCGCCAGTGACTTCTTGGTCATGACTTCATAGGCAGTCCGCAGCGCAGCTTCCATGACGCCACCCGTGGCCCCGAAGATGACGCCCGCGCCCGTCGATTCACCCAGCGGCTTGTCGAAATCTTCATCTGGGAGGCTTGCGAAGTCGATGCCCGCTTCGCGGATCATCTTGGCGGCCTCGCGAGTTGTCAGGACGCAGTCGACGTCTTTGAACGCCTCCTCGTCTTTGAGTCCCAACTTCTCCTGCCAGTAGTGGAATGCCGTCTTCATCTCAGGCCGTTCCTTCTCGAATTTCTTGGCAGTGCACGGCATGACAGACACGACAACGATCTTCCTCGGGTCGATCCCCATCTTCTCGGCCCAGTACGTCTTCGTCACCGTACCGAACATCTGCTGAGGCGACTTGCAGGTAGAAACGTGGTCCAGCACCTTTGGGAAGAACGTCTCTGCAAACTTGACCCAGCCTGGTGAGCAGGACGTAATGAGCGGCAAAACGCCTCCGTTCTTGATACGCCCGATGAGTTCGAATCCCTCCTCCATGATGGTCAAGTCCGCCGAGAAATCAGTGTCAAAAACCTCGTCAAAGCCAAGACTCCGGAGCGCGGCGGCCATCTTGCCAGTCGCCTGCGTCCCGTCAGGCATGCCAAACTCCTCACCGATGGCGACGCGCACCGCCGGAGCTGTCTCAACAACCACGACCTTGTCCGGGTCTCCCAGCGCCTTCCATACGTCTGGAATCTCGCTACGCTCGGTGATGGCACCAGTCGGGCAAACAAGCAGGCACTGTCCACAGTTCACACACTCGACGTTCCCCAAGCCTTCGTCCAGGAATGTTGAGACAGTACTGTTCGAACCGCGCCCCATGATATCGATAGCATAGACGGATTGAACCTTGGCACACACGTTTACGCAGCGTCTGCAGAGCACGCATTTATTGGGGTCGCGTACCAGTGACAGCGATGTGTTGTCAACCGGCAGCCACTCTGTGCGGGTTCGCGGGAACTCCACTTCCCGCACCCCCAGCTCAGACGCCAGCTCACGAAGATCGCAGTTCTGGCTCCTCTCACACGTAAGGCAATCCTTCGGGTGATTGGCCAGCAGCAACTCGACATTGAGCTTGCGAGCCTCGCGAACGCGCGAAGTATTGGTCCAGACCTCCATGCCCTCACTGACCTTGGTCAAACATGCGCGCTGGAGGTTACGGGCACCCTTGATCTCAACGACACAGATGGCGCATGCGCCCTCCTCGCTGATTCCCTCTAGATAGCAGAGAGTCGGCACGTCAATCTTTGCATACTCCCTGGCGGCCCTAAGGATTGTCGTCCCGTCCGGCACCTGGTAGTCCCGTCCATTGATTTTCACATTCAGCATTCTCGTCTCCATGAAGTTCCTCCGGGTGAATTACTCTTTGCGGATCGCACTAAAACGACAGATTTCATAGCAGGAACCACACTTGGTACATTTGCTCTGGTCGATCACGTGAATTTTCTTGACCTCGCCGGTGATAGCGTGGACGAGGCACTGACGTGCACACGCAGTACAACCAACACACTTGTCCGGATTGATGCTGTAGGTGAGCAGATGCTTGCAGACATGTGCTGGACATTTCTTGTCCTCAATATGCGCGCGGTACTCATCTTCAAAAAAGCGAATAGTGGAAAGAACGGGATTGGGGGCTGTCTGCCCCAATCCGCAGAGTGACGTATCCTTTATGACATTGGCCAGCTTACTCAGTCTCTCGATGTCGCTATGCTGGCCCTTGCCATCACAGATGCGTTCCATAATATGGTACATCTGTCTGGTCCCCTCCCGGCAAGGCGTGCACTTCCCACACGACTCATCAACCGTGAACCCGAGATAGAACTTAGCAACATCGACCATGCAGTTGTCCTCGTCGAGGATGACAAGACCACCGGAACCCATGATCGTCCCAATCTCCTTGACCGTATCGAAATCGATGGGCATATCCAGATAGTCAGCGGTAATGACTCCTCCGGACGGACCTCCAGTCTGAGCCGCCTTGAACTTTTTGCCGTCACGGATTCCGCCACCGATGTCAAAGACCAGTTCACGGAGCGTCGTGCCCATGGGCACCTCGACGAGTCCCGTGTTCTGGACTTTCCCGACCAAAGCGAAGACCTTGGTGCCCGGACTCTTCGACGTTCCGACACTGCGGAACCAGTCTGCTCCATTGATGAGAATGGGCGCGATGTTGGCATACGTCTCCACATTATTGATGAGCGTCGGCTTGCCCCACAAGCCTGCCTGAGCCGGGAATGGAGGCTTGATACTTGGCGTTCCACGCTTGCCCTCGATGGACCGGAGCAATGCAGTCTCCTCGCCGCAGACAAATGCTCCTGCACCGATGCGAATCTCGATGTCGAAATCAAACCCACTGTTCAGGATATTCTTACCAAGGAACCCGTATTCGCGTGCCTTGCCGATCGCATACTCGAATCGCTCGATGGCAAGCGGATACTCGGCACGGACGTACATGTAGCCAGTTGCAGCACCGATGGCGAATCCTGCGATGACCATTGCCTCGATAACCGAATGGGGGTCACCTTCGAGGACGCTGCGGTCCATGAAAGCACCTGGATCTCCTTCGTCACCATTGCACACGACGTACTTTGGCGAGCCTGTCGCGTCTTTCGTAGCCTTCCACTTGATGCCCGTGGAAAACCCGGCTCCGCCACGCCCGCGCAGTCCCGAATCCTGTACAGTCTTGATAATTTCGTCCGGCGTCATCTCGAGTGCCTTGCCAAGAGCGAAGTACCCGTCACGAGCGATGTACTCCTCGATAGAAAGAGGGTCGATGACGCCACAGTTACGGAGGACGCGCTTGACCTGACGCGTGTAGAAGGGAATATCACCGCTGGTCTGAGCCTTCCTTTCGCTGGTCGGCTCAGTGTACAGCAACCCGCCAACAGTACGGCCCTTCACAAGGTGCTCATTTACGATAAGGCCTGCATTCTGCACATTGACCTTCTGGTAGAACGTCCCTTCAGGATAGACGACGACAATCGGACCCAGGTCGCATGCTCCCATACAACCCGTCTCGATGATCTGAACCTCATCCTGGATGCCGTTCCTGGCCAACTCTTCGACGAGTACATCCTTGACGCTCTTTTCACCACTTGTGATACAGGCGCCACCTGCACAGATCAACAACTGATTTCGTATCATTGCGTTTTCCCGTCTCCCTTTCCGGCTAGATGTTCCCCCGCTTGATGACCAGTTCAGCCACGACCTGCCCGCCCTGGACATGCTCGTGGACGATTCGGCGTGCATTGGCATCGTCGACATCTCCATAGATGACGCTGGGCTGGTCTTTCATCGATACTTCAATCGTCGGTTCCCGATCACAGAGACCCATGCAGCCAGACTGCACAACCTGGACATCATGGATATTCGCCTTTTCAAGTTCTTCAATGACAGCCATGAGAGTGTCCTTGGCTCCTGCAGCAATTCCGCAGGTCCCCATAGCGACAACGACCTTGCCCCGGTTCTTGGCCTGGCGAAGGTCCATGGCCTTGAGGGTCTGCTCCTTGATGCGCTTGAGTTCTTCGAGTGACTTCATCGTCTCCTCCTCTGTTTCCAGGGTTATGCGTATTTGTTCAGCAACGTGACGACTTTGTCCGGCGTCATGCGACCATACGTGTCTTTATCGATGACAACAACAGGGGCAAGGCCACAGGCCCCCACACAGCGCACCAGGTCGAGCGTGAAACGCCTGTCCTGTGACGTCTCCCCTGCCTTGATGCCCAGCGTCTTCATCACCCTGTCATACACAGTGCTGCCACCGCGGACATAGCAGGCGGTCCCCAGACACACGCTCACGGTGTGTCGTCCCTTTGGAACGCGGCTGAAGAAGTGGTAAAACGTCACGACGCCATACACGGTCGAGCGTGGCACATTCAGCCTTTTCGCTACATAATAGAGCACATCATCCGGGAGATAACCGAAAATCTCCTGGGCGCGGTGCATGACGTTGATGAGGCTGCCCTGTTGACTTGCCTTCTCATCGATGTACACGTCAAGTTCATCAAACTGCTTCTTCAGCTCTGGGTTCTCGTTCAGACGGTCTTCCAGGTTCATGCTCATACACGTTCCTCCTGTAGAGACTTTTCACTCACGGGCATCATCAGACTGCCATGATGAGGTCGTCGGGTGTGTTTATATTGAAGAAAGACATCAGTTTTTTGTCATACCGCATGACAAACTGCCTGTCGATAGCACCAAAGATCAGGAGTGCCACAAGAACTGACCAAGCCATATTGAAGAAGTACACCAGCACCCAATTGCGCAGGACTCCTCGCCAGGAAGATCGGTGACAGCGGGCGGACAGGGCAATGAGACTGTTTTTCGTAAACAGCTCGGCTCCAGCGAGCACGGCTAATCGTCTGAAGCTGAGTCCGACCTTCCTCTCTCCGCTGGTCGTCGTCAGTTCAGCGATTTTCGCAGGCAAAAGACACTCCAACGCAGTGCCTCCTTTTTTCCCCCATACACGTATGGTGTATTGACGGACATTTCTACCAACACACATACGAATACCCGGATTCCGTCACTGATTTCATGGTAACATGTGAATTGTATAACAGGATAGTATGAAGTCAAGACACTGCTCCACACTATGCTGACCATGGATTCAACCGTTCGGGAAAATCGGCAGGAACTGTGGTAGACCTGGAACAGCAGTTCAGGAAATCGGTTTGATACGACGCGCAATCAGCGAGGATAGGGCTCCGCTTATTACGGCTGTTACGAACTGCGGCCAGCCGAACAAGAACCGGATGAACGCTGCCGCAGCCACAGGCAATTTCGTCAGCGTCCCGACAATGGCGCCTATGGCAAAGTACAGAAACGCCATTGTGTAGCCGCGCCCATGCCAAGGCCGAACCAGCGCATCCTGGAATCAGCTGACCCGCCTCTCCGCGTCACCAGCCAGAACAACACGACAAGCAGGAGGTTTCCCGCCATGACTGCCGGTATCATCGCGGGTGAAACAAGATGCTGCTAATAGTTTACACCGAACCAACTCGACGGCCAAGTCGACTTGTGTGGAAGGCTCCCACCTCCTGGCTGACGAAGCGAACAATCACTGACATCAAGGGAAAAACGGGTACAG
>NZ_QXIY01000029.1 GCF_003570995.1 Candidatus Cryosericum septentrionale
TACCCGAGATCATAGAAGACTGAACAATTCGGAGCTTAAGGAATGAGGGCATACATTTTTTCAAAGGAGTGTAGGTCACATCGAGATGACGCCCACACTGTTCGACGGGCTCGCCACTGTGGCGGATTCTATACGGTAAGCTGCTGACCTGCCGTCTGTACTGTACAGACGGTATTTGTAGATATGAGAAGGGGCCTGTGGTGCCTGCAAGGAACACCGACGCGCCAGCCGCGTAGAGATCTGGCGCTGTTTGGGACAAAGTAGCCGTCCATGACGTCGATGTGAAACAAGCCAACGCCAGCCGTGGCAAGCAGCTGAATCTCCTCGCCAAGTCGTAATGGGTCACAGCACATCAGCGAAACGGAAACAAGAGGTGCATCCGTTGTGATAGTCGTGAGGATCTCCGTATCCAGAAATCGGGAAGTCATCCCCGCCCCATCGCTACAAAAATCGGAGATTTCTTGCATATAAATCAGTATACCATTGTCTAGAATGTGTGGCAGGCGCCCGCGTACGGCATTGTCTTAGCTGCCGCAAGGCGGGAGATGGGTTCCCGCCTTCGCGGGAACGACGGATGGAGATGTATTGCTCCCGCTACAGTGCGACCTTTAGCTGGTGGAAGCTGTCCTCCAGGTGCATGAGCCAGACGTACCGGCGCAAGGGAGCCTTGTGGAGCTCGGCAAGATCCATGTCGTCCAGCAGGCTGCGCATGCGGTCCTCACTGAGTTCGCGTGTCCTCCGGTACCGGAGGTAGACAAGGTCGCACAACGCTTTCTCCGGCTCGGCCAAGTCATACGTGTCACGCCTGTGGTACCCAATGAACCACCTGGACTGCAGGTGATGGAACTCAAACCGCGTGTTCATGGCATCTACCGTACCGGTCGAACCTGTCGTGACAAGTGTCATCGTGAACGGTGACTGACTGAGGATACCCTGGCGGGCGAGGGCCGATTCCATGCTGATGTATGCTGGCGATTTCAGGACCATGGCTAGCTCTTCCTGGGTCGGAGGATTGTAGGGGTTAGGGTAGAGTCCCTTTGAGACTCGACTCAGCATCCCTCGTGAGACTAGGCGGCTCAGCTCGACGCGGACGCTGGGCATGTCTCTGCTCAGCAGTGTCGCGAAGTCCACGGTGCGGAAGAGTTTCTTCTGCTTGTAGGTGCTCAGCAGGTCCAGGTAGTCACGGGTGCTCATGACGCTCCAGCCAGCTGGTTCAGGAGAGTATCCATCATTGCGGCAACGCCGGCGTTCATGTCCGGAAATGCAGGCGCCATGGCGCCATACAGCCGGGCAGGAAGGAAGCGTTTCATCTCGGCGTCGAGCGCGCTGAGTCCGTTGGTTTCGATGCTTGTCTTGCTGTGCCGGATCCTGCTGGTCAAGTCCATCAGAGTCGTTCCATAGTCGGCCGCCTTGGCGACAACCGCGCCCGCCTCCGGCACAGCTACGTGACGTTCGTGGGTGAGAAACCAGGTATCCCAGATATCCCTGCCCTTCACGTAGGAGCAAAGTGCGAGAGCCACCAGTTTGTCCACAAGGATCTCGGATTCGTCTTCGACGACGATCGCGACATCGACCGTATCGGAACGCATGACTTTTGGACGCGGTGACCGGCTGGGGACACCTGAGAACTCCAGGTTGATGACAAGCCCCCCGACCGGCGGTTGCAGCTCAAGTCGGCACCGATAGCCCGCGAATATGACTTCCGCCTTCTGCTCTCTGAGACTGGGGCGGTCAGCAAACGGGACTTCGCGGCGCATGAACGATGGCAGACCCTCCAGCAGGGCAGCCAGGTTCAGGCCTGCGATCGTCCTCCCTGGTCGGAGCACGAAATGGAGGTCCTCGGAGAATCTGGTTCCGCCGTACACGAGGCGGATGGCTGTGTCTCCCCGGAAGACGCCGTGAACGAAGAACCCCCGTTTACTGAGGTATCGCAGGATGAGGCGCTGCAGCTCCTCCCGGATAACCTGATCGAGAGGGAGAGCGTTGGCACTGCTGTATGCAACGAGTTCTGCGTAACTTCTCACCGTCAACCTCCATTGTCGATTGTTAACATTAGTGTAAACAATCGACAATGGAGGTCAAGAGTGCCGGGGGAGTCGGCTGGGCAGCGAGGTTGTTCCCGCTGGACGTGACTGGACGAAGGTGGGCCCTGACTGCTATGAACTGAGCGGCGGACTGGACGATTCGCGCAGGACACGCTCCAGTTGCTCCATCGTGTAGGGTTTGGAGAGGGATGCGATGAAGCCGCGCTGGGCGTACTCGGCGATCGAAGCGTCGTCGGAGTAGCCGCTGGAGACGATGACGCGGGCGTCGGGATAGAGTTCGTGCAGTCTCTGGACCGCTTCTCGACCTCCCATGCCGCCAGGGACCGTCAGGTCCATGATAACCAGGTCGAAGGGGTGCTGTTCGGTCACTGCTTGCGCATAGGCTGTGAGCGCGGCTTCCCCGTCTGGTACGGCGGTCGTCTCGTAGCCAAGACGCCGGGCCATGGCGCATGTCACGTCGGCGACGGTCTGCTCGTCATCCATGACCAGGAGGCGGCCTGTGGCAGAGCCATGCTCCCTCTCCGGCTTCGCAGCCTTGGGTTGGGTCACTGGTCCCCGGGCGACCGGCATGCACAGCTGAACCGTCGTTCCCTTGCCTGCAGCCGATTCGATGAGGAGGTCTCCCCCGTGCCGCCTGGCAATGGACCGTGCGGTAGCGAGTCCGACCCCATGTCCCGATGGTTTCGTCGTGAAGAAAGGATCGAACAGGAGCTTCATGTCTTCCGGGGCAATGCCGGGACCAGTGTCCGTTATCTGGATGACGACACAGTCTCCGGGTGCGGCGAACCCGATGGGATGCTCCTCCGAGACGGTCTGGCTGCGAAGAGCAATGTTCAGTGCGCCCCCCGACGGCATCGCGTCCCGCGCGTTCAGGATGATGTTCTGCAACATCTGAAACAACTGGTTGCGGTCACCCTCAACTGCGGCCAGAACTCCGTCGACACTCACTTGTAGTGCGACATTCGAGCCGCTGAGAGTGAATCTCGCCACTTCCTGGATGATGGACTCGACGTCAATGTTTTCCTTGACAGGAGCGCCACCCCGAGAGAAGGTCAGCAGCTGACCGGCGAGAGCCTGAGCGCGGTCAGCTGCTATGCGAGCAACTTCCAGGTAGTGTTGGGACTCAGTGGGTTCCTCCAGAGACGAGTCTGCCAGCGAGATGTTTCCCTTTACCACTGTCAGAACGTTGTTGAAGTCGTGGGCGATACCAGCAGCGAGCATGCCCAGCGATTCCAGGGATTGATTGCGCAGCAGCTCGTGTTCCATGCGAAGACGTTCGGTGATGTCCCGGGCGATGTAGAAGGTGCCTGTCAACTGTTCGTTGTCCCAGAGGCGCTGACCACTCACATCGAGAGTCCGGCGGTCGCCGTCACGTGTCAGAACGTCGATGATTGTCGTCGATACGGTGTCGCCGCTCTCGATTGCGGCGGCGGCCCTGACTGCAGACTCGCGGCTGTCCGGACTGACGACGTCGAGGATGCTGCGACCAAGCAGGTCTTTCTCATCGTACCCAAGAACCGAGCATACGGACCGGTTGACCAGGGTCACCTTGCCATGCGTGTCCAGTGCGAAGATGAGGTCGTGTGCATGGTCGAAATAGTCATGCAGTCGTTTTCGATCCCGCTCCAGTTCCTCCGCCATTCGGTCCTTGTCCCGCTGAGTCTGTTGCAGCGACTCCAGGGTTGTGTTGACATCTGTGGCCAGCTGCGAGAGTTCGTCCGAGCCGGGCAGGTGCACGCGCAGTGCAAGGTCGCTGGTATGCCCGACCTCTGCCACCTGACTCCCTAGCGACGTCACCCGTTTCAGGATGGTGTGGTTAAAGACGAAAATGGCAAGGGCGGCCAGTAGGAAACCTATCATGCTGGTGGCCAAAACGACGATGCGCTTCAACTGAGTGATTTCGGTAGACTGGGTGCGCTTTGCGGTGGTCGCGAGGAGGAAGGCGGGATTTCCGGCAAGGTCGGTGTGCTGCTCGAACCCGCGAACCTCGTCAGTTCCGGTAGGCAGACCAACGGTAGATTGTCCCTGCGTGAGCAGCGCGAGTGCCCGCGACTCGACCGTGTCTGGCTGAACTTGACTGACAGGCTGGAAAGTGACGGGGCCGCCCACGGTCTCAGCCATGCCGGCGAAGAACGCATCGTCGAGATACCGCACGAAGACCAGCACTCCCCGTGCAGGACCAGTGCTTGCGCTTGTCAGAATAGGGCGAGCAGCCACCATCACGACACGTTTCTCAACCTCTATGTACCCTGTGAGGCCGGGGTGGACCATGGCTTGTGTCCACGGCGCTGTTCCTGGCCTAAGTTGCTTGACGAGGTCTGCCACAGTGTCATCCAGAGTCTGGTTTGCGAGGGTTTGGAACTTGGCAGAGACGACCTTGCCGCTGGTGTCCAGAACCACCATGATGTCCACATCTATCGTGGCAAGACTGCTGGGGGTAAGATTCGAGTCTGCATATGCGGGGTTCTGGTCGACGACGTACTGGTACGTATCGTCCCAGTACGCCCAGTCGGAGCAGGTACTTCCCAACGCGCCTAGAACGTAGTCCATATACGAATGTGCTCGCAGGACCTGACGCTGGGCACTCTCGTTGTCGACGCGAGCATACGTTCTGTCAATGGTCACGCCAGTTAGCACGTAGAACGCCGCGACGAAGACGGTCAAGGCAATGAGAGCAACTATAGACAGTCTGGTGCGCAGACTCATGACACCTCCCACCATACTCAGCGTAGAATACTATAGGCAGCGGGACACCAAACACAAGGACAAGGTGCGAGTGGCCTCGGCCCGTTGGAGCGGTGCTCCGAGCGTAATCAGTGCTCGGTGACCTGCTATACTGAATGTGCATCACGGGCGAAGCGGAGGATGGCAGTATGAGCGAAAGAAAGGAGGGGAAGAACGACGTGATCTCTCGTAGATGCTACAGGCCCGCCGGGTTCCGCGCGTTCCTGCTTGTTTGGTCTGGGCAGGTCCTGTCGATGGTCGGCTCGGCCATGACCGCGTTTGCGCTCAGCATCTGGGCTTACCAGAAAACCGGCCTCGCAACATCTCTCGCGCTGGTCGACTTCTTCTTCCTCGGGGCAACAATCGTGGCGACTCCGCTCGCGGGCGTGTATGTCGACCGATGGAACCGCAAGCTGACGATGATGCTGTCGGACCTTCTGGCGGTTACGGCTACCATCGCTGCACTGGTGCTGTACCTGTCGGGGCATCTCCAGGTCTGGCACCTGTATGTGGCCGCCTCGCTGCAGGGACTGGGATCGGCGTTCCAGTGGCCGGCCTACTCAGCCGCCATCTCGCAGATGATGCCCAAGGAGCACTATGCACGCGCCAGCGGACTCATGTCGCTGGCCGACAGCGGCTCGCTCATTATCGCGCCGATCCTGGCTGGATTCCTGATCCATTTCATCCACGTCGGGGGCATCATGACCATCGACATCATCACGTTTGGCGTCGCCGTCCTGGCTCTGCTGGCCGTGGAGGTTCCGCGCCACGTCCCGGACGCGTCGGTCCAGGAGTCCATGTGGAGGCAGATGACGTTTGGATTCAGATTCATCCGCGAGCGCGGTCCCCTGCTGTCGCTCGTCAGCATATTCGCGGTCTCCAACTTCATGATTTCGCTGTCGGCCCCGCTGTTCACACCCATGATCCTGGCCCGCACGGGCCAGAATGCCACCGCGCTTGGGTTTGTCCAGTCGGCGGCCGGTATCGGCGGTGTGCTGGGTGGGTTCCTGCTCGGCGTGTGGGGCGGTCCCAGGGACAAGGTGCGCGGCATTCTGCTGGGCGACCCCCTGAACTTCATGGTGATGGGCCTGTGTGTCTTTCTGGGACGTACGCCGTTGGTATGGGCAGCCGGCTTCTTGGTGACCGAATGTGTCGGGACGATGGTGAACGGTCTCTCCCAGTCCATCTGGCAGGCCAAGGTGCCCGCCGGACTACAGGGGCGCGTATTCTCGGCGAGGCGTATGATCGCCTGGATCGTCATGCCTGTCGCCATACTGCTGGCCGGCCCCTTGGCCGACAAGGTGTTCGAGCCGGCGATGCGTCCGGGCGGAGCGCTGGTTCCCGTCTTCGCACGTATCACCGGGACCGGCTCCGGGGCAGGGATGGCCGTCCTGTACCTGCTGAGCACCACGGCTGCTTCGGCCGTCACACTGGCAGGATTTCTCGTGCCTCGCCTCCGCAATCTCGAGAAGCTGTTGCCAGACCACGACGTGGTACCAACATGCACCACCGGAGCCGAGGTCGCCGCGGTCCTCGACACCCTGGCGTCGGACGAGGGATAAGCGCAGGAGGGAGATTGGTTCTGAAGCGTGCCCCGCAGCATGTGCTGTGAACCACTTTCTTGGTTGTCCTGCACGAACATTCGTCTCGCCGGCCCTTGAGGTTTTTTGTCTCAAAGGCCGGCGAGTGCACGACGAGAAAATAAGACTCTTTGTTACCTGCTCATAGATTGCTTGTGGAACGCTTTCCTTGAGGATCTTTTGTACTCTATACCAGCTTCTTGGACCAGAGCCCGTGGACGTTGCAGTAGACTCTTACCTGAATCAAGTCCTCGAGGCTGTGGCCGATATGCATTTCGGGCTTGTCTCCCGGATGCAGCGGTATTCTCATGACTTTGCCGTCTTTCATGAATACCTCAATCCACTCGATGTAATGTTTCTCTTCCATTGGATGCGGAACAGATCCGATTTTGATTATAATCCCACGCTCTGCTTTTTCGACAACCGGCAGGTGTTTCTCGCTTCCTGCGTCAGTGGATTTCTCAACCATCTTTGTCATTGGTTGACCGCAGCAAACAAGATCGCTCTCTCCCTCATGGATAATTTCAACGATGCCGCCGCAGATTTCGCACTTATAAAGCTCGTACTTCTGTGTCATTCCGCTACCTCCTTGTCTCGCCACAAATTGCTGGATCGCTCAAGGCCATCTACACTTATTGTATCACCGTTGTCCGTTGCTTTATCTACCTTTGTGTGAAGTACAAATGTGTTACAAGGGCGGGGGCATGCCGCCGTTATCCTTGTAGTAGCCGGAGCGTCTTGTCCTGGCGTTTGGCTACGTCGTTGCCGCCAGGCCGAATGCGGCGTGAATAGCGCGCACGGCTCGCTGAACCTCTTTCTCGGCGATGAGCGCCGAGATATTAACTTCACTGGAGCCCTGGGCGATCATGAGCAGGTTGATGTTTTCGGACGCCAGCGAGGTGAACAGGCGGGCGGCGACACCGGGTGTGCCGCGCATGCCGTCACCCACGACGGCGACGACGGCGACGTGCCGCATAGCGGTGATGTCCCGGATGACCGTGCTGCCGGCGAATTCCTTGCGCAGCAGGCGCGTCGCTTGTTCGGCGTCGGTCTGGGTCATGACCAGTGAGACATTGGCCATCGATGAGCTCTGCGAGATCATCAGGACGGGGAGCTGAGCAGCTGCAAGGAGGCTGAAGACCCTGCTGACGACGTCCGACGTGCCGACCATTGCTGCTCCACCGATCGTCAGCGCCGTGAGCTTTCGGATCGAGGTCACCGCCTTGACGGGACCCGCTTCGGGCGCGTCGGCGCATACGATGGTACCGGGAGATGACGGCAGGAAGGCGCTTCGGATGCGGATGGGGATGCCGGCCTCCTGGACGGGTGCGACCGTCATGGGATGGAGGACCTTGGCACCAAACCAGGCCAGTTCCATGACCTCGCGATACGAAAGGGCCGGCACACGGACGGCATCTGGGACGAGCTTTGGGTCAGCTGTCATGACCCCGTCGACTTCTTTCCAGATCCACACCTCCTCGGCCGGCAGGCATGCGCCCAGGATGGTGGCAGTGTAGTCCGACCCGCCTCTTCCGAGCGTCGTGATGACGCCTTCCTCGTTGGCTCCGACAAACCCGGTGACAACAGGGGTGAGTCCACGGTCCAGCAAAGGTGTCAGGGCACGTGGAACGGTTTTCCGTGCGACGTCCAGCAGGGGTGCGGCGCTGCCGAAGGTGTCGTCGGTTATGATCCCGGCCTCGCCGCCGGTCAGCGACCTGGACGTCAGACCCGCCGCACGAAGGGCCGCGGACATGATGGGGGCCGAGCAGCGTTCGCCAAACGAGACGATGAGGTCGCGCGAACGGGGCGTGAGTTCGTGCAGCATGGCGACGCCCGCCAGTGCCTGCCTGAGCGACACGAACAGCGCATGTTCCTCGTCCACCACGGGCTGGACGGCCATCGCAGGGGACGAGCTGAAGACGGTCTGGACCGCGTCTTCATGCCGTCTCTCGAGGAGGTCCACTGCCTGAGCGACCTCGTCGCCATGTCCCTGGCGAGCCCTGTCGGCCAAGTCGAGGAGTGCGTCGGTGATGCTGGCCATGGCGGAGACCACGACGATGGCGCGGGTGTTCTTGTGTGCCGCCTGCGCGACCAGCTGGGCCGAGTGCATGATGGCCGCGGCATCCTGAACGAGGACGCCGCCGAACTTCATGACGACGGTTTTCACAGGAGACCCTTCGCCGCCAGCAGTTCGGCGGTCAGGACGGCATTGCCTGCGGCGCCGCGGATGGTGTTGTGGGACAGGACCGTGTACTTGATCCCCGTTGCGAATGCGGGATCGCTGCGGACGCGTCCGACGACCGCCGCCATGCCGCGGGCTCGTGCTGGTTCGCCTGCAAGGCGGTCAAGGCGCGGCTGGGGACGGTCAGACTCGGAGCGCACGATGATGGGGTAGTCGGGAGCCGTGGGGAGGTGCAGGTGCTGGGGCTCTCCCTGGAAGCTGCGCATCACGCTCTCGACCTCTTCGGGGGACGCCGGACGGTCGAGTTCCACCAGAACGGACTCGGTGTGTCCCTCCAGCACCGCCACGCGATTGCACGAGGCGCTGACGGGGATGTCAGCCGGCTGGAAGACCCCGTTCAGCCAGGAGCCGAGCATTTTCCGGGTCTCACGCTCCATCTTTTCTTCTTCGCCTTTGATGTATGGGATGAGGTTGTCGACAATGGCCATCGAAGGTACCCCGGCATACCCGGCACCCGACAGGGCCTGCATCGTCACGACGACGATCCGTCGAATACCGAACGCTAGCTGGAGAGGCTTGAGCGACAGGACCAACCCCGCAGTACTGCAGTTGGGGCCGGTGACGATGAATCCTCGCTTGCCTCCCTTGCGCTGTATGGACAAAGCTTCCAGGTGGTCGGCGTTGACCTCGGGTACGATGAGTGGGACGTCCCCGTCCATGCGATGTGACGCAGAGTCGGCGACGACCGCCATACCTGCTTCCGCAAGCGACCGCTCGACGGGGCCGGCAACGTCGCTGGGCAGTGCAGAGAAGACCAGTGTGGCGCCGGTTGCGGTGATAGCCTCGGCCGTGCATGGGAGGACAGTCATGCTGCGTGCGCGGGCCGGGATGTCTCCCGGGATGTACCAGCGTGCGACGTCTCCGTACTGCTTGCCGGCCGACCGTTCACTGGCGGCGACACCGGCCAGCTCGAACCAGGGGTGGTCCGACAGCATCGCGACGTAGATCTGACCGACCATTCCTGTTGCTCCACACACAACTGCTTTCGTTCGTTCCATTGTTGTCCCCTCTGTTACGGATCCCCCAGGGCTTGCGCTGCTGAGGAGTTGAGAGGCAGCGTAGCGTAGGGGACGTTTCTGTCAAGCGCAAACCGCGTCAGCAACTTCTCGTTCTCCCAGACTGTTACACTTCGGGACGGTTCCAAAGTGTAACACTCTCAGACAAATGCGTTCAGGAGAGGCCCATCTGGTTGCTGCAGCAGGTCAGGCGTTCCCCCTGCTCCCGGGCTTTACCCAGGGGATCCCCTGCTTGCAGAGCGGGCAGTCGTCTGCTGGCCAGCTCTCGATGGTGAGGCGGATGGAGCTCCAGACAGGATACTGGATGAGTTCGGCGCTACGGTTGACGATGCACGCGATGCCGATGACCTCGCCGCCGCATTCGCGGATGACCTTCGCGGTCTCCTCCGAAGACTTCCCGGTCGTGACGACGTCTTCGCTGATGATGCAGCGCGTGCCTTCGGCGATGACAAAGCCGCGGCGCAGGGCCATGACACCGTTCTCACGTTCCACGAAGATGCCGGGTTTACCCAACTGGCGTCCTAGTTCATACGCAACGATGATGCCGCCCATGGCGGGCCCTACGATGAGGTCGAAGGGTACCGGGCGGAACTGCTCGGCCGCGACTGCCAGAACGCGGGCCGCGCGGTCGGGGTACTGCAGGAGACGCGCACACTGGACGTAGCGATCGCTGTGCCTGCCGGACGAGAGCAGGAAATGCCCCTGGAGCAGGGCTCCGGTTTCCTTGAGTTCGTTCAGAACCAGTTCGTCAGTTGTCATATTCTCCTCCTGAGTCTGTTACAGTTTTGGAACCGTCCCGAGAATGTTACAGACGGTCGCGAGGCTGGTCAGGTGTTCGTTTGCGCAGTAGCGTTCCAGGCCGTCGATAATTTCGAGCATTGTGGTCGGCTTGACAAAGGTTGCGGTGCCGACCTGCACCGCGGTCGCGCCTGCCATGATGAACTCGAGGGCGTCCTGCCAGGTGGCGATGCCACCAATGCCGACGACCGGGATGTGGACGGCGCGGGCCACCTCCCAGACCATGCGCAGGGCGATGGGCTTGATGCACGGACCGGACAGGCCGGCAGTCACATTGTCGAAGACGGCCTTGCGGGCGTGAATATCGATTGCCAGAGCCTTGAATGTGTTGACCAGCGACACAGCATCAGCTCCTGCCTGTTCGCAGGCGATCGCCATCGCCGTGATGTCTTCGGCGTTGGGAGACAGCTTGACCATGAGCGGCTTGCTGCACACGCGGCGAACCGCCCCGACGACGCCCGCTGCTACCTCACTGTTGATGCCGAAAGCCATGCCGCCTTCGTGCACGTTGGGACAGCTGATGTTGAGTTCGACGATGTCGACCCCATCGGCATTGGAGAGCAGCCGGACGCCTTCGATGTATTCCTCCAGGTCGCCGCCACCGACGTTGGCAATGATGGCCGTACCCAGCGTACGCATGCGCGGCAGTTCGCGCTCCAGGAAGACGGGGATGCCCGGGTTCTGGAGCCCCACCGAGTTCATCATGCCGGCGGGCGTCTCCCAGACGCGCAGGCCGGGGTTGCCCTCGCGCGGGTGCAAGGTGAGGCCCTTGGTGCAGATGCCGCCCAGCCTGCCGACGTCGAACAACTGGCTGTATTCGGCGCCAAAGCCAAAGGTGCCGGACGCCGCGATGACAGGATTTTTGAGCGTGACGCCGCACAGGGTTGTCTCAAGCATGCCAGATCACCTCCGCTGCGTCAAAGACGGGACCGTCTGCGCAGACGAGCTTGTTGCCGAGGACCGTCGGACACGAACAGACCAGGCAGGCGCCGACGCCGCACGCCATGTGTGCTTCGAGCGAAGCCTGACAGGGGACGCCGGCTTCAGCGCACAGGTGTGCCACGCGCGCCATCATGGGCATGGGTCCGCACGTCACCACCGTGTCATACACATGTGGGTCAAAGATCGCCGTACAGAATCCCCTGGTGCCGTTACACCCATCTTCCGTAGTGACCCGTACGTCCACGCTGAGGTCCACGAGTTGGGCAACCGCGTAGGGGTGACTCCTGAAACCCGCGATCACGGTCACGTCACCGGGAGGCAGCGTGCGTGCAAGGCAGAACATGGGTGCAATGCCGATGCCGCCGGTCACAATGGCTATCCTGCCGCGCAACCCCTCGGTGCGGAAGCCATGGCCGAGCGGTCCGCTCAGTGCCACCTTGCCTCCTTGCTCGAGGCGCGCCAGCAGTTCGGTTCCCCTGCCGCGCACCTGGTAGAGGAAGCTGACGATGTCCTCTTCTACGTTGTGGACGCTGATGGGGCGTGCCAGCAGTGGTTCACGTTCCCAGGCGCGCAGCATATAGAATTGACCGGGGGTGCCCCCGGTCGTGGTTGCGACGGTCAGACGGTAGACGTCCTCGGTCAGGCGTTCCTGCGAAAGGACCGTCGCTCCTTCGACGTACGCAGGCGATGAGCTCGTCACGTCTGCAGCGCGTTCACGGCCGCGCGGATATCATCCCGCATGCGTTCCACTTCGGCCCCAGCACAGGCGTCGAAGTGCGCAGCACCGCCTTCCTGCTTCTTCCACGCCAGCAGGATGCCGCGACTGGAGTTGACGATGCCGCCATTGCCATTTGTCAGGTACAGCGCAACGTCGGCAGCCGTGCCGCCCTGGGCGCCATAGCCGGGGACGAGGAAGAAGACAGTGTTCAGCTGCTGTCGCAGAACCTGTGCCTCCTCCACGTGGGTGCAGCCGACAACGCCCCCGACACTGCTGTAGCCGCAGGTGCCGATGTGGTGCGTCCCAAGCTCGGCGACACGCCGGCCAACCTCGGTGTAGACGCGGGCGCCGGACTTCTGCTCGAGATACTGGATGTCGACGGCCCCCGGATTGCTGGTGCGGATGAGGACAAAGAGGCCCTTGTCATGGTCCTGGACCCAGGGCAGCCAGGGTTCGATGCTGTCCATGCCCATATATGGCGAGAGGGTCACGTAGTCGGCCTCGAACTCGCCCTCGAAGTGTGCCTTGGCATACATCTGGGCGGTGGCGGCGATGTCGCCGCGTTTGATGTCCGCGACAGCGATGCAGCCCTTGCCGCGGATGTATTGCAGTGTCCTGGCGTAGGTGCGCAGCCCCTCCAGCCCCAGTGCCTCGTAGTAGGCGATCTGCAGCTTGAAGCATGCGCAACTTGCTGTCGTGGCGTCCACGATACGCCGGTTGAACTGGAACAGGGCTTCGCCTGGATCGTCGAACCCTGCGCGGAACTCCGGCGGCAGGTATTCTATGGCGGTATCCAGGCCAACGCAGACGGGGCCGCGCATTGCTACTGCGTCAAACAACTTGTCGACGATCATTGGCGTTCCTCCTGGTTCGATGTGGTATCATCGTAGACGACCCTTCCCGCCCTGATGGTTATGACTGCGCGGCCGACCAGCGTCCTGCCGTCGAATGGGGTGTTGTGCCCCTTGCTTGCGAATGCCGTTGCGTCGACGGTCCACGGGGTGTTGAGGTCCACGAGCACGAGGTCGCCATCGTAGCTGGGGGCGATACAGCCCTTGTTCAGGCCCAGGATGCGTGCCGGATTCCTGCTCATGAGTTCAGTAAGTCGTGCGAGCGTGATGTGCCCTGAGCGGATCAGCGTCGTGTAGCAGACGCCGAAGGCGGTTTCCAGACCCACCATGCCCGGAGCGCCGGCGGCTTTGTCATCTGCCGTGTGGGGTGCGTGGTCGGTGGCGATGGCATCGACCCACCCTTGTTCCACGGCACGAATCAAGAAGTCCACATCCTGCTGTGTCCGTAGCGGGGGGTTCACGCGGTAACTGGTTGCGCTGGTCAGTGCCAGGTGGTGCGGAGTGACTTCACACGTGACCGCCTGCCCCCGTTCCTTGGCTGCGATGACGGCGCGCATGGAGCCCTCGGTGCTGACGTGTGCGATGTGCAGACGACAGCCGGCCGCGCGCGCCAGCTCGATGTTGCGGTGCGTCATCAGGTCTTCGGCCAGACGATAGTCGGTGCCAGAGAGGTTCATGTCTTCGCAGTGACACATGACCGTCAGGCCCAGCCTTGCGGCGGCTGTCATCGCCTGCAGCATGACGCGGGCGTCCATGACGTCATGTCCGTCATCGGTGATGATGCGCACTGCATCTCCCAGCGATTCAAGGTGGTCGACTGTCACTCCGTCCATGTTCCTCGTGATGGAGGCGCACTGGTGCACGTCGATGAGGCCGATGGAGGCCGCGCGGTCGAGCACGTCCTGCACCTGCAGTCTGCTGCTGATAACAGGCTTTGTGTTTGCCATGAGATTGATGGCCGTATAGCCACCACGCACGGCTGCATGGCTGCCACTCGTCAGGTCTTCCTTGTGCGTCACCCCGGGGTCCCTGAAGTGGGCGTGCAGGTCGCAAAAAGCGGGCAGGCACGTAAGCCCGCCCGCTTCGACAGCGGCGCCGTCAGAGGGGAGTTCCCGTCCGACGGCGGTGATGACACCGCCCCTGATGAGGATGTCCACCTTTCCATCCTGGACGGAATCGACCACATGTGCCCCGCGTATCAGGAGTGATTTGGTGTCAGATACCATTGTTCCTCAGTCCTTGCCGACCGTGTAGATCTCGTCGCAGTACTGGCAACGGTACTGGCCGAGTTCACGGTTCACCAGTGTGAAGACCTGCGGCACGTACTTCTCGACCGACGTGATGCAGCGCGGGTTCTTGCATTTGATGACGTCCTCTACCCGGTCTGGCAGGTCGGGCCTCACCTTGCGCACGATGTGCTCGTCCTCGATGACGTTGACGGTGACGTTCGGGTCGATGAGCGCCAACATCGTGACATCGAAGTCGACGTTGTTCTCGATCTTGATGATATCCTTGCGTCCCAGGCGCGTGCTGGCCGCGTTCATGATGAGGGCGACCGAGTAGTCGGCCTTGTCCAGGCCCAGCTGGTAGAACATACGGATGCCGAGGCCTGCGCGGATGTGGTCGATGACGATGCCGTTCTTGATGCTCGTGATGGTCAACATCTCAGCTCACCCCCAGCAGTTTCGAAATCAGGGCCATGCGCACGTACATGCCAAATTTCGCCTGCTTGAAGTAGTAGGCGCGCGGGTCACTGTCGACGTCGTAGGCGATCTCGCCGACACGGGGCAGCGGGTGCATGACGATCATGTCCTGACGGGCCAGCCGCATCTTCTCTGCGTCCAGGACGTAGACGTCCTTGAGGCGGACGTAGTCGTCTTCGTTGAAGAAGCGCTCCTTCTGGACACGGGTCATGTACAGGATGTCCAGGTCGCTGATGACATCGTCGAGGCGTTCGACCTCCTGGTATGGGATGCCTTTGGCGGCCAGGTCTGCGGTGACGTAGTCGGGGACGCGCAGCTCTTTGGGCGAGATGAGCACGAACCGGTTGTCCGGGTAGCGCGAGGTGGCCTTGATGAGCGAGTGGACCGTGCGGCCGAACTTGAGGTCCCCGCAGCAGCCGATGGTGAGCCCCGTCAGCTGGTGCTTCACCGAGCGGATGGTCAGGAGGTCCGTCAGCGTCTGCGTCGGGTGCAGGTGGCCGCCGTCGCCCGCGTTGATGACGGGGACGGGCGAATACTGGCTGGCGATGCGCGGTGCCCCCTCCTTGGGGTGACGCATGACGATGATGTCAGCGTAGCACGCTACCGTGCGGATGGTGTCGGCGACGCTCTCGCCCTTGGCGACTGAACTGGAGGCAGGTTCGGCGAAGCCGACGACGTTGCCGCCGAGACGGAGCATGGCAGCCTCAAAGCTGAAACGGGTACGGGTGGAGGGTTCGTAGAAGAGTGTTGCGAGAATGGAAGAGTCACACAGGTGATTGAATTGAGCGGGAGATTGAATAATCTGGTCAGCGAAGTCAAAAATCTCGTCGAGCTCCCCAGGACTGAAGTCCGTCGGGTCAAGCAGGTGCCTGCCTTTGAGCATACTGTTCCCCCATTGTCTGAGTACCGGGGCACGTGACCCTTAAAAAGTATACGAAGGTCGTCTTTTCGTGCAAGCGTTTTCCTTCACAGATGATGAGACGGTCCTGCCGGCAAGAAGGCACGGCCGCCGCTGGTCCAATACCGGACCGTCATCCGCCAGTCGATGGTTCAACTCCCGTTCCTAGCCACGAACTCTCTTGAGATCGATGAATCCCCTGTCGACGTCTACCGAGAGAAGCTGGACCCGCGTACGCTGGCCGACATCCAGCCCTTCGAAGCCTTTGACCACCCTGCCTTCAACCGGCACAGTGAGCAGCCGTGCCCACGTTCCCTTGTCGGCAGCGCCAGTAACGATGGCGTCGAACTGTTCTCCTATCCGGGATTCGAGGAGGAGTGCCGCGGCGGACTTCTCGACCTGCCGTTCGACCTTGTTGGCGGCGTCTTCCTGATCTGTACAGTGTGTCGCCAGGGCTGTCAGCTCGTCGATGCTGTATGGCACAGGCTTTTTCGCGATGGCCGCTTTCGCCAGGCGCTGGGTGATGAGGTCCGGATACCGGCGATTGGGGGCGGTGGAATGCGTGTAGTCCCGGACCGCAAGACCAAAGTGTCCCTCGGCATTTGCTCCTGGCAGTTCTGCAGCATATTCACCGGGCCCCAGGAGCTTGATGATCGTGAGGGACAGGTCGGGGAACGTCACCGGATCAGCGGCCTTCGCGCTGGTCAGGAAGCCCTCGAGTGCCTTCGAATTGGGAGCCTCAGGAAGCTTGAATCCATGCTCGGCGGCTACTTCGATGATACGGTCCCAGCGCTTTGGCGTGTGCACGACGCGGCGCATCGAGGGAAACCCTTGAGAGCTGAGAAACCGCACCGTAACGCCGTTGGCTGCGATCATGAAGTCCTCAATGAGTTCCGTGGCGCGATTTTTCTCCTGCACTTGGAGATTGCTGATTGTGTCGCCCTCAAACAGTGGTCTTGCCTCGATGGTCTGCAGACTGAGCGCTCCAAGGATATGGCGGTGACCCTTCAGGAGTTGGGCAGCCTTGTCCTGGAGTGACAGATTCTCGGCTAGGCCGGGCACGGCGGCGACGGGTTGCGGCATTGGTCCGGTTTCCTCTAGCCATGCCGCGACGCTGCTATACGCCAGTTTGGCATGATTGCGGACGATGGCAAGACGGTCTTGGTCCTGGTTCAGCGAGGTGAGGTCAGTAGACAGCTTGTCGGGAAACATGGGAAACTTCTCGGCAGCGGTGTACACCGACGTGGTGTTGGTGCGCGCGTGGTCGTCGATTGCGGACCCAATCTTGACAAGAGCATCGACATTCGCCACGGCGACAAGAATCCTGGTGGTTGCATCTTGCATGACTTCCGCGACCGTCAGCTGGTCGAGGTCCATGGAGTCGTCGTTGTCGATGGAGCACCACGGCAGGGCCCGGAGGTCGCGCGCGGGTGCGTCGCCGGCAAGGACGGGCCCGTCGATGCGGTCGACCTCGGCCAGTACCTCGGACGAGAAGTCAGGAAGCAATCCTCTCTCGAGCATCACACGGTGAGCGATGCTCTGCAGAATAGTACGGTGTTTGGTTTCATTTATCATCACAGGAACTCCTTCATTCCAGAGTGAGACTCTGCCTGAGTCTTGCTGTCAGTATAGCAACGTCAACTCAAATCGCTTCATGTGCGTTGAATCACGAAGAAATCATCGTCAACGGAGAGAGGGTGGCCATGATGCTGACATGCCCATGTGAGCATGTGGAAGAGAAGAACAACTCCGTCATCCACACATTCATGGGGTATGACCGGGATGACAGTCAGGGGGAGGAGAGCCTCCTGAACCGACTTTACCTCGCGCTGCACCTCATGGTGGACTGGTTCCTTCCCAGCTAGAAGCTCCTACACGAGGTCAGGACCGAATCGGTTCCGAAATCGATACCGAGGACATACTCGTTGGATATTATGCAGTCTCCTTTACGCCGTTCGCCGAACCGGAGAACGCGGCGCTCATGATGGTTTCCTGGGTCGCATCCTTGCGGTCGAGGATGGTCCGTACCTTACCCTCCTGCATGACGACGACCCGATCGGACAGCCCAAGAATCTCAGCAAGTTCTGAAGAAATGAGGACGATGGCGACGCCTGAATCGGCGAGTTCCGCGATGATCCTATGTACCTCGCTCTTGGCGTGGACGTCAATACCGCGGGTCGGTTCGTCGAGGATCAGGAGCTTCGGCACCGTGGCAAGCCATTTGGCGATGACGACCTTCTGCTGGTTTCCACCGGAGAGGTTGGAGATGATCTGTTCCCGGTTCGTCAGCTTGATGTCGAGCGATTTGATGTACTTGTCGGTGATCTCCCGCTCCTGGGTCCGATTGATGATGCCGAACCAGTTGGTAAGCACCTTGTGGATGCTCATCGTCAGGTTGTCGCGGACGGTCATCTTCAGGACGAGAGACTGGACCTTCCGGTCTTCGGGAAGGTAGGCGATTCCGTGGGCTACCGCCTCCTCGGGGCTTCTGATCTCGACCGGTTTTCCGTTGAGGAGGACCTCCCCTTTCGTCTTCTTTACCGCGCCGATAATGAGCCGCGCCGTTTCCGTGCGGCCCGCGCCGATCAGCCCCGCGAGTCCGAGGATCTCTCCCTTGTGGACGGCAAAGCTCACGTCGTCGACGTAGGGCGGGCCGGAAAGGTTCTTCACCTCGAAGACGACCTCGTCTGAAGGCTTCGCCGTGCGCTTGGTGTAGAGGGTCGATATTTCGCGGCCGACCATCTTCATGATGAGCTGGTCCTGGGACGAATCCTTCGTCACCAGTTCTCCTACGTTCTCGCCGTCGCGGAGGACGACGATGCGGTCCGTGATGTCGAAGGCCTCGTCCAGCTTGTGCGAGATGAAGATGACAGAGATGCCCCTGGATTTGAGCTCCCTGATGACGCCGAAGAGCTTGGTGGTCTCCCGGTCGCTCAGGGAGGAGGTCGGCTCGTCCATGATGAGGAGGTTCACGTTCATGAGGAGGGCCTTGGCGATCTCGATCATCTGCTGCTGGGCCGTGCTGAGCTTTTTCACCTCGGTGTCCATGTTGACCGAGACATCGAGGTATTTGAAAACCTCGGCCGCCTTCTCCTGCATCGTCTTGAGATCGAGGAAGGGCGAGTTCTTCCTGTATAGCTCGCGTCCCAGGAAGAGGTTGTCGAGGGGCTTCAGGTTCGGGCAGTTATTGAGCTCCTGGAAGATGATGGAGATTCCCGCCACCTGGGCCTGCCGCGTCGTGGCGAAGGATACCTGCTTTCCGCCCCAGGTGACCGTCCCTGAATCGAGCCGGTACACGCCGGTGAGGATCTTCATCAGCGTCGACTTTCCCGAACCGTTTTCCCCCATGAGACCGACGACCTCACCGGGCTTGACCTCGAGATCGACGTCGTGGAGGGCAAGGACGCCAGGGAACGACTTCGTGATGCCCTTCATTACCAGAGTCTTGTTTTCCATGCTAGATCTGCCTATTTCTTCCGGATATGGTCGAGTACGGCCGCGAGCACGATGACGGTACCGATGATGGCCGTCTGCCAGTAGGACGAGACTCTCATCAGTACGAGGCCGTTGGCGAGGACGCCGATGATGCAAGCACCGATGAGGCAGCCGAGCACGCTTCCAGCGCCGCCGGCGAGCGAGGTACCGCCGATGACGGCCGAGGCGATCGCGTTCATCTCCCAGCCGGTCCCCGCGTCCGCCTGGGCAGAGTTGAACCGCGCCACCAGGATGATGCCGACGAGGCTCGCGGTGAAGGCGGCGATCACGTAGAGGAAGAATTTGATCTTTTTGACGTTGACGCCGGAAAGGAAGGTCGCCGTTTCGTTGCCGCCGATGGCGTAGATCCGCCGCCCGAACGAGGTCTTCGTAAGGACTATCTCGGCGATAACGGCGACAACGACCATGATCCAGACCGGAACAGGAATACTGAGGAAGTCGCCTTGGGCGATAAACAGGATCGACTTGGGGATGTTCGTGATCGGCCAGCCCTTGGTGTAAATGAGGATCGTTCCGCGGGCGATCTCCTGGGCACCGAGGGTGACAATGAAGGGGGGTATAAACACGTACGAGACGAGCCAGCCGTTAAAAACACCGATGACCATGCCGATGACCATGCCGAACAGGATTGCAAGCACCGGATTGACGCCGGACGCCATCGCGCCAGCCGATGCGACGCCGGAGAGGCCCATGATGGCGCCGACCGACAGGTCAATGCCGCCGGTGAGGATGACAAAAAGCTCGCCAATGGCCACGATGGCCACGAGGGCAATCTGGCGGGAAACGAGATAGATGTTGTCTCCGCTCAGGAAGTTCGGAGCCATGATCTCGATGATCGCCATCACGATGAGAAGTGCCAGGAAGATTGCCGACTCGCGCTGTTTGACGATTTCGGAGACCACAGACCGGCCTCTCGCCTGTTTCTTTCCCATGGTAGTTTCTCCTTTCGACTAAAGGGACATACTTCGTGCGAAGGCGGAAAGCATTCGCGTTATGACGCGCGGGAGGTTGCCCGCGCGTCGACGGTACGCTACCGTATTACTTGCCGCCGGTAGTTGCCCCGGCGAACTCTTTCTTCATGTCGTCCATGTAGGTGGCGACGTTGGCTTTCGTGACGATGACCATGCCGGTATCGATGTTCTGGAGGGTCTTGCCTTGCGTCGCAGCGAGGAGGTTCTCGATGGAGAGCCAACCCATCTTGTAGGTCTTCTGGACGAGGCAGAACGCGATGGACCCATCTGTGATTCCATCGAGGGTATCCTTGACGTCGTCGAATCCGCCGAGGATAATCTGGCCCTGTGTCAGGTGCTTCTTCGCGATCGCATCCTTGACGGCGTTGTTGGCACCGGCGATTTCCGCGGAAACCGCGAAAATCGCATTCAGCTTCGGATAGGCCACGATGATCGCTTCCGTCTTGCTCTGGGTGACGCTTAAGTCGCCGCCCTCGTCAACGACGTCGAGGATCTTAATGTCCGGCGCAACCTGGGCCATCGTTTCCTTGAAGCCTTGGGTGCGGAGGTTGAGGTTCGAGGCGGCGAGGCCACCCTGGAGGATGATCAGGTTGCCCTTGTTGCCCATAAGCTTGGCCATCTGCTTCGCAGCTGCGGAACCGGCGCTCTTGTTGTCGGTGCCGATGTAGCAGAGTGCCGCGGTGGAAGGAGCCGGTGCGTCAAAGGTGATGACCTTGATACCTGCCTTGGTCGCCTCGTCGATGACCGGCACGAGTCCGGCGTCGTCGACGGCGGAAATCGCGATGCCGTCGACCTTCTTGGCGATCAGGTCCTCAATAACCTGGACCTGGAGGGGAAGCTCGAACTTTTGCGGGACGGCCTCCTCAACAGTGATGCCGTATTTGGCGGCGGCATCCACGAAACCCTGGTAGCACGGTATATAGTATGGATGGACTCCCTTCGGAACCATCACGAACGTCAGCTGCTTGGTGGCGGCCTTCTTTGTGCAGGACGTGAGCATGATCATCGGGATGATCACGACCACGACGACGAGCAGTATGAACGCGTTTCGTTTCTTCATCTTACTCTCCTTTGTACATCTCGACCCACCGTCAAAGCTTTCGCTTTGCCGACAGTGTCGGTAATGCCCAGCTCTATGAGACCGTCGGCGTTCATGACAGCCTCTTCCTCATCGACGATCGATAAACCATGTTCCGCATCGTCCTCCAGCGGAAGGTTTTCCCCGAAAAAGACATCGAGGGGCATAAAGATTTCCCGCTCGCACGATTCGCTCACTGTATTGCTGATGTGTCCTAGCTTCAAGATGTGGTTACAAGTTGACACTCCAGAATCTCCTTACTTTTGTTCTCTGTCTCAACAGAATCACAGGCAAAAGTCAAATGTTCTTGCACCTCCTTCTCGCCCCTGATTATTTGTGGTACTTTTCTTACTGTACCACAAGAGTTTTGTCGCCACGCGACAAAACTCGAAACCAGTCCCTGTAAGCTGCTATGCTTACTTTGAGCTAACAGGACTGGTCTGGCCATAGTACGCATTCGGTCCATGCTTTCGCCGGTAATGCTTGTTCACGATGTAGTCAGGCAGCGGCACAGCAGACGGGTTGATCTGGAGAGTCAATAGCGCCATCCGGGCAATCTCTTCGAGAACAGCCCCGTTATACACTGCTTTTGCTGCGCTCGGTCCCCAGGCAAAGGGTCCGTGACCGCCGACAAGGACCATCGAAACCTCGTCCGGGTTGAGAGGAGCCGCCGCACTAGGACCTGATATACCGCTCCCCTCAACCGAGCCGTGCGAGTCCGCCGTACCAGCCAACCCTTTCCTGAACGTTTCCACAATCAAGTTCCCGGTTTCCAGTTCGTATTCCCGTTCCACTGCTTCGCGGGAGAGATACGGGGTACAGGGAACAGCGATCTGGATATGGTCAGCATGAGTTGTTCCGAAAAGCGGAATTGACCGGCAAGCTTGTGCCCATGCAACGGCATAGGTTGAATGCGTATGAATAATACCGCGGACGAGTGCGGCACCATTAACAGTAAATTCACGATAAAGAACTGTATGAGTCGGGGTATCGGAAGACGGATTTAATGTTCCTTCGACAACCTTTCCTTCAAGATCGACAATCACCATGTCTTGCGGCTTGAGGTCGAGATACGGCACCCCAGAAGGTTTTATCGCGAATACCCCCTTCCGTGGATCGAAGGCCGACACATTACCCCAAGTGTACAGTGCAAGACCGCGCACAGGTATCTCCCTGTTTGCGGACCAGGCTTCCTCTTTAAGCGAGGCATATTCGGACATTATTTTCTCCAGGCGGCAGCATTCCACCGGAGTTCATTCCGGAAGGAGGCTACATTGGTATTTTTGTCGATCACGACACATTCGATACCGACCATCTCGGCCCAGTCCCGGACCATGTCCGTGGTAACAATATTCGAATATGCGGTATGGTGTCCGCCGCCAGCGAGTATCCAGCTTTCGGCCGATACCCGGAGATTCGGTTCGGGCCTCCAGAGCACATGGGCAATGGGAAGCTTCGGGAAGTCCTTCGGGGGCGCAACCACATTGACCTCATTGAGAACGCAGCGGAAACGGCTACCGAAATCCACAATAGCGGTACAAATTGCAGGTCCTGCCTTTCCGGTAAATACGAGCCGGGCAGGATCTTCCTTGTCACCGATTCCGAGCTGGTGCACTTCGAGGCGCGGCTTTCCGGCGGCAATAGTCGGACACACTTCAAGCATGTGGGCTCCGAGGTCCATCTCGTTTCCCTTTTCGAAGTGATACGTGTAGTCTTCCATAAAGGAATCACCGAACCCCTTACCACCAAGACCCGCGGACATCACTTTAAAGGTACGCACCATCGCAGCGGTCTTCCAATCGCCTTCTCCGGCAAAACCGAAACCGTCCGCCATCAGGCGCTGGCAAGCAAGACCGGGAAGCTGCTTCATACCATACAGATCCTGAAAGTTAGTGGTAAAGGCATTAGACTTCGTGTCTTTGAAAAAAGCGCGCATGGCAATTTCAATCCGTGCCTGCTCCCGGATAGACTTAAGCACAAAGTTCTTGTCCTTGCCCCAGACAATTTTATAGTCGGCTTCGTACAATTTAACCAGCTTGTCGATCTCGGCATCGGTCACCTTTGCTATATACGCGACTAGATCACCGATTCCATAATATGGCACGGACCAGCCGAGCTGGATCATTGCCTCGACCTTGTCACCGTCGGTTACCGCAACATCACGCATGTTGTCACCAAAACGTGCAATTCGCAGATTCTTGCCGTCAGCAACAGCACAGCCTGCGCGCATCCAGAGTGCAATTCGCTCGCGGGTTTCAGTGTCACTCCAGTGACCGACAACAACCTTGCGCGGTATTTCCATGCGTGCAGTGATAAATCCAAACTCGCGATCTCCGTGTGCGGACTGATTTAAATTCATGAAATCCATATCCATGGTGTCATACGGAATGTCGCGGTTGAACTGGGTATTGAACTGGAGGAGTGGTTTCTTATAGGATGAAAGACCGGCGATCCACATCTTGGCAGGAGAGAAGGTATGCATCCAGGCGACAACGCCCGCGCAGGAAGGATCGGCATTTGCCTGCTCGAGCACGGCACGGATATCGTCTGCGGTAGTAAGCGTCGGTTTCCACACGAGCTTGCAGGGCATCTGCTTGTCTGCATTGAATGCTTCTACAATTTTTTTCGAATCGTTGGCGACCTGGCGGAGAGTTTCATCTCCATAAAGATGCTGGCTTCCGGTCAAAAACCAAAATTCATACTGATTCAGGTTGATTATCTTGTTTCTCCTTCAATAAATTGCCCAAGTTTACGGAATTTTTCGTAGAGCTTGTTGTAGATCGCCACACGGGCAGGATCAGGTTTGTGGATCCGTTCGGTACCAGCGGAAAGGGCTTTTTGCGCAGTAAAGATATCGGGATAGAGCCCGGCTGCGGTTGCCGCGAAAACAGCGGCACCGATTGCACAAGACTGGTCCCCGGCTGTTACATGGATATCACGGTTTATAACGTCAGAAAGAATCTGCATACCAAGTTTGCTCTTTCGGGCCACACCGCCAATTGCCATGACCTTCTGTATATTAATCCCGCCATCCTCGAAGCATTCAATAATCGAGCGGGCACCGAAGGCAGTTGCCTCGAGCAGGGCCCGCATAATTGCCGGAGCATCGGTTCCGAGATTGATTCCGGTAATAGCGGCGGTCAGGTTCTGGTTCGCGAAGGGAGTCCGGCGGCCGTTCACCCAGTCAAGCGCAAGCACGGAAGATTCTGTCGGCTCGATATGCGAAGCAGCTTCTTCCAGAGTACGGAGAATCGCCTTTTCAATTTTCTCGAGATCGAGATCCTTCGCATCTGGATCAGATGCAACCAGATTTTGTATCGGCCACATCAGCAGATTGCGGAACCAGGCAAAGTAGTCACCGTACGCGGACTGTCCGGCTTCATAACCGATCCAGTCGGGTACAACAGAGCCGTCTACCTGTCCGCAGATTCCGGCGATCAGGTGTTCTTTTTGCCCGGCGGCCGGTTTCGGTCCGATGATGACGTCGCAACTCGAGGTTCCGATACTCTTTACCAGCGTCCCCGGAGCAGCGCCACCGCCGACTGCTCCGATATGCGCATCGTATACACCGACACAGACAATAACGGATTCGGGAAGCCCGAGTTTCTGTGCCCATTCGGGGGTGAGCGTTCCGGCAGATACATCTGTTGTCCAAGTATCGGTTCCGAGCGAATCGCGGATATCGGAGAGTTTCGGATCAAGTTTGTCGAAAAATTCGCGCGGCGGATATCCGCCCCATTCTGCATGCCACATAATTTTGTGACCGGCGGCACAGCGGCTCCGCTTTATTACATCGGGATTTGTTGTCCCTGTCATGACCGCAGTTATCCAGTCGCAGTGTTCTATTCCGGTGTAAGCAGCCTTTGTTACCTTCGGGTTCTTGCGGACTGTGTGAAGCAGTTTTGCCCAGAACCATTCCGATGAATATACCCCGCCCATATACTTGGTAAAATCAGTTCCACCCCAGGAACGCGAAACTCTGTTGATTTCGTCAGCTTCCTGGACTGACGTGTGGTCCTTCCAGAGTATGAACATGGCATCGGGATCTTCCGCAAAGGCAGGCAAGAGAGAGAGGGGCGTACCGAAACGGTCCGCAAGCACGGGCGTTGACCCTGTGGTGTCGACAGAGATAGCGCGTATTCTACCGCTGATTGAACCTTTGTCGGTACGGGATCGGGCAGTATCTGCTTCACGGATTGCACCGGTTACCGCTTCGACGAGACTCTCGGTATAATCGAGCGGATGCTGGCGGAACTGGTTTTCTTTCGGATCGCAGTAGAGACCCTTTTTCCAGCGTGGATAATGCGCTACATGCGAACCGGCGACTCTTCCGTCGGCTGCATCAAGTATTACCACTCGTACCGAATCGGTTCCGAAATCGGCACCAATAACAAAATGCTCGTTGGGAGTAATCATAATAGGTTCTCCTTGAAATAGATGTCAAATGGCATATCGATTTGCGGTGTCGGTTCTTCTTCAAGCACGATCTTTCTATATAACTGATACAAAGCATGATGACCCTGTTCTTCCGGTCGTTGGGAAATCAAGCAATCAATTTTCCCATTTTCTAAATGCTGCACATTTTCTGTAACAAGATCGTATCCGATGATCGAGATATCTTTTTTTCGGCCCCTTGCATCAATAAAGTCGGCAATCTTGTGACCGATAGAAGAAACGGCGAAGATTCCCTTCAGATCGGGATTTCGGCGCAGTGTATCCTCCAGAATCTGGTAGGTTTCGTCCATGTGAAGCTCGGAACAGACAATATCAAGAACCTTCACATCCGGTCGGGAAGAAAACCATGCATTAAACCCGCGGGCACGTTCATTCAGGTTGAATGCTTCGGTATATGGACGGACAGTCGCATATGGACCATTTGAGCGCGAGACCAGATCCATCATTTTTCCGGCGAGATATCCTCCACGGAAAGGATCCTGCGCAACAGTTGAAACAGGACGTGCACCAGGGAGTGGCGAGTCAAGTAATGTGTATAATGGCTGGCCTTCCTGCCCCATAAGCAGCACAAGGGTTTCTTCCTGCATGACCGGCGCAATAATGTATGCACAGCAGCCGGAAGCGGTCATCCTTTCGAATGCACTGACCAGCGAGGCACGATCCGGGCGGACAAAGTTGAACAGCTCGATTTTGAACGAAAAAGCGGAAAGCTCTTCTGCAGCCTTGAGAATACCATCATAGATCAAGTTCCAGTACCCGCTTTCTTTTTCCAGTCCGGGAATCAGCACACCAATCCGGAAAACCCTGTTGCGTTTCAAATGCCGGGCCAGCGGATTCGGTCGATAACCTTCTGCATCTATAATATCCTGTATGCGCTGCCTCGTTTCGGGGGCTACTCGGCCGCGCATATGTAAGACACGATCTACAGTCCCGATCGAAACACCGGCACGCTTGGCTATCTCTATTACAGTCATTCAGTTTGCCTCAATTAGTATGCGTGTACCTACACTCAAATGCTAACAGAAGAACTATTAGAAGTCAATGGGCGCATCGACTCATTCAAAACGGAGGTGAAGGATGACAGAATACTGCTGATCCTTTGGATGAGAACAGAGCAGTGGGAATGGAGCTCACGATGCCCCCGAGGATGTTAGTCCAATCCCCCCGAGGATGTTGTCCCCCGAGCACTTTCTCTCAATGCGAGGGGTGCTGCCGTATCCGAGGGGCGTACTCGGAGGGGCGGTTCCAGGAACGGGGGAAGCTCACGATGGTCAAGGCACAGGCATATCTGAAGGCAGGGAAGACAAGGAAGTCGGAGGTGTTGGACGATTTCTGTGAGGAGACGGGATACTGCAGGAGACATGCCGCTCTTTGTGGAAAACCTCACAGCCCATGGACATCTCCATCTGGAGGACGAGACACGGCGGCTTCTCCTGCAGATGAGTCCTGCCACGACCCTCCGGCTCCTGGCAGGGGAGAGGCGGACGTATCGTCTGCACGGGCTCTGCCATACTCAGAGCACCCCTCTGGGTGGCAGGATTCCCATTCAGACATGCATGGACCCCTCCGCTGGACATCCCCAGCGTCCCCCCATGGACCTGGTGGGTCGCTGCGGCGGTCCATGACGGTGAACCTGTCCTGCTGGTCATCGTCCGCTTTTGGCTGGAGACTCTCCTGTCATCACCCGAGCTGCGGTCGCTGGACCCGTAACGGAACTGCCCGGACGGGAGTCCCGTCCGGGCAGTGCAGAGTACGCGAGTATCAGGTTCTAGTAGATCGAATCCGGAACGTAGTACTTGGCTGCGTTGTCCTTTGTGACCAGGTCGGCCGACAGGATGACCTTGGCCGGGAACGGACATGTTGCGGACGCCGTAGACGCCGAGAGTAACAGCCGTGGCTGCCATGGAGACTGGATAGGTGACGTCACATGGAACGAACTCGGAGCCGTCCCCGCGGGTCTCGAGGCAGAGGTCGGCGAGCCAGCACTGGGCATCTCCGCCACTGAAGGGACCGAACTCGACGTACTTACCGACCGCCTGACGAAGCTCGTCGAGACAGTTGCCGGGACGGTCGCAGCCAGGCAGATGGTGACGCACCCACAAGCAGCAGAGCTCACGATCGCCGACCGCGCGCTGCGCGATTTCATGAACTCAGCCGCGACGGCTCCGGCAGATGTCCTCGCGTATCTTCTCGGCGAAGCCCGTGAAGCGATGCAACGGCTTGTGGGTGAGCACATCGCCCCCGACGAGATCCTCCGCAATACCTCCAATCACCTTGGCAACCTCACCCGCTTCGCCCTGAACTGATGATCCAAGGTAAGGGGTATTATGATCTTTGCTTTTGAAGAATAATTCCATTTCGGTACAGGCTTCGTAATTGGTTGCAACAAGTATATTGTAAAAATTACACGACAATGTTTCTCCTTTTTTCAATGTCTCCATTACTTCTCCTCTGAGCCCTTTTCTATGACACTTGACATAGAACTTGGGGACCGAGTCAAGGAGTTTATATTCCTCAAGCACTGAATAAGCATCGTCAAATGTCGGTGAATCAAAATATGTAGGTCCTGAAGCAATCGCCTCAAGAGGGTCGCCAATTACATCGGATACTATGAGAGAAACAACAGTACCATCTCTATGGAATGATAGCCTGCTCGATCGATTGTATCGAGTATAGGTAGCATTTCATCAGTACTCATTCGCGTAGCTATAAGCGACTGCTGGGCATCCCTGAGTACTGTTTCTGTAATTGCCACTTTATGCATACAAAATCACCCCCCATTTCAATAAGACATCACCTTCCTGTAGCAAAATTAGCTATTTCCTTTGCAAGACAAGATGTTGCGTCAATGACAGGAAGAGAAGGTTCAAAATACTTCAACAAAATTGGAAGCTCTGTACACCCAAGTATCACTAATTCGCTCCCAAGGAATTTCATATGCTCAATGATCTCTTCAAAAGCTTGGACATTTTCTTCCATTTTTCCGGCCTTGATAGAATAGACGATTTTCATCACTTCATGTTGTTTTTCTTCTATAGGGGTGATGATTCTGTACCGTTCAACCTCAAATATGTTGTGATATACCCTTCCAATTATTGTCCCATCGGTTGCAAGAAGTCCAATATTCTTAGAGTTCTCGAAACTTCTCTTTATTGTGTTTAAAGTGCTTTCAATAATACTTATGAATGGTAAAGGAGTGGCCTTTCTTATATCTTCAACAAAATAATGGGCAGTGTTGCATGGCATACACAACACATCAACATTTGCTTTCTCAAGGGTTTTTACTGATTTCAATATGTAAGGAAGAGGATTCTCGCCCTTTCCAAGAAGAAAGGCCGTTCTATCTGGTATCTGTGGGAAATCATCAATGATAATATGGATATGATCCTGATCTCTTTTTGCAGGAGTAGCCTTTAATATCTTGTAAAAGAGGTCCAGCGTTGCCGCTGGACCCATTCCTCCAATAATGCCTAGAGTCTTTGCTTTCACTTCCATTTGTCTAAGTTTAGTTCCCCTTCGGTTTTTGCAACTATTGCAGTCCCCACAAGATCCCCCGTTATATTGATCGATGTTCTACCCATATCAAGAATTGCATCGATTCCAAGGACCATTGCATAGGCTGCCGCAACTGCCGAGCCTGCCTCAACTTTCAGCCCAACTGAATTTAGAACCAACAGAAGCATTATGGCCCCTGCACCTGGTACACCTGCAGTTCCAATTGATGCAAGTGTTGCAGTTAAGATTACTATCATTTGTTGAGCAAAAGTAAGTTTCATACCAATTGCAAATGCCACAAATAGGCAACAAACCCCCTGATAAATTGCAGTGCCATCCATATTGATAGTTGCGCCGAGTGGGAGCGTGAAAGAATAGATTCCCTTGGGAATCCCCATATTCTCATCGGCACATTTCATCGTAGTAGGAAGAGTAGCATTGCTACTTCTTGTTACAAATGCGGTAACCATTGCTTCTTTAGCCATCCGTAGGAACTTAAACAAGCTTAGTTTATAAATGGCTAAGGCTCCTCCATAGGTCACAATCACTTGTGCTACAAGCGCAAGATAAACAGTAAGAGTTACAAGACCCAATGGACCTGCAACTTTTGCTCCCTGGGTTCCAAACACTACTGCAAGGAGAGCAAAAACGCCTATAGGGGCATATTGTAGAATCCATCTCACAATTAAGAGCATTACCTCGACAACGCCCTCAGACAAAACTAAGATACTTTCAGCCGCATGCTTTAATCGTTCCTCCTTGCTTTCTTTGAGGAATGAAAGTCCTATTCCAAATAGAATTGCAAAGAAGATAATCGGAAGGACAGCACCTGCGGAAAGTGCAGCAAAAGGGTTCGTTGGAACAAGATTCAACAGAGTGTCAATTATTGAAGGTGCTACAAGTTCCGTAACTTTATCTGCACCTCCAGCAAGTGCTAGTCCCAAGCCTGGATGTAGAATGTTTCCAAAGAAGAGACCGATTGCAACTGCAACTGCTGTTGTAAGAAAGTAATACACTATTATCTTAACACCAACTCTTCCAAGTCTAGCCGGGCTTATACTAGCTGATCCAGTTATAAGTGAGAAGAAAACCACAGGGACAACGATCATCTGTAGTAAACGAATAAGAAGATCACCAAAAGGCTTGATTACAGCAATTTTTGGACCTACAATCAGTCCTACAATGGCCCCAAGGATAAGACCAAAGAGAATTCTCAGAAGCAGATTGGATTTAAAGTACCAATCCATAAAACCTCTCTTCTTTTTCTCTACCTCTTCCATTCTATTACCCCCCAAAGTTAGAATTTTGTGAAGCCAACTTTTCGGGTCTTTCTTCTCTTCCTGCCTCCTTTAGATTACCTCCTTTAGATCAGTTTAACTACTACTAGACCGCATAATTTCTCCGGAGCTGCAGAACTCAAGATCGTATCCGAAATCTCTCAATGTACATTCTAGAGCTCCGCATGATCGTGCTCAAAGATGGCGTAAGCAGCAGTTTCAATTACGGGCTGGTCGGCAATTCAGCGCTTCTCAAGGGCATCCCTAGAGTGCACGATCGTCTGGATAACATCAGCATACGAATCGTTTGCCAGATCCTGAACGTCCTGGAACGCCCACCAGGCACGGCTAGGACGATACAGCAGGTCTCCTACAGGCACATTGAAGTGGGTAGCCATCCCGTTCGCAGGGGTTAGCCAACCGTAGCCAGTAGGTACTTTGGTGATTCCCAGATACCAGGGCACATACGGGCTTGTGCAGGGGTTCAGTGTGGCGCGCCAGACGCACGTGAATTCGGGCTGCTCACGGAACTGGATGATAAGGCTCTCCATGGTTGTCCCAGAGCAGATTGTGCGCACGCCCGTTTGGTGCGGGTTGATGGCGTATCCATTGCTCAGATCATCGGAAGTTCCCTCATAGTGAGACCGTAGAATTCCCTTGATGGTATCCAGATCAACCAACTTCAGTGGTTTTACAGAGAAAGCCTGGACGTCCGTAGGCGCTTTCCCGAGGAGGACCGTTAAGGCATTCTTTTGACGGACGATGTTGCCTGCCTGATTTGCTGTTGGGCTCTGATAGGCCACCGCGAAATCAAAGTCGCTGTAGGAACCCGCTACAGCAGGCGTATACCAGCCACGGCTTATGGCGTAAGTGATGATGTCTGGAGAAGCTATAAAGTTTGCTGTGTCTTTCAGGTCCACCTGATGAATAGTGTACCAGTTTGGAATAAACATGGCTTGGTCGTCTGGAATTCGTTCCGCCACGTAGTGCTTGCCTTTAACAACCTGCAGAATCCAGCCTTCATTTTTATCCACAATTGAGTACGCACGTCCCGAAGCGATGTACCCGTACTGATCGAGAAGGGCAGCAGCTAACTCAACGCCCTCCCTGGCTGTTTTGGCCCGCTGGGCGATTAGGACTCTTAGCCCGTAGCCGATCCCGCCGTCTGTTAATCCGGGTTTATCCTCACGCGAGGGGGAGCAGCTATTACTGACAATTGCGACGCCCCATTGGTTGATAAAGAAATCACTAAAAGATGCACTCCAGCTGGCTCTGGTCTCGGACCACAAATAAGCCCAAGTCTGTTCAACTTGAGGAATCTTAGCGGCTGTCGCCTCGAAGGTTAAGAGCTCACCAAGCTTGTGAGTCGCTGCGGGAACCTTGTACTGCACCATCACGTTGTCCCCGTTGTCCTCATTGTGACCAAGGAGGACTTCCCCGGTCGCCGAAGCCTTTTTGCCTACGATAATAGTGCTACAGTCCTCGAGGACGGGATCTTCTTCCGCAGACACTTTGTCGACAGCGAATGCGGAACCGACCAAGCTGACCGCCAAAAATAGGGCCAGTACCACACATATAATCTTGCCCATCTTGCTCTTCAACTTCTCTTCCATTCTATTGCCCCCCAAAGTTAGAATTTTGTGAAGCCAACTTTTCGGGTCTTTCTTCTCTTCCTGCCTCCTTTAGATCAGTTTAGCTACTACTAGACCGCATAATTTCTCCGTAGCTCGAGAAAC
>NZ_QXIY01000003.1 GCF_003570995.1 Candidatus Cryosericum septentrionale
GCGATGATTTAACGTGATGCAACTCGGCTGTGGCATGAGCCGTATGCTGCGCTATACTAAACAAAGTGCCAGTTGGCGCTGAGGAGGTATCACATGGACCCGTTGTGGGTACTCGTCATATTGATCGGCGGCGCATCGTTGTGCGTTGCAGGCGCTTTTATCTTCATAGCTGTCAAGGTAGCGAGCGTGGTGCGTCAGGTTGCTCCCAAGGTGACCGAGATGCAGGAACAGGTGACTGCTGCCAGTGTCGAGATTGGCAAGGTCTCCGAAGCTATCCAGTCTGCTGAAGCGCAGTTCAACCATCTTGCCGACAAGGCCTCCATAGCCTCCCACCGAGTAGCGAAGGTCGTGGACGTGGTGCCGCGCGTCATGCACAAGGTCCGCGACGCCGATATCAAGGCGCAGGCAACCGTGCGCGCCGTAGGGATCGTGGCTGCCAAAGCGATCAAGGATGTCCGTGAGCGATCCTTGTCTTCGCATGAGGTCATACTGAAATAGGTTTCCTATCTTGTAACACAACTGGGTAATTCCTCTGGTACATCATGTTGAGGGGCGTGCCCAGGCACCTTGCAGTGCCCAGGTGGTGTCGCTTCACTGCATATGAGCCTGTCGGGCTGAGGGGAGAAAAGACGTGAGTGACAACGAAGCTGAGGGGCGCGCTGGTCCGGCCGGAAGCCTGTTCATCATCGGAGGTGGGCTGCGACCTGTGTCTATGATGCGTGCGTACATTGATCTGTGCGGGGGAGCTGATGCTCCAGTCGTCATTGTTCCGTTTGCCAGCACAACACCAGTGGAGCAGGGCGAACGCATGAAACAGGAACTGCGGAGTCTAGGGTGCACGCACGCGACTATTCTGGATTGTACCCTTGCATCATCTTCTGTGGGCGAGGTGCGCTCAGCGGCCGGCATCTATTTCACCGGCGGCGACCAGAGCCGTCTGCGCGATTGCCTGGCGGGGACGCCCACGCTGGCTGCTATCCGGGAAGCGTATGAACGGGGTGCTGCCATCGGGGGCACCAGCGCGGGGGCTGCGGTGATGAGCCGGGTCATGCTGAGTGGCAACGAACTACTGAACCCCGGCATCGTGAGCCCCGAAGAGGGAGACAACACCGAAGCCTTTTCACGGATTCAGCAAGGGAACATCGAAACGACGGAAGGGTTCGGCTTTCTTGAGGGCTGTGTTGTCGACCAGCATTTCGTTCGGCGCAAGCGTGAGAACCGCCTGATCAGCGTCATACTCGAGCATCCACGGCTACTGGGGATTGGTATCGACGAGTCGACGGCGATCGTTGTCTCGGCTGGAGGCTTCGACGTGCTGGGGGAAAGCTGTGTCATTGTGCTGGACGCTGCCCACACGACGGACATGGGCGTCGGTCGAGGCGGCAGCCTGAGGTGCGTCGGACTGATGATGCACGTGCTGACTGAGGGTCAGCGTTTTGATCTTGCCACGCGAACGGTTATGCCGTCCACGCGACCACAATTCGCGTCTGGTGAAGGAGGAGCGATATGAAGGATACAGTCCTGTGCGCGGCTGACGAGGCCCGGCACGAACTACTGGAGCTGAGTCACCGAATCCATGATGACCCCGAGCTGGGCATGCAGGAGCACCACGCCGTTCAGTGGCAGTCTGAGGTGCTGCGACATCACGGTTTTGAAGTCCAGACGCCATATGGTGGTCTCGACACTGCGTACCGTGCGACGTTCCATGGCAAGTCCGCCGCAGGGCCACACGTCGCGTTCCTTGCTGAATACGATGCCCTGCGCGGTGTCGGGCACGGCTGCGGGCACAACGTCATTGCAGCGTCTTCCGTGGGTGCCGGCATCGCGCTGGCGTCTGTCATGGACCAGATGGGCGGCGACGTCGTGGTCATCGGGACTCCGGCCGAGGAGACCGTCGGCGGCAAGATCATCCTGGCCGAGCACGGCGCGTTCGATGACATCGATTTTGCTCTCATGATGCATCCCGCGACCACCAATCTGGTCAAGAGAGGTGGACGAGCGGCAGTTGCCATCAACATCGCCTATGATGGACGCGGAGCGCACTCTGCCGGTCCGCAGGACGGCGTGAATGCTCTGACCTCGCTGATCGCAGCGTTCAATGGCATCGATGCAGTCAGGCAGGCGTGGGCTCTGACGGAGCGGCCGACGATCAACGGTATCATCACCGCGGGCGGCAGCGCCTCCAACATTATCTGTGACCACGCAGTAGCTGAGTTCACGGCCAGAGCGGATTCACGGCGGTTCCTGAAGAAGATGATCGAGGACGTGCGCCGTGCCGCAGAGGCAGGAGCGCTGATCACTGGCGCGAAGCTGACCTTCACGACGGATCTCATCTATGCTGAGCGTCACCCGAACCACGTGATGGGCGATACGTTCAAGGCCAACATGGAAAGTCTGGGCGAGCAGATGAACGAGCCGGATCCCGCCATGGCGACCGGCTCATCCGACATCGGCAATGTGTCGCTGCTGGTGCCCAGTATCCACGAGTACCTTTGGATTGCGCCTGAGGGGACGCTGGAACACACGGACGTGTTCTGTACGGCCGCCGCCGGCCCACGAGCGGACGACGTTGTCATCCTCGCGGCAAAAGGACTTGCCATGACCGGATATGATCTCTTGACTGATGCTGACCTGCGTCAGCGGGTGAGGGCAGAGTTCACTGCCTCGGGCTTGCCGGACCGCGGGTAATCGTTTCTGATTCAGCAGGAGCATGGACAGGGATCGGTGCTGCGATGAGCGCCGGTTCCTGTCTCACAATGATGTCCTATATGTGTGACTACAGCTTCAGGCGTGGGTCCAGTGCATCACGCAGGCCGTCGCCCAGGAAGTTGAACCCCAGCACGGTGACGAAGATGGCCAGGCCTGGCCACCAGATCAGCCACGGAGCAGAAAACATGTAGTTCTGCGAGTTGGTGAGCATGTTGCCCCAGCTCGGAATGGGTTGTGGGATTCCCAGGCCAAGGAAGCTGAGTGACGCCTCGTGGATGATGGTGCCGCTGATGGACATTGAGAAACTGACGATGATGGGCGCCATCGTGTTTGGCAGCAGGTGGTTGAACATGATGCGCCAGCCCGAGGCGCCGATCGCGCGGGCGGATTCGACGTACTCCTGTTCTTTGAGTGACAGCACCTGACCACGGACCAGTCGAGCACTGCTCATCCATCCAAAGGTGACGATGACCAGGATCAGCTGGAAGACGCCGCCCTTCAGGATAGCTGACAGGATGACCATGAGGACAAGGGATGGGATACAGAGCATCATGTCGGTGAAGCGCATGACAACAATGTCGACCCATCCGCCGAAGTAGCCGGAGATAAGGCCCACGATCGTGCCGATCACGATGCAGAGGAAACTCGCGACGATACCGATGAACAGTGAGACGCGGGCACCGTACAGCAACCGGGACCATGCATCGCGTGCGAGTTCGTCGGTACCAAGAGGGTGGCTTCGCATGGGAGGCATAAGCTCAGGGCGGCCGATTTCAACGGGTGCCTCGTTGACATTGAGCATGTGGTATGGATCATTGCCCATCGAGAGCGGTTTGGCAAGAACGGCCATGAGTACGACCAGGATGACGATCACCAGACCGGCAATGGCCATTTTGTTGCGGCGCAGACGACGGAAGACGGCCGACCACATCGATGCCGACTGGGTCGTCGTACTCTGCAGAAATTCATCGTTCATGGGTTCGAGGGAGGAGGGTTCGGGCATGGTGACATTCTTGTTCATTTCGTCAGCCATGGCAGTTCCTTAACTGTACCGGATGCGCGGATCGACCACCGCGTACAGGATGTCGGCCAGCAGACTGCCGGACATCACGAGGATCGCGTCCATCATGACGATGGCCATGCCGACGAAGATGTCGTTGCCCAGCACCGCCTGGATCGTGAGGCGACCCATGCCGTCCAGGCTGTACACCTGTTCCGTGATCATGGCACCTGCCAGCAACGACGGCAAGGACAGACCGATGAGCGTAATGATGGGCGTCATGGCGTTACGTAGCGCATGCTTGAACAGGATGGTGCGTTCGGGGGCTCCCTTGGCGCGCGCGGTCCGGATGTAGTCCTGGCGAATGACCTCCAGCATCGAGCTGCGGACGTACCTCATCCACGAACCGACGTCCATCAGGCTCAGCACGACGACCGGCAGGATAAGGTGCTTTGCCCGGTCAGCAAACTGCATGATCCAGGGCGCGGCGTAGAAGTCGACCTGGCTGCCGTTCACGGTCAGCAGGTCCGTATGCATGCCTCCGATCGGAAGCCAGCCAAGCTTGAGGCCGAACAGAAGCAACAGCATCAGGCCGAACCAGAATGCCGGCATCGACATCCCGAAGAAGGCGAAGAATGTGCCAATGTAGTCACCGATACTGTACTGGCGGATGGCGGAGTAGATGCCAATGGGCAGGGCGATGACAAACGCGAAGACCAGGGCCGAGATGCCCAGGGTCAGCGTCATTGGGATCTTCTGCAGGATGAGGGCGCGTGCCGTCTGACCGGGCGCCAGGATCGAGAATCCCCACCCGTTGCCGTGACTTGGGACAAAGGTGCTCGTGACAAACTCCTTGACCCAGTAAAAGTACCGGACCAGGAATGGCTTGTCCCAGTTCCACTGATGCATCAGGCGGGCTACGTCCTCAGCCTTGATGTGTGGGTTGAGGAGGAGTTGGTGGAATGGGTCTCCCTGCAGTGTGAGCAGCCAGAAGGTAATGAAAGAGATCCCGACAAACAGTGGGATAAGTTGCAGCACTCGCCGCGTGATGAAGTTTCGCACTTCCACCTCCCAAAAAGGCAGACGTTCCCAGGTTGCAGTATGCAACCTGGGAACGCAGATTTCTAGCCGATACTTACTGAAACTCCTAGCGCGGGACTACTTACGCCACCAGTACCGCAGGTTCCAGGTGTAGGAAGCAGTACCGGAATCGGTGGAATAGTCGGTACCCCCGATCGTCTTGCGTTCGACGCGCACGTCGGTCTCCCATGTGAGAAGAATCCAGGGGACGGTCTTGTTGATGATGCGTTGAGCATCGTAGAAAGCAGCAGTACGCTTCGCAGTGTCGACGGTCGTGACGGTTGTCGTCATCGCCTTGTCGAGTGCGGCGTCCTTGAAGCGGGACCGGTTTGTGCCTACCCAGCCGTTGGCTTCAGTGGGGATTTGCGAAGAATGCCACCTGCTGTAGGCAACGGGCTGTCCGGGGTCATCTGACGTGGACGCCATGCCCATGTCGAATTCACCCTTGGGCAGGATGTCACCGAAGAACTTGTCGGATGCCATGGGCTTGAACTCCGTCTCGACGCCAATGGCCTTCCAGTATGCCTGGATGACGGGGAACTCGCGAGCGCGGACGGCTGATGTCGTCGTTGAGATGACGAAGTGCAGTTTGTTGCCCTTGGGATCGCGGCGGATGCCGTCTGCGCCCTTCTTGTAGCCGACAGCGTCAAGCAGCTGGTTGGCCTTCGTTGGGTTGTAGGCATACAGATCGAGCCCTGTCTTCAGCTCGAAGGGGTTGTTGATGGGGACGATATTGGTCGAGGGGACGCGGAAACTGCGGAACACACGACGGTTGAGCTCATCGCGGTCGATCGCCATCTGCAGAGCCTGGCGCACGCGCACATCCTGTGCAGCTTGCGAGACGTCCATGTTGATTTCGAGGTGCTCAGTGTATGCCGAAGTAATATACTGGACGAAGAACGTGCTGCCCGCGCGCTCGCGCAGGACGTTGGCCTGGTCGGGGTCGTCAAGGCCCATGCCGGGAACGGAAACGTCCAGTTTGCCTGCCATGAAGTTGGCGAGCATCGTGTTCGAATCCGGGATGATCCAGAACGTCACCGTGTCGAAGTTGGCGCGACCGGCGAAATACAGGGGATTGGCCTTGAGACGGATGTAGTTGTTGGGTTCCCACGCATCCAGCATGTACGGACCGCAGTAGGTGGGTTTCTGGTTGAAGGAGCTGGAGTTGATGTCCGCGGGGTTCTTCTTGTAGGCTGCTTCCAGAAGGTGAGCTGGATAGAGGTTAAACAGTCCATAGTTGGCCAGCGGGTACAACTTCTTGTAGTAGACGACAATCTTGGTGGGATCGCTGTCGTCGATCTTCGAGATCATGTCTTCGACGTAACGGCTGATGACGTTGATCTTGTCGTTCTCTACCATCTCCCAGCTGAACTTGAAGTCGTGGGAGGTCACGGCGACGCCGTCAGACCACTTGAGGCCGGGGCGCAGGCGGAACGTAACGATCATGGTACCGGTGGCTTCGTTGACCTTCCACAGTCCGTTTGCAACTGACGGGACTTCACGGGCCATCGATGGATACAGGGCACCGTTGGGGGTCTGTATGACGAGTTGGTCCTCCATGCTCGCAGTGACGACATACGAAGCTGTCATCAACGTGAGCAAGGGGTTGAACAACGAATCAGGGTTCTCTGTGAGGGCCATGCTCAGGTTGCCACCCTGTTTCGGCGGGAAGAGTGACATGTAGATGCCATGAGCGCACTCCGCGCGTGTCGCAGAGCTGACCGGGTTGATGTTGCGCTTGACGTCCCAGACTAGGAACTGGGCTGCAGGGCTGACAGCATATGCCAGGTGAGGCAGGGCGTATGCGCCGACTGACGCCTCGTCATTAGAGAAGACGGCTTTGACAGGGGCCGAAAGTGCGGTCTGTTCCTTGCCGGCTGCACGGACGAGCAGGACAGCCATGTCCTGACGCTTGATCTGGGCAGCGGGGGCGTACTTCCCGCCACCGATGCCCTTGATGTAGCCGGCCTTGACGGCGCCTTCGACATAGCCGTATGACCAGCTGGATGCTGCAACATCGGTGAACGTGGGCCTGGAGGGCTTCACCAGGGCGAGACCCTTGGCGATAACGATCATCTTGGCAAACTCTTCGCGGGTGACCTTGCCCTCGGGCTTGAAGGTCCCATCGGGGTAACCGGCGAGAACTTTCTTCGCGGCCAGGGCGGTGATCTCATCAAATGCCCAGTACGAGGCGGCAACGTCTTTGAATCCGGCTGCACGCGCGGCAGCAAATGGTGCGAACATGGTGGCCAGCAGCGCAATGGCCAGTGCCAGTGAACAGAATCTCTTCATGTGTACTCTCCTTTATCCAGAATCGAGTTTCCTGACGTGAGAACGCTCCTGACTACAGTTCCCTTATTTCGCGGTCATTTCACCTCTCCCATGTCGCATCTACCGGGTTGTTCCCAGGACAGCAGCTGACGCGGTGCCTTTCAGGGGCATCTCACCCTGACCACCTTGGTAGTGCAGCCCTTAGCCAGAATGCTAGCGTGTTCGCAATGCCTGTCAAGAATCAGGAGCAGTGGACATGGACTGTAATGTCTCTTTGGAGCAATGCCCCGAATTTCCGGAGGTCGTTCGGGGACAGGTGAGGTTGTTGCAGTCGGACCGGGGGCAACTACAATAGGTTTACATATGAACAACACTACGCTGATCCGGACCGATGAACTGGAGCGGATACTGCTGGAAACGACGCCGCGAAAAGCGGTTCAGCGGGCTGTGGATCTCATCGCCCAGTCGATACTATCCGCCTCGGTGACGGTCATGGGCGTGGACATCGATCAGCGGGTGCACTTCGACGCTGCCAACGGCATCCCGTGGAGCGTGCTTCGGAAGGTCGAGGCCAGCTTCAACCAGGAACTGCCACGGAACATCATGGGCATCATCCGTGGGCGTGAGACGTGCTTCATCGAGGATGTTGGGGCGTACCCCGACTGGAGGAGGAGGGCGGCCAGCGACATCGTCAGCTATGTTGGCTTTCCTATTATCATTGACCGGCGCGTGGTCAGCATCATCAACGTACAGACGTCACGCCAAAGGCTGAAGCCTGAGGATGTCGACGCCCTGCGGCCCCTCATTCACCTCATTAGCCTGATTATTGCCCGGTACCTGAAGGAACAGCAGTCCGCGAACCGCGAGAACTTCCTGTCCTTGCTGCACGAGACGACGCTCGATGGCGTTCGCGCGGCAAGCGCGGTGGAATTCATGAACACAGTCGTCAAGCGCATCGCGCGGCGCCTTGGCTACCAGTACATCGCGCTCTTCCTGTACGACGACGAGACAGAGTCCCTCATCCTGCGAGCGCAGAAAGGATACACGAGCGAGTACGATGGGCTTGCATTGTGCGTCCATGACCATGTAGGCGTGGTCGTACGGGCGTTCCGTCTACGGCATACGGTCAACGTCTCCGATGTGAGTGCCTCCTCGTTCTACCTGCGCGGCGTACCGGGCGGGCGCTCTGACTTGGCTCTCCCATTGATGGTGGGAGGCAAGGTTATCGGTGTCCTGAACCTCGAAAGCAAGAAGGCCGCGGCGTTCTCCCGCGAGGACGTCCGCAACTTGACGCCCCTGGCGGCTGGTGTCGGCCTGATGCTCGCAAGCATGCAGATCAAACAGCTACTGCGCGAACAGGCCCTGCTGGACGGCCTTACGGGAGCACACAACCGTCACGCCATGGACGGCATCGTTGTGGAGGAGCTGGAACGGGCCCGGCGGCACGGTCATGATGTGTCGTTTGTCATGCTGGACATCGACGAGTTCAAGTCCATCAACGACCGGCTGGGTCACGCCGAAGGCGACCGGGTCCTCGAGACGCTGGTGACAGTGCTGCGAAAGTCTCTGCGCGCCATCGACAAGGTCATCCGCTATGGCGGGGATGAGTTCCTTCTCGTCCTGCCGGAGACCTCACAGCGGGAGACCGAGCTGCTGCTCGAACGACTGCGTGCGGGCATCGGGACGCAAGTCCTGACAGCAATGGGGGCAGTGCATTGTTCCTCAGGGATCGCTACCGTGCGGGGCGACCCCGAGGAAGGGGACCTGGTGCAGCTTGCAGACAAGCGCATGTACCAGGCCAAGGCCAGGTACCGCGCGCAACTCGAGGAAGACCCGGGCTACTGAGACGACCGTAGTCAAACGGGAAAGCGTACCAGAGAGGAGAGGGAGCATGGACATCCTGCCACATGTGATCGAGGGAAAACTCGTGTTCCTGGCGCCTGAACGACGCGACAACGTTCCGCTGTACTGGAAATGGGCCAACGACCGTGAAGTGACGCGCTTGACGCAAGGGTACGGCAGAGCCCCCAGCCTCGAAGCGATGCAAGCCTCCTACGACAAGTCCGCGGTGGCGGACGACGTCCGGCGGTTCGGCATTCATCTGATGTCAACCGGGGGCCTCATTGGACGATGCGCGCTCAAGAACCTCAACCTCATCGTGGGGAGGGCTGAAGCCAGCATCCTCATCGGGGACGAAAAGCACCGTGGCCACGGGTACGGCACGGAAGCGATGCGCCTCCTATGTACCGTGGGATTCGACATGCTGGAACTGCACACGATCTTCCTGACAGTGCTCGCCTGCAACCCAGGCGCAGTCGCGTCGTACCACAAGGTGGGCTTCAAGGACGCCGGCTGTCTGCGCGAGGCGAGCGCCCGCGACGGGAAGCGTGTCGACATCCTCTACATGGACCTGTTGCGCGGCGATCTGGTGCCAGACGCCAAATCAGGAGCCTGACACCAACACGTGGACAGTCGCTACAGTTCCTTTACCCTGCGGACGATGGCTGCGGCGTCGATGTCTTCGTAGGCCAGCAGTTCCTCTGGCTTGCCGCTCATCGGCAGCTTGCACACCGCAAGTGAGAACACCGGCGTTGCGACGTCGGATAGCGCTGCTGCCACGGCTTCGCCGATACCACCCTCGGCGTAGTGGTCCTCGATGGTGATGACGACTGCGGTCTCGGCTGCTGCCTTGTGCAGTGTCGCCATATCCAGCGGCTTGACGCTGTAGAGGTCGATGACCCGGGCGTTGATGTCCTCTGCAGCCAGCGTGTCAGCAGCCTTGAGTGCTTCATGGAGGGTGATCCCCGCGCCCACTAGAGTTACGCGGTCGTCGTCACTGTGGCGGAGGGTCTTGCTCCCACCGATGGGGAACTCTTCCCCGGTCTCGTAGAGGCGTGGCAGGTCCTGCCGGGTCGTCCGCATGTAACAGATGCCATGATGATCGGCCATCTGCCGGACGAGTGCTGTTGTGGCGGTGTCGTCGGCCGGGTATAGGACGACGCTGCCGACCAGCGTGCGGAACATGGCGATGTCTTCCAGGCCCATCTGTGAAGGGCCGTCCGGCCCGATGGAAACGCCGACGTGTGAACCCACGAACTTGATGTTGCCCCGGTCCATGGCGTACTGTGCCATACGGATCTGGTCGAATGCGCGGGAGAAGAACGCCGCAAACGTCGAGACAAAGGGCATCTTGCCCCGGGTGCTGAATCCCAGTGCTGCAGAGACCATGTTCTGCTCGGCGATGTACATCTCAAAGAACCGTTCAGGATAGGCGTTGCGGAAGGTGGCGGCAAACGTCGAGTTGCTGACCTCGGCGTCCAGCACCACCATGCCGGGGTGTGTCGGCGCGATGTCCACGAGGGCGCGCCCATACGCTTCGCGCGGTGACAGCGCTTTGGCGCTCACAGGCTGGTCAACCGGCACAGGAGCCCACACTGCCGGTACGGCCTGGACTGGTGGTTCGATGGCGCCGTGGAGGTTCAGATCGATTGGTCCCAGTTCGAGGACCGCGCGGTCGAACTCCTCGCGCTTCAGCGTCTTGCCATGCCATCCATCCTGGTTCTCGAGGAACGAGACACCCTTGCCCTTGACGGTCCGGGCGATGAGGACCGTGGGACGACCGCAGGCGTGGTCGATCTCACCATAGGCCGCCTGGACCGCGTCGATGTTGTGCCCGTCCTCGAGGACGATCGTGTGCCAGCCGAAGGCGGCGAAGCGCGCTTCGTACGTTTCCAGCTCCCAGTCCAGCATGGTTTCGCCGCGCTGGCCCAGCCGGTTGACGTCCAGGATGCCCACCAGGTTGTCCAGTTGATACTGTGACGCCAGCTCCGCAGCTTCCCAGACCGAGCCTTCGGCGACTTCGCTGTCGCCCATGAGAACATAGGTGTTGTACGGCAGCTTGTCGACGTATCGGCCGTTCATGGCGATGCCGACGCCGATGCCCAGCCCTTGGCCGAGCGAGCCGGTCGCCGCTTCGGCGTAAGCGAAGCGCGGGGTCGGGTGTCCTTCGAGGGGTGAGCCCATCCTGCGATACGTGAGCAATTCCTCCTGCGACAGGACGCCCGCAGCTGCGTACAACGCGTAGAACAGCGGCGAGGCGTGCCCCTTGGAGAAGATGATGCGGTCGTTGCATGGGTTCTGCGGGTGGTCCAGGTCGAATCGAAATGTGCCGCCAAAGAACAGGCCGGTCAACAGGTCGGTCGCGGACAGCGAGGACGTCGGATGGCCGGACCCTGCTTCCGTCGTCATGTGCAGGATGTCATAGCGAACTCGTGTTGCAAGCTTTGTAAGTGTCGATGTTGCCATTGTTGCCTCCCGATGAGCGATCGTCTACCTACTATTCTGTGCGGACTGGAAGCGCATGCAACAGCGCCGAGGTGGAGATCTCCCACGCCCCTCCGATGCCGGCAGAACGTTCTTGCTGAGACTAGGCTAGAGCTTTGGGCCTCAGCGCTTTGAAGAGTTCGAACCAAAGGATGGTGCTGGTGCCGACCGCTGCCGAGATGAGGATGTCGATGGGGTGCTGCGCCGCCATCTTGAAGAGGCGCGAGGCAAACGGGACATAGAGGGTGACGGCCAGCACGCTGAGTGCTCCGGCGATGACCCACCACAGCGACTTGTTGGGCGTGCGCAGGGTATGGATGATGCTGTGTGTCCAGGACCTGTTGGTCAGGATGAGCGCCACGTTGGCGAAGATCAGTGTGGTGAATGCCAATCCGCGCGAGTCGGACTCGGTCAGGCCGCGCTCGTAGAAGCCCAGGCCGAAGACGATGAGGACGGCGACGAGGATGCCGAGGCCCTGCAGAAGGCTCGTCAGCACCAGTCTGCTGCTAAACGTCGGCTTCGAAGGGTCACGTGGTGGTCGGTCCATGATGTCGGCCTCCTCCGGTTCGCCTTCGAAGACGATGGAACACGTCGGGTCAATGATGAGTTCCAGGAACACGATGTGCACCGGCTGCAGGATGAGGGGCCAGCGCAGCAGCACAGGAATCAGGCACAGGCCCGCGATCGGGACGTGGACAGCGAGAATGTAGCCCATAGCCTTGCGGATGTTGTCGAAGGTGCGGCGGCCCATGCGCACTGCTGTGACGATACTGTTGAAGTCGTCCTTAAGCAGGACGATGGCGGCGGACTCGCGGGCGACGTCAGTCCCCCGTTCACCCATGGCGATGCCGATATGCGCGTTCTTCAGGGCTGGCGCGTCGTTGACGCCGTCGCCGGTCATGGCGACGATCTCGCCGTTTGCCTTGAGCGCCTGGACCAGGCGGAGCTTCTGCTCAGGGACCATACGAGCAAACACGCTGACGTCGCGGATCTTATTGCTGACCTCTTCTTCGGACATGGCTTCAAGCTCTGGCCCGGTGATGATGCGGTTGGGGTGCTGCAGACCGATTTCTCGCGCGATGGATTGTGCTGTGCCGGGGTAGTCGCCCGTGATCATGACGACGCGCACGCCTGCATGGTGGCACTGTGCGACGGCGGCGGGCACAGTCGCGCGGAGGGGATCGGCGAGACCGATCAGACCAATGAATTTGAAGTCGAAGTCGTGCTGGTTGTCCGGCAGGTCTGCGCTGTCGCAAGAGGCGCGGGCAACTCCCAAGACGCGCAGACCGTCGTTCGCCATGTCCAGAACCTGCTTCATGATCAGTTGCTGCTGTGCCTGTGGCATGTGACACAGGTCAAGAATCGCCTCTGGTGCACCCTTGGCGGCTACGCGGCCATCGCCGGAGTGCATCTGCCACGCGTGCGACAGGGCCAGCAACTGGCGCGAGAGCGGATACTCGCGCTCCAACTGCCAGTCTTCGTGAAGGTGTTCAGTCCCCTTGAGGGCGCCCTGCCCCATGTCCAGGATGGCGCGTTCCATGGGGTCGAAGGGGTCGGCTTCACAGGCCAGGATCGAGTACTCGACCAGTTCATGGAACCGTTCAGGAAGGACTCCGGGCAGTCCTGTCGCGGGGATGTGAACGTACTCTCCAGAGGCTGCCAGTTTGCGGACGGTCATCTTGTTCATCGTCAATGTCCCCGTCTTGTCGACGCACAGGACGGTCGCCGATCCCAGTGTCTCGATGGCCGGCATGCGGCGGGTCAGGACCTGGTTCTGAGACATGCGCCAGGCGCCCATGGCCATAAAGATGGTCAGGACCACGGGGAACTCCTCGGGCAGGACGCCCATGGCCATGGCCAGACCGGACAGGAAGCCTCGTTGCCAGGCGATGGGATTGTTGCCATGGGTTAGGCTGAACACGATTGTGACGATGACGCACATGCCGACACCGGCCAGACCCATGTCGCGGACAAGATTGGCGACCTCGCGCTGGAGGGGTGGCTTCTCGGTGTCCAAGGTCTGAAGCGCCTTGCCGATCTTCCCTATTTCGGTCCGGAGTCCCGTGCCACGCACCTCGGCGACGCCCTGTCCGGAAACGATAAGCGTGCCGGAGTAGACAGTCGGAAGGTCCTCGCCTCCCGGACGCTCCATTTCGGACTTGCCATCCCACTCTGCCTTGCGGACAGGGACAGACTCACCGGTCAGGAGTGATTCGTCGACATGCAGGTTGGTGCACTGCAGTACTACGGCGTCGGCGGGGACGCGGTCGCCCTCCGACAGCATCATGACGTCACCGCGAGCGACGTCGCGGCCGGCGATGCGGATCCACTCACCGTCACGCCTGACCAGGGCGCGCGGGCTGGACAGGTCGCGCAGCGCTTCCAGCGCATTCTGGGTCCTCTTCTCCTGATAGTAGGTGATGCTGATGACGACACCAACGAAACCCAGCAGCATCAGGGCTTCTTCACGGTCACCGAGGATGAGGTACAGCGTGCCGCATGCGAGGAGCAGGAGGAACATCGGTTCCTTGACGATCTCGAGCAGGATGCGAACCCATCCCCGTCTGCTTGCGCTGGGCAATTCGTTGAGCCCTTCGTCCCCCAGGCGCTGTTGTGCCTCTGCGGTTGTCAGACCCCGTGGTTGTTCTGCGTTCGGTGCACTTGTCATGACAGAAACCTCCATACAAATGATGTGGTGGGTTCCCGACCTTGATAAGGATTGACTCTGGCAAGCCCTACGTCCAGCTGCGGTTGCGCAGTGACTGGCAGGCGACCTGTCAGGAACATCATCATGCTAGGGCCAAAGTCCGATGGCGTCAAGATGACGGCAATGCATAACGGCGAATGGGATGAATGCCTGCTCTACAGGCGGCGTCATCGCCAATTATGAAGAAGCTCGTCAGGCAGTGGATAGTCTCGGGCGCTACCTCTGCAGGGTGGGGCGCGTATACGCGACCCTGAAGCCAGCCCTCTCCAGGTTGCGATGAGAGACGCTCCCCGGCGTTGCCAGCACGGAGGCGGTTGTACAGCCGGCGGAAGCTGCTGCTTTCAGGCGCGTCGCGACGAGGCCATTCTGGATGCCTCGTCCGCGGAACGGTAACCTCGTGCTGGAGGAGAAGAGGGCTGCGAGGTGGTTGTGCAGGATCATGGCGCCTCCGCCGGCAGGCTGTCCCCCGACCGTAGCCAGGTAACAGACGACGCCGGGACTGTGTGCGGCGGCACGTGCAAGGACGACATTAGCGTCCGACTCGTCGAGTCCATCGGTCGCCGCAAAACCGGAAGCGACCGCCTGTGCCCATATCTCGGTCTCGTCGGCGGCGATCGTACGGATCTCGACGCCGAGCGGCACGGCAGGCAGGGAATCCTGGGATGGCAGGTCCATACACAGGACATCGAGGAACCGGATGACATGGTAGCCGCGTTCTGCTGCGAGCTCCAGCAGGGAGGGGTCGGCCAGGGGACAGAGGTCGAACTCTGCCGGCATCTCGCGATCGGCGAAGAAGCGTTCAATCTCTTGCATCTGACCGGCGGTGACCGGGGAGTGCAGTCCCATGCCGGCAGCCCTGTTGACAGGGAGATCCGGCGACGTGTAGACACAGACGCCGTCGCCGATTGATTCTGTGGCGGCAGACGGGCTCAGACCCAGTCGCTTGAGCGTCTCGGCATAGTTGACCAGTTCCAGTGTCCACACACCTTCCAACTGAGCGGCAACGTCTTGGTCGACGAACGGCATGATGACCTCCCATCTTCTGCTGCCCGGTCGGCGGGAGCCGACGCTTCACCGCCCGGGCTGGCGGCGTTCACCCCTCGTCAAGGTTGACGAGGGTCAGATGTCTCGTTGCTTCGCATTCTTCTCCAAGTATAGGAAGGTTCAGTCGTTCAGGAAAGGGCAATCAGGAGGGGTCTGTTTCGATGCCGTGGCGCAGCAGGGCAACATAGGTGTCTACCTCCCCAAACATGACGCTCCGCACGCTTGCGAGGTCAAGCGGTTGTTGTCTCAGGAGGGTCGTGTACTGCTTCCCCAGTCCGTCGAACGTCCAGGAGAGCAGGTGCATAGCCTGTTCGACGGTCACGCCCGGTCTGAAGGCACTCGTGTCGATCCCCTGGAAGAGCCGCTGGTATGTCGAGGCCGTGATCTCGGCCGTGGAGGCGAGCAGGGCGTCACGCAGCTCAGCCGGGGGGTCGGTCATGGCTTCCTGAAGGAATGCGAATGTCGACAGCTGCTCTTCGATCAGGGACCACTTGGTCAGCGTGTACTGTCTGAGACGCTCGAACAGGTCGGGGCTGGCCGGTCCCAGGCGTTCGTCGAAGCGGCGCATCACTTCGGTGATACACGTCTGAACAGCGTACAGGTACAGGCCCTTCTTGTCGCCGAAGTAATGAAACAGCAGCCCCTTGCTGACACCGGCTGCTTCGACGATGCGGTTCGTCGAGGCAGCCAAGTAGCCATTGCCGGCGAATTCGCGGATCGCCGCAGTGACCAGGGCGGTCCGCCTGCCGTCGGGGATGGAGGGGTGCGGCGATGCCGCCTGCATTACTCTCGCGCAGCCTTGAGGCTGATTGCCATCTGCACGCCCAGTACCTTGCGGCGTGCCGCTCTCAACGACAGCAGGTACGTGGCTAGCATGATGACGGCACAGAACAGGATCGACAGGGGTGAGAGCCGTATGGGCAGGCTGAAGCTGATGCCACTGGTCGTCGTGGCCAGGAGCCTCCCAAGGGAAGTCAGCAGCAGGGGTATGCTGAGAACGAAGCCGGTTGCTACTGCGACGATCCCCGACCCAAGGACCATCCGGTTTAATTCCTCTGCCCGGTACCCCAGGACCTTGAGCAGTGAGATGGTGACACGCTCTTCCTCGACAGTCAGCGTCGTGACGATCGACAGAGCCAACAGTGCAATGAAAACTGCTATGACCGCTACTGACCCGAGTGTCACCCAGAGCGGCTCAACGGCTGAGTCGAAGGCAGCGCGGCTTTGTGCCGTGGACATGGTCATCAGCACGTCCTGGGCTGGGATCTGCAGGCTGGTCGTGCTCAGAAGAGCATTGAAGCTGCTAGGTGGCGTGCCAAGGATGCTGTTCAGTCGTGTCTGGGGCATGATGACGGCTGCCGTCGTATACATCTCAGCCACGGCGTCGACGGTGAGTGTGACCTCCTGTCCGGTGACTGACTGCTGCATCGTCCAGGTATCGCCGGGCTGCAGGTCGAGCTTCTGCGCGAGGGCACGCGTGATGATGACGCGGTCGATGGGGATAGCCTGACCTGTGCTGTCGCGAGGGACCAGAAGCGTCGACGTGGCGGACAACCCCGTAACCTGGAAGGTCAGCTGGCCGTCGGTGGTCGTGAATGGCACGGACGTCAGCGCCTCTCCACCCCACGGGTTCTTGAGCCTCGGTGCCGTCAGCACGTAGGTGTAGTTGTACCGTGTATCCTGGAAAGCGCCGCGCACGAGCATGTCCATGGAGTCGCGCATCGCGCCACCGAAGAGGAGCAGATAGCCTGCAAGCATGGCCCCGAGCATTAGCAGTGTCAGTCGTGTCAGGCCGCGGATGGCCGCCCTCACGGCGAAACGGTTCTGGAACGAGCCGCGCGTGAGGTGAAGGGACCTCTCCAGGAGACCCGGGCGGGTGCTGAGGGTCGTCGTCTGCATCAGCTTGACCGGAGTTTGACCCAGAAGACGCGCCGCAACCAGCGCAACAGCCGGAACAGTGAAGAACACGGGAGCCACGATGCCGACGATGGCGGCTCTCCACGGGACGGTTGCCACGTACAGTGGAACGCTGAAGTAGCTGACCATAAAGTTCAGGATGGGACGCATCGTAAGAATCGACGAGAGGACACCCAGCACCGACCCTGACAGCGCGATGACCGCCGGAAGCGCAAGTTCGTGCAGGACCAGCTCACGTGTGGAGTAGCCCAGCGCCTTGAGTGTCCCCAGCTGGGCACGCTGCATGCGGACCATGCGGCCCTGTGCCGCAGCCAGCAGCAGCGACGCAAGCAGGAGGATGACCAGCGGCATGCTGGTCGATACGGACGCTGCTCCCTCGAGTTTGACGGTGGCCAGCGTGTAGCGCGGGTTTGTCGTGATGTCCTGCCAGTACGTAAGGCCGACCGTCTCGTCCAGCGCCTGTCGTGCGGTGGCCGTCACACCATTGATGGTCCTGACGTGCCAGGTTGCGAGAGCTTCGGGGGCACAACTGTCCATCGCAGCGGGTGTGATGACTGCGATGCCGAACGCCTTGGGGTCCAGAATGATGCCGGCATCGTCCGTGGTGCGGATGGGGTACATGTAGTCCGGGACGGCTGCGAACCCAACGACGGTGAACGAACGTCCCAGCAGGGTCATCCTCGTCCCCAGTGGGACCTTGAGCACGGTGGCGACGGTCTGACCGAGGAGCATCTCGTCGTCTGCCTGCACGTCACGGCCGGCAGTGATGGCGGGGATGTCCACACGCATCGTTTGTTCGAACACCCGCAGCGTGAGGCCGTTGTCGAGCGCAGCGTCGACTTCCCGGCGGCGTTCGATGGTAAGTCCGTGGTCGCGTTCGAAGGTAGATAGGGCTGCAAAGGGCTTCTGCGGCAGGAACGTGGCCGATTCGATCTGGGACTCGCGTTCGAACCGTGATCTGCTCTGGCCGATGTCGACGATGAGGGTGTTGAGGCTGACATACAGCATACAGGCAAGCATGACCAGGGTGATGCTGCCGTAGACGAGCCACTGGTTAGAGCGGACGGTGCGGGGGATGCGTTTCAGTAGCGGGCTCACCAGGTCACTTCCTCTGCCTTGATGAGGCGACCGACCAGACGATCCTCCTCGACTTCGCCACTGCGCAGCCGGATGACGCGGTCTGTCATGTCGGCGATGGCGGCATTATGCGTGACCAGCACGATGGTTGTGTGGTAGACCTCATTGACCCGGACAAGGAGCCGCAGAATATCCCGCGACGTGGCAAAGTCGAGCGAACCGGTCGGCTCGTCGGCGAGCAGCAGAGCAGGGTTCTTGACGACCGCCCGGGCAAGCGACACGCGCTGCTGTTCGCCGCCGGAGAGCTCAGCCGGGAACCGATCAGCCAAGGGCACAAGCCCCACGGCGTCGAGAACCTCATCAATGGACAGGGGCTTCTTCGCGATGTCTACTGTCACCTCGATGTTCTCGTGGACCGTCAGGTTGGGGATGAGGTTGAAGAACTGGAACACGAAACCCACGGTGTCGCGTCGGAATTGTGTGAGGTCGCCTTCCGATGCATGAGAGAGGTCGACCCCGGCGACGCGGACGGTGCCGGCATCGGCGCGGTCGATACCGCCCATGATGTTCAGCAGCGTCGATTTGCCAGAGCCAGACGGACCCAGGATGGTTACCAGCTGGCCCTCCGGGATGCTCAATGTGATATCCTTCAGCGCCCAGAACTCACCCTGCCCCATATGGTACCTGCGCCCCGCCTTGTTCAGTTCGATCAGCATGTGACATCTCCTCACGTTTTGTCTGTTGTGCCGTCTGTCCATCACGCGGCCATTGACCAGTCGGTCAATATTGTTGTCAGGCACGTACCGTTGTCAAGTCTCATTGGTCTGGAGTCCCACAGAGCTGCCGCTACAATGAAAGTGTGCAGCTTGGCGCAACATCACCGTCGAGTCGATGGTCGGAGGATTGGCCGTGCTCGCGGATGTGCTTGCCTTGCCGCTTTTAGTCCACTGAGGAGGCACAAAGGGGGTTATCATGGCGAAGGTACTTGTCAGCATGAACGCGTTCAAGGGAAGTATTTCCACGAAGGCCGCCACCGATGCCGTGGCGTTGGCGTTCGAGAGTGCCGGTTTTCAGGTCGAGAAGGTCTACCTTGCCGACGGTGGCGACGGGACCACCGATGTAGTTGCAGCGTTGGGTGGACGCGTCGAATTCGTGAGTACCTTCGATCCCCTGATGCATCCCATCGAGACGCCTGTGGTGTGGCTTGGCCAGACGGCGGTCATCGAGATGGCAAGGGCGTCCGGATGGGCGTTGATTGCCGCTGAGGAACGAAATCCCATGCTCACGACCACATGGGGGACAGGCCTGCTTATCAAACACGCAGTGGAGCACGGTGCGGACCGCATTGTCCTGGGCGTCGGCGGATCTGCCACCGTGGATGGTGGGCTCGGCATGCTGGCTGCGCTGGGTTTCAGCATCACCGACGAGGCCGGCAATGCCTCATGGCGGGGTGGCGAGGGACTGTCCCGGCTGGCCCGTGTCGTGGCAAACTCGCCTATGAAGCAGACCAGGCTGGTGGTCGCCAGCGACGTGACCAATCCTCTGCTTGGTCTGACAGGAGCAGCTCCGGTGTTCGGTCCGCAGAAGGGAGCCACGCCCGACATGGTGACATTGCTGGAGAAGGGCCTGGAACGGCTGGCTGACATCACGCTCCAGATGACGGGCGTGCGGCTGCACGATATGCCTGGGGCGGGTGCCGCTGGCGGTGTCGGTGGCGCGGCCGTCGCATGGCTGGGCGGTCACCTGGAGCCAGGCGCTGAACTCTTCATGGATCTCGAGAACTTCGACGCCCGAGCTGTGGGATGTGCCGTGCTCGTGACCGGTGAGGGAAGCATCGATTCTCAGACGGTGTATGGCAAGGCCCCGGTCCGTGTGGCGCAGCGTTTCCGCAAGGCTTCGCCGGAGGGGTTGACCGTGGCTATTGCCGGGGCCGTGCGCGATCGGGCACAGGTCCGCGAGGCCGGCATCGATGTCTTTGTCACGACCCTCGACCGTCCCATGAGCGAACGTGAGGCCATGGAAAACGGTTTGGCCCTGCTGACACAGGCGGCCGCTGAACTGGCGCATCTCCTGTCACTGAAGGGATGATGCCTCACCGTTCTGCGATATACTGAGGGCACTCTCGATCTGGAGGTACAGATGAAGACAGTCGGTGATACGCTTCCACCCTTCGAACTGCGGGACCAGAACGAGTCCACGGTACGGCACTCAGATCTGCGGGGCCATTGGATCGTCCTCTACTGCTATCCCAACAACATGACTCCGGGATGTTCGCAGGAGGCGTTGTCATGACGGAGCTCGAGGAGTACCAGAAGGCGAGGGATCGGGTCCAGGAGGTCAAGGGGTTCTACGCCCATGTGGCCATGTTTCTGGTGGCCAACGTTGCCCTGGCCATTCTGAATTTTGCCACGCTCGAGAAGAACGACGGCGTCATCTGGTTCATCTGGCCGCTCATCGGATGGGGCGTCGTCCTCGTGGTGCATGCCATTTCGGTCTTTGGTATCGGGCGATTCCTGGGCAGGGACTGGGAACAGCGCCACATCCAGCAGGAGCTGGACCGCCGACACACGGACCCCCCCAGGGGTAACCTGAAACGCCGCCCAAGATACGTGTCTCGTTCCGTCATTCCCGCGCACATGGGAATCCCTCCTTCCATCCGTCATTCCCGCGAAGGCGGGAATCCATCCTTTGGTCCTTGTCTGTCTAATATGAGATGTCGATGGCCAGATCAAGCTGACCCGGCGCATGTACCACCGGGTGTGCAATTACCAGCTGACCCCATATCTGGAACGCCGCCGGAATGGAGACGGCGAAGCGGCGGCCGTCGCTGCCGCAAGCACTCAGGAGTCACGGTACGGCCGTGAGTAGCATGATTCGTGCAGTCGTCCAGGGAGTGTCCCTGAGACGCAGCGAACGGGAGGTCACACGATGATTCGAAACCAGTGGTACGTTATCCTCGAATCGCGCGAGGTCAAGCAGGGAACGCTCCTCAGCGTCCGGCGCATGGGCAGGGACCTGGTCCTGTGGCGGGATACGAAGGGCACGGTGGAGTGCATGAGCGACCACTGCATCCACCGAGGGGTGGCACTCAGCGCAGGGAAGGTCAAGGGCGACTGCGTGGAGTGCCCGTTCCACGGCTTGCAGTATGACGGGCGAGGTCGCGTCACTGTCATCCCTGCAAACGGCAAGGACGCCCCTGTGCCGGCCACCTTCCAGGGCGAGGCATTCGTCGTGCGCGAAGCGCACGGCTACGTCTACCTGTGGTGGGGCGAGCCACGCGAAGAGTACCCCGAGCTGCCGTTCATCCCCGGACTGGACGACACGAGACTGACCTATGGCACCTGGCGCGATCCCTGGAACGCGTTCTACACACGCGCAATCGAGAATCAGCTGGACGTGGTGCATCTGCCCTTCATTCACTACAACACGATCGGCGCGGGGAATCGGACGATCGTCAATGGCCCTGTGGCGCGGCTGGACGGCAATATCCTGCGCGTGTGGGTGGACAACGAGAAGGATCACGGTCAGACCCCTCGCCGGCCGGACGAAATGCCGGTCCCGGAGCGGGATGCACAGCTTACCTTCGTGTTCCCGAACCTCTGGCAGAACAACTTGGGTCCGAACGCCCGTATCAGTGCCGCGTTCGTGTGTGTCGATGAACAGCACAGCATCCTGTATCTACGCTTCTATCGCAGGTTCGGCAGACTGCCCGTGGTCCGGCAGCTGTTCGACCTGCTGACCGGCCTGGCGGACATCACCATCGCGCACCAGGACCGCCGTGTCGTACAGACTCAGCGACCGTTTGTCAGCAGTCTGAACGGCGGGGAGAAGCTCATCCAGGGTGACCTGCCGATCGTTCTCTACCGCAGGCGTCGTGAGCAGCTCCAGAAGGAGGCACAAGCCCCGACTGCCTGAACATGCCGGAACGCTGGACGCCCCGGGATGTTCTTCCAAGGCCGTCTCTTCTCGCGGCTCTCGCAAGAGACAGGGCTCTACCAGCCACCGCCTCCTCCACCACCACCACCCCCGCCGCTGAACCCGCCGCCGCTGCCCCCGCCGAAGCCCGATTTGGTGCCAGGCGCCACTGCTGAAGCGCTGATGGCGTTGCTGAACCCAGTACCGATGCTGCTGGCAAACGCAGCTGGATTGGCCGGGTTCCAGTAGGCTCCGTAATACCAGATGGGCGCGTAGGGACGTCCCTCCGCGGCCATGCGCGCGAAGGCGCTGGCAAACTGCTCGGACCAGCGCTGCTCCACGTCCAGCGCAAGGGCATAGGGCAGGAACTTCTCAAACATCTCGGGTGTGCGTTCAGGTGAGTTCAGAAGATTCATGCGGTCCTTCTCGGTCACGGACAGGAACAGCTTGAACCCCTCGACCTCGTTCATCACCTTGCGTCCCGCTGCGGTGTATGACTTGAGTGCGACGCCGAACACGACGCCCATGACGGCTAGCGCTGCGAGGACGACCACGGGCGCGACGAACTGTGCCGCGGCCCCGGAGAGGGACAGGAAGGCGGTGACCACGGCTACGGCCACGGACAGGAGGATGCCGACGACAAAGTACCCAATGTTGCTGACAAAGAACTTGGGCTGGTAGTCCGCTTCGAGTGGGCGACGGTTGGCTGCGATGGCGCGCTGGATGTCCTCGGCGCTGCCCTGCTCGAAGTCGACGCGTGCTTTGCCACCGATGAGAGACCCGGCCAGTGCGAGCTCGTCGTCGGACAGGACGGTTTCGGGAGCAGTGTCCCGCTCGATCCAGTACTTCCTTCGTTCCTGGTGAATGCTGATGTACCGCTTCACCGCCATGTCGATGAGCGCTGCGGTGAACGTCTTGCTGTCGTGTCCCATGCGTGACAGGTACCGGACACCTCCGGGGGACGTCCCTTCGGGCGGTGCGAAGCGCGCGAAGATCGTGCCACGGTCGGGATCCTTGCCATAGCGATACCACACGCCCATGTAGTACAGGAAGACAAGCAGCACGCCGAGGAGGCCGACGATAAGGGCGCTGTTGTCGCGGAGGAACCAGCCCAGCCGAATTGTAGCAGTCGGCAGAGTCACGTATCCCTTGGGCCATCCGACGACGATGGTCAGGCCTTCACCAGGGAGGAGGACGGAGGTTGTGACAAACGTCGGGGTTCCGCTGGCGTCCTGCGTCGTTGTGACGGCGCTTGCCGTCGAACCGGCGGCACCCGTGTATGCGCTGAGGCCGGTGATCTTTGCGGCGGCACCTGTGGGGAGCGTGACGGTTGCCGATGCGCGCTCGATGGGAAAGAGCCAACCGCTGCCGGTGACGTTCCAGTACAGCTCGTCGTGGTCGGCGAAGTAGCCCAGCTCACGGTTCACGCTGAACCGCAGCACCCACGTGTGTTCGCCGGGGTCGATGAGGGTATCGGCGCTTCCGATCTTTACGCGCTTGCCGTTTTCCCAGTTCCCTACCGTGTACGGCTCGGCCTGTCCGTCCCGCTGTACTCCCAGGACGCGGAAGTCGATGACGAGCCGACCGCCGGTGCGTGAATTGGAGTAGATGGTCGGGAAGTCATAGTAGATGCCATGCTGGATCTGATCGCCGGTCACGATGGCCCTGATGGTGTTCTCGACCCGCATCGACCCATCCTGGTTGACAGTGATTGCGCTGTCGAAGCTGGTGATGCGCTCCTGTTCGGCCAGGACCAGCCCCGGGACGGACACGAGGAGTGCGATCGCCACCACGGCGGCCAGGATTAGCAGTCTACGCTTTCTCATGTGTACTCCTTTAGCTTCTTGATTTGTCAAATAACATAGCGCAGTTGAGGACAATACTCCAGCGGTGCACGGCAGACGCAGCCCACGAGCAGAATATACAGAAGGCGGCGATTCACCAGCCGCCGCCTCCACCACCCCCGAAGCCCCCGCCTCCAGCATCACCTGCACCTCCGCCGAACCCGGAGCTCTTTCTTGGAGCCACCGAGCAGGCGGCGATTGCGGACGCGAATGCTCCCGACAGCGATGAGCCGAGTGCCGAGAAGGTGGTGGAACGCCAGATCCCCCCGGAGAACCACACTGGGTGGTAGGCTAGCTGACCGGACGCATCAGTATGCTCCAGGATGTCGGCGAAGCTCTCGCTCCACTGTTGTTCGACGTCGAGGGCCAGCGCATAGGGCAAATACCGTTCGAACGTTTCAGGCGTGTGGTCGACCGGAGTCAACATGTTCATGTGGTCCTTCTCGGCGACGCTGAGATACAGCCGGAATCCATCGATCTGATTCAGAATCTCTCGACCCTGTGGCGTATAGGCGCGCAGGAGACGGAAGAAGATGACGTCGATTGCGACGGTCACGAAGACCAGTGCCAGGAGCAGGGGCCCCGCCATCACGACGAACGCGATTGTACCGATGATCTCGCCCAGCAGGAACGGTATCGCGAAGAGCGTGAGGCCGACAGACCTCGGGAGGCTGAAGATACGTTTTCCCGACGTATCTGCCGACCGTCCACGCCACGACGCGACGACCTCGGTCACAAGCGCTGCGACGCCGAACGTCCATATCGACAGCCAGATCGACATGAACAGAAATCCGAAGACCCTCTCGGGTTGCGTCGTGCCCAGCAGGCCGGCAGCGACGACGCCCGCGACGGAAAGAGCGATCCCCGTCGCTGCATAGCGGAGGTTCGTGACGAAGTACCCCTTGCCATACGTCGATCGCAGTGCCTGCTCAAGGGCCTTGCGGACTGCCTGAACGCGGTTGTGGGCGCTCTGCCTGAAGACAAGGCGCGTCTTCGAGCGGCCCTGGAACAGTTCCTGCAGGAGTTCGGTCTCGTCCGGGAGCAGGCCTGCTGGTGCCGAGCCGGTGGTGTCGACCGCGAAGGAGCCATCCTCATCCTGTGAGATGACCAGCGCACCCTTGACTGCGAGCCCCGTCATCGCGGCTGCCAGCCCTTTGGTGTCGCATCCCATGAGCCGCAGGTACCGAGTTGCAGCAGGGCTGAGTCCCTCAGGCGGCGCAAACTGCGGGACGATGGTGCCAGAACGGGGATCATGACCGACGCGCAACCACGTGAGCAGGTAGTACAACAGGAGGCCGAGGAGCGCAATCACGGCAACGCCGACCGAACGGTTGTCCCGCAGCCACCATCGCAGGGTCTGGAGCGATGATGGTGGAACCACGAACCCTTTCGGCCATCCGACGACGACGCTCAGCCCTTCGAATTGGGCCAGCGGGGCTGTCGTCATGAAAACAGGGTTCCCGCTGCCGTTGCGCGACATCGCGTAGTCCGTGCCTGTTGCACCCTGGGGGCCGGTATGGGCGGTGAGTCCGGTGATCTGCTGCCACGCGGTTCCGGGCAGGACGACTGTGCAGCTGGCGCGTTCGATGGGGAACTCCCAGCCGTTGCCGGTCACGTTCCAGTACAGCTCGTCGTGGTCATCGAAGAACCCTAGTTGACGGTCAGACGTGTACGTCAACACATAGGTGTGCTCGCCGGGTTCCAGGTCTACCGAGCTGGACCCCAAATAGACCCGGACACCGTTCGTCTGCCGGATTGCGTGCCATGGTTCGGTCGCACCGTCCCGCGTGAGGCTGACAACATGGAACGAGACGCGCACGGGTGCACCGCCCGGGTTTGTGTAGGTGGTGGGGAAGTCACGGTACAGATCATGCTGGATGCTGACGCCTGCCGAGACGAAGCGAATGGTCTCCTGCACCGTCATCGTGGAGTCGACATGGACGGTGACGACGCTATCGAACGACAGGATGCGCTCCGCTTCGGCAGCCCCTGCCCTGCCCACGGGGGACGGAAGCATGAGGGCTGCCATCAGCATGAGAACAGTGCAGGCGAGCTTCCTCACGGCCGGCACCTGATTCATCAAGGGACTACTACTTGTTGTCGAACGAGACCTTCGGTGCTTCGTGTTCCTCGGCGCCAGTCAGCTCGAAGAACTCAGCTTTCTTGAAGCCGAACATGGTTGCGACGAAGACGGACGGGAACGTCTCGCACATGATGTTGTAGTCCCGCACCGTGCCATTGTAGTACCGGCGTGCCATCTGGATCTGGTCCTCCAGATCTGCAAGCTTCGCCTGCAGGTCGAGGAAGTTGGTGTTGGACTTGAGTTCAGGGTAGGCTTCTGCGACAGCGAACAGGGTCTTCAGTGTCGCATTCAGCTGATTCTCAGCCGCGGCCTTGTCCGCGACACCGGTTGCATCCATGGCGCGGGAGCGCATCTCGGTGACTTCGGTGAATACCTTCTCCTCGTGGCCGGCAAACCCCTTGACCGTCTCGACAAGGTTTGGGATGAGGTCATAGCGGCGCTTCAGCTGGACGTCCATGCCCGACCAGGCTTCGTCCTTCATGGTGCGCTTGCGGACGAGCTGGTTGTAGATGCCAACGAGCCACACGGCCACGAGAACAATGACTGCAAGAGCGATAATCCAACCCATCCAACCCATTGTGTGTTCCTCCCTTTGCTGGTAGCGGAATTGCGGTGCCACCCAATGATGCCGGGTGCCTGTCCATAGTGTAGAGAAAACCGCGCGACAGCACAAGCGTCCTGTCTATGGGATTGCAGCCAGCACCGACGAGACCAGCGGCGTCAGCCGCGAGCGCACGCGGTCCCAGTCACCAGTACAGTGAGCCAAGGGTGTCGATCAAGAACCTGCTACGGACTGTGATATACTATTTTTAACAAGGGAGCAACTCATGAGAAGGGAGGTCTTGTAATACGAAGACATTGATTCAAGGCAAGAAACTCAAAGTATTGTTAATAGCGCTTATTGTTGTAGGACTTGGCATAGTCGTTTATGGCATTTCAGTCATAGTAATAAAGAATAGATCTGCTAACCAGAAAAGCCTATCAATTATTGAATACCGAAATAGTCAATACGGTTTTAGTTTTTCATTGCCTGAAAGCTGGAAAGGATATTCCATCATAGAAGATAGGTGGGAAGGTTCTGCTCTCGGTGGTGATGTAACTGTTGAGCAAGGTCCAATAATTCTAATAAGACATCCTCAATGGACTTCGGCAAATCCACGGCAGGATATCCCGATTATGATTTTTAGTCTTAACCAGTGGGGTTCACTTCAGCTAGGAGAATTCCATATTGGCGCAGCACCCATTGGGCCAGAAGAGCTTGAGCGTAACAGCAAATATGTATTTGCGCTTCCTGCGCGTTATAATTATGCATTCCCAACAGGATTTGAAGAAGTTGAGCAGATTCTAGAAAATAATCCTCTTGAAGCATTCTAATTGATGCACAGGAGCAGCAGGCCATGCCTGCCATGGTAATGGCTGTCCGCAACGTCCGTGATCTGTTCCAGTGACGCACAGTGGATGAAGCCGTCGTTCTCGTAGCTTTCGGGGACGTAGTCTCCTGAGAGCAGCGCCTGCTGCCACAGGTCTTCGGTTGTGATGTGATAGATCACGCCGTTTTTCCTCCAGTCAGGAATGTGGTGTTACGGTCGTGGCGTCGTCCCCTTCGCCTTGCAGCTGAGATGGTCGAACTGGACCTCTAGCACCATGACATGGGACAGATCTTCGTTGGGGAGCACCTCCTCGGGGACGCCGGGATGGCACTGACCGATGATGACATTCAGGTCCCGGCTCTTGGCCGAGGAGTCGAGGATCAATGATACGGTGCCGGTTCCGACGACGGTGACGTAGTTCGCCGTGCACTCCTTGCCCGTTGCCCCCATCACGAGCTGGATGTCCTCGTCGACCTCGACGCAGACGCGGGGGTTGGCGCGCAGGATGTCCAGCTTCCTGCCCTGGATTGCACCATGGAGAAGCAGGTGTTCGCCGTCCCAGCCGCAGTTCATGGTGACCAGGTACGGCTCGCTGCCATCCACCATCGCGACACGGCACAGCGTGGCACGTCCTAGAATGTGCCGTATGACGGTGGTATCCGTCACCTCGTACTCTTTCCTTCGCATTGGTCTCTCGGTCGCTCCCATGGTTCCTCCCCTGCCCCTTCAGGGGCACGCGCACAGTATATGAGAAACTCCGCGGTCGTCACGGGCTGCGGAGCGGGGCACTGCATCTCCCAACGTGTCCAGAGCGCTTCGTGGCCACCCTCTTGACATTACCGTGATGCGTATTAGATTAGTAGTGCACCAAGACGCTAGGTAATACAATGACCGTCCAAGGGACGGAGGAGGCGTGACATGGAATTTGATGACAGGGCTCCCATCTACACACAGATCATGGACCTGATCAAGAGGCGGATCGCCGTCGGGGAGCTAAAGGTCGGGCAACAGCTACCGTCGGTTCGTGACCTCGCCCA
>NZ_QXIY01000030.1:0-132498 GCF_003570995.1 Candidatus Cryosericum septentrionale
GGCAACCTTGATGAACACAACGACTGCCGCGATCAGCAGCCAGCCAATAATGACATCAGCCCACAGTTTCCATTTGCTCACGGGCATATCCATTGTCGAACCACCTCCATGTGCTGCCGTCCATGCCTCATTTGGCAGTATAGTACTACATCGTTAACGCAACGTTAAAACGAGAGCGTCTCTGGACACAACACCTCAATACAGTTAACGTTGTCTTAACGCAGACCTGCTATGGTAGAAGAGCGGCCCCACTTTGGTGAGAGTCGGAGACTTTGGGGACAATCCCTGGCAAGCGGGAGGAATACAATGGTCTGGATGAAGCGAATGCGACACCTTGGAGCACTTGGAGTAGCTATATTGCTACTCATTACTGCGATCGTCCTGGGCAGTCTCATGCGCAGCTCTACACGGGGCGCCGCCGACCCGGATACCCAGGAGATCACGACGGCCGAAGTGAATACCACGGTCAGGGAGCGTATCACAAGTCTCGACCCCGACGTGATGACCGAAGCAGCAGTACGGGGTGCGATCGAAGACCAGCTGCCGGCCCTCGGAGCCAGAGGGTTCATCCGCCTGAGCATTCCGAGCAAGCACATCGATGTTCTGATAGGAACCGACTACAGCCTCGACAACGTCATGGGAATTTCTGTTCAGCAGAACACGTGGCAGTACCGCCTGTCGCTGGCCCCCGTGAATGCGCCGGAAGAACTCCAGTCGCTGTACGTTACCTACATGAGTACCGGCATGGGCAACATCTCGGGTGAGCTCATGATCGGCAGCGCAGGTCCTACTGCCGCACAGGTCAGGACCTCGTTGTCACTGATGATCGCCATGTGGGCGTGTCTGTGCCTTGCAGCTGTCTGTATCATCGCGGTGTTTGTAACGCCTGCGAACCACATCGCTCACAGAACGAGGGCCTGGACGCCGCTGCGTCGCGGATTGACCATGACGCTGGTTGGCGCGCTCGTCGCCGTTCCCGTCGTGTGGACCCTCGCCAGCAGGACACACGCCGCCGCGCGGGAACAGTTTGCCAGAGGAACGGACCTCGTCGTGACGTCTGCAGTAAACACTATGTCCGAGTGGCTCTCAACAGGCGAGGTTTCGGCGGCGTACCTGCACGCGACGTATACCATGTCGTACCCGGATTGCTCGTTCCGTATCCTGGTGGACGGCAAGCTGCAGGATCGGGCGGGCGTGGACTACGGTCCCGCCGCATATCAGAAACCTGGCGACCCGGCCACGTGGCGCCAGTTGGCCCCCTTCATCGAGGGTGGCACGCCGCGGCCCGCCTACCTGACGACCGCCACCAAGGGTGGCGTCCGCGTGGAGCTGGTGGCTCCGGAGCCAGACTACTGGCAGGACATCCACCTGCGCCATATGCTCTTCTGGGCTATTCCAGCCCTCTTTGCCGTCCTCTTCGCACTGGGATACCTGACGGGCCGCCGGCCCGAGTCCACCGTCCCATCTTCCGAAGAGATCCTCCGTCATGCTGTCGCGCGCCAGGCGGTCCTCACGGTCCTCGTCGTCTGCCTGGCGCTGGTGCCCGCTGCCGGCTGGTTTGTCCAGACGTATGAGGCAGCAGCCGTCGGCCAGCTCGACAAGACCCTGCAACATGATGCCGCGGCTCTCAGCAGCCTGCTGAGCAGCCTCGACCCATCAGTAGCCGCCAAGAAATCCCTCCAGATTGCAGATTCTACGCTGGCTGTCGCCCGGACCGGCATGGTCTTCTCACTGAAATTTCAGCTGAAGGATGGGCGAACGGACGGTTTCAACATCAACCCGGCGGAGAGTATGCTCAGTGTCGTGACGGGCACGGACACACCCACGGTCCGCATCATCGCAAATAACTCCGACTGGTCCGTCCCACCCGGCCACAGCCTGGCCGTACGTGTCATCGGCGCAAGCGGCCGGCTGAAGGACGGCACGGTCTACACATTCCTGCTGGGAACGACGATGCGGCCTGTCCAGCAGGACATGCAAGAACTGTGGAAAGCTGCCGCATGGGCTGGACCCGTCGCTTTCCTGTTCATCGTCCTGGCCGGTCTGATCGCGGCCAGCCTCGCCCTGCACCCGGTCGCCGAGTCGATGCGCCGGCTGGAGCGATTCACGGGGGACGCTGGGCATGAACTGCGGACTCCGCTCAGTTCCATCCGCCTCAACGCGCAGGTCGCACTCAACCAGGACCAGCAGCCGGAAGAATTCCGCAGACACCTGACCGCCATCACATCACAGGCGGAGCGCTCCACGCACCTCTCGGAGTCACTGCTCCTGCTGGCAGGTCTCGACCGCGAGCAGTCTGCTCCACTGGCCCCCGTTCAGCTGCTGGACATCTGGACTGACCTGCACAGCGCACATGCTGAAGCATTGAATGCGAAGTCGGTGACACTGCAAACGCCGTCCAAGGCACTGACCGTCACCGCCAATCGCGAATTGCTGACCATCGCACTGGACAACCTGGTCGAGAACGCCGTCCGCTATGCGCCCGAAGGGACAACTGTCGCCATCACGGCTCTGCGAACCGGAGGGACGGTGACCATCGCCGTCGCCGACCAAGGCCCCGGCGTGCCGCCCGAGGCTTTACCCCACATCTGGAACCGCTTCACCCGCATCGACCCCAGCCGCAGTCGGGAGTCGGGGGGAAGCGGCCTGGGCCTAGCCATCGTCCGCAAGGCAGTGGAGGCCATGCATGGCCGTGTCGCCGTCACCAGCGAGGTCGGCAGGGGAAGCACGTTCTCCATCATCCTGCCGGCTAGAACCGCAGACCTCTAGTCGTATGCCAGGCGGATCTCCTCGGTAGCAAGCGTGGGCTGGATGAGCTCCTGCCATAGCGGGCTTTTCCAGGAACCCAACGCGTCGTGGATCTTGAAGTACTTCTGAGGGATGGGATGGGTTCCGACGACGACAGGGATGCCGTACTGCTCCCGGATGAACTGTCGGAAGTAGTCGATCCGCGTGCAGGGCGGGTAACCGACAAGCATGCCCGTGGCCAGATGGATGACCGTCACCCCGTTCTTCTTCATCTCGGCGGGAGCATATTCGATGTTGCCCCCGGGACACCCGCCGCATGTGGTACAGCCGACGAGTTCGACTTCTTTCCCCGCATAGATGCTGAACGCACCCTCACGGTTCCTCAAGGCACGCAGGCATTTGCCGGCCGCGCAGGTATGGTACCTGTTGCACATGATCATCCCCACACGCACGATTTCGTCGCTCATTGAACCTCCTCATCACACAAAACAGATCTACACCACAATTCTAGCCATATTCGGTCTGGCAGGCCAAAGCAAGACGCCGACCGACGATGCAATGGCGTACCTGCAAACACAAAGAAATCCCCAGGCCAAGAACCTGGGGATCTGACTCACATGCTGCGACAGGGCTTGCACCGTCTGTCTATCAGATGATATCCGGCTGACGTCAGCCCGTGCTGTCGCCGGAACACGGCGAGCATGACACCTTAGGAGCAGGTGCAGGATTCGGAGCGGGAGGAACTGTGGACGGCGTGGCAACATACTCCGCCAGTGCCTCGGCGACCGGGGCGAAGGCTGCCATCTTCACGTCCTCCACATGTCCCGTGTCGGCAAGAGCGGTCACCGTGGGGTCGATGGGCAGCCGTGCAAGGACGGGAGCTCCGATATGATCTGCCAGTTCCTCGGCATGACTAGGCCCAAACAGCTCAAATGCCTCACCACAGTGAGGGCACGTGACCATCGCCATGTTCTCGACGATGCCCAGAATCGGCTTGTGCATCTGCTTTGCCAGGCCTGCAGCCTTCTCGACGATCATGCTGGCCAGCTCCTGCGGCGTCGTGACCATGAGGATGCCGTCGACAGGCAGGGACTCGAAGGTCGTCAGGGGGACATCGGCCGTTCCCGGCGGCAGGTCTACGATGAGGACGTCGAGGTCTCCCCACGCCACGTCAGTCCAAAACTGCTTGATGGCGGACGTGAGCAGCGGGCCGCGCCAGATGACCGGTTGGCCGGAGTCGTACAGGAACAGGTTCATCGAGATGATCTTGACGCCGGTCTCCGTCTCGGGCGGGATGATCCCGCCCATCGAGGACGCGGGACGCGCGGTCATGCCGAACAGGCGCGGGATGGATGGGCCTGTGATGTCGGCATCCATGATGCCTACTTTCAGTCCGCAACGTGCCAGCTCGACTGCCGCCATGGCGGACACCAGGGACTTGCCCACGCCGCCCTTGCCGCTGGCAACCGCGAGCACGTGCCGCACGTGGTTGACCTGCGAGGACATGTTCTGTTCATTTTCAGCGGGTGCGATGTCCTTCTCCTTCGTGATGGCAGGATACCTCTCCAGCGAGGTTGACGAAACTCCTTGCACAGTAGGCCTCCACAATGTCGTCCAGATTGCTCATGTCCGTCTGCATCACGGTGTAGCCGGCAGCAGTCAGTGCGTTCATGGCACCCATCCCCATTCCGCCAGCGATGATGGTGTCGCAGCCGTGAGCTGCGTCGGCCATGCGGCCGTGCACCTCTTCGTGGCTCACATCGGATTCTCCATGATTCTCCTCACCATGAACATGCGCAAACTTGTCACGCAATTCTGATGAAGTCACCTTGCCGTCCGCGATCTCGACGACCTTGTAGTAGTGAGCGCGGCCGAAGTGCTGACACAGCCTCGTGCCATCGTCTGTCGGTAGTGCGATACGGGTTATCATGCTGATACCTCCTGTGCGATTTTCCTGGTGTCTCCGGACTCGTGCGCCGTTCAGGTCTGCGTCCCACGCCCGGGCGACCGTCAGCGGATAGCCGCCGACGAGCGATGCCACGACCTTGTGGCGGGCGCCCATAAGGATGCGATGGAACGTACTCTGGGAAATACCCATGCCGCGTGCCGCTTCCGTTTGGTCCAGGTCCAGCAGGTCGCTGAGACACAACGCCTCCATTTCGTCGGCCCCAAGGAGGTGCAACGTCCCTGCAGCCTCCGGACAGAAGGGCTGTGCTCGGTCATATGTACCGCACCTGCGGGCAACCTGTCGTCCTGGCATGTCATCTCCTTGTACGAAATGAATATATATTCATTTCGCTAAAACGTCAAGTCAGGTGCAACTGAACATTAACCTCCGGTTGCATGTACACAGGTCAGACGTGCTCTCACATACCGTGATGATCATGTCCCCATTAGACCCCACATCCAGGCGGTCCAGGCAGAGGAGGTCCCGTAGAGCAGAGCCGTCGCATCCAATGCAGTAGTCGGAGTCCTCGAGGGAATTGACTCATGCACATCGTCAACGAAATGGTATACCATGTTGGCACACCTGCAGGAGACCGCCGACAAAATGAACAGTCCACAGGTACGGGAGAAACCCATGGAACCAGGGTTGTCAAGCACAGAAGCACAGAAAAGACTTGAACAGATCGGGCCTAACGAGATTCCTGAGCACCATGACCCCTCGTGGCTGGTCCTGTTCCGTAAGGTATGGGGTCCTGTCCCGTGGACGCTCGAAGTCAGCCTGATTCTTGAACTGGTTACGCACCACTACACTCAGGCGACCATCATCGGCGCGCTCATCGTTTTCAACGCCGTCATCAGCTTTGTCCAGGAGCACCGGGCACAGGACGCGCTGAGACTTCTACAGCAGCGTCTGGTGGTTCACGTCAGGGTCCTGCGTGACAGTACGTGGCAGGCCATGGATTCACGGCTAGTGGTGCCCGACGATATCGTCCACCTGCGCATGGGAGACCTGGTTCCTGCAGATATGACCCTGTCAGACGGCAATCTGTCTATCGACCAGTCTGCACTGACCGGTGAATCGCTGCCGGTAGATGCGGCCGTCGGCAGTAGCATCTATGCCGGCAGCGTGGTGAAGCGCGGCGAGGCAAGCGGCAAAGTCACGGGCACCGGCACCCATACCTATTTCGGGCGGACTGCCCAACTGGTCGGTTCGGCAAAGACCGCCAGCCATCTGCAGGAAACCATTCTCGGCATTGTGAAGTACCTGCTTGTCCTGGATGTGCTGCTGGTCATTGGCGTCCTGGTCTACTCGTGGGTACACGCCATCCCGCTGCTGGACACGGTCTCCTTTTCGCTAATGTTATTGGTCTCCTCTGTGCCCGTCGCGCTGCCCGCCGTCTTCACTCTTGCCTCCGCAGTCGGCGCTCAGGAGTTGGCCAGCCGTGGAGTTCTGGTGACTCGCCTTTCAGCCATCGAAGAAGCGGCTGCCATGACTATCCTGTTCAGTGACAAGACAGGAACGATCACCGAAAACCGACTGAGGCTGGTCGATATGGTTCCAGTGTCAGGCATGACGCAAGATGATGTTCTGCGTCTTGCGCTGCTGTGTTCGGACGAGCGTTCGCAGGACCCTATCGACCTTGCCGTCATCACACACGCACGCGAGTCAGGCATCTCACCCGGTACGGCCACCATTTCCAGCTTCATCCCGTTTGATTCGGCGACCAAGCGCACGGAAGCGATTGTTGCTCAGAACGGTGTCAGCACTCGAATTGTCAAAGGCTCTCCGCAGATCATTGAAGCTCTCGTCACAGACGGTCAGCCCTTTGCACAGGATGTCGAGCGCCTTGCTGCGATGGGAAACCGCGTACTCGCTGTGGCGGCCGGGCTCGAGGGTCATCTGGCTATGGCTGGATTGTTGGCACTGGAGGACCCGCCACGCAGTGACTCGGCAGAGCTGATCCATAATCTGAAGGACCTCGGCATCAGGGTTGTGATGGTCACCGGCGACACGCCCGAGACTGCTCGCACAATCGCCGCGCAGATCGGGCTGGGCACACGCGCATGTGATGCGGTCACACTGCGGGACAACACGCCTGGCACAGGTGCTCTGGACTGCGACGTCGTGGCCGGAGTTCTTCCGGAAGACAAGTATGCGCTGGTTCAGCACTCTCAGCATACCGGTAGCATCGTCGGCATGACCGGCGACGGTATCAACGACGCGCCCGCTCTCAAGCAGGCGGAGGTAGGCATCGCCGTCTCCAACGCGACGGATGTCGCAAGAGCAGCTGCAAGCGCTATTCTGACCAGCCCCGGTCTCAGCGGAATCGTTACGGCCGTGACGACGGGACGCCAGATCTATCAGCGCATGCTGAGCTATACCCTCAACAAGATCATCAAGACCCTGCAGATAGCCCTGTTTCTCGCCGTAGCATTCTTCCTGACCGGCCACTTTGTAACGTCGCCGCGCCTCATTATCCTGCTCCTGTTCGCCAATGACTTTGTGACCATGTCCCTTGCCTCTGACACGGCAACAGCGTCGCAACTGCCGGACCGGTGGCGTGTGTCGCAGCTGACCGGTAGTGCTCTCCTGCTGGCAGTCGCCTGGCTGGCAGTCGCATTTGGCACGCTGTACGTCGGAACCAGCATCCTGCACTATGACCTGCCGCACCTGCAGACTCTGGTCTTTGGCATGCTGGTCCTGACTGGACAGGCCAACGTGTATCTGGTCCGCGAGCGTCGCCACTTCTGGCAATCGCGGCCGGGACGGGCGCTTATCCTGAGCACGCTGGGAGATCTGCTGGTGATTGGGTTCATGGCTTCACGTGGAATTCTCATGGTGCCACTGCCACTGAACGTTCTAGCAGTCATGCTCCTGGGCATCGTGTTGTACAGTGTCCTGCTCGACTTCTACAAGCTGGTCGTCTTCCACTGGTTTCGCATCGCCGGTTGAAGCAGGCGCGTGCCCGGTCTGGGCGCTACACCATGCGGATGCGTTCCCGGGGCCCCAGGGACTGGATGACAGCGCGCTCACCTTCCAGGCGCCACCGCCCTGCGGGATGAGTTCCACCCAGCGGACGTTGCAGCCGTTCTCCCACCCATACTTCTCCGGCAGTTCGGACGTCTGCACGTCCAGCGTCACCTTGTAGAACTCGCGTTCCGCCGTCCATTGCTCCAGGCTCGCCTGCTCCACGCTCACGATGGTCAGCGAGTTCAGGCTCCGGAAGTTGGCCAGCCACATCTGCGCGGTGGCGTCGTCGGGCGATGCGGCGTAGGCAAGCTGACGTACTGCCCATTCGGGCTGGCCTGTGCTGATGAAGCCGAAGAACTGGCGGAGGTCCTTCTCGTGGTTGTCCGTCCGCGGCTTCTGCAGTGCTTCGCGGTCGATGGGCAGCGTCATGCGCTCCTCCCTCTCGTTGAGGGCCAGGAGGACCTTACCCGTGATGCCGTCCACAAAGACCCTGTAATTCAGCGTGCCGCCAGAGCTGAGCGTCTCGGAGAAGGCGAACACCCACACCGGCTTGCGGCGGACGTCGCTGGCCGGATAGTCGCACGTAAACTCCGTCCATGTGAAAGCTGCAAGCTCTACGCCCTGTGCTGCGGCGGCCTTTGCAGCATCCTTCATGGCGACAGCGGGGTGCTCCCTCAGCCAGTCAGCGCCCATGGACATCTGCGATCCTCGGGTCCCGATGTCCCTGCTGACGATGGCCGTACCGTGGATGCTGAACATCATCCAGTTCTCGCCGGCGGGGTCGGCGTACCAGACGAACCAGGCCGCCGACCGGTCGCTGTCCTGCCAGTCGGCGGCAAGGCCCATTGTAGCCGCCTCAGGTTCCTCAGTTGGCGCGAGCCGCCACAACACGGCGTCACCAAAATCACGCTTCGCCTCTGGCCACGCGAGTTCGGCAGCCTCGACGGAGGTCAGGCCGGCTGTCTGCGACGGACCGCCGGACGTGCGCCGACATCCGGCCAGTGAACACGAGACGATACACAGCAGAACACAGAGTACCAAGAGACGACGAGACGTCATAGCCACCTCCGGTGGACGATGTCCTTGGGTTTCTGCCCTCAGTGTGGACGGAGCAGGACGTCTGTCAAAAACGCCCGGCGCGCGCTCGTGTGTTCCCTCGCGACAGACTCTTTTCGGTACCAGGTATGGCAGGTTTCTACACCAGGCCGGACTGGCGATGCTGGATCGCAAGGCGCCGGTGACGGTCGAGCAACTTCTTTGTGGGGACAGCCACCAGCGACGTCGCCATGTGGAACAGCAGCACCTGTGAGCGCCCCCCTCGGTACTCGATGTATAGGCCACACGCCAAGCCGATGCTCGCGCCTAGATCGGAGTTGTGCGTCAGCAGGTACAGACCGCCGAACAGCCCCAGCGCCACCGACATCTCAAGTGGCATCAGCACGAGCAGGGTCCCCAACGTGGTCGCCAGGCCCTGCCCCCCGCGGAAGTGTGCGAACAGCGGGAAGTCGTGGCCAAGCACGGTCGCCCAGGCTGCCGCAAGGAGCCAGCCCTGCGAGAGGCCGAGAGCCCGTGCCAGCAGGACTGCCGCCGCTCCCTTGAGGAAGTCGCAGATTGCCACGATCACGGCGGGACCGGCTCCGATGGTGCGCGCCACGTTGCGTGCCCCCATGTTCCCGTCGCCCACCTCCCGGATGTCGACACCTTTCCGCCATGCCACGATGACCGCCGACGGGATGGACCCCAGCAGATAGGCAACAGTCACTACAAGAATGGCCGGAAACAGTTCCAAGTACGTCATACCACCCACCTCCTCGTCGGACGGCTACCGGACGAGGAGCGCGACGACGAACAGCACGACCATCAGAGCGGAGGCGATGAACAAGATCTGACGCTCCTGCTTCGTGGGTGTGGGGATGGAACCCAGCCACCATGAGCGCGCAGGGAACCGGGCCGGCTGGAACGCAGACCATGAGGTGCCCCGGCTCGTCGTCGACCACGAGTCCCCCGGAACGGAGCGCACTCTCGTCCAGGAACGCCGCCCGGCGCGCAGCATGGCCTCTCGGACACGTGCCAGCACAGGACGTGCGCCGGATGACCACCACGAGATCCGCCTCGCCGAGCGGGACACAGACGGAGGTATCTGTGAGGGACCACGCCCTACGCGCTCTATCAGGACGCGCCCGCAGGACGGGCACCGTTCGGACTCCCATGGGATGACGGAATGGCAGAAAGGGCAGGGACGGTGGCCGGTGGGCATGTCTCCGCCGGTGCCGTTCGTCCGTTGCTGATACTCCTGTCCCTGCACATGCGATGGACCGTAATCCATGACGACCTCCTGTCGTGGCAGACAGTATACAGCGGTCGCGCTGGACATGAAGGGGGCCCCACGTCCTTGCCGACGTGGGGCCTTGAGGCTATGCGATGTCTTTTCTCGTGGTGCTATGTGTCAGGTCTTGCCTACTTGAACCAATACCAGTACTGGACGTTCCAGTTGTTGTAGATGGTGCAAGAGAAGAAGTGATCGTAGCCCTTGAGACCCTTGCGGACTTCGTCGGGATAGATGCGCTGTTCGAGATACAGGCACGGAAGATCTTCAGCAAAGATGTCCTGGATGTGAGAGTAGGCTTCCTTGAGGGCAACGGCCGTGGTGGCCTTCTCCGCTGTGTTGAGCCACTTGTCCATATCAGCGCTGCTGTAGCGGTAGTTGTTCTGGCCGTTCATGCCATTCTTCTCAGTGGGAATCTGATCGCTCCGGAAGGCGAGCACTGATCCGAATACGTCATAGTTGTCGAAGCTGACACCGTGCAGGTTGACGATGAAGGTTCCGGCAGTGGCAGCATCCAGGATGCCGTCGAAGTCCTTGGGGTCCTGCTCGACCGTGATACCGAGCTTGGCGAGCATGGGCTGCATGAGGGTGACTTCGCGTTCACGGAAGGTGGCACCAGTCGAATACGGAATCTTCAGGGTGGCCGGGGTACCATCCGGAAGGGCGCGCGCCGTCTTGGCGGCGTTCCACTTCCAGCCGGCGGCATCCAGGAGCGCGTTTGCCTTGGTGGGGTTGTACGCATACTTGGCCAGGACCGGCTTGAAGTAGACGGAACCGGAGGACAGGGGCGACAGGACGGCTTCAGTACCAACCAGAGCCTTCAGGGTGATGGTCTTGCGGTCGATACCGTAGTAGAAGGCCTGGCGAACGCGCTTGTCCTTGAACCACGCGGAGGTCAGGTTCCACTCCATGATACCTGCAGAAGTGGACTTGTTGTAGTACACGTTGAAACTCTTGCCCATCTTTGACTCGAACTGCTGGGCAAGGTCAAGGGTCAGCGATTCGGAGGAGACGTCGGGCTGACCGGTCAGCATGTTAATCAGCAGGGTGTTGGTGGCGAGGATGAACTTCTCGGTGATGGTATCGAAGACGGGCTGACCACCGAACCAATTCTTGTTCGCAGCAAGGGTCATGTACTGGCCTTGGACGTTGGTCTTGACGGTGTACGGGCCACAGTAGACCGGTTTGTTGTTGAAGGCGGAGGTGTTGATGCTCTTGGGATCCTTGACGAACTGAGGTCCCAGGATGTGCTTCGGATAGATGGTCCAGCCCACGGGGATGTAGGTATTCCAGCTCTTCCAATAGATGCGGCACGTGTAGTTGTTGATCTTCTGGATCTTGGTGACGAGGTCCATGGGTGAGCGCGTCACGACCTGGATGGCGTCGGACATGTAGAGCTGATGCGAGAAGATGTAGTCGTCGATGGTGACAAGCTGGCCATCGGACCACTTCATGCCCTTGCGGAGCTCCACGTCGGAGATGACGGTGCCGTCAGCGTTGCGGATGAGGTGCTTGTTCGCAAGCGTCGGAACGTACTTGGCCATCTCGGGGAAAGGAACGCCGTAGGGGGTCACCGAGATCGGAGCGCTGGCCAGGAAGGTCACGGCCTTCATCGTATACGCGGAGTCGGAGATGAGCGGGAACAGGTTCTCGGGGGCGTTCTCATCAACCATGGTTATCGTCTTCTTGCCGGTGGCAGGAGGCGTTATGGTGTTGTAGATAGCGAACGCGCAGTCGCCACGGGTGGCGGACATGGTGGGGTTCAGGTTGCGGGATTTGTCCCACGTCAGGAGCTGGACACGCGGGCGGACAGCGATGGTAACGGCGCCGATCGCGTAAGTACCGATCTTGGGCTCGTCGTTGGCGAAGGCGACGGACTCCTTGATGGTCTTGGACTCAGCTTCCTTGCCGATGACGCGGACCAGCAGGACAGCCATGTCCTGACGCTTGATCTGGGCAGCGGGAGCGTACTTCCCGCCACCGATGCCCTTAATGTAGCCGGCCTTGACGGCGGCTTCGACATAGCCATATGACCAGCGGGATGCTGCAACATCGGTGAACGAGGCCTTTGCGGGCTTCACGAGGGCGAGACCCTTGGCGACAACGATCATCTTGGCGAACTCTTCGCGGGTGACCTTGCCCCCGGGCTTAAAGGTCCCATCGGTGTAGCCGGCGAGAACTTTCTTCGCGGCCAGGGCGGTGATCTCATCAAATGCCCAGTATGACGCGGCGACATCCTTGAAGCCGGCGGCGCGCGCGGTCAGTACTGGAGAACAAACGGCAAGCAGCATAACAACTGCAAGAACGATAGATAGGAATCTCCTCATGTAATTCTCCTTCCTTAGCAGGGTAGTTGCTGAAATAGTTGCTGCAGATGGTTTCAGGTGGAACGGTGGTTGGCAAGCACCTCCTTCTTCGCAGGCAGTTATCGCATTCATTGACCTGAGTTACTCAGGCACGGTTACCAATTGGAAAAGATGCACCAGCAGCCTCCTAACATAGTGCACGTTCATGTTGCACCACAACGCACGGCAAGGCACGTCAACGTCTACTTGAACATTACACGAACGGCTATTTTTGTCAAGCAACAGGTGGGGCCCTGAGCACTGAACCCGACAACTGGTGGACAAGAAATGGTCGATCAGACCTTGTTCTCCTGCTGTTCCTTGCGCCACTTGAAGAAATCGAGTGCGACCTGTGGGAAGATGGCATAGGACAGGACGTCTTCCTCCTGCTGGGTATACTCCTTGATCTCTTCGCGGAACTTGGCCATCTGGGGCTCAATCAGGTCTGCAGGGCGACAGTCGATGGTCGGTTCGTCACCGATGATCAGCTGCTTGATTTCGTCGGAGATTGGCACCGACGCGCGGCCATACTCGCCCTTGACGAGAGCCTTGGTTTCCTTGGTGCACTGGACGTACCGGCCCATCATCACGTTGAACACGGCCTGCGTGCCGACGATCTGTGACGTAGGGGTGACGAGGGGTGGGTAGCCCAGATCCGCGCGCACCTGTGGAACCTCCTTGAGAACCTCCTCGTACCGGTCGAGCATGTTGGCTTGCCTGAGCTGGCTGACCATATTGGAGATCATGCCGCCGGGCAGCTGGTAGATGAGCGCGTTCACGTCGACCCCCATCACTTTGGCGTCCAGCAGACCCGACTCCAGCGCCTTCTCGCGGACCGGGATGAAAAACTGTGCCACAACGTTCAGGGCTTCAAGGTCGATACCGGTGTCGTATGGCGTGCCTTTGAGTGCGGCCACCATCGTCTCCGTACAAGGCTGGGAGGTCGCCATCGCGAAGGGCGAGATGGCGCAGTCGACCACGTCGGCGCCCGCCTCGATCCCCTTGAGGTACGACTGTCCAGCCAGCCCGGTCGTGTAGTGGCTGTGGATCTGGATGGGCAGGCTGGTCATCTTCTTGAGTGCTGCCACCAGGTCATAAGTCGCATAGGGGGTCAGCAGACCGGCCATGTCCTTGATGGCGATGCTGTCCACACCCATCTGCTCAAGTTCGCGGGCGATACCCACGTACTTGTCGACCGTATACGTCGGGGCAATGGTGTAGACAATGCAGCCCTGTGCGTTCCCGCCCAGCTTCTTGGTCGTCCGGATAGCGCGTTCCACATTGCGCATGTCATTGAGCGCGTCAAAGACGCGGATAATGTCGATACCATTTGTGAGCGACTTCTCGACAAAGGCGTCCACGACATCGTCGGCGTAGTTCTTGTAGCCGAGAACGTTCTGGCCGCGCAGCAGCATCTGCAGCTTGGTATGCTTCATGGCATGGCGTACCGTGCGCAGACGTTCCCATGGGTCTTCGTGGAGGAAGCGCAGGCAGGAATCGAAGGTTGCCCCACCCCACATCTCGATGGAGTGATATCCGACCGCATCGATCGCCTCGAAGGCAGGCTCCATCTCCTTGGTGGTCATGCGGGTGGCAATGAGCGACTGCTGCGCATCCCGGAGGACCGTCTCCATGATGCCGACCTTGTGAGCCGGAGCCATACTGGAGGATGGGGATGCTAAGTCGGGTCTGCTTTCGGCGCTAAGTTCCTCAATCTCGACGTCGAACGACTTGCTACCGACGTTCATGCTGAACTTGTTTGACACGTGAACCCCCTCTGCAGCGATTTCTCCATCTCGAACCCGGCAGGACAGCGGTACCCCCGGCCACCAGCGTTTTGTCATTATACCCTATTGTGTCCGATGTGACACAACACTCCAGCCCACACGCCCCGGGGTGAAGACTCTCTGTCATCATGCCGGTGGACCCCCGCAGTGCCCGGACCACCGACAGCCTAGTCCACCGGGCCGGTGTGCTCGCGCCGAAACACCGAAGGCCGAGCCACTCCGCGCAGTGAGTTTCATGTGCATCTCTGCCAGTAGTGTAGTCAACGGTTTCCAGGACGTCAACAACGCACCTGTCGTCAAGGAACTACGAGAGCCCCAAATGCTCGACCCCCGCTTCGGCGGGGGTCGACTTACGTCCTATGAGGAAGAGCGTGCTATGTGTTGGACGGTGTCGAGAAGCCCGAGGCAGATCCTGGCCCCTTCATGCCGCCACCGAACCCACGGCCATCACCCCGGTCGCCACCTCCAAATCCTTTGCCACCAAGAGTTACGGTCTTGCCGTCTGTGCCGGTGAAGGACGTAGCCATGATGGTGTTCGCGTCCGCCGACGTCTTGAAGCCTTTGATCTTGACCTTCTCGCCGACCGTCACGGTGATGCTGCTCGCATCACGTCCGAGGATCACTATCACGATGGTGCCGTCGTCCTAGCTGACCTTGATCGTCGCCATTGCCTTTGGAGCTGGCTTCGTCGTATCACCCAGTCGCGGGGGTCGTCGTGGTCGGCACGTTGACTTCAGTAACGGTTCCAGCGACGCTCACCGTCTCGATGTTAGGCGTTCCGTCGGCCTTGCACAACGTAACGGTCTTGTCGTCAGCGCCCGTGAACGTCCAGACGTAAAGCTCATTGACGCTATTTCGTGTTGCCGACGTCCCTTCGACGGTGACGGTGTCACCGGCCTTCATCGTCATGCTTGCAGCCTCTCCGCGGCCAAACTCAAGCGTGTAGATCGTCCCGTCCGCATTGTCCTTAATCTTCGCATAGCCCGCAGGTCCACGGCGGAACATGCCCATGAAGCCGTGGCTGGACTCAGCCGTGCTGGGCGTCGAAACCTCCGTTACTGTGCCGGTTACCGAGATGACATCGACAGTAGTTCCTTGTGGCGTCGTCACGGTCCGTACCTTGGTCGCTGCTGATACTATGGCGATACCGCCTGTAAGGAGCCCGGCGATGACAACCGCCAGAACAACCTTTCCCAACGTCTTCCTCATGGTGTTCTTCCTTCTTACGGGGTCACCCCCGGAGTACAGCACCCATAGATGTTGCCACCTGTAGTACGCCGCAGGGAGGGGTTTCATACGCGCTAGCCTGTGAAGAAAGCGCACGTCGGTCGTGATACTGATTCGGCCGCGCGGACTCGACGCAAACCGCAACCCAACTGTCAAACGACTGCGCCCACACGTCCGCGGAAATGACGCGTGCGAATGACAGGTCAACTACAGCGGAAAAAGGGAAAGGTCAGGAGTGGAACTGGAAACCGAGATCTATGGAGCGGCAAACTCCGCGGTGAACGTAATCGTCTCTGCGGCGCGACCCAACTGCGAACCCACCGGTGCAACGCTGAGCAGCCTGGCATCGGGAGGTCCGCCTCCGGTCACGGTCAGGGTGTAGACACCTGGGCGCACAAAGACCTCGTAGGGGACCATTGAGCCGGTCCACTGCTGCGCTCCATTCAACCGGAAGGTGAGGCGTCCCGACCATGCCGTCCCCTTCTGGGTCGCCTCGATGTGGACAACGGTCTCACCGTCCGGCACCATGACGCGCCTGACCTGTCCGAAGAAAACGGGCAGAACCATCCCCAGAACAACGCAGAACGCCAGGAAGACCGGCAAGCCGCGCTTCGCCTTTGACAGTTTCTCCGAATCGCGCCAGCCGGAGCGTGCCTGTTCCGACCTAGCCGAAGGCGCCACCTTGTAGCGGGATCGACCATGATAGCGGGCACCATCTGCACTCCTAGATGGGCGAGGAGCTGTCGTGTATGAACTGCGTGACTTGTAGAGTCTCATCTATTCTCCATCTTCAGTATAGCAGGCTTCGATGCACTGCCAATCCTGGCGCGACAGTTGACAGGGTCGGTATGTCCCGAACCTGTCGAGGCGATCCTTGAGTGTGAGACACTGCAGCTCTTCGGACGTGCCGCCCGCTCGCGCTATGAGTGACGGAACAGACTGACCAGCGCAACCAAGAACCCAACCAGAACCATCACCATCGCTGTCACCGACACCCACGCTCCTGACGACAGAAACGTTCCGAGGCCGCTGGACCCGCCGGCGGCTATCGCCGCGAAAACTGCCCACAGAAGGATCAGGTCGACGACCGATACGGCCAGACTCGCCACGAAGGCAAGCGCGACGCTGAGCCCCCCGCGGGCAAACAGCATGAGAAAGCCGCATACGATGATGGACAGATCAACACCCACGTTCGACGGGGTCAGCCCCCCTTCGAGCACCAGGGCATGCATTGCCAGCATGATGATTCCGGCGATCAGAGTCAGTGCTCCACCACCAACGCGCTTCCGGGACGGCGCTCGCTGTGCTGTCATCCTCCCCTGCTGTGATCCAGCACGATAAACGCCGACAGTGGGAGGGGGACCAGCATATGTTTCCTGCGGCGGGGTAGTAGCGATTTCACCATGTGGAGCACGCTGCTGCGAGGCAGGCGTGCCATACGGTCCTGCTGACGGCGTCTGCTGAGGAACAGGCGGCGAGGGGGGAACGGGTCGCTCGACTTCGCCAGGCCCTGGCGTCTGCACGACCGTGACTTCCGCCCCACAATGTGGACAGTGCTTCACCCCAGGTGGCAACGTCTCACCGCACTGAGTACAGAACTTCGCAGTTTCCATGCTTACACCCCCATAGAATAACATGTAGCAGCTCTGACAGCTGCCTGGACCTGCCTGAAGTAACCCTCGATAGCGCCAGTATACGGAACGCCTCTCTTGCTACAAGAGCGCATATGGACTCCTTCAGAACATATGAACTGACTGCCTCCCCTGCTGGATGCCATCCGGCGTCGCCGGATGAAGGCCGGCGATTTCCGGTCCACAGTTCGGGCAATGCTTCCCCTCGGGGACAGAGGTTTGCCACACTCGATGCAGAACTTCATAGGTTCCATCGTTGGTCCTCCGGGGCCGTCTGGTCTTCTCCATGCAAGTTCGGCGGTCATGTGATCATCCATGCTGCGCTCAGTATACGGGGTGGGCGACGGGTTTCAACGACGACTGCGACTTACTTGACAGGGCGGGGCACAAGGTCATGATAAAATGATCGGTCTGGGTGCAGCCCGGACGCGCGGACCATCGTCTCGTCCAATCACAGATGTGCCGTATTGTGCTAGAAAGGACCAGGATGAACAACGACCTCATATATCAGAGCTCGGATCTTATGCTTGACCGTTTGCCTCTCGCCACTATCGCGAGGAAATATGGCACACCCGTCTACGTCTACTCGGCCTCCTCGATCCGCGGGCAGGTCACACGTCTGATGCAGAGTCTGGGCACGATCGGATCACTGCGCTACGCCGTCAAGGCCAATGGGAACCCTGCTCTCCTTGCACTCATCTTCAGCATGGGCATCGGGGCCGACACGGTGAGCCGCGGAGAAATCCAGGCGGCCCTGGATGCCAGATGTCCTGCGGACCGCATCGTCTTCTCCGGTGTCGGAAAGACACCGGACGAACTGGCATTTGCGCTGGACCACGGCATCTTCATCAACGCCGAAAGCGAGGAGGAGTTGACTGCGATTGCCCGCCTGCGAGCGGGCGCCCATGTCGGCATCCGCATCAACCCCGGCGTCGATGCACGCACCCATCACTACATCACCACCGGAACAGAGGAGAACAAGTTCGGCATCCCGGTCGACGCCGCCCCTGACGCGTTCCGGCTGGCAATGGACGCTGGGCTGGTGCCCGACACCATTTCCTGTCATATCGGCAGCCAGATCACGAGCCTCGAGCCCTATCGCAAGTCTCTGGCGCGCCTGCTGGAGCTGCATGACTCGCTGATGGGCGACGGAATCCCTGTGAGCAGTCTGGACATCGGCGGAGGATTCGGCATCAACTATGGGGAAGGCGCCGACTTCGCCGTGGAGGACCTGCAGGCTCTCCTGCGCCGCGACGTTCCCCAAGGCATGAAGCTGTGGTTCGAACCAGGCAGGTACATTGTGGGACACGCAGGCACGCTGGTGACACGTGTCCTGTACCGAAAACGCTATGCCAGGACATTTGTGATTGTCGACGCTGGCATGAACGACCTCATTCGTCCCGCGCTGTACCAGGCGCATCATGCGATCCTCCCAGTGACCCGGAGGGATGCGGAGCCGACCCCGTGCGACATCGTCGGCCCCGTCTGCGAGTCCGCAGACTGCTTCGACCGGGACGTCCCCATGCCACTGCCTGAGCAGGGAGACCTTCTTGCTATCTGCGACACGGGCGCGTATGGATGGTCTATGAGTTCAACCTACAACGGTCGTCCGCTGCTGCCAGAAGTCCTCATCGAAGATGGAGAGCCAGTCCTCATCCGCGAACGCGGCCTCTGAGCGTACCATGATCCGCACCTGTGTCCTCTGACTGTCATGCTACGATACCACACGGGACGAACCCACACACAGAGTCGTGCTGGACGGTGACAACGTCAGAATAGACGTGACCCGAAGCAAGTACGGGGAGACCAAACCAGTGAACCCCCAGCATCGCTGCCGGGGGTTCACTGTTACACAGTATCTATCTTACTTTATGCCAAGTTTCTTGTACAGCTGACTCCGTGTGATGGGAAGGACGTAGACTTTGACCGATTGGCGGCCCCAGTGGCACGCGTCGCCAAACGAGTTGAAGAACAGGTCGATGCGGTTTCCGTTGATGCTGGAACCCGTATCCGCTGCGACCGCGTAGCCGTATCCTTGGACATACAGCACCGTCCCCATGGGGATAAGGCGCCGGTCGACTGCACAGGTGCCGTAGTGAAGCGACAAGCCCGAGTAACCATAAAGGTGGTCCTTGCCGTCGAGGATTGCGGATGATCTATTGGAATAGGCAGTGGCAGACATGGTGTAGGTGCGCGTAGGCTTGAGGTCCAGACGAGCCGTACCGACGTCATAGACCTCATGGACGACGGCCTTGATGGTCTGCGTCTTGACGACAGCTGAACCGACTGCCTGCTGGCCGACCTTGGTCACCTTGATGGTCCTCTTGAGGAAGCCGTTCTGACCCATGACGCTGAGATAGCTGCGTCCGACTTCCATGTATGGGTTTTTCTTGTAGACACGCTGATATGCGATGGCCTCGGTCTTGCTGGTGTAGGCATACGTCGTGCGCTTGACGACGACATCCTCGGTGTACGGCACGGGATCCTTTGGATCCGGGCTAACCTTGTCTTCCGTGTTCAGTTTGACGCCGTTGTCCGCCAGAAGCTCTCCGACCGTCCAAACGGTCGAGTAGATGGTTTCGCTTGTATGATCAATGGTGAGTGTGACCGGCTTGGCGCGCACGATAGCGATTTCCCCCTGGGGGATGACCGCGGCGACATCCGGTGTTACCACATCTTCCGGGCGCAGGACACGAGTGTTCGCCTTCGCCAGGACCGTGCTCACCGACATGCTGTGGAACGCGACGATCCGCGTCTTGTTGCCCGCATCATTGACAACATAAGTGTGAACGCCTGCACTCCAGAGGAAGAGCCCACCAAGAAGGACACCCAGGACAGCAAAGAGGATGGCCTTTCTCCTGTGGAACACCCTCACGAGTCGTGTTGTGTCCATAGTGAGCAGATTATATCACCCACTAAAGCGGCTGTAAAGGTCCCCTTGAACAAGCAATGGCTGGGCCGCTATCTGGAGGGGTCCAGCCGCATTCACAACATAGGGGCTGAGTCAGTCGCGCCTTCGGCCACCGAAGAACCTGAGGACGAACAGGAACAGGTTGATCAGGTCCAGATATAGACTCAGAGCGCCGATGACTGCCGCCTTCTCGGCCTGCGGGTTGCCTCCGGCCATGGTAATCGGGCTATCGCCGGTGGGGTCCAGGCTAAGTGCCATCCTGCGCAGCTTCTGGGTATCCCAGGCGGTCAACCCCAGGAAGACGACGATGCCGATGATGCTGATCAGGAAGTCCAGACCAGAGCTCTTCGTGAAGATGTTGATGATGGACATGCCAATGATGCCAAACAGCCCGAAGAGGGCAATGTTGCCGACCCTCGACAGGTCCATGCGCGTAGCCGACCCAATCAGCGACATGGCCAGGAACATGCCTGCCGAGGCGACAAACGCCATCGTGATATCTCCCTTTGCATACACCATAAAAATGGACGACAGCGTGAGTCCATTCACTGCGGCATACGTGAGGAACAGGAGCCCCGCCGTCTGCGGAGACATCCTGGCGATAGCGCGCGAGAGCCCAATGACCAGACCGAACTCGGCAACAATGAGGAGTATGAACACAAGCGAGTTGCCAAAGATGGCCTGCTGGATCGCCTGGTTGCTTCCGACGAACCAGGCAATAGCTGCGGTCAGAGCGAGTCCTCCGGCCATCCAGCCATAGACCCGGTTGAAGAATGCCCGGACACTGTCCTCCGGACGTATGACGGTTCCCTGATATTCCATGGAATCATCTCCTTTCTAATGCGCCAGATGCCGCTGTGCGGCTTCCAGGTGCGCAGCAATCATAGTCGGCCACTCTGCCTTGTCAAGCACGGGTCGACCCGGCGGACGTACGCGGCCCTCTGCTTATCAATACAGCGGTTACCGGATTTTCGTGTAGATGGATTGTGAAGCCGCCAGCCTCTCGTTGCAAATCCTCTACCACTTAATAACATAGACGAAGTGATGCGTTGCAACGGAAATGGGCGCTGTCTCTAACGTTACAGGGAGGTGTCACGATGTTCGCCGACTATGCACGAGTCTGGCCAGTTCACGCAATCCTTATGGGCAGCAGTGTCCTGTCGCTTCTCACGGCCGCCTGGGCTGTCACGTTCGGACACCACCGCAAGGGATCCTTCCGCATTCATAAGGCTGCCGCCGTGACAGCGTTTGTGCTGCCTGCAGCAGGGCTCGTCGTGGCCGCCGGCATGGTCCAAGCCAGTGGCGGACCACACCTCCGCGTCCCCCACGGTGTCTTCGGTGCCATAACCATCGTAGTCGGATTCTTGACGGGCGCGGGAGGGCACATAACGACCAAGGCGCGCTCCAACAGGAAGCAGCTACGGACCGTCCACCTGTGGGTGGGCCGCGTTGCTGTCTTACTCTTCCTGCTCACCGTTTTCGCCGGACTGCGCCAGGTGGGCATCCTCTAGAACCTGTCTGTCGATCGGTCCCCCGGGTGCGGTCACCGTGCACACACAACGACGAGTACGCCTGGAACCTAGCTGGGCGTTCCCCCGTTTGAGAAGTACTTGGGAAAGTTCTCAACGAGTTGCTTCAGCTCATCAGGAGTCTTAAAGGGATCTGGCTTTATGAGGCAGTACAGAACATTGGTCTCCTTGACAACCGCTATGTGCCGTAGCCTCTTTGGGTCCATCGACGCCTCGACGAGTTTCCTCAGCTTTGCAATGTCGCCTTCTTCTTCGTAGAGAGTATAGAAACCCTTTGCGTTTGGAAACTCGGCCTTTCCCTTCGTGAGGTCTTTGACCTCCCTGATGGCAGGCCCAAAAAGGTAGTAGAAGTTCCTGATAATGTGCGCATCGGCATGTACCTTGAAGCTGGGCCTGAGCACGATGTACAGCCGATCTCCCCTCTTCACGGGATACGAGAACGGCAGCCAGAAGAGGCTCTGCCGCGCCAGAAGCGTCAAGGTCATCTCGACTTTCTTGATGGACTTCTCGTTCACGTCATAGTCCGCCTTGAAACCGGAATACCCGCCAATCCAGGTATAGAGCTGGTCACGGATTGTGAGGTTGCTCTCGAAACCATGAACATAGTGCTTGATCAGGGCAATATTCAATCGGCGCCCCTGGTAGAACTGCAATACCGCAACTCCTGCAAGAACAACGAGAACCAATATCCAATTGCCGCTTATGTCCTGCATCTTTTCTCCTTGTCAGACCAGATACTTCAAGTACACGTGAAGAAGCTCATCAATGCCCCTCGGAGACTTCCTCAACAATGGAATGTCCTTGACCTCGATTCCCCTTATCTCGGCTTTCATTCTCTTGATAACCCCCTCCTGCTCTTCCATTTTGCCCTTGATCTCCTCGGGGGGGTTGGCCATCGCGAAGAATTTGTTCAGAAAGATAGTCCTCACTCGTATCTTGAATGTGCCGAGTGATTCGATGATTCTCTTCGTTTCAAGCAGGGCAAGGTCCTCTGCCATCGTCACTATGTTGACGTAAGACTGCTCGGAGGAGAACATGTCCCTCAAAGCCCTCAGTTCCTCTCGGTAACTGACCAGTTCCTGCATGATGGGGTCTTCTTTCTCGTTCGAGGAGAGCACGACTCTCTCTCCATCGACTTCGGCCTCGAATTTCCCCTGAACATTTTCGACCATTCCCCGTGTCGAAAGAATCCTCTTGCGCATCTTGACCAGCTGGTCGGTCCACAAGAGAGACACACGAGGCATTGCAAGCACTCGTATCGTCATGCCTGTCGGGGGTGTGTCGAACACCACCGCGTCGTACCCTTTGAGGGCGACAAATTTCTTGATTGCCTCCATTGTGGCGTATTCCTCAATGCCGGGCGAGTTCTTGAGAATGTCGAAATACCCGTCAATGTTCATCGCCGACAGGTACCTGTAGGTATTCTTCATTTTGGCCGAGAGATCATCGAGATATGCTCTGATCATGTCTTCGATATTCACCTCGACTGCGTCAAGGTTGTCACCGACGTGCATGATCCTGTCACCGATTCGGACGGCGAACGCATCGCCAAGGTTGTGTGCCGGGTCGATGGATGCAACAAGCGTTTTCAGACCGCTTTGTGCCAGACCCACGCTCCAGGCCGCTGAAGCGGTCGTCTTGCCGACGCCGCCCTTGCCAAGAAAAAAGTAGGTTTTCAACCGACTCTCCTAGTCGATGTCGAATGTCCCCAACGTCTGGGCAAACACATCATCGAGACCAGCGCTTCTCCTGGTCATAACAGAAATCTCCCGGGACATATGCGGGAGGATTCTCAGGACAACGCCTGTCGGAGGGGACGGTATGCCTGAGAAAACGCCCATCGTAAGAAGGGCAAATATGTTCTCTTCTTCGTCGAGCTGCTTACGGATGAGGAAGGTAGCATCCTCCCTCATCCCTTTGTCAAACGTCTTGAAACTCTTTTTCAACGAATCGAGGAGTCGCCTCATTCAGTTGATACTTATGCCTCTCCTGCCCTGTTCTGCTGCCCCTGATTCCAGCTCCTGAAGAAATTGATCACAAGCATGATATCAAGAATAAGCATGAGAACCACAAATCCGCCCAGTACTACCTGCAGTGCTGCGGCAGTGACCGGGACAATCACGAACAGGAACCAGACTAGAGCGGCAAAGACGGTGACCCAGAGAACGAATGTAGGAATAAGGACTGCTGCAAGCATGCCTTTGCCTACTTTCTGTACCTTCTTGACCCAAGTTGCGGCAGTGAGCATTGCGATGGACGCAAGCAACTGGTTTGCACCTGCAAAACCTGCCCACAGTGCAGTGTACATATTGCCACCCTTTGTAATCAACCACAGACCAAGGACTGCCGCTAAGATCGAAGCAACCCATTTGTCTGCAAGGATTCCATGGAGCCCTTTAGAAACTTTCTTGAGCGGCTCAACAAGTTCCTGGAAGGCATACCTTGCAAGACGATTGGTCGTATCGAGCGTCGTGAGAACAAACGCGGAAGCCCAGAGGCCGCCGAGTGTCTCCCCAAGCTTCACGGGGACTTTAATAACATTGAGCAGCTGTCCAAATGACTTGGTGAAAATGCCGAGTGCTCCGCCGATGCCGATGTCTTTGGAGTTGATAACGGCGGCGCCCACCTGACCGAAATACCCAGCATCAGATTGCATTTTTGCCAGATCAAAACCAGCTGCGGCAATTTTGTCGGCAAAACCCTGGAACACCGTGAACCCAAATGCTCCAATGGAGGTGATGACGATGGTGGAAAGCATGCCCTCCATGAACATGGCACCGTACCCTACAAACAGTCCACTCAGTTCGCTATCAAGCTGCTTGGAAGTCGTGCCTGACCCGACGATGGAGTGGAATCCCGATAGGGCGCCACAGGCAATGACAAGCGGAACAGTGGGCCAGAACGGCGAAGGCTGCCCCGAAATGACTCTGGCTGCGAAACTCGTGTACGCGGGCCAGCTGAATCCACGGAACGCAAACACCGCTGCGATTGAAGAGATGATAATGCCGCCCCACAGGATGTATGAGTTGAGGTAGTCTCTTGGCTGAAGCAGAAACCACACAGGAAGTGCTGCAGCAAGGATAATGTAAATAACCTGGAACACGTAGAGAAGGTTGATGTTGGGGCACTTGATGAACGGCCACAAGAACCCGACCACGATCGAAAGGATCGTAAGGGCGACGCCGATTGCTGACGAAAGCCAGAATGGAAGCTTCGTCTTGTAGAGCAGCTGCCCTTCAACGACTGCTGCAACCATGAATAAGACAGAAGCAGTAAGGATTTCAGGGCTCTTTGAGGCAAGGGCTCCATAGACGCCCATAAATGCGGCGACGATAAGGATCATCGTGAAATAGATATACACCTCGAAGATGTATTTTGATGATTTCCCCATCAACTCGCCCGAGACATGCTGGATGGATTTGCCGTCATAACGAACGGACGCCATCAGGGACAGGTAGTCGTGGATGCTACCGATGAAGAGGTTGCCAAACCACACCCAGAGCAGTGCGGGTAACCATCCCCATACTACTGCGATTGCAGGGCCCACGATTGGACCTGCACCTGCAATGGATGCAAAGTGGTGACCGAAGAGAACGAACTTGTTTGCAGGCACATAGTCGACATCATCACGCAACCTTACGGCGGGTGTTGGTCTCGTGCCATCTGCCCTGACGACATTTCTCTCTAGCGACTTGCCGTACGTAAAGTAGAAAAAGATGTAGAACGCTGCGGCAAACAGGACAATCAATGCGGTCATCTTTCAGTACCTCCTTATAGATTCTTGCTACCTGCGACTCCTCTGCTTCGCAAACTGCGTTTCCTTCTTGCTACGCCCTTTTCGATGTCAACCCGTTACGTCTCCCCTCCTTATGCCGAATATGCCCTCTGTCCTCCTCAACATATCCCTTCTCATTTTTTTCACAATACCCCCCATTGACCACTCCGAATATGCCCACATGGGATACTGCTCCCGCTTGTCCGCCGACCAGGTCCTCCAGGGAGAGGGGGACACTTGCAAATCGACGACAGGATATGGAATAGCGTCCGATACCGTGAGCGTCATCACAGCAGGACACCTTGGTTGATTTTTCAGATCCGTCAACGTATACTTGGCTAGCACCACGCTATGTGTCATGACTCTGCAACAGGAGGTCCTCGTGGAGGAGCGATCGGACAAGCACCTGGAAGGAAAGCACGACGACTTCTCTGCGTGCGCCGAGCCAGTCGATGCCGTAAGATTCGCTGCGCACCAGTGGCAGGAGTTCCTGGAGTCCTCCCCCGACCCGATGTGGATCAAGGATACTCAGGGTCGCTATGTTGCTGTCAATAAAGCCTACCTGCGCGCCGACCCGGGACAGACACAAGACGTTATCGGCAAGACTGATTTCGAGGTTCAATCCCGTGATAAAGCCGAGATGTACCTCGCCGACGATCAGGTCGCCATCCATGACGGCGTGTGCGAGCACGAGTTCAGCGCGGTGGATCAGGAAGGCAACCTGAAGTACTACAATACGAAGAAGACCGCGCTGCATGATGTTGACGGCCTTCTGACCGGTGTCCTCGGCCAGGCTCGTGATGTCACCAGTCAGCGGCGCCTCGAACTCGCGCTCGCTCTGGAAAACCGCCGGTTCCGTCTGTTTCAGCGCATTCTCGAGGCAGCGGCCACAGCCACTTCTGTCGGTTCGTTCCTTGCAGACGTCCTCACTACGGCACATGAACTGTTCGACTACGACCGCGGTGGCGTCTATATGCTGACCCCCGACGGGAAAACGGCACACCTGGTGTCCGCACAGGGAGACTCTCAAGCAGTGCAGGAGCAAGCCACGTCCGTCCCCTCGGACGAAGAACCATTCTCCCGGGTGTACCGGACTGCCGAGCCCTTCTTCAGCAACACCTGGCACAACCTAGGATCTTCGGGCCGTCCTGATGACCAACCCCTGGCACTTGCCGTCGTGCCCCTTGTCAGCCTGGGAAGCGTCGTCGGTTCGCTCAACATGGCATGGCGTGTGCCACCGAAACCCGAGGAGAACTGGGAGGAGGCGCTGGCGACCATCGCCCGCGAAATCACTATCGGTATGGACCGCATCCAGACGATGGCAGCACTGCAGGATAACAGGGCGAACCTGCAAGCGTTCTTCAACTCTGTGCAGGGATTCTTCTTTGTCGTCGGCCGGGACGGCAAGATCCTGGCTGTCGGAGAGCAGGGAGCCCGTCGGCTGGGACGGACACCCACAGAGCTGGGCGGAACGGACATCAACGACCTGCACCCACAGGAAGAGCGCGAGTTGTCGCGCATCATCCTGGGCGACATGATCAATGGCACGAGGACGAGTAGCACACAAACACTTGTGGCCGCAGATGGCACGCAGATCCCCGTCAACACCCTTGTGACGCGTGGCTCCTGGAACGGTAGCCTTGCGCTGTTCACCACCAGTCAGGACATCACCGCATCGCGGAGGGCGGCTGAGGCGCTTGCAGCCGACCGGAGGCGGGCGGACGCCCTCTATCACATCATTGAGGCAGCAGGCAGGGCGCGGTTGATGGAGGAGTTCCTGCCCGCGGCGCTGACCATCGCTCTCGAGGCTACACCATTTGAGGGCGGCGGCATCTACATCATCGACGGGGACCACGCCGCGCTCGCCTGCACGACAGGCCTTGGCAGAGAACTCATCGAACGGGTCCGCTCCCTTCCCATGGACGAACAGCCCTATCGCACCGTCCTCCGCGAAGGAAAACCCACGGCGTTCACCAAACTCGACCAGCTACCACCCGACATTACCCAGCAGTACGGCGTCGTTTCATTGATCTCCATCCCCATCGGGGCAGGCGACACCGTCGTCGGCGCCCTGAACCTCGCCAGCACCCACAGCCATAACGCGGAACTGCAAACCGAACTGCTGATGTCGATCGGCCGCACCATTGGCGAAGCCGTCGTCCGCCTCCGCGCCGACGAATCTGCGCGAGTCAGCCTACAGGAGTTCAAGACGCTGTTCGAGGCCATGCCACATCTTGTGTTCATACTGCAAGAGGACGGAACGATCGCCAGGATCAACACCGCAGCAGCAGAAAGGCTGGGGCGGAAACCAGACGAATTGTGCGGCACATCGGTGCTGGACCTCTGCCCGCCGGACCGACGAGCAGAGACCGCTTGCATTCTGGCCGACATGATCGCGGGCAAGGCCAGCATCTATACCCTCTCCCTCGTGAGCCACGAAGACGAGCTCATCCAGATCGAGACGCGGGTCGTTCGCACTACGTGGGGCGGCAAGCCTGCCATCTTCGGGGTGAGTCGTGAGTTGACATCACATGGGCTGGACGAACAAACCGTGCTGAACGACAAGCTGACCGGCCTGTACAGTGCTTCCGGTTTTTCCGCCATCGCCAGCCAGCAGCTCAAGATGGCACATCGAGGACACATCAACGCGGCGCTGGTCGTCACAGAAATCGTCAGCGGGGCCGATGCGGGACCCCCGGAACCTCATATGCTCGCCGACTTCGCGGGCGTCCTTCGTCAGACATTCCGGGGCTCTGACACCATCGGGCGTATTGGCACGGCTCGATTCGGCGTCCTGGCTATCCAGACAGACAACACTTGCCTTGATCTCCTTGCACAACGCCTGCAGGAATCTGTCGCAACTCTCAATGCCCAGCGGCCGACCGGCAAACCCGAGCTGGTGGCGCACGTCGTGGTCATGCCGGTGGATGCCATGAGACCAGCTCTCCTAGACGACCTCCTGTTTCAGGCCGACGCGCAGTTAAACAGTCCCGACTGACCGAAACCTCTCCTGGACGTTAGCCTTCCGTAGCAGGCCCATGTTTTTGTGGGCCTTGTACTCCACCTGCAGGGTGGCTCAGGTCTTCGGAGAAGTGACGATTACACCCTCGTCTTCGCGTCGTAGCTGACCGCGCATCCCAGCTGCTCGGCGACAAACCGGGCGGACAGCATCGTCCTCCCGTGGAGGATGACCGGCACCACGCGGACGTCAGCCGGGTCGAACCGTCCCCTACTAGTCTCTGCTGTGTACGATGAGCCCAGCTCCCTTGCAGGACTCATACTCGAACTGCAGGGTGGCGTGCGTGACGCCGTACTTGTCGTGCAGCAGTTCCTGGATCTGCTCTCGCACCGGCCCGGTGTCGCAGACCGAGATGTTGTCCACGTTGACGTGCCCCTCGAACATCGTCTCAGTATCGCTGAGCTGCCAGACATGGACATGGTGCAGGTCCTTGACGTGCGGCAGCGCACGGATGTCGGCGTCCAGCCGCGCCAGCTCCAGCCCTTCCGGGGCCCGCTCCATGAGGATGCCACCTGCCTCGCGGACGACCGAGAACGCCTCCTTCAGAACCCAGGCTGCCACCAGAACCGTGACCAGCGGGTCCACCCACGTCACGTGCCACAGCGTGACGACGACACCGCCCACAACAACGCCAACCGACGAGAGCGTGTCCGAAAGCAGGTGCAGGTAGGCACCGCGGATATTGAGGCTTTCACCGGCGGAGCGGTGGAGCAGAAGGACCGACATGAGGTTGGCCACCAGCCCGACCAGGGCAACGGCCAGCATGATGCCGCCCTTGATGGGAACCGGATGCAGGAACCGTTCGTATGCCTCGCGGAACAGGACGAACGCGATGACGACCATGGCCCCGGCGTTGATGCCCGCGGACAGGATCTCGGCGCGGCGATACCCGAACGTGTACTGTTCGTCATGAGCGCGCCGCCCCAGGCGCAGCGTCCACAGCGCCAGGACACCGGCCAGGGTGTCTGTCGCATTGTGGAATGCGTCGGCAAGCAGCGCGAGCGAGCCGGAGACGAGACCGCCGACCACCTCCGAGACAGTGATGACGACGTTCATCAGGATGGAGATAAGCAGGTTGCGCCCAGTGGGCAGCTCGTGGTCGTGGTGGTCACTCATGATGCAGTTCCTTTTCTGCAAGGTGGTCCAGCGCGAACCCGACGATGATGTCGATGTGTTTGTCCGCCAAGGCGTAGAACGTGCGCCGTCCGTCCTTGCGGGAACGGACGACATCGCTGCGGTGCAGGACGGCCAGCTGGTGCGAGACGAGCGTCTGGCTCAGGGCCGTGCGACCACAGATGCCGGCAACGTTGTCCTCACCGTCGCGGAGGGCAAGCAGGATGGACAGCCGGGATTCGTTTGCCAGCAGCTTGTAGAAGGACGTCAATGCGTCAAGTGTCGTGTTGGTTTTCATGATGGCTGTATCATATGATAATACCATCATGTGTCAAGAGGTCCATTCTGTCATTCCCGCGAAGGCGGGGATCCATCCTTGCATCACCGCGTGAGGAGTCCTACCGTTCGTATCCCGTCAGCTCCACGTAAGCGAAGCCGTCCAGTACCTTTTTGTCCAGGAAGCGGGTGCCGTCCAGCTCGACCGGGGTCATGATTTCGCCGTGAATGGTGCACAGGCCCTCCCAGTAGTCTGGCGTGATCAACGACGACAGGTACTGCCCCTTGAGCATCGCCCTCACGTGCGCAGTCATGAAGGGCGTAGGTGCGTCGGGGCTGTCGAAGATCCGTATCTCCCAGTCGACGGGGTACGTGACACCGTTCCGAGCCATGCAGACATCCGACGCCCGCACCTGGAACCGTTCGACGCGCATCGTTTGCCCATGCCGGTATATGTTCCCGGCTCCATACGTCGTGCCCCACCGGTCAAAGTTGAACAGCATGACGTAGAGGTCGTCGGAGTCGAATCGAAGCGAGAACCAGTCCCACTTCATCTTGACCGCGTTGAAGTTGCCCCACTGGTGGTCATGCCACGTCAGCCCGGTGACGGGCAGACTCTCGCCGTTCAGGACGATCGTGCCCTCGGTCTTCATGTTGGGCAGCGTGAAATAGTAGGAGGCATCGCCCGGACTGTTCTGCATCTCCTGGATACCGCCCCCTCCTTGTGCCATGAGGTTCCGGATGGCACAAGAGCAGTGCACCCGCAGACCCCTCAAGCGTGCGTCGATGACGAGACTGTTGCTCTCCTCGTTGAACCCAATCTGGTTGCCGAAGAGCGCAATCACCGTTTGAGCGTCGGAGGTGAAGGGGATGTGCACAGGCAGGACCATACCGGTAGAGGAGAACCTCTGGCCCTCGACGTCGGTGACAGCCGCGTGGACGATCACACTGTCGACCAGCGTTTTCACCCTGAAAAACGTCACTTCGAGTCCAACGGGAGCTTTCCTCTTTGGTGTCGTCAGAACGCTGGTGAAATACCACCACTCGATGCGCGCGCCCCGGTGAGGAAAGTGGTCCCTGCTGGTGAAGTCGACGGGAGGAAGCGGGCGGCGTGACGCGCCCCGGACCATCAGCTCATAAAGTTCGATGGGCAATTGGGTCAGCGCTCCCTTGAGGATTCCCCTGAAGGTCATCTGTAGTCGCCTCTCATGGCCACAGTATCGCCGGATCCTGTGACTCGCTCAAGTGCGACAAGAAATGGCTTCCCGCTGTGGTAGGCTGGTGGCTCCGAGGATGGCTCAAACCATAGCATAGGGAGCGACACTTAGTCGGCGCAAGGCTGCCCTCGGCGGTTGTCTCGCTGACCGAATCCTGCTAAAGTATTCAATGAGTCCCGAAAGGAGCCGTCGAGGAAGGGGCAAGGGGCGTCAATGGGGAACGGAGAGGTCAACTGGACTACGATCCTGACACCGTGGACCAGAGCGACGATGCTGTCGACGCGGACTCCGATACCGAGGAGAATTTATGATCACCTATTCCCATGAATGGTCGTTGCAACTTCTGCGCGTCGGGACTGGTCTGGCAGACGCGCAGTTCCGCAAGGGACAGGAAGAGGCCATCCGCTCCATCGTCGAACAACCTGGTCGGTATCTCGTGGTGCAGAAGACCGGCTGGGGCAAGAGCTTCGTCTACTTCATCGCCACCAGACTACTGCGCGAGGTGCATCAAGGACCTGTCCTGCTGGTCTCTCCCTTGCTCGCGTTGATGCGAAACCAGATAGCCGCCGCTGAACGCATGGGTGTGCGGGCTAAGACGATCAATTCTGACAATCCAGATTCCTGGAATAGTATCGAAGCTGCTGTGCAGCACGACGAGGTGGACATTCTGCTCATCTCACCAGAGCGGCTGGCCAACGAGCACTTTCGCACAGAGATCCTTGCCCACATCGCTGCAAAAATCTCTCTGCTAGTGATTGACGAGGCGCACTGCATCTCGGACTGGGGCCATGACTTCAGGCCACACTACCGTCTGCTGCAGCACACCATCGAGGCTCTGCCTTCCAACATGCGCCTGCTTGCAACGACGGCAACCGCCAACAACCGCGTGATACAGGACCTCCAGACCGTGCTGGGACCCAACCTCAACGTGTCTCGGGGGGAACTGAACAGGCCATCGCTCAAACTTCAGGCCATCCGTCTGGCCAGCCAGGCTGAACGCCTGGCCTGGTTGGCCAAGCAGATACCGACCATGCCTGGCAGCGGCATCATCTATACGCTGACGGTACGGGACGCCGTCCAGGTAGCCGAATGGCTCACACTGCACGGAGTGCATGCAATGGCGTATACTGGCGACAGCGGCAGCGGCCGGCCTGAACTCGAACACACATTGCTGGACAACCGGGTGAAGGCGCTGGTGGCAACCACGGCATTGGGCATGGGCTTTGACAAGCCAGACCTGGGCTTTGTCATTCACTACCAGACCCCGGGGTCGGTCGTGGCCTACTACCAGCAGGTGGGCCGCGCAGGGCGCGCACTGGATGCAGCCTATGGCATTCTGCTGAGTGGCACCGAGGAGAACGACATCAACGAGTACTTTATCAAGACCGCCTTTCCGACACGCGACGAAGTACAACAGATCGTGAGGGCACTGGAACGCAGTCCTCAGGGACTCTCGCTGCCCGGCCTCATGGCCAGTGTCAACGTCGCCAAAGGTCGCATCGAGAAGACCATCGACCTGCTGGCTCTGGAGTCACCCGCACCCATCGTCAAGCAGGGTACCAGGTGGCAGCTGACGACGACCAACCTGAGCGAAACGTTCTGGCAGCGGGCGCAGCGCCTGACCGACCTACGGCACGCTGAACAGGGACAGATGCAGAAATATGTGGATCTGCACACCGGACACATGGCCTTCCTCATCCGTGCCCTTGACGGGGATCCCGGCGATTGTTGTGCTCCTGACCTGCCAGATCTGCCTGCAACTGTCGACCAGCTCCTGGTGCGGGAAGCCGTGGCGTTTCTTCGCCGGACCAGTCTGCCCATCGAGCCCCGCAGACAATGGCCACTGGACAGCATGCCTCTATACGGCCTCAAGGGCAACATTCCCCGCGAGCTCCAGGCAGAACCGGGGAAGGCACTCTGCACATGGGGTGACGCCGGCTGGGGCGATCTGGTGCGCCAAGGCAAATGCCAGGACCACCATGTTGCAGATGATCTGGTCACGGCGTGCGCGTCGATGGTTCAGGAATGGAACCCACAACCTGGGCTCACCTGGGTCACCTGCATACCGTCCCTGCGCGACCCGGCGCTGGTACAGGATGTTGCCGAGCGCCTGGCACACCGGCTGGAACTACCGTTTCGAGCTGTGATTCGCAAGAGCATCGACCGGCCTCCGCAGCAAACAATGCAGAACAGCATGCAGCAAGCCCACAACCTCGATGGATCGTTTGAACTCACGGCGACGTTGCCCGAAGGGCCCGTGCTGCTGGTGGATGACACGGTCGATTCGCGCTGGACCATGACCGTCGCAGCGTGGCTGCTGCGGTCCCATGGCAGTGGCGACGTCTACCCAGTGGCACTCGCATCCATAGGACCCAAAGGATGAGTACAACACTGTCGCCAGACGGCCAAGCGATCCTGCTGCTTACGGCACCCTTGATGGCGGGGCGCATGGAGCTATCGGCCGACCTATTGACGCTGGGTGAGTATGGGTGTCTTGCGGTCTTCCTGCACGAGGTGCAGAGAGGTCCCGGCGATCTTCTCACTGTTGATGCGGATAGCCTGATTAGACAATGCCAGGAAATCGTGGACGGTGACCGCCTGAGACAGCTGCTTGGCCGAGGCTTCCTGCTGAGCCAAGCGGTCGACCGCTGGCAGGCCCGCGCCATCTGGGTTGTCACGAGCGCGGATACGTCATACCCGCAGCGGCTCAAGGAACGGTTGAAGGACAATGCGCCGGCGGTGCTGTATGGCTGCGGAGACGCCACGATCCTGGAGACAGGTGGATTGGCTGTGGTCGGTAGCCGCAACGCGACCCCGGCACTGCAGACGTACACAGAGCACATCGGACAACTGGCAGCTCATGCACAGCAAACAGTTGTATCGGGCGGAGCGCGCGGGATCGACCAGGCGTCCATGCGCGGTGCTCTGGAAGCCGGTGGAACGGCTGTTGGCATGTTTGCAGACAGTCTGGAACAGGCAGCCCTCTACCGCGAGTATCGCTCCCCACTCATGGAGGGCAGGCTGGTCCTCGTGTCGCCCTACGATCCGATGGCCGGGTTCAATGTGGGCAACGCCATGCAGCGCAACAAGCTGATCTACGCTCTGGCCGATGCAGCACTGGTCATCAGTTCCGACTATCAGAAAGGCGGGACGTGGGCCGGTGCGGTGGAACAACTGACGAAGTTGAGGTTGGTGCCGGTGTTTGTCCGCTCATGTGGCGACATCGGAAAAGGAATCCAGGAACTGCAGAACATGGGTGCATTGCCATGGCCGAACCCCAGCAACCCTGCAGAACTGGTTCGCACTCTGAGACTGGAGCAGGATCCAACCACAACCACTCACAACGAGGAAGTGGTGCCCACTCACGCGCATCAATCGATGGCGGAACCACCAATCGCAATGCAGACCAAACCCGCCCCGACAAAGCGTCGTGCCAGACCCGCGAAGCCGGCAGGGATCATTGCCGAGCCGACGCTGTTCGACTCCACGCCGGAGGCGATAACCCCGAAAAAACGTGCGGCGACGGCACACAAGAAAACCGAGGGTAAGACTGACGGAGAAGAGGGAGAGGCTGACCATGCCGATGACTGATAGCAGTAATAAAGGACTGGGGGCACTTCCTGACTTCTGCGGCGACGGCATCGTCTTGTGCACGGCGCCCGACGGTACCATGAAACTTGATGTCCGACTCGAGAAGGAAACCGTCTGGCTGACACAACCATCCATCGCGGAACTGTTCCAGACCACGGTGCCCAATATCAGCATGCACTTGCGCAACATCTACGAAGAAGGTGAGTTGAGCGTTGAAGCAACCCTTAAGGATTTCTTAACGGTTCGCCAGGAAGGCACCCGCCAGGTCAGCCGGAACCTCGAGTATTATAACCTCGACGCCATCATCTCCGTGGGTTACCGCGTGATGTCCCGCGTGGCCACGCAGTTCCGCATCTGGACCACAAACGTGCTGCGCGACCGCCTCATCAAAGGCTACTTAGTCAACGAGCAGCGCCTGCAGGAGCTCAATCAGGCTATCCGCCTGGTTGCCGACCTGGCCAGTCGGCGGGATCTCACGGGATGAGGCGATAGCACTGTTGCGTGTCGTGGGCGAGTACAGCTTTGCGCTCGACCTGCTGGACGACTACGACTATCAGCGTGTAGCGGCTCCTGGTGCCGGTTCCACGGTCATCCATGCCCTCAGCTACGACGAGGCGATCCGCATCGTGGAGCATCTGCGCGGACGCTTTGGCAGTTCGGAGCTGTTTGGACGCGAGAAAGACAACAGTCTTCAGAGCGCGCTGAGCGCGGTGATGCAGACCTGGGGCGGGGCCGACCTGTATCCAGGCGTCGAGGCAAAGGCTGCTAACCTGCTGTACTTTGTGGTCAAGAACCATGCGTTCTTTGATGGGAACAAGCGCATCAGCGCCGTGACGCAAGGATAGATTCCCGCATGCGCGGGAATGACAGAGAGTGGCGACGGGCAGCAGTCGCAGCGACCGTTGCACAGCAGCCTCCGTCTCGTAGACTGATTGCATGAGCTCACATGTCATCCTTATCACTGGTCCGCGTGCGGCCGGCAAGTCAACGTTCGCGGCTGAGGTCCACCAAGCACTTGCGGGCTCGGTCCTCCTGCATGTGGACGACCTGTTCCATGAGCTGCTGGCGCAGGACTGCAACAGATGGATGGGCAACGAGGCTGAATTGTACACCGTGATCCTGCTCCACCAGCTGGCCCTCGCGCACGACCTCGCCCTGGCGGGCAGCTGCGTCATCGTCGACGCGACCGTCCTGCCGGATCAGCTCGGCCCCCTTCAGGAGACGCCGGCTTCCGACGTGAGCGTCGTCGTCCTGTTGCTGTCCTTGGAGGAGTGCCTAGCGAATGAGCATCGGGCAACGCGGACAGTCCCGGTTCGAGAAGAGAAGGTGACCGCCACGTGGCAGGAGATGCAGGAATGGCGCACGGGGACAGAAGTCCCGGTTCGAATCGTCGACGGGGATGAAGTCGAGCGCAGAAAAGCGTTGTCCATGGTCGTGAAACAGCTGCAGCAGGCGCCCTAGTCCCAGTCCGATCGGCTCCGGCGCAACAACAGCGCGAAGACGGGCGCACCAACGATCCCGGTCAGGATGCCCAGCGGGATCTCCGCCATCGTCAGGCTACGCGCCACATCGTCGATGATCATCATGTAAATTGCCCCCAGGGCGATGGAAGCCGGGATGAGCCTGCGGGAATCCGGCCCGACGATGCCGCGTGCCAGATGCGGCACGACCAGCCCCACCCACCCGATGACACCGGAGAGCGCCACGCTGACAGCGGTGGTCATGGTCGTCAATCCGATGAGGACAACCCTCATCGCCGCTGGGTTTTCGCCCAGCGACCGCGCCTCGTCGTCGCCCATGGAAAGGATATTGAGCTTCCAGCGCAGCACCGTGATGACCACCAAACAGGGCACGATCACGACGACGGCCCTGAGGAGGTCTGCCCACTGTACAGACGCAAGCGAACCCATCAGCCAGAAGACGATCTGAGGCAACTTCGTCGACGGGTCAGCCACATATTGCGCGCCCGCCACCAGCGACGAGAACAGGCTGCCGACGACGAAGCCCGCGAGCACCAGGGTCACGTGCGACCGGTCACGTCCGGACCTGGCGATCAGCCATGTCAACGACACCGCCACAGCTCCTGTCGCAAAGGCTGAGGCTTGTGTGACTGCTGCGCTTGCGCCCAGCAGGATAGCGACTGCTGCCCCGAACCCTGCACCCGAGGAGACACCCAGAACATACGGCGAGACCAGCGGGTTGTGAAACAGCCCCTGGAAGACTGCTCCGCCAGAGGAAAGCGCGGCACCGACCAGCGCAGCCGCCAGCGCACGGGGAAGGCGCACCTGCCAGACCACCGTCTCGACGGTCGGATCCCATGTGCGGATGATTGGTACAAACCGGGAGACCAGCGCCCGCAGGACTGTTTGCGGGGCGATGGAATAGCGGCCCAGGCAAAGCGACGCAAGGAGCACCACCAGCACGCCCACCCACATGAGGAGCAGGGTCGGCAGAAACCGCCCACGCTTCATGAACCGATCCCCGCGACAATCACGTGCCGTGTGCCATCAGTCAGGACCTCGATGGGCATGCCATAGAGCTGTCCCAGGTTATCTGCCGTCAGGACCTCTTGTGGAGTCCCGAGGGCGACCAGCACCCCATCACTCACAAGCCCCACCCGGTCGGCGTACTGCATGGCATCGTTTGGGTCATGGACGGTCATGATGACCGTCAGCCCACGGCGGACGGCAAGATCGCGTATCCTGCTCAAGACCAGGTGCTGGTTCCGGAAGTCCAGGTGGGCCGTCGGCTCGTCCAGCAGCAGGACCTGTGTCTCCTGCGCCAGCGCGCGGGCAAGCAGGACCATTTGAAGCTGTCCACCGGAGAGCTGGGTGTAGGGACGGGCGCCGATCGCACGTATGCCGAGTTCGTCCATGGCCTCCTGTGCCACCGCCACGTCATGCGGACCGGGCTGAGAGGCAGCGCTCAGATGCGGATTGCGTCCCATCAGCACAATGTCCTGGACGGTATACGGGAACGCAGGGGTATGAGACTGTGGAACGGAAGCCACACGCCTGCTCACGTCGCGTGCAGACAGTGACTTCAGGTCGCGCCCGTCGATGCGGATCGTCCCAGTTCGGGGGCTCAGGACCCGCTCAACACATCGAAGGAGCGTCGTCTTGCCAGCCGCGTTCGGTCCCACGATGGCGAAGACCTCGTGGGGACCCACAGCCATGGTGAGATCGTGGAGGATCATGGCCTCGCCGTAGGCGAAGCCCAGGCTCTGGATGTCAACGACCGACGGACGGGCTTGTTCCATGCTCTACTGGGAAAGCGCTGCGAGGTCGGCCGCGGGGACCGTGAACTGGTAGAACTGCCGATAGAACTGCGTAATCTCGGCAGACATATCGAACCGGACCTGATCGGGATAGAGCTTGTGGGCCAGCCACATCGTGCCCAGAAACGACTCGGGGACCGGCATGTCCCACGAGACGACGTATTTCGGCATCACGTAGACCCTGTGGTCCCGCACGGCCGCCACATTCTGCAGCTTGGGGTTGGTAATGACGTCACTCACGGTGTCGGTGGTATAGGACGTGAGAATGATGACGTCTGGGTTCCAGACGAGCACCTGCTCGGGAGAAACGTCAATCTTGCCGCCGGTCAGCTGCTCGGAAACGCTCACTCCCCCCGCGTTCCTCACCATGAACGTCTGGAAGAAGTCGCCGGCAAAGGTCTTGAAGATGCCCGTCCCTGCGACGTAGACCCTGAGGCGTCTTGCAGGTTCCACGGCACCGACCTCGTCCGCGATTTCTTTCATCTTCGTGGTCAGCAGGTTGAGCGAGGCAGCTGCTTCTGCCATGTGACCAGTTAACACTCCCATCCGCTTGATAGCATCATAGAGTTGCCCCGGCTGCTCGGCCGAGAACGCATACGCCGGCAGTCCGACCGCCTTCATCTGATCCAGCGCTGGACCCTCTTCCGTCAGGACGATGTCCGGACGGGCCGCAAGCAGGGTCTCGATGTTCGCCGCATTCTGGTTGCCGGCTTCGGGGACCTGGTTCATCCTCGGATAGATCGCTCCCATGGCCTTCCCTTTGACCGCGGAACCAAAGCTTGCGACGACGAGCTGGTCCTGTGCTCCGACGGCAAAGACAAGCTGTGTGGCAGTCGCAGAAAGGGTCGCGATGCGTACGACGTGACGCGGCACAGTCACAATGTGCCCCATCATGTCAGTGACCTGCTCCATCTGTTTGGGCAGGGTGAGCGTAATCGTCCTGCTCTGGAGAGTCCAGGTTGCGAGCCCCCCGAGCGACTGTGCGGCAAACCGAACCGGGACCATGACATGACCGAGAACAATGGTCGGCACGACCCGGTGGTCTGTGTCGATCCATACCGTGCGCCCGTCGACGCGCGCATTGGCGTTCCCGACCGTCAGTTCCACCACGTGCGACTCCAGCGACAGCCAGACCGTTTTGGCAGCGGGCGTCCACGTCACGTCACCACCAGTCAGCTCCACGACGTTGCGAATCGGCACGAGGGCTCTGTCCCAGGCTGCTTCAACAACAGGAACCACCTTCGGGTCCACCGGGTCGATTGGGAAGCGGAAACCGTTCACGGTCATCGTGGGGCTCCCCACAGTCAGAACGACGGACGACACCGGTTGGTACGCCGCCCGTGCAGTGATGGATGGAAAGCCGACGACAAGCATGGCGGTGACAATCACGACAAGACAGATGGGACGATAAACTCTGGTGTGCATAGCGCAATCCTCCGAGGCAATTAGCAAATAAGGGCGACAACACGCCCTATCTTACCGGAGGCACAGCGCACGACGGCGCAGAACCTGAAGCCACACGCACGACGGCGTACAGCCATAGCGACAGCCCACGACGGAACTGAAGCCGGTTTACTCTTGACCACGAATAGTATAAGTCCTGGAGGCCTGGTGTCAAAAACCCGTGGTGCATGAACACAAACGGCCCTTGCCCACAGGCTCCCGCCTCCTTGGGGAACGGCGGCATTCCACGACATGCAGAGCGGCCGCAAGTTCGCGGCCGCTCTCTTCACTCCTGATGTGTTGGGCTGTGATCTTCAGAGACTCCTGAGGGCTACCCCATATAAACGTTCTTCCAGTCGACAATTCCCAGCGCCGACTCGTAGAAGTTCTTGATGTGCTTGCTCAGAAGCATCGGGTTCGTGTAGAAGTAGACTGGAGCAATGGGCATATCGGTCATGAGGATCTTCTCTGCGGCATGCAGTACCGTCATGCGCGCCTTCGGGTCGACAGTGGCCTTTTCCTTTGCAATGAGAGTATCATAAGCCTTGTTGCTGTACCCAGTCATGTTCCTTCCATTGCCTGTCACCCACAGCTCCAGGAACGTATTGGGGTCCATGTAGTCAGCAGTTGGGGCCCTACGCACGACATCGTAGTTGAGGCTCGCCTCGTCAGCCAAGTAGACACCCCACTCCTCGCTCCTGAGGGTACAGGTGATACCAAGGTTCTTCTTCCACATCTGCTGGATCGCCTCGGCGACGGATTTGTGCAGGTCGGAGGTGTTGTAGAGCAGTGAGAAGGCTGGGAACCCCTTGCCATTCGGATAACCAGCCTGGGCAAGCAGTGACTTTGCGGTAGCGATATCGTTGTCCTTGAAGTATGGACCACCCACAGTGCGGAAATCGCTGCCAGGAAGTGCGTCCGGAATACCGTTGGAAACCATACCCAGCGCGGGAACCTGCCCGCCCTTCGTGATGGACGTGGTGATCTGATGACGATTGATTGCGAGCGTCAAAGCCTTGCGCACTCGGACATCGTTGAACGGCTTCTTGGTGACGTTGAACATATACAAGTATGTCGCAAGCATTGGAAGGATCTTTACATCGCCTGAGGCTACCAGTTTGGGCAACTCCGAGCTGGGCACGTCCGCCGCGGAGTCCAACTGACCGCTCTCATACATCGAAAGCGCAGTCGAACTATCCTCGACCATGAGGAAGGTGATCTTGGTGAGCTTGACTGTGTCCTTGTCCCAGTAGGTCGGGTTCTTGATAAAGACCATCTTGTCGTTGTGTGACCATTGCGTGAGTTTGAACGGTCCATCGGTCACATATGTCTTGACATCGGAAGCCCACTTGTCATTCGTGCTGACAACAGCCTTGCAGACCGGATACAGCGTATTGAACGCCGTCAACGCGAGGAAGTAGGCGGTGGGCGACTGGAGATAGACCTTGAGCGTCTTGGCATTCAGTGCTTTGACGCCGACGTTCTTGCTGGGGTCGATCTCTTTCGCCATGTTTGCAACGGGGACGTCCTTGCCCCCTACTTTCTTCGTAAGAGGATTGCCTTTAGCATCGACAGCCTGGACATAGTACTTGGTGCCGACCTTGATGGACTTGTTGAATGCCTGACCACCATACACGTAGTAGAGCTGGGTGGCGTATTCGGCAGCCAACTCTGGGTTGAGCACGCGCTTCCAGGCATACTCGAAGTCATACGCCGTGACAGGCGTTCCGTTCGTCCAATACGCGCCGCGAAGCGTGAAGATGTAAGTCTTCCCGTCCTTGGAGATCGTCCAGCTCTTTGCGATTGCTGGCTGCGGCACATTCTTGTTGTCGAGACGCGTCAACCCATCGAAGACCTGCATCTCGATAGTGGCTTCCGGAACGCCAATGGTAATGCCCGGATCGATTCCAGGTGGCTCAGCCCCCAGGTTGTACGTCACCTCCTGAGCGACAGCCTTAGCTGACGGTACCGCAGACAGTCCACCAAAGATTGAGACCACAAAAAGCAGTACCAAGACAAGCGATAGTACCTTTTTCATACACGAACCTCCCCTTTTCAAAAAAAGCGTGCCGCATCTTACGGCTACCGAAATAATAACAATACGCCAAGAAAACGCAATACGACCTGGTCTGGGTGGCGACCCAAGGGTGTCCTCTGTTTCTGCAGCGGCTACGGTCTCCTGCAAACATGCAGAGCGGCCGCGAGTTCGCGGCCGCTCTCTTCATTCCTGATGTGCTGGGCTGTGGTCTTCAGTGACTCCTGAAGGCTACCCCATGTAGGCGAGCTTCCAGTCGACAAATCCCAGCGTCGACTGGTAGAAGTTCTTGATGCTCTTGCTCAGGAGCACTGGGTTCGTGTAGTAGTAGATTGGAAGAATGGGCATATCTGTCATGAGGATCTTCTCTGCGGCATGCAGTGTCGCCATGCGCGCCTTCGGGTCGACAGTCGCTTTGGCCTTTGCGATGAAAGCATCGTAAGACTTGTTGCTCCAGCCAGTACCGTTGTTTCCGCCGCCCGTGACCCACATGTCCAGGAACGTGTTGGGGTCCATGTAGTCACCAATCCAGCCCGCACGCGCAACAGTGTAGTTGAGGTTTGTCCGGTCATCCAAGTAGACGCCCCACTCCTCGTTCTTGAGGGTGCAGGTAATACCAAGGTTCTTCTTCCACATCTGCTGGATCGCCTCGGCAATGGATTTGTGTGCCTCGGAGGTGTTGTAGAGCAGTGTGAAGGCTGGGAACCCCTTGCCATCGGGATAACCGGCCTGAGCAAGCAGTGCCTTTGCAGTTACGATATCGTTGTCCTTGTAGAAGCTCTCCTGGGAAGCCTTGCGGAAATCGCTGCCAGGAAGCGCGTCTGTAATACCGTAGGGAACATACGCCAGCGCGGGGACCTGTCCGCCCTGAGTGATGGACTCAGTGATGCTCTTGCGGTCGATCGCCAGGAGCAAGGCCTTACGGACGCGGACATCGTTGAACGGCTTCTTGGTGACATTGAACTGATAGTAATATGTCCCAAGGTACGGAAGGATTTGTGCATCACCTGAGGTGACCAGCTTGGGCAACTCTGAAAGGGGTACGGTGGCCGATGCATCCAACTGACCACTCTGATACATCGAAAGCGCAGTCGACGCATCCTCGACCATTAGGTAGGTGATCTTCGTGAGCTTGACCTTGTCCTTGTCCCAGTACGTCGGGTTATTGACGAAGACCATTTTGTCGTTGTGTGACCACTCCGTGAGTGTGAACGGTCCATCGGTGACGTAGTTCGTCGGATCGGAGGCCCACTTGTCATTTGTGCTGACAACGGCCTTGCAGACCGGCAACAGGGTAGGGAACGCCGTCAAGTTGAGAAAGTAGGCAGTGGGTGATTCAAGATTAACCTGGAGCGTTTTGTCATCCAGTGCTTTAACGCCGACGTCCTTGCTGGGGTCGATCTCTTTCGCCATGTCCGGCACGGCAACGTCCTTGCCCCCTACTTTCTTCGTAAGAGGATTGCCTTTGGCGTCGACAGCTTGGACATAGTACTTGCTGCCGACCTTGATGGACGTGTTAAAAGCTTCACCACCAGAAATATAGTACAGCTGATATGCATATTGTGATGCCAGTTCCGGGCTGAGTGCGCGCTTCCACGCATACTCAAAATCGTATGCAGTGACGGGTGTTCCGTTCGTCCACAACGCATCGCGAAGCGTAAACACATACGTCTTTAGGTCTGTAGAGATTGTCCAGCTCTTCGCAATCGCTGGCTGCGGCGTATTCTTGCTGTCGATACGCGTCAACCCGTCAAAGACCTGTAGTTCGATGTTGGCTTCTGTAATGCCAGTCGTAATGGCCGGATCGATCCCAGCAGGCTCGGTCCCCAGGTTATACGTTACCTCCTGCAAGCTGCCTTTGCTGGCGGTGCAAGAAACGGTCCCCAAAAGAACGACAACAAGGAATGCCGATATCAAGACAAGCCACAGTGTTTTCCTCATACAGTAGCCTCCCCTTCCCAACAGGATTCGTGGCATCTTGCGGCCACCACAAGAGTAACCTAACTATTATAAGGATAACAGTACATCAGGAAAAAACAACACGATTCTGTATTGCGTATGGTCTTGCAAAAACACACAGGCATCCATACAATTGCTCTTACGTCAGGTTTTGCTCGGGAGACAAAAAACATCGGAGGAATCACATGAGGAGAAAAGCTGTTGTATTCCTGGTTCTATGCATGCTGGCCGCTACGCTCGCCGGTTGTGGAACCAAGAGCACGGGTGGTGTCAGTACATCTGACATGGCAGCCGATCAGACGGTACGGTACAATCTTGGTGTCGAGCCGGGCAGTCTTGATCCTGCGCTTGCAGTTGGTAATCCAGAGTTGGGAACGCTGATCCAGCTTTTTGACGGTCTAACGCGCAACGATAAGAACAATGTGCCCCAACCAGCTATCGCAACCAGCTGGGACGTCTCGGATGACAAGCTGACCTATACGTTCCATCTTCGGGACGCCAAATGGAGCAACGGCGATCCTGTTACGGCACAAGACTTTGAGTATGCCTGGAAGCGAGCGCTGGCTCCTGAGACGGCGGGTGATTTTGCATATCAGTTGTATTACGTCAAGAACGGCGAAGCATTTAACAAGTGCTTGGTACAGGACGGAAAGTACTATGCCGTCAAGGTAGACGCGAAGGGCAATCCTGTGACCACGACGGTCAACGGAACTGCAGTCCCAGTAGCGGATACGACCAAGCCGTTTGACGTCAACTCGGTCGGAGTAAAAGCGCTGGACGACAAGACGCTGGAGGTGAACCTGGAGGGGCCTACTCCATATTTCATCGACCTCACAACCTACCCCACCCTGTTCCCAGTTGACAAGAAGGTCGTTGAGGCGAACCCGAAGTGGGCTGCCGATCCATCGACCTATGTTTGCGATGGTCCCTTCAAGCTTACTGAATGGGCTCACAACGATCACTTGACGATGGTCAAGAACGACACATATTGGGATGCCGCCGCGGTGCGTCTTACCACCGTTATGTACGATATGGTCGAAGACTCGTCGACAACCCTGACAATGTATCAATCTGGACAGATCGATGCCGCAGCTGACGTCCCCACCTCCGAACTGAAAAGCCTTGTCGCTTCAGGCGACGCGCAGATTCTGCCATATCTTGGCACCTATTATGTCAATTTTAACAGCAGCAAGAAACCGTTCAATGACCAGCGTGTCCGTCAGGCCCTGACACTGGCGATCAATCGTCAGCAGATCGTGGATAACATTACCAAAGGTGGCGAGCTGCCTGCGATGGCGTTCATCCCCTATGGCTTTCCTGATGCGACCTCGAACAGTGATTTCCGCAAAGTAGGCGGTGAAACGTACTTCAAGGACAACGATATCGCAACTGCGCAGAAGTTGCTGGCAGACGCAGGATATCCAGGAGGAAAGGGATTCCCTGCATTTACCTATCTGATGAACACCTCCACCACACACAAAGCGATTGGTGAAGCGATTCAACAAATGTGGAAGAAGAACCTGGGGATCACTTGCACGATTCGCAGTGAGGAGTGGGGTGTGTTCCTGCAGGACAGGGACAATCTCAACTATGACGTTTCCCGTGCGGGATGGACTGCTGACTACATGGATCCCAATACATTCCTTGATCTGTATATTACAGGTGGTGGCAACAATGATCTCGGGTGGAGCAGCAAGGTTTATGATCAGGCTATTGCAGCCGAGAAATCGACTGCTGATCAGACGGCTCGCCTGAAAGCCATGCACCTCGCCGAGGATACATTAATGAAGGACTTCGCCATTTGCCCAGTCTACTTCTACACGAACCCTATTCTGCTGAGCAAAAGGGTCAAGGACTTCTATCAGGGCAGCATCGGGTTTGTCGACTGGAAGTACGCGTACATGGCACCAAGCAACTAGGATAGCTTTACAGAAAGACTGTATGCAACAATGCCGGGCACATCGCGTGCCCGGCATTGTCATCGACTGAGAGAACGTGATGGGCTACAGGTCGCGGTCGTACTTCCCTGCGACCGTGCAGCTCATCAGGAAACGGTAAAGCTCGGTCGGCTCATCCGAGGTGTACGAAAGTTCACGGCCACCGGAACGTCGGGAGCCGGGGATCCAGGCGGCGACGTCGCAGGCGCTGGTCGTCAGGAAGCGCACAGTCCAGGTCGATGTCGAAGTTGCCAGAACCTCATGCTGGACGGTCCCCTGAAGCTGCTCGTCAGCGAGGTTCGTGCGGCCCCGGGTCATCAATTGACGCGTCGCATTGGCGGCACCGTCGCGGATCAGCGTCTTCGACGCCTCGGGCATCAGCGTCCGCTGGGAATACCGGCCGGTGGCCCACTTGGTCGTGACAAAGACGGCGTGGGGGAAAAACTGCTGTGAGAATCCGCAGTACTGCTCATCACCGCTGCCGAAGATGAATGGGATGCCCAGGCGGGCCAACAGGACCATGTTGAGCTCTGTCTCACCCACGACGTGCCCGTTGGCCAGAACCTCGTAGATGGCGGACGAGGAGTAGGTATGGTCCATGGACCCATTGCGCGTTCCGATGGGAGCATGATAGCCGACAAACAGGGCTGCGTCGCAGGTTGCATCTGCTCCTTCGACCATATACAGCGGGCGCGGGTAGCCCCGCACGACCTGCACGTCCTGTGGGAGCCTGTCGAGCAGCAGGTTCTGCCCACGGCTGTGACTGTCGGCGATCACGATTGCAGCTTTGTTGTCGACACTCCGGATGCCTTCGATGGCGGCGCAGGTCTCGCCCGTCATGAGCTCTCGCTGCTCCTGGCTGGTTTCCGACCATGACGCAAGACCAGCTACACCCTCCATGTCCAGACTAATGAAGTACTTCATTTCAGATACCTCCCAGCGGCAACCGCCGCAGTAATCTACAGTTTCTCACTAGCGACACAAGTATATCCGGATTTCGCCGTTTCATGTCGCAAACATCTACGTTGCATGCATTCATGGCAGGCTTCTGCCATGCTGACGCCATTCCATGGACATGATGCAGGACGCGGGGCGCAGAAGCCCACAGTACCCAAACATGCCCGTCATCGGCTCAGACGCTTGCATCACAGCGCCCTTTTGGGTATGCTGGTCTCATCGATTCTGAGGAGGTCGGAGCATGGAGAACCTGCCTGTTATCATGCGTGGAACCAAGGTCGTCCTGACGCCTGCCTGCCGCGAAGACGTCCCGGCGTACTTGCGCTGGATCACGGACTCTGAACTGAACGTCTTTCTCCTCAACTACGGCAAGGTATTAACACTGGAGCAGGAGTATGCCTGGTACGACGACGTCGTCGCAAAAGCCGCCAGCCACCACCTGGTCCAGCTGGCCATCCGGCTGGCCGGCGACCAGAAGCTCATCGGCAACTGCAGCCTGCTCGACATCAACAACAGGGAGGACACCGCCGAGGTCGGCATCCTGGTGGGCGAGAAGGAGTATCAGAGCAAGGGATACGGCAGTGAAGCGCTGTACCTCCTGTGCCGCTACGGGTTCGACAAGCTGAACCTGCACAGCATCCTCCTGCGGCATCTGTCCATCAACACGCGCGGCGACAAGGCCTACCGCAAGATCGGCTTCCGGGAGTTTGGCTGCTTCCGCGAGTCCGTCGTCCGCGACCGTGTGCGCTACGACATGGTGTACATGGACCTGCTCGAGTCTGAGCTGCGTAATCCGGCTGCAGGAGAAGGATGACACTCCGCGAAGACCTGCTCCGGGAGTTCTGCCCGCAGAACGCGCTAGAGCTGGAGCGCGACCTTGCCCTCCTGCATCGTTCGAAGGGTGGACGGGGATTTGTCGACGCCATCACCAGATTGCAGGAGTTCGTGGGAGCAAGTACGGTGAGCCACTACCCATGCGCCACCACATGCCAGGGGTATGTCGTGCCGCGCCCCTGGAACCTCAAGGACGGCTTCCTGCGCCTGTCCACCGGCGAGTGGCTGGTCCCCGACCTGAGGATGGCCCCCATCGGCGGCATCTTCCTGTCCGGGGCAAGTCACGGCATCGAACGTCTCCGCATCGTCGACGTTGGGTCCGGAACGGAGGACGCCGATTACGCTCAATCGGTCAAGGGCTGTGCCGTCCTTGCCACGGGCAAACCTCCGGTCATCTACCGCGAAGCAGTCGCCAAGCGCGGGGCGCGCTGTGTCATCACGGACTTCATGCCTGCGCAGGACGCCCGCATCGGCCGGACGCCCGAGGAGATGCCCGACACCGTGAACTATGCCTCCTTCGGCTCCGAGGTGCAGGGCGAGGGCTTCGGCTTCAACGTCAGCCACCGTACGTTCAAGCATCTGCAGGACATGGTCGGGAAGAAGGTCGTCGAAGTCGACGCCTTCTTCGATGCTGACGCCGGCACGGGCGACCTGCAGGTGCTGGAAGCTCACGTGGGTGCGCCGGGAGCGCAGAAACCCATCCTCCTGCTGGCGCACCTGTGTCACCCCCGGCCGGGAGCGAACGACAACGCCAGCGGGGCCACCCTGCTCGCCGAACTTGTGCGCGTCCTCCACACCGTACCGCTGGAGCGCGAGGTCATCGCCCTGTGGATGCCCGAGTTCTATGGCACAATCGCGTGGCTTGCCGACCAGAAACCCAATCTGGCATGCGCCATCAACATCGACATGGTCGGCGAAGACCAGACGAAAACCGGCTCCACCCTGGAAGTCACCGCGACCCCATGGTCACTGCCGTCGTTCATTGCGGACCTCATGGCCGTCAACTTGACCACTCACGACTTCCGCCTGACGCTCACCGGGTTCACATGGGGCTCCGACCACGCCATCCTCAACGATGCGAGCGTCCACGTCCCTGCTCTGTCGCTGACCCAGTGGCCCGACCGCTTCTATCACTCCAGCGACGACACGCCGGACAAGTCCAGCGTCCAGTCATTCGAGTGGGTGGGCCATGGCGTTCTGGATACTCTTGCAGATCTTGTCTCCGGCATCCCGGAAGAGCGCGCCGCCGCCGTCGCAGCCCGCATACGTGAACAGGGACTGGCAGACAGCGTACGGCACAACGACCCATTGATACGGGACTGGGTGGCTCGGCGTACCCGTGCCGCACTCCTCACGCTGCAGGAGACCACCGACACCCCGGTCGTCCGCGCTGAACTGGCTGCGGCGGGCACGACCGCTCCCATGCCAGCATTCCAGCCAAGGGTCCCGATCATTGGCCCCATCGAGGAGGTGTGGATGACCCCGGAGGACCTCCAGTGGAATGACCGTCTGATGCGCGATTTCCCCTGCTGGTACAACCTAAAGGGAGAGGTAGTCAACTTCATCCAGCTGGACGTAGAACGCGAAGACGCCCTGAAACTGGCCACCGCGGAATTCGACGCGCCAGCCGCCGCCGTCCACGCAGCACGGCACTATCTCGACCTTCTGACAGGAAAGGGGTACCTTCTTCCATGACCACGCAACTCTCAGGACCCAGCATCGCGCAGGGGGCGCTCGTCGTCCTCATCGGCCCGTCCGGGTCTGGCAAGTCGACCTTTGCACAGCAACACTTCAAGCCGACCCAGATCGTGTCGTCCGACGCCTGCCGCGCCATGGTCGCCGACGACGAAGCGGACCAGGCTGCGACCACAGCCGCATTTGCGGTCCTGCACTGTATCGTCGAACAGCGTCTGCGCGCCGGCCGCCTCACGGTCGTCGATGCCACGAACGTGCAGGCAAAGGCACGCCGGCCACTGCTAGACCTCGCAGTCCGCTATCACCGTCCGCGTATGGCTATCCTGTTCGAGCTTCCACCCCAGGTGTGCAAGGAGCGCAACCGGCAGCGGCTGGACCGCGTCGTAGGCGACTTCGTCGTGGACCGCCAGTGCGCCCAGGCACCCGTCAGCGAGGGTGTGTTGAGTCGTGAGGGATTCGACCACGTCATCGTGCTACATTCCGCGGAAGAGGCAGACGCCTTTGGAATGCCCTCTCATCCCTCGCCGACCCTGTGGCGCGACAGAGCCGGCTCCTTTGACGTGATCGGCGACCTCCACGGGTGCTGTGATGAACTCCTCTCACTGCTCAGGATCATGGGCTACAAAGTTGAGAATTCGAGCGCCCTGATTCCCCGCATTACGGCGCCAGAGGGTAGGACGGCGGTTTTCGTCGGCGACTTCGTGGACCGTGGACCCGACAACGTCCGCACGCTCCTCATCGTCATGGCGATGGTCCGTTCCGGCGCTGCCCTTGCTGTACCTGGCAATCACGACGACAAGTTGCTCAGGGCATTGCAGGGATCTCCGGTCAAGATCAGTAACGGACTCGACCATACACTGCAGGAGCTAAGCGCGGCGGGCGAGGAGATGCAGGCGCTTGTCCGCGAGTTCCTGGACGGACTGCCCTCACACCTCATCCTGGACGGCGGCAACTTGGTAGTCGCACATGCAGGCCTGCCCCAGGACCTCCACGGCATCGACTCGCCGCGGGCCCGCGACGTCGCGCTGTTTGGCTCCCCGACCGGCCAGCGGGACGAATTCGGACTCAAGGTCCTTGCCGACTGGGCACATGCATACGAGGGCGACGCGGTGGTCGTCTGGGGACACCTGCCCGTCGCCGAAGCGACATGGGTCGGGAACACGATCAACATCGACACCGGCTGCGTCCACGGAGGTGGTCTGACTGCACTGCGCTATCCCGAGCGCGAGCTAGTCAGCGTACCCGCCGCGCGCGTCTACTCCTCGCCGATCAAGCCTCTGTAACAGACATGAAACCACCCCTGTTGTTAGTGTAACAGATATGGAACCGTCCCGAATGTTACAGGGCAGGGGTACCTGGTGACAGGCGCCACACGCGGCATTGGCGCAGCCATAGCGGAAGCTCTTGCCTATATGGGGGCGACGGTCGGCGCCGCTCAGTAGTGCCTCTGGCTCATCAGCGAGGAGTTGACGGGCCTGTCTGCGAGATCTGGCACGTAGCCGGCGCCCGCAAAAGCGTGTAGCTATCGGTCGAACAGGAGCTCGGGAGCCGTGGGAATCCTGGGCAGCTCCAGCAGTTCGTAGTCCGTCGCGTTGACCGTCACAAACCCGCACCGCTGGTAAAGGGAAAGGGCGTTCCGGTTCTCTGTCTCGACCTCGATGGTGATCCATTGGCTGCCGCTGTTTTGCAGGCCGCGGACAATGGCCATCAACATCTGTCGCCCGATGCCCTGTCCCTGCATCTCGGGCCGCACTGCGAAGTGGATGATGAACGCGCGGCCGTCGCTGACGGCCGACTGGATGACCCCGACGGGCCGCCCGTCCTGCGCCGCCAGGTAGGTCGTCCGCGTAGGGTCCTTCATCAAACGCACGAGAGCCTGTTCCTCTTCCCCAACCGGCTGTGCAAACGCTGACGCAACAATCGCCGCCATGACCGGCACATCCTCAGTACCTGCAGGCCGGAGTTCCACTGGGTCAGGCATGGTCTCGAACGAAGGGACCCGCGTCACATCGAGGTCCATCGTGTACTCGCTGTGGGAGTGCCGCGTTCCCGTTGCACGAGCGAACTCGGCGCCCTCTCGCGACTCCTGCGGCACGGCGAGCAGGAGTCGCCTCACTCCGCGTTTCTGGCACTCCCTCGCCACGGTGCGCGCCATGATACGCCCCATGCCCCTCCTGCGGAAATCCGGATGGACGAGGATACTTGCCTCGACTTTCGAGGGGTCGCCGTAGCCGTACATGCCCGCGAACCCGACAAGCTGTCCGTTCTCATACCAGAGAACGTCGCTGGACGACCCCTCACACCGTGTCTCCAGCGTGCCGAAGTCCAGCCGGGCCTCCATCGAGTAGCCATCTCTCGCCTCGCAGGCGCCCGCAAGAGCCCGAATCTGGCTGACCTGCTGCGTCGAAAGCCATGTTGGTATCATTATGCCATCGTCGCCAGTCGACATGCGATCCTCCAGTGTACGTCATGAATCCGCCGCGTGCCCTGCAGCGGTCCGGGACTTCAGCCACCGGGCCGACTACTTCGCTCTCAGGCTGTCCAGGGTGGGTTTCGCCTCGGGGCAGAACCCAAAGAACCCGTTGATGCTCTTGCACTCGTTATATTCGCCGCACTCGGCGCAGGTGGCGTAACCCTTGTCGTGGGCACACGCCCTCACGTCGCAGACGGCACAGTGCGAGAACAGTCGCGGTCCAGCCGACTGACACCCGTCACAGACAACGTCTTCAGGCTTGACCTGAATGCCGTAGCCTGCCGACCATTCGGCGGCCGTCTTCTCCTGCAGTGCCCTGTCAGTCATCCTGCCAGCCACATATGCCGGACAAGTCGTACAAACGAGACCACACGCTGCAATCATCTCCATGTCCCTCTCCTTTGTCTGCGAAGCTCCTGTGGTGGTGCGCCCTGCGCAAGTTTCTCATCCAGTATAGTGTCACATAGGGGAAACGCCACGCCCGTGCAAGAAACGACGAACGATGTGATGAGTATGACCGGCGGCTCACGCCCCTTGGGGTGGAGTCGAGTCCAGGAAACTCCCGGTAAGCGTTCGACTGAGAGCCGGGATTCCCGGCTTTCCCCAAAGATCAGTGCGGTCCGGGGAGGCGCAGCGACGCGTGGTCCCAAGGAACCCGAATATGTCATTGGCAGCCTTGTTGACGTGTGCGGTCGACTGCCACTTGTATGCACCGGTGCGGGTCGTGTGAGGCAGAGTCTAGGCCTTGCCCTCGGGCACGAGAAGGACGTGTGCATCGTCCGCGTCCGGGACGATGAAGTAGTGCTCGCGAATTGGGTCGCTCATGGGTTTGTTCCACAATTCCTTATGGGTACATTCTGATCCGCATGGCACCGGACCCGCATCCCCGCCCACAAGTTGAAATGATCTCCACAACCCTCTCCTGTTCCGACGGCGCAGTGAGTCATCTCACCCTACTCTGTCCGACTAAATAGTAGTACACCGCTTGTCACAGAAGATGCCACACGCGCAAGCTCCCCGTCCACTTGATCTCGTTCGCCTACGACTTCTCATATTGGATATGATGACGGTTCAAGCAAGAATTCTCAAGAATAAGTGTCTGGTTACCATATAAGGGGGGTATTGGGCTCAGTTCCTTTGCGAAGTCTTTTAATATTGTCCCTCAAAGCAAACACCAAGAAGGATGCCCCCAACAAAGCGAAGATGGCGTAGTATACTGGAAAAAAGATGTACATCAAAACTACCAGGACCCACGAGAATACTAAGTTAGACAAACTCGTTTTCTTGGTCACAAGAAAGGTGAGCAACAAGACAGGGAAAAAGCAGACAAAATACCGTGGCCCTATGAATGCAAGAGTCGCGCCATAGAAAGTAGAAGCGCCCTTTCCTCCTTTGAATCTAAGAAAGATCGAGAAGACCTGTCCAAGGGTGGGGAGCAATGCGACAATCACAATCTGCCAGTGACTCGACAAGAGCGTCTTGGCCAAATATGCTGGCAAAAAGCCCTTTGAGAAATCGAGGAGTGCCGAAACAACCCCCCATTTCCAGCCAAGCGCCCTTGAGACATTTGTCGATGAGGCAGATTTTGAGCCAATCGTCCTTATGTCCACTCCCTTCAATTTGCCTACCAGAAAACCAAAAGGAATAGAGCCCAAAAGATAGGCGGCAATCGAAAGCACAATGAACACGGTCATCCCCTTGCCTTCATCGTTTGGCAAATCTTCCTATTCACCGGAGTATCAACGTTGAATCGCTCCCCAATTCTTACGACTGCACCGTTATAGTAATCAATTTCGTCAATGTTGCCTTTTTCCTTCCCTCCTCTCCCTTTCGCAATTGCTTTGGCAATCCGCTTTCTGAAAAGGCTCAGAAGGGGTAAAGGAAGAGAGCTAAGCAAAGAAGCATACAGACGTATTGGATACTGGTGCAAATTCAAAAATCTTCCTCCACTTTCTTTGACTGTTCTTGCATACTCTCTCAACGATTCAATTTCTTCCTCGAAAACCTTCTTGTCTGCAAAACCCTCTTCAATGGTCAGCCCGTACGAAGAGGAAGACATTCCCAACAGATTCGTAAAGAGCTTCGAAAACTCCATGTTCTTGACATTTTCGGATGCAATTTCCTCGGCTTCAAGTTCGGCCTCGAGGAAAAGTCCTCTTAGGTCCTGTATCTCATCAGGCCCAAACGCCACTCCGAAAGCCAATCTTATTGGTTCAAAATACGAAATCACCGTATTCTCAGCGGTTTTTTCCATGGAAACGGGGTTAAACAGGCTAACCCTTATTATTCTGATCCTTTGGGCGTTGGAACCGAACATTCTCCCAAGTTCGGTTCTTGCCTCTTCCGCTGCAAAAACACCATTTTGAGACAAGATCAAGTCAGGAGGGTTTTCTTGTTGTACTCTTTGGTAGTAGTACCTCACTGATGGAGCAACGGGATTTTTCGTTGTCAGAAGAATAAAATCCGGGGCAGTTTCCTTGGTGAATGCATCTTCTTCAATGACATCACATTCAAATCTTGTCGGCTTGCTCCCTTGCCTTGCAACAAGGACTTTGCCGTCCTTAATATTGTCCATTTGCACATGCCTTGCAACTCCCAGTATTTGAGCAGAGTTCCGCATCTCATAGGCAAACAGCGTCCCCGTCCTGCCACCAACTCCAACAACAGCAATCTTCTTTGTCATGTCACTATTGTATCAATGGGGGAGCGTTTTCAGTGGTCATTGCAGCAGCTACTTCGGAACATTGCCCCCTGGGAAGAAGGGTACGGATACTCCCTCCTTGATGCTGCGACATGTCCGTACATTACGCTTCAATTCTTGATCGTGCGCCGTTGCTCCGGTCGACGATAGAGGGAATTGCTCGGGCAGGTCCGGGGCTTGCCTTCGGGGCTTCTCGACCACTGTGACGCTTGTAATAGGGTGACATGGCAAGCAGTTTCCGACGGATGAATGGCCGTGCGATAGGCACGAACAGCTTCTTCCATCCCAAGGTCTTCCGCTGCAGCGCCAGCGTCTCGTCAAAGCTGTGGTGCTGGTAGTGCAGCAGCTGCTCGCTCTCCTCGGTGTCCATGAAATCACAATGGAACGGTGTCTGCGAGAACGCCGACTCAGGCAGCATCCCGATGCCCAGCGCGTCGAACGAGCGCTGCATGAACTGCCGTCCGGTCACCTGGCAGGACGGGCCGCCCGCGACCATCAGCGTCTTTCCTTCCAGTCCAGACAGCATCGCTGCCGCAGCAACCGCCGTGCCAGCGTCCATGGGCGCAAGGTACTCCATGCGGTCGTCCATCCGGACCTCAAACATGAGAGGGTCCAACTCACCGAATTCGATGGGAGGAACGGCACCGAACCGGAGGATGACCCAGGGCAGGCCCGACGCATGCAGCATGTGCTCGCAAGTCAGCTTGTGGTAAGCGTAGTCCTCGTATGGGTGCAGCTGCTCGTCAGCCTTCCGCGGAGGTGCGAGGTGTTGTGTACGACCGTACAGAGCGATGGAGGAGCTGAAGACAATGCGCGGCCTGCGCCCCGAGGCGAGCGCGGCCTGCAGGAGATTCCACGTGCCGCCGACGTTGATAGTCTCAGCCCACGCGGGACGCTGCTCGCTCTTCGGCGGGATGATAAAGGCCAGGTGGACGATGGCATCGACACCCTGGACGGCCCGTGCCACGATCTCCGTGTTTCGGATGTCACCCCATGTGATTTCGATCTTGCCGGCATAGGGCCGGGCTTTCCACTTCGACATACGCGACGGGACATCCAGACATCGGACGGTCGCTCCACGGCGCAGCACCTCATCGACGGCGTACGTTCCGACGTTCCCAAATGCACCCGTTACCAGGACCTTCATGGTTTCCTCCCACCCATGGACTCCATGAGCATGGCCAGTACGCGCTGCATGAGTGCCCCCCAATCCTGGCCTTCGGGGTCCAGGATGCCCTGGAGCAGCAGCCCCAGCACGACGCTGAGCATGAGGGTCGCTGCCAGGTTCGAATCATTCACCTTCAGACTCCCTTCGGACACGCCGCGGTCCAGCACCTGCTGGAAGAACCCCTGGTATCTGCGAATCATGTCGACAGTGCTGTGTGCCACTTCGGGATCTGCCTTGGACTTGGCCCAGAATTCGAGCAGGATGTTCCACTTGGCGCCAGCGACGTGATAAATCCCGTTCACTCCTGCCGCCATTGCCGCAACCTGCTGAGGCACAGATTCACCGCCGGTTTGCGCTGCAGCGAACTGCCCATCGAGCTCTGCCAGCCAAGCATTCAGCAGTGCCACAAACGCCGACCCCTTGCTGGGAAAATGATGATAGAATGCTCCCTTGCTGACACCGGCGGCGCGACAGATGCTGTCGACGCTCGTCACATCATAGCCGTGTTCAGCAAAACTCTGCTCAGCGGCCGCAAGGATACGGCTTTGTGTCCCCTGCGAACGTTCTTCCTGTTTCACGGTAACCCCCAATCCTTCGGCCTCAGCCACACAAACCGACCGGTTGGTCTTATTGTCGCCTGATGAAGGCGGCGGTCAAGCCCGATGATGGAGACGCTGTTCGCAGATGCGGTCGGTTTCTGTAAAGGAATCCTCAGTGCGGGCGCAGGAAGAGGTACCAGCTGGCGACAGCCACTGCCTGCAGGGCGACAATAAGCCCGAAACGCTCGAGAAAGGTTTCCCTGCTCGTCTTGTGGTGAAAGACCCGCATGCCGAGGAGCGCTCCAACGGTACCGCCGGCAAACGCCAGTGTCAGCAGGACCTTCCCCCAGTACACGGGTTGCTCCGGTCCCTGCAATCAGCTTGTCATAGCCATAGGTAAGAAACGTGATGCCCATGACGGCCAGCACCCACGACTGCACCCAGTCGAGTGCCGGCAGGTAGCCATGCAGCAGAAACATGCCCATGACGGCCAGCCCCAGCGTGAGAACCAACGCTCCGATCACGGTACGACGACGGGCACGGACGACGACAGTCACTGCCCTCCGTGCTCCCCACCGCCCAGCGTCTACCGAACCCTAGCTGCCAGAGCCTGCACGGTAAACGAATTGTCGATCAGACTGACTATGATCATCCTTGCGCTCCTCTGCTCACACTGACTCGACGTGCAGGCGCTCCAGACCATGATACGAAGCTCCCCGTCACGTGCAACGTGACGGGGAGCTCGCCGGCGTCTTCAGAACAGGGAGGTGACGCCGTCGGCAGAGACGGAATGGCAATTAGACAGAAACGTCTACGAGGACGAAGCTCCCGCCCGTTGCCGAAGCAAGGGAAAGCGCCTTGGTTTCCCAGGTCACTCGTCCCTGGTCTCCTTGCTCCAATAGGGTCCCGTTGAGTGAAATGGATCCGGATGTCACATACAGCAGGACACACCGGTCGCCCGTGATGGGGTACTCAAGCACAAAGGCTGGAGAAAACGTCGACAGCGAGACGGAGGCATCGGCATGCAGCGTCACCGCACCGGGCTGTCCCTTGCCAGAGGCCACCGTCAGCAACCGCTCCTGCCGCGACATCTGTGTGAAGTCCTTCTCTTCGTGCGATGGTATCAGCCCGGGCTTGTCCGGGAAGATCCAGATCTGATAGTATCAGGCCGGATCGCTCTCCTGGTTCTTCTCCATGTGCCGCGTCCCCGTACCGGCAGAGATGCGGTGTACCTCGCCTGCATGGACAGTCGTGCGCTCCCCGGCATCATCGGTGATGGTCAGTTGCCCCACCAGCATGATCGTGACTATCTCCAGCTCCTCGTGGAGATGCATCCCGAAGCCTTCCCTCGACTGGATCAAGTCGTCGTTGAAGGCGCGCAACTTGCCCAGGCGCACGTTGTCTGGCACATACCACTCGCCGTATGAGAAGAGCCAATAGGCCTGCATCCATGACAGGTCGACAAAATGGCGTTCCTGTGCCGGTATGCGGGTGACCACGTCAGACCCCCTTATGACAACCGTACAAAACCTGCAGCGTACCCGATCCAGACCAGCCAGGATCTCTCCCTCAAGGCCGTGACAGAGCAGACCATTTCGCTATGATTCTTAATGATGCAATGACTCACACGTTCACGATGATTCCTATATGATGCAATACGCAAGTGCCAGGATGCGCACCACTCTGGGGTGGATTGCTTCAGGTCGTTCGGGGAGCCTTCTTCTTTCTCCTGCCGGCGACCTTGTAGCGCAGCCACACCAGGCCCTCACCCATTGTCTCGGCGCTGACAAGTGCGAGAGGAATGACGCCGTCGGGAGACGCCAGGTCTGGCGCGCGGAACATGGAGCGCTGCGACGTCCCACCCACCAGCGCGGGATGCACGAGGATGCTGACCTCATCGACGAGCCCCGCGCGGAGGAGCACGCCGTTCAGGATACCGCCCGAGTCGACGCGCACAGTTTGGATGCCGTAGCGTTCGTTCAACTCTTCCAGTGCGGCTCTCATGTCGACCTTCTCGGGTCCAGCAACGATGAAATCGACCCCCACCTCGGCCAGGTACTGCAGATATTCGTCCGGCGTGCTGTCTGAGCAGATCGCCACGCCCCCTCGCCAGTAGGGCATCGCCAGCCACGTCTTCCAGCAGCGGACGCGCCCCCGACCGTCCACGATCGCCAGTAATGGACGTGTGTCGGTCGGGAGGGCGACCTGTGGTTCCCAGGGACCCTTGTCCCGTGCCGCCGATTCGGGAGCCGCCAGCACCGTTCCCGAACCGACCAGTGCGCAGTCCTCATGCCATCTCCCAGCGAGGTCGTACAAAACCCCGACGTCGGCTTCAAACCAGTCGATACGTCCGTCCGCGCTCACTGCATTGTGTATGATCACCCGAGGCAACATATGGCACCCCTTGTCTGCTGACTGCATCATACTGCAGGAGTGGAAGCGGTCAACGTGGCGACGCGTGCGAATGCATTGACACCCATGAACGTCGATTTTCCCAGTCTAAAGGCACTGGTGCCTATGCAACACATGGATTCCCGCCTGCGCGGGAATGACAGGCCAGAAGATCAGCCGATGCGCTGCGTCGTCCCGCGGGAACCTCGTCCTCACGGTCCCGACGAGCCCGGGAGCGTACTCTGAGCAAACAGAGCTATCATGATACTATGGAATCGCAGGAATGGGCCGTATCTGTAGTGCAGGACGGCGACAGCTGCTGGCTGGTCGTGGTCGGAGGTGACGTCTCGCCCTCGAACAGTCCGCGCGTCCACGCGCTGCAACGCGCCGTCGAGACGCTGAGTCCTGCCTGGCTTGTGGAAACGGTGCCAGGGTACTGTTCGCTGGGGCTAGTCGTCCAGCCATTGCAGGTCTCACTGGAAGAGGTCGAAGAGCTTGTATCCACAGCCGCAAGAAACGTCACGGCTGCCCCGCTGGTCCAGCCCAGGACCGTCACGATCCCAGTCTGTTATGGCGGCGCATACGGTCCGGACATGGAGGCCGTCTGCCAGCAATCTGGACTGAGCGAACAGGGGGTCGTGCAGCGACACACCGCAGCGATCTACCAGTGCTCCATGCTCGGGTTCCTGCCCGGCTTCCCATACCTCATGGGCCTCGACCCGCAACTGGCGACGCCGCGAGCCGTCGTTCCGGCAGGGAGCGTGGGGATAGCGGGCGCGCAGACGGGCGTCTACCCGGTGTCCAGCCCGGGAGGCTGGAACATCATCGGCCGCACGCCTCTCACCTTGTTTGACCTGTCGCGCGAGCAGCCCTCGCTGGTGCAGGCAGGAGACCTCGTCCGCTTCTCTCCCATCAGCCTTCAGGAATTTGAAGAGCAGCAGTCACATAAAATGTTATCCACAGGTATGCGATGTTACGGAGTATGAGGTTGGTGGGTGCGACGTACTCGAGCCCGGCATGTTGACGACAGTACAGGACGACGGGCACTGGGGACTGCAGAACACGGGGATCCCCGTTTCAGTGGCCATGGACCAGCAGGCGCTGGCGCTCGGGAACCTTCTGGTTGGAAACGAGGAAGGGGTGGCGGCTCTGGAAATCACCTTATTCGGTCCACGCCTAGCATTCACGATAGACGCACTGATGGCCGTGACGGGCGTGGACATGGGCCTGCAGGTGGATGGACACGATATCCTGGCATGGACCGCGATCCTGGTACGAACCGGCAGCGTCCCCTCCATGACCGGTTTCACTGGAGCCGGTTGCCGTGCCTGGCTATGTGTCGCTGGTGGTATCGACGTTCCAGACGTACTAGGCAGCCGTTCGACGCTACTGCGCGTTGCACTAGGAGGATTCAAAGGACGAGCCCTTCGTACGGGAGACAGTCTGCATCTGCGCCCTCTGACACAACAGGTAAGGCGTCTCGATGGGTTCTCCTGCCCTGTCGGGTTGCGACCGCAGTATACCGTGGACGCTCCGGTCCTGCCGGGTCCACAGGCAGAGTCGCTGACACCCGGCACACGACAGGCATTCCTCGACGCGACGTGGACTGTGAGTGATGCCAGCGACCGCATGGGCTGCCGGCTGGAGGGGCCACAGCTTGCGCTCGGTCACGGTGCCGATGTCATCTCGGAGGTCATCCCTGAGGGAGCTGTGGAAGTGACGGGCTCGGGGTTGCCCATCGTCATGCTGGCGGACCGCCAGACGACAGGAGGATATGTCAAGCCGTTCGTCGTCGCCTCGGCAGCACTCGGGTGGCTGGCCCAGCGTCGACCGGGTGACAGCGTCCGCTTTCGCATGTGCTCCCGCGATGACGCACGGGAGATGCTTGAGAAGCAATCTTCTGCAAGGAAAGAATTGACCCGCCTGCAGGCCATCTGGCGCCAGCGCCACGCAGGTGGTACACTGCATCTAACCGTGAACGGCGTACGGCACGTGGTTGAATGGCAGGACGTGACTTCTTTGGAGGCGGACCATGAGCATGGCAGCTGATCTCAACGGCGACGTAGGCGAAAGCTTCGGGGCGTGGACACTTGGCGATGACGCACATGTCCTAGACCATGTCACCAGCGCCAATGTCGCCTGCGGCTTTCACGCAGGGGACCCACAGGTCATGCTGGCGACGGTGAGGGCGGCACGTGACCGCGACGTCGCTGTCGGAGCACACCCGGCGTATCCAGATCTGGTCGGATTCGGACGCCGCGCTATGACGTGTACCCCCGATGAAGTCTACGCCTTCTGCCTGTACCAGATTGGAGCTCTGGCAGCCCTCTGCCGTGCCGAAGGAGTCCCCCTGTGCCATGTCAAGGCACACGGAGCGTTGTACAACCAGTCGGCCAGGGATCCAGATCTCGCCCGCGCTCTTGCGCGAGCGACCCGGGATGCAGCCCCTGCTCTGATCCTGCTTGGACTGCCCCGGTCACAGCACGAGGCTGCTGCCCGTGAAACAGGCATCCCTTTTGCCGCCGAAGCTTTTGCCGATCGCGCTTACCAGGCGGATGGTTCGCTGGTCGCTCGCGCCCATGAGGGCTCAGTCCTGCACGATCCGGAGGCTATCACCCCACGCGTCATCAGGATGGTGACCGAGGGAACCGTCGAGACAGTGCAGCGAGAAGTCGTTACGATACTTGCCAGCTCCATCTGCGTTCACGGGGACAATCCGGCTGCGCGCCGAATCCTGGAGGCGGTCCGTCATGCTCTGGACGAGGCTGGCGTGCACATCAACCCTCTGCGGGAAGTGCTCAGCCTCTAGCGGCCAGAACCCTCCGCTCGTGCTCCAGCAGCCACCGCTTGCGGTCGAGACCACCCGTGTAGCCAGTGAGCGCTCCGTCGCTGCCGATGACACGATGACAGGGAACGATGATGGCAATGGGGTTGTGCCCGACTGCTCCACCCACCGCGTGTGCCGACCTGGGACGGTGGATGGCCATGGCAACGTCTCGGTAGCTTTTCGTCTGGCCAAACGGGATTTCGCACAACGCAAGCCAGACCAACCTCCGGAACTCCGTGCCTCCTGGGTTCAGGAGAACGGAAAACATCGTCCGCTTGCCACCGAAGTACTGACTCAGCTCTGTAATACACTGCTGTACGACCGATGTCATGCAAGCCGCTCCTGTGTCGACGTTCTCGACGAACGTCACCGACATGATGCCATGTTCAGTGCCTGCGACCTCCAGTGCGCCGATGTCCGTGAAAAGGTATCCCTTATCCAGCTGTTCCATCATACGACCCCCTGAACGACCGATCGGATGCATCGACATCCGTGACACAGCATCAATCCTCTACGGGCAGTTCCTTGACACGCCGGGCAGGAACGCCGGCGTACATGCCATTGGGGGCGCAGTCCTTGTTGACGACGGCTCCCGCGCCTATGACGCAGCCGTCCCCAATCGTCACGCCCGGCAGAATGACTGCGCGTGCGCCGATCCAGCAACCGTCCCCGACCGTGATGGGTTGGGGATTGACGTGCCCCGCCCTCTCGGTCGCCGACCCCATGATGTGCGTCGACGTGCAGAACAGCACTTCCATGCCAATACCACATTTCCTGCCGATACGGATGGGCGCTGAGCCATCGAAGAAGCAGCGGTAGTTGACGAACGTGTCTGCACCGATGACGATGTCGCGGCCGGCAAAATAGCATCCGGGCCGAATCCCGTGCGTGCTTGTCCGTATCCCATAGAGGCGCATCAATGACGCTCTGACCGGATTCACGAGAAGTGGACTGGCTGCCAGCCAGTTGATGAAGAAGCCTCTCCACATGCGATCGGCCACCGTGATGATGACAGTCAACCGGTCTGTGCCAGTACGCTGTGCTACCATGTCCACACCCCTTGTTCGTTTTTGACGCTGCCCTTGCCTTCCCTGCCACGAACGGGTTCCATTAATAGGCCCCCGCCAGCCTCCACCCTCGCACTTCAGATCGGATGAAGAACGATGAGAGCGGAACGTGCATGTCAGAATCGCAGCGGCTGCACGGACGTCACCCGTCCATGCCTCCATGCTGCTTTCGATGATTCCGTGCCGCATCGAGACGACACTGCCTGTGAGTTTTACGACTGCGCCGGGGAGGACCGCCTTGAAGAACCGCGCCTCTCTGATGCCGACGAAGTAGCCGATCTGACCCGAGCAACGCGGTGTCGTCAGCATCATCAGCGAGGCGGCCTGCGCCATCGTCTCGATGACGATCACACCGGGTGTCAGTGGAAATCCGGGGAAGTGCCCAGTGTAGAAGGAACTGTCCTCCGGATAGGTAGCCTGCGCTGCCACACGGACGCCGGGAACGACATCCGCAGGGCCGTTGACGAACAGAAACGGCTCTCTCTGGGGCAGGAGTTCACGGACCTGTTCCGGGCTTAGTCTGAGAGTACTTTGCGCCTGTACACTTGCTTCTGATATCATGTTCGCCCTCTCGTACTGGAGTGACCGTCTGCCCGCGTCGAGCGTGCAGAATTGGCATTCCATTCTATGCAATTCGCTCCCCGTGACCACCCTGCAACCGTACCAACCGACGAGAGGATGCCGTAACATCGGGGACAGGTCCAGATGTTACGGGTGGCGGAGGCCGTTGATGGGGATGGAGGTCTCCAGTCGGCATGTCCATCAAGATGCCGGCCTCCTCAGCACGAGTTGCGCAGTTCTTGGCTGCTGCCGCCTTCTCTCACCGGTTTGTGCTAAACTCATATTGTTCTGTGCGTAACGCACGATCCCTGGTAAACGAGGTTGGATAGATGGTTGATGAGAAGATGAACGAGCGTTCTGCGGTGGAGTGCTGCGATACGCAGGACATGGTTCCTGAACAGCGCATCAGCCCACGCAATACATTCGCGGCCATGCAGTACCCGAACTACCGCATCTGGTTCGCCGGACAGTTTGTTTCCCTCTTTGGGACCTGGATGCAGGTGACAGCGCAGGGGTACCTTGCCTACCAGTTGACCAAGTCATCAGCCTTCCTCGGCTATGTCGCGTTCGCCAATGGCGTCCCGGTCTGGCTGTTCATGCTCTATGCGGGTTCGGTCGCAGACCGCGTGCCCCGCAAGACGCTGATGCTCTATACGCAGTCTGCCATGCTGGTGCTGGCCTTTGTCCTGGCATTGCTGACATTCACCGGCGCCGTGCGCCCGTGGCACATCCTAGTCCTAGCGTTTCTACTTGGTATCGCCAATACCTTCGACTCCCCAGCGCGCCTGGCCCTCGTGAACCAGCTGGTCGACGACAAGCGGCACCTGCCCAACGCCGTCGCGCTCAACGGTTCGATGTTCAACATGGCGACGGCTCTGGGACCGGCGGCCGCGGGTGCTGTGTACGCCCTGCTGGGACCGTCCTGGTGCTTCACCATCAATGGCCTGTCCTTCGTCGCGGTCATCGCAGCCCTCTTGCTCATGCGCCTTCGACCGGTGCCATTATCTCCCAGGGATCAGAGCCCCATGGTGGGAATCGTCGAGGGGCTCACGTACGTCTGGAGACACGAGAACATCCGTGCACTCATTCTCCTCATCGGCGTCACGTCGCTGTTCGGCCTCTCGTTTGCCGCGCTCATCCCTGCCTGGGCAGTCAAGGTCCTGCACGGCAACGCAACGACCGGCGCGACCATCAACGGCCTGCTCCAGTCTGCACGGGGCATCGGCGCCCTGCTGGCAGCGCTGACCATCGCGACCGTAAGCCATCTCAAGGTGAAGGGGCGCATTGCCACGTTCGGAACCTTCGCTTATCCCGCCGCTCTTCTGGCCTTTGCCGTTGCCCGCTCGACGGCCCTTGCGTCGCTTCTCATGGCCCTGGTCGGATTTGCCAGCATCCTGGTCGTCAATCTCTGCAACGTGCTGATCCAGTCGCAGGTGGAAGACTCTCTGCGCGGGCGCGTCAGCGCTGTCTACAGCCTGGTGTTCTTCGGCATGATGCCCATCGGCTCGCTTCTGACAGGCTGGCTTGCACAATGGACCAGCGAGCCCGTGGCTATCATCGTGAGCGCTTGTGGAGCATTGACAGGCGCAGTTCTCATCTGGATACTCGTTCCGCGTCTCAGGGCCATGCCATGAATGACATGCCTGCTCAGGGTCGTCACCAGGAGGCTGACATGGAAGAACACATCGGCTCGGCAAGACTGCTCGGTCATGGACGAACTGCAGAGGTGTATGCCTGGAAAGAAGGCAGTGCCCTCAAGCTTTTTGTCCCCGGGTTTCCTTCGCATCTCATCGATCAGGAAGTGGAGGGGACACGGGCAGCCAACACCGCCGGCATCCCTTCGCCTCAGTTCAAGAGTGTCATCACGGTGGACGGTCGCCGAGGGCTAGTGCTGGAACGGCTTTCAGGACGCAGCATGCTCACTCTTCTCGGCCGTGAACCTGCGCGGGTGACGCACTATGCTGGCCTCTTCGCCGAACTGCAGGCCCGCATGCACGACTGTCATGCACCAGACCTGACGTCTCGCCGCGAGGACCTGGCGCGGCGCATCGCCCGGGCCGGCGTGGTTGCACGCGTCAAAGGCGACGCCCTGGCCACCCTCGAGCGGCTTCCCGACGGAGATAGTCTGTGCCACTGCGACTTCCACCCGGACAACGTACTCATGACGCCGCAGGGTCCGTCTGTCATCGACTGGTCGTTTGCGGCATGTGGAACACCCGCATCCGACGCTGCATGCACGGCGCTGCTGCTCCGGATCGCGGATGCCCCGCCCGAGTCCTTTCGCGTAGCATGGGTTGAGCGCGAGGCAAGGGACCGGTTCTACAGAACGTGGCTGAAGCACTACCGAGAGCTACAGCCCGACGCAGCAGGCGCCATGTGGAACTGGCTGCTGCCGGTGGCCGTCGCACGCCTCGCAGATGACATCCCCGAAGAGCGGCCGCGCCTGATGACCCTCATCGAAGAACTGCAGCAGAAGCGCTGACTGCACGAAACTGCTCTCGTCGATTGCTTTTCGCCCGTGGCTTAGTACAACGACGGGCTGTTCTTTGTCCGTGCTTTCGGGGCACGCCTACAGATGATGAGATCGGCGGGCCGCCCCGCTTGGAGGTACCATGGAAAAACTCGATGTGATCCTGCTCATCGGTCGACCAGCAGCAGGCAAGAGCGAGACGATAGACTTTCTGAAGCAGCTGCCCGACGACAAGCGACTGCAGGAGTATCACATCGCCCCATTCGAGGAACTGGACGACTTTCTCTACGTCTGGCAGACCTTTGAGAACGACGCAATCAGACAATCCATGGCCTTGGCAGGCGGGACACGGACGATGCCCTGTACTTCCTGGACAACCGCATCTGGGACTTCTTTATCGAACGCATCGACCTGGGTTTCCGCAAGAAGCTGGCACGGGACCTGCTCTTTCTCCAACACCATACGGTCATGATGGAGTTCGCTCACGGCGGGGAAAACGGCTTTGCGAATGCCTTCCAGCATCTGTCGGACGATGTGCTCGAGCGCGCCGCCATCGTGTACATCGACGTCTCATTCGAGGAATGCCTGCGCAAGAACCGCAGGCGCTATCGCCCCGAACAGGCCGATTCCATCCTGTATCATTCACTCAAGGACGCCAAGATGGAGCGATATTACAAGGTCAACGACTGGGCACGCCTGTCCGAAGGACATGACGAGGGATTCATCGCAGTCAAGGGGCACCAGGTCCCTTTTGCCGTGTTTCACAACGAACCGGAAAAGACCCTCGACCCCGAGCTTCTGGGCGCTGCCTTGCGCGACGTCACCGGCCGGCTTGTCAAGCTCTTCACACACAAGGGTTGAACAAGTCTCCGAGGGTGCTAGACTCAAAAGTTGGTTTCTATAAGTGTTTCCACGCCTGACATGCGGATTCTTTGACAAGAGGAGTGCAACATGGCCGTATTTGATATGACCGTCCACGAAGACGTTCTGGCAGAAACCGTCAAACTGGCTCAGGACCGCAACATCATCATCCCCACCTTCGCACAGCAGAAGGACCCATCGCTTGTCCCGGAGAAGGTCAAGGCCAGGCTCAAGGGCGTCGGCCTCTGGGATGTCAATCCCATCAACCTGTTCCGCATCACGTGGCACAACGACGTCAAAACGGGCCTGTATGGCGACGTGAACTATATCGAACTCCCGAGTTCCATCACTGGCATCAAGGCTCGCGTCGTGGGCATCGTAGGCAAGTATTTCCCCACCGGCGCACACAAGGTCGGCGCTGCATTCGGCTGCCTCGTCCCACGACTCGTGACCGGACAGTTCGACCCTACCCGGCAGGCGGCCGTATGGCCGTCCACAGGCAACTACTGCCGCGGTGGCGCCTTCGACTGCGCCCTGCTGGCCACGGATGCCGTCGCCATTCTCCCGGAGGGGATGAGCAAGGAGCGCTTCGACTGGCTGCGTGAGATTGGAACCAAGGAGGTCATCGGGACTCCTGGAACCGAGTCCAACGTCAAGGAGATCTACGACAAGGTGCACGAGCTGAAAACCACCCGCGGCGACAACATCGTCGTCTTCAACCAGTTCGAGGAATTCGGCAATGCGCTGTGGCACTACGACATGACAGGCTCCGCATTCGAGCAGGTCTTCAACAGCATCAAGGGTCCAAGATCGCGCATGGCGGGCTACGTCTCCGCCACTGGCTCGGCCGGGACCATCAGCGCCGGCGAGTACCTGAAGAAGGTCTATCCATACAGCCATATCACGGCCGTCGAGGCCCTGCAGTGCCCGACCCTCTACGCAAATGGGTTTGGTGCGCACCGCATCGAGGGCATCGGCGACAAGCACGTCCCCTGGATCCACAACGTCCGCAACACCGACGCCGTGGCCGCCATCGACGACGAATATCCGATGCATCTGCTGCGCCTCTTCAATGAGGAAGCAGGCAAGGCCTACCTGGAGAAGAAGGGTGTCCCACGCGAGATCATCGAGCAGCTCAACCTGATGGGCATCTCCTCTCTGGCGAACATGGTCGCGACGATCAAGATGGCCAAGTACGAGGAGATGGACGAGAACGACGTCGTCTTCACCGTGTTCACGGATTCCGCCGACCTGTACCTGTCACGCATCGAAGAACTGCGCGCCGAGTATGGCCCCTACACCGAGATGGATGCGGCGCTCGACTATGCAAAGTACCTCGAGGGCATTCTGACGGACTGGTACCGCGAGCTCAACTATCGCGACCGCAAGCAACTACACAACCTCAAGTACTTCACCTGGGTCGAGCAGCAGGGCAAGACCGCGGAGGAGCTGCGCGAACTGTGGGAACCGGAGTTCTGGAATCAGATTTGGACTGCTGCACCAGCGTTCGACAGACTCATCGACCAGTTCAACGAGAGGACGGGACTGCTGGCGAAGCTGTAGAGTCGCCCGTTCCGACCAATCTGCACCTGTATCGAACCTCCAGGAAACGCCCCGACATGAACCACCGGGGCGTTTGCGCATGTTCTTCCTGAAATCGACTTTTCTCCACAGCCGCTGTTGATTATGTGGAAAACTAGTGGAATCACGTACGGTCGTGTGGTGAACAACCTGTCAGGAACTGTGGAAAACCCCCCGCAAGGCCAGGGTTCAGGTCACCGTTCTGGGCTCCGCATCCCAGGCTCATTCCAGTAAACAATGCTCATGGTGCGGCTGAATGCATCGCAAACGTACAGGGATACGGTATATAGTCCGAAATCGTCTGACAGGGCCACTTTTCGCGATGTGATTCTCAACATCCGCTTCTGAAGCCACTTTACGGGCTTCCGGTACAGGATGGACGGGAAAATTGAGAACCTCCCACCACAAAAGGCGGGCGGGCGGCAATTCCAAGGGAAACAGGGGCTATGCGTTCTCGTCTTCCACGGTTTGCAGGATGACTCCCTGGGCTGAAATGTCGAGGACGAATGTCTCAGCCTCTGCATCCAACTCGATCATCGCCTTCTGCATCGCCTTAGCAACCTTCTCCGCCTTGGCGGGCTCGGCGAGAGCAGCAATGCTGGGTCCGGCTCCCGACAGGAAACTGCCATAGGCCCCAGCCCGGTCGGCGGCACGCGATACTTCGCGGAATCCGGTGACAAGCTTCTCGCGGTAGTGCTGGTGGAGACGGTCATGAAGCGCGAAAGACAGGAGGTCATAATTGCCGCTGAAGATGCAGGCAGACAGCATCGAGGCACGACCGATGTTGAAGACGGCATCTCTGCGTGAATACATGTCAGGAAGACACGCTCGGGCCTTCTTTGTCGACAGGAAGCTGGACGGGACCGTGACGACGACCTTCAGGTTCTGGGGAACGACCTTCATGTAGGCCACCTCGCTCCTGTCGCTCGCAGCGATGGTAAACCCGCCGACCAGCGATGCGGTGACGTTGTCGGGGTGTCCCTCGATGGCAATAGCGTACTTGAGGACTTTGCCAGTATCGAGCTGCGTGTTCATCATGACCTCGAAGCACGACAGGAGCCCCACGATGGCGCTGGCACTGGATCCCAGACCGCGCGTCAGAGGAATGCCGGTGTGAACATTGATGCTCAGCGGTGGCAGGTGCACCGATTCGGCACGCTCGAAGTAGTCCATGACCTCGCTGACGAACTTGAAACCCTTTTCGTTGAGAACATCGGCGCCCATCCCTTCGAAGTGGACGCTCCACTTCTCTCCCGGAGAGAGCACCTCGACGGTATACGTACTACGCATTTCGAGGGCCAACCCAAAAACGTCGAACCCTGGCCCCAGGTTGGCGGTGCTTGCAGGAACGCTAACTATGACTTTATTGATCACGTTTTCTTCCCCCGACGCAACTGCAATTCCTCGATACAGGTGTTGGCAGCGCGCGAACTATCGCAAAACGAATTACTTGACATATCTTACCACGTCCCATGCAATTGCAAGTTTCACTGTGAATGATCAAGCCAAAGCTTGACCGGCATTCTCCAGGAGGTAGACTAAAATGGAGGTATATGACGCTATGACACATGAGCAGCTCACCTACCTTGGTCATTCGGCTTTCCTGATCACCACGCCGGCCGGCGACATCCTCATCGACCCGTTCCTCTCGGGCAACCCTTCGGCATCCATCGGTCCCGACGATGTCCATCCAGACTACATTCTCGTGACGCACGGCCATTCCGATCACCTGGGCGATACCGTCGCTATCGCCAAGCGTACTGGGGCGACGGTCATCGGCCCGGCGGAACTCGTCACCTACCTTGCAGGCAAGGGTGTTGCGAATGTGCATCCCATGCACATCGGCGGAAACCACGTCTTCCCATTCGGTGAACTCTTCCTGACCCAGGCCCTGCATGGCTCCTCGGTGACCGAGAACGGCCACATCATCTACACAGGGAATCCCTGCGGCTTTGTCGTCAAGACCGGAGAGCGGACAATCTACCATGCCGGTGACACGGGCGTGTTTCTCGACATGGAGCTCATCGGCCGCCTGCACCCACTGGACATCGCGCTTCTCCCCATCGGCGGCAATTTCACGATGGGCATCGACGACGCCGTAGAAGCGGTCAAGATGCTTGCGCCACGCACCGTGATCCCCATGCACTACGGGACCTTCCCTGTCATCGCCGTCGACCCACAACTGTTCCGGAAGAAGGTGGAGTCCTCGACGAGCGCCCGTTGCACAGTCCTGGAACCCGGACAGACGTTCTGAGCCAGTTGGCGCCAGGCGCCAGGATTCACCCTCGCGCGTTGACAGCAGGGGTCCGGCCGGTACACTCTTTTCCATGAGAGATCAGAGTCGTACCCCTTTTTTCGATGCTGTCCAGTCATATATCGGCAAGCACCGCGCCGGTCTCCACATGCCGGGGCACATGTCAGGCCAGGGCATTCATCCCCGCCTCAAGGAGTTCTGGGGCGAGAATGTGTTCCTTTCCGACTTGACGGAGGTCGAGGGGCTCGACTACCTCCATCGCCCCATCGGCGTTGTCAAGGAAGCACAGGAGCTAGCTGCTGAAGCCTACGGCGCTATCGAATCATTCTTCCTCGTCAACGGTTCGACGGTCGGAAACCAGGCAATGATCCTCTCGACCTGCGATCCCAACGACCGCGTCATCGTGCAGCGCAACTCGCACCGCTCGATGTACGGAGCACTCATCCTCAACGAACTGCGTCCCATCTACCTTGAGGCCGAAGAAGACCGCCTGCTGCGGTTCCAGACGTTCCCATCCAAGAAAACGTTCGCGCGCGTGCTCCGCGATCATCCTGAAGCCAAGACCGTCTTCGTGACCAATCCCAACTACTTCGGCATCAGCTCGGACATCGACTACTACGTTCAGAAAGCGCACGCCACAGGACGTCGCATCCTAGTCGACGAGGCCCACGGGTCGCACTTCCATTTCCACCCGGACCTTCCCAAGAGTGCTGTCGATGCGGGCGCCGACATGGTTGTCCAGAGCACGCACAAGACACTTGCTGGTCTTACTCAGACGTCTATGCTGCATCTGGGCTCACGGCGCGTGGACAAGGAGCTGGTACGAACCACTCTCACTATACTGGAGAGCTCGTCGCCCTCGTACATCCTCATGACGGCCCTCGACGTTGCCCGTATGCAGATGGCGACGAACGGTCACGACCTGCTTCAGCGGGCCATCGACCTTGCAGAGGATGCTCGCCGGCGCATCAACAACATCGAGGGACTCTTTGCCCCAGGCAGGGAACGCGCTCGCACCGACGCCGTCTATGATGTCGACCTCACCAAGCTGACTGCCCATGTGTCAAGGCTAGGACTGACTGGATTCCAGGTCGAAGAGATCCTCAACAGAGACTACAACGTCGAAATCGAGTTGTCTGATCTTGAGAACATCCTGGCATTCATCACGATCGGGACACCCAAGGAAGCAGTGGAAATTCTCATCAAGGCACTCGAGGATATCTCCCGCAAACGCCACGGCAAGACCTCGACCATCACTCCTCCACCGCCTATCCCCAATATTCCCGAGATGGTCCTCTTCCCGTTCGAGGCATACTATGCCAAGAGGGAGCGCGTCCGCATGGAAGACTCCGTCGGGCGCATCATCGCGGAGCTCGTGACTCCCTATCCGCCTGGCATCCCAATCACGGTCCCCGGGGAAGTCATGACACACGAGTGCGTGGACTACATGGTGTTCATGCGCGACCACGGCGCCGACCTGCAAGGAATCATCGACAAGACAGCTAGGTACGTGCAGGTCGTCAAGGAGCGCTGACCAGCCGCTGGACCCGACCGTTGCCTCTCATGAAAACGCCCTGACGCATGCGTCAGGGCGTTTGACATTTCTGAGGAGAGGTAAAGTCAGACAGGGTACGGCGCACGGATTCGGATGAACTCGGCCTTCTCACGCAACTCCGCAATCGAGCGCGCGCCGACACATAACTGAGACTCTCACGCACCTGCGTCGCAACGTGCGTCATGACCTGCGAAGCAGTGTCCGGCGTCAGGGTATTGAGGACGACAGCTGCGGCCCCTGCGGCAAGAGCCTTGACAACGCTTGCGGCAGAGCACACACCCATGTTGCAGATGATCGACCTCCCATAGAGAGATGCGACATCCTCGACCTCCATGAGAGCGGACAGTTCGGGAACACCGACGCCGGACAACTCTGTTGCCTCTGCAAAGGAACTGAACCCGCTGCCGACAACAACGATGTCCGCGCCGGCATCGATGACGTCTTTGGCTCCGGCGTGTGTCTGAACGTTGCCAACCATTAGCGGCAGCCAGTTATACTCTGCTTTCACCGCCTGGATCTGGCGAAGAATCGCCAAGCGACCAGCATGCGGCACATCCACGACAATGATGTCCATCCAGACTTCCGCGAGCGAACCTATCCATTGCAGCACGCTGTCCCGTTCGAGATCGACAAGGGCGCCGACTACTGGCCGGCCCTTGAGGTCGCAGGCCGCCTCGTCATCCTTGCACATGAGCTCCTTGACCTTGCGCACCTCATGCGCCTGGTCCTCGACACTTCCGAACAGGGGGATGATGCCGATGCCGCCCGCGCGTGCGACGGTTGAAGCCAGACGCGCCGATGTGACGAAGGGGGAGCACAACACGACGTTGGTCGAGAGCCTCGATTCGAGGTTGACATCAGTTGCACCGACCTCGCTCCGGCGAGGAAGAAGCATGACATCGTCAAAGAACAGACCTTCCCGCCCTTCTACTTCCGACTCCAGAGGCCAAAGAACCCACGGTGTTGTGACCGTTCCCGTTCCGCGTCCTGAGGGACGGCTGTAACCTCCACCTCGGCGCCTCTATGAATCCGTAGAGCGCCTTCGACACGGCGATGCTGCCCTTGCCAGTCTTCCTGGAGATCTCTCGCATCGATGCCTTGCCATCACCTGCCACTGTTCCCTCGTAAGGGTCAAGTCCTTTGTGGCGCCGTCTGCCCGCAGTGCATAGACCGCGTCCAGAGAACCGAGTCGCTGGCGCATTGAATTCCACTCGTCGAGAGCGGCCGTCCCCTGGAGGACGATGTCCGCAACCGGCACTGACTCGTCCCTCGTCTTCGGTGTCTCGCCACCCGCAAAAGAGAAGCTCCCTCCCCGGAGACTGAACAAATCGACAAGGGAGCTGTATGCCGTACTGGCACCGACCTCGACATGGACCATTCGCGAATCCTCAATGTAGAACGTCGCCTGGACGCGCCCGCCGAAGATTGACGTTCCCTCGAGATTGAGGCGGCCGGTTCCCTTGCCCTGCACAATCGTCTGGAGGACTTCGTCCACCTGGCAGTTGCCGAACTTCCCCTCAAGCATCCTTGACCCCCAGTTCCACCGCGTATGACGCACGTCCATTGTACTGTGGTGCGCGGCATTTTACAACGTTCGCGTTGCATCCTCGGAGGCCTCCGATATACTGGGAGGGTGCCCACACTCTTACGAAATATCCTGCGTATTTTCCTCATCACCATCATCCCGGGCGTCGAAGTCCGCGGTGCGCTGCCGTATGCCATCGGCGTGCTCAAGATGTCCGTGTGGGAGGCGCTGCTGGTCGCAACGCTCGCCAACCTGTGTATCGCGCCACTGTTCTATCTCCTGGAGAAACCGCTTCTTGCGGTCGCATCCCGGTGGGCATGGTTCCGGCGATACCGCGGTCGCCTCACGGCCCGCAGTGGAAGTACATTGGCAAAGTACGGACTTTTCGTCGGGCTCGCGGTGTTTGTCGCCATCCCTTTGCCGGGGACTGGTGCCTACACGGGCTGTCTCATTGCCGAGATCGTGCGCATGAAGAAGCCCTTGGCCATTGCTTGCATCTCGTTGGGCGTCCTGGGAGCGTGCGCAATTGTTTTTCTCGCATCGGTTGGCGTCATCAAGGGCGTCCTGGCAAAGTGGCTCTGAACATCAAATTGTTCCACGTGGAACAGTAACCGGAGGACCCCATGGATATTGCTGGCAAGCTTGATCCGACGCAACTTCTTCCTGTCGTACGGAGGTCAATGAATGACTTCGCTGCCGCACTGCCTGTTGGGGAGGGGCCAGTGATATGCACCGACACGTTCTGCGCTGGGCTGGCATCGTTTCTGACCTTGCTTGCCCAGACCAACGAAGTTATGAACTTGACGTCTGACGCCGATCCCGGACACCTGCTGGCGACACACATTCGCGACTCGCTTGCGCCTTTGCTTGTGGGTCTCGAGGCCCCGCACTCGCTCCTTGACATCGGAACGGGGGGGGGCTTCCCCGCCGTTCCCCTTGCACTCGCCTGGCCGACCACGACGGTCACGATGTCCGAATCGATCGGCAAGAAGGCACATTTCCTGGAGAGCCTAGTGGGCGGCGTGCCCCTTCCCAGAGCACGTGTTGTCCACGGACGTGTCGAAGACCACGCGAGCGTTCTGCCCGAACGAGCGTTCAACATGATCACCGCCAGGAGTGTCGCCCATATCGCGACTGTCCTCCAGTACGCTCTCCCTCTCCTTGCAAGCAACGGCAGACTGGTGCTGTGGAAAGGAGAAAAGGACCTCGCCGAACTCCAGGACCCACCGTTCGTAGCTACGCTGCATCGCGTCCACTGTACGGCCACGGTTCTCGACTATGCCCTGCCGGGTGTTGAACGTAATTCCAAGCTCGTCATACTGCAGGTGACCCCGACCCTCAGCGGCTGGTCGTCCAGGAGGAACGGCTCGTGAGAATCATCGCCATTGCCAACCAGAAGGGCGGTGTAGGCAAGACGACCACCGCACTGTCGCTCGCCGCATCGCTCGCCGAGCGCAACCATCACGTCCTGCTTGTCGACTTCGACCCACAGGCTAATGCAACCACGGGCCTGGGCATCAACGCGGCGGATATCACGTCCAACATTTACACGTGCCTGTTGTCCGGCGATCCGATCGAGAAGGGAATCCTGCCCAGTCACGAACACAACCTCTCGCTGGTCCCCTCGTCGATCAACCTGGCGGGCGCCGAGCTGGAACTGGCCGGTATGGACCACCGCGAGTACGTTCTTCAGAGCTGCTTGGCTTCCCTGGACGGATCCTGGGATTATATCATCATCGACAGCCCTCCGTCGCTGGGTCTTCTGACCCTCAACACACTGACAGCGGCACACGAAGTCATCATCCCCATCCAGAGTGAGTATTACGCACTGGAAGGGCTGACGCACCTGCTGCGGACGATCAGCCTCGTCAAGCAGCGTCTGAACCCGGATCTTGCCCTGCTGGGCATCCTAGTGACCATGTTCGACAAACGAACCATCCTGTCTGCACAGGTCAAGGATGAGCTCGTCAAGCACTTCGGAGAGACCGTCTTCGCGGCCGTCATCCCCAGGAGCATACGCATGAGCGAAGCACCCAGCTATGGCAAGACCATCCTGGAATACGACACGCTTTCCACCGGTGCCGAGGCGTACCGGCAGCTCGCCAAGGAGGTAGAATCCCGTGAACAACAGTAAGCGTCTTGGACGAGGGCTTGACGCACTCTTCGCCAACGAACCGGCGCAGTCCGCCTTGTTGAGTGACAGGGGAGTTCGGATGCTTCGCTCTGACCAGATCGTCCCTTCGCCGCTTCAGCCACGCCGCCGCTTCGATGAGACAGCGCTCGCAACATTGGGTGAGAGCATCCGCAAACACGGCATCCTCGAACCCATCATCGTGCGCCCACGAGACGACCGATTCGAGATCGTCGCTGGGGAACGCCGCTTCCAGGCTGCCATTCAGATTGGCCTAGAAGAAGTTCCGGTGACAATCCGCGACCTCGACGATCGCACAGCAATGGAGATCGCGCTTTCAGAGAATCTGGAACGCGAGGACCTGTCACCTATCGAAGTCGCCGTCTCCTTCAGTGACTACCTCACCAGGTTCGGGACGACCCAGGACGAGCTCGCACAGCGTCTCGGCAAAGACCGAAGCACTGTCGCCAACTTTATCCGCCTGCTAGACCTTCCGGAGATCGCGCGTACCGCCCTGGACAACAAGATCATCACCGCCGGACATGCCCGCGCACTCCTGCCGTTCAAGGACCAGCGGCAGCTTGGCACGGCGCTGGCAGAGGTGATCCGCAAGCAGCTCTCAGTTCGCCAGACCGAAGCACTGGTCCGCCGTCTGCTCACGAAGAAGCCTCGTGCAGGCACTGTGCATGACGAGGCGCTGCGCAACATCCAGGAGACCATGCAGAAACTGTTGGCCACGCGCGTCAACATACGGGGACAGGTCAACAAGGGCATCATCGAGATCAGCTACTTCAATCAGGAAGACCTCTTGCGCATCCTCGGGATCCTGAACTCCCAGGAAGACGCCACAGACAAAGCCGGCCCCGCAAACTGACCCCGCGATCGCTGTCTGTGACAACGCTCCGGCTCACGCCGGGGCGTTGCAGTTTCAACAGCGAGAAGGCAGCTCAGAAGTCGAGACTCTCCTCGGCCCCGCGGTAGTACTGGACGGCTCCCTTCTGCGCGTCGTCAGTTCATGTGCCTGCGGCAGCGAAATCGAAGCCGTCTGCCTTGACGTCCTCGATGAAGCGGTCGATCTCGAGGTCTACCGTCTCCAGTTGCACGTTCGGATAATTGAACATGGTGCCTCCGGGCGTCTCATTGTAGAACGGGCGGTTGCATCCCGGGCATCCATGTGTCACAAATACAAAATGCCTGTGCAGGAATGACCACACCTGAACTTCATTGAGGCCGAGGCTATGGATGCTTTTTCGGGCGTCATAGGCGACGCCGAAACGCTCTTCTTCCTGCCAATCAAGCAACCCTAGTAGCAACTGAAGCTTCCGGTAGGACACCAGCGCCGGCGGGGCGCCGTGCTCCATATGGGTGCCGCGAACCGGAGTGAAGGCGAACAGCGACACCAGGACGCCTGCCCGGTGCAGCTCGAGCATCAGTTCGGCTGCCTCCATCTCGTCCTCTCCCAGCCCAATAATCAGATGTGTCGAGATACGGCCGGGATACTGCCTGGCCAGCCCCTTGACCAGCGATATCGAATCGGCGAGAGACCCACCCCGAAGCTGAGGATAGAGGCGCTCGGAGCAGCAGTCGATTGCAATACTAATACGTTGCACGCCAGCAGCAAACAGCTGGTCCGCCTCTTCGAACATGGTCACCCGGTACGAGACGGAGATCGGGACTTCGCTTGCCTGGCGGATCCGTGGCACAAGCGCGAGCAGCTGCTCCAGCACTCCGCGTGAAGCCGTTGTCTGGAAACAGACCCTCTGGAATGCCCCAGGATGAGTGACAAGCGCATCAACCAGCTCTTCCTCGCCGACCTCAGGCCAGCTGATGCGTGAAAGCCGGCTGTGATCGCCGATGGCACCCCGCCCCTGTCCACAGTAGGCACAGTCGCCGGAACACTGTCCCCCGACCATGAGGTATGCCGTGGTGGGCGACGCAGCCATCCGGATATCCCTCAGGCCCAGGACAACCAGCGTGCCAATGCTTGCCCGCAGACTCACCGGCTCACCTGCCTGCATTCGCACGTCACTTGTAGAAGACACAGCATTCCTCCACCTGTTCCGCATCCTCTGCGCTCGGCTTCACGCCGACGACGCCCCGGAACTGGTACTGTCCCGCCAGATGCTCCAGCTGCTCACCATAACTGTCAACTCTAGGATGCATGCAGCCCAGTACGAGGTCTGTCGCCGGAAGCTTCAGCCTCGCATAGGCGAACACCGACTCCACAGCATCGACCGGAACAACAGGCACGTTGCCGTAGACCGTCCCCTCCGTGGGGATGAGGACAAGAAAGACCAGCGACGCCGGCTGAAACGAGATCAATGAATCGATCGCCGCATACTCTCCGATAACGACGCCGCCCTTGAGACCGATCGTGAGGTGAAGGTTGACCCTCTGCTTTGCGGACGTCAGTGCCTCTGAACCGCCCGCTGCCAAGAACGCGTCCACCCAGCTCCGGGCTGCGTGCAGGTAGTCGGCGCCAGACCGCTGCAGATGATAAACGTCATGGATAGTCCCATCATCCCATACATAGTCGAGGGAAACCTTGTCGAAATAGGGTGACAACGCACGGACATCCTCGTCCGACTGCAGGCCAACGTGAGCATTGATGCGTATTCCCTGCTCATGGACCCATTCGATGAATGCCAGATGTTCCATCAGGGGCAGGCACCCGTGGAAATCACTTCCACCGGACAGAAGGATGCTCCGGTACTCTCCCGATTCCAGCACGCGACGGGCTGCGGTGACGGGCACCATATGCTGGAGGTAGTGTCCATTGCAGTGGTTGCAGTGCAGTGCGCATTCCTCGCCCGTGACGGACACGGAGAGTGTCCGCCTGGGGACACAATTGAAGACCATGTCTCTCAGGTCTTCCGCCCTATCTGGGGCATGTCGTTGGCAATGACGAGGGAGATGCTGAGCTTGTCAGTAACCGCGATGGCCTGATACGCCTTGTTGATGGTGGAGAGGACCGTATCCATCTCGCCGTAGCAGCTCACCGCCATGTTTCCGACGACACAGCGAACGCCGGCTGCCTCCAATGCACTCTCGAATTCCTTGATTACCACCGCCGTTCTCAAACCATCGTATGGAAACAGAATTGCTTGGACCTCAACGTTCACGAAACGGCCTTCCTTTCCAGCCCCGGCAGGGGGTGAACTACAGATTGTCGAGATCGTCGAGAGAAGTGGACAGCACAGCGATGACCTGTGGATCCCAGCGTCCCTCGTCAGTCTCCTTGTGAAGGATCTCCAGAGCCTGATCACGCGTGAACGCCGGACGATACGTCCGGTCACTTATCAAAGCTTCGAAGCTGTCGGCCACACTGACGATACGAACAAATTGGGAGACCTGATCCCCCTTCAGACCATCAGGATACCCCGAACCGTCCATCTTTTCATGATGATGCCGGACGATATCGGCCACCTCGCCGAATCCATGGACGGGTTTGATGATCTTCTCCCCATACTCGCTGTGTCGTTGCATCTCGGCCCACTCTGAGGGATCGAGCTTGCCCGGCTTGAAGAGGATCTCTCTGCGTATAACCAGCTTGCCAACATCGTGCAGCGAACCGGCCATCTCCAGGACCCATAGCCCGTGCCCGTGGACGCCCATTCTCTTGCCAAGGATGACGCTGATACTTGCGACCTTCTGGTTGTGACGTGGCTCCGTGGCCTCCGCCAGTTCAATGGCGTTCGTGATGACGCCAACGACCTCGGACAACGCGAAGCGCTGTTTGGTCATGCCCCTCAGTCGCGTCAGGGAACGCATGCGCACGCGCAGCTCTTCCCACGATACAGGTTTGTTGAGAAACTCGTCAGCACCGCTCTCGAACCCCTTGAGCTTGTCCACGAGTCCCGACAGCACCGTCAACATGATGACGGGCGTCGTGCCCAGCCGCTCCGTCGCGCGAATCTCCTTCACGACCTCGAACCCGTTGATGTCGGGCAAAAGCCCGTCCAGCAAAATGATGTCGAAGTTATCGGTGGCAGCCTGCTCGATGCCTTCCCGACCCGTCCGAACCCAGGTCACCTGGTACCCCCAGCTGCTCAGCTGCTCCGACAGCGCCACCCCATCGATTGCGCTGTCCTCGACGATAAGCACAGGCGCCTGATCGCCCTCTCCCTGACGTTCGCGCGAGAAGAAAACCAGCTCAACCCTGCGAATCATGTCGTCGTAGGTGATGGGTTTGACGACATAGTCGAACGCCCCCATCTGCATCGCTTTCATGACGTCGTCGTCCTTACTGATGGCAGACACGACGATGATGGGTATGTTCTTGGTCGACAGGGCGGTGCGAAGAGTCTCGAGGACCGTCAGGCCGGTGATGTCTGGGAGGCGGAGATCCAGCAGAATAAGGCCGGGCTGTTCCTTGACAGCCAGGTCAATGCCTTCCCAGCCAGTGCTTGCGGTGAAGGCTGCATAGCCCGCTCGTCGCAACATGTCTCCATACAGATGCAGGCTCTCGATGTCGTCATCGACTACCAAGACCTTTCGTTCCACCAGCGCACCCCCGGTTCTGTCCTTGTTCATCGCCCGCTTCCAACAAACGCGCGGAAACAAATCGGCACCTGCACTCCCAACAACGCTCTAATAGAGTATTATGTATGCATCCGAACAAAAAGCAATTCCGGACAGAATGGCTGCAAGCTCCGGAAACACAGGAAGCCGGACCTCGGAGGCACCAATGCGCACCTTCACCGAAACGGACTTATGTGGCCTGACTCGCCAGAACGGAGAGTCCAGGGAACAGGCAGCCATGGCCTCTGATGCCCATTCGACCCTGGTCGTTCACTCGGCCTCCGGCCACTCGGGCAAGACGACGATCTGCCGATCGCTCGTACGAGACCTTCCTTTTGAGGTGTATATCAAGCTGTCGCGCCACAGCCTGCACCTCGCGACACACTCGCTGGCAGCTGGAACACTGCCCATCGAAGGAGGCGATACTGGACGCCTGAGCCAGTCGGAGCGCTCTCCATGGCTGCGGCCGTTGCGTGACATTATTCTCCTCGACGGACCTTATCAGGAGACAGAGGAGGCGGTGGCCACGACCCTTCAGCAGTGGCCCCTGGAGACACGTGTCCTCATCGAAGGCAACTGTTCATCTGTCCCGGAAAGGTCGCGCTATATGTACGTCCTGCGCTGTCCCCTTCTGCAGAGTGCCAAGCCCGACATGGGCATCATGGCTGCCCGGGCAGACCTGCTCGTCGTGAACAGGTTCCCTGGCTGTACGCCGGCCGAAGAAGCCGCCCTCCTTGCACTCCTCAGAGACTGGAACCCGCACGCGAACCAGATCTCAGGATCCGTACAGGACGCGGTGTTCATCGAGACGGTCGAAGCGGCCGTCCTCGACCTTCTCCCGTTACTGCACTCCGCTTGAAAATGCGCTCCCACATGACACACTATACTGTCGGTGCCTGCTGCCGGTAGAATCAGAAATCAGGAGGTTCCCATGGAAGAAGTTGCACAGGAAGTCCGCGATGAACTGCTCAAGGCAGCAACCGACGGATTTATAGATTGCGGCAAAGCCATAGCCATCGCCCGCAAGCTGAACATCGACCCCAGAGTCGTGGGCAAGGCCTGCGACTTGCTGCACATACGGGTTCGCTCCTGTTCACTCGGCCTGTTCGACTAGCCAGTGCCAGCACTTATCGTCCTCGCCACTGCCACCGCAGTAGTGGCGGTCCTGCTGACGCCGTTTTCACTTCTCGTCAACTTCATGCCACTCCAGAGACTCCTGCTTTCCATGGTCGGCACAACGGGAGGCACGGCGCCTCGCTTTGATGTGGCTGAAGCCGTCCGCCGCGTGGCAGACCTGCTCAAGTATCTTGCGTTCCGCAGACCTCTGCCGAATGACGTCTTCTACTCGCCCCTGGAGCTTGCACACATGGGCGACGTCCAGGCGATCTTCCAGGGGGTCTATCTGACAGCGCTTGTCTCATGTCTGCTGACAGTTGTCCTCATTACTTTCCTTCGCAGAAAAGGACGCGACATTTGCCGTGTTGCCCGGGCAGCCGGCATCACAGTGCTCGCTCTCGTTGCCGCTCTGGGCACCATCTCGGTCACCATCGGTTTTGATGCGCTGTTCATCGACTTCCACGAGCTCACCTTTTCGAACAACTTCTGGCTTCTCCCTGAAGACTCCGGACTCATCCGCCTGTTCCCCGAAAATTACTTCATGAGCTACTTCTTCATCGCACTCAGTGCGACCGTCGTTGTTGCCCTGATCCTCATGATTCTGTCACGCCGCAGGCGCACTCTCCGGCTTTAACCATCGCTCATTGCTGATATACTCCTTGGGTAAGCAGCCATGCACAGCCCCGCTGTGTATAACAAAGGAGACACACATGGAACAACGTGCTGAAATCGGGATCATCGGTGGTTCCGGATTCTACTCTCTGCTCGACAACGCTGAGAACATCAACATCGAAACACCCTATGGAGCGCCATCGGACCTCATCTCGCTTGGTGAGATCGCGGGCCGCAAGGTCGCGTTCCTGCCCCGCCACGGCAAGCACCACCAGCTGCCACCGCACATGATCAACTACCGTGCCAACATCTGGGCTCTCAAGTCTCTTGGTGTCCGGTATATCATCGCTCCTACCGCCGTCGGTTCACTGCAGCCAGACATTAAGGTGGGCGACCTCGTCATCACCGACCAGTTCATCGACCGGACGCGCCGCGCCGATACGACGTTCTACAACGGGCCTGTCGTCACCCACGTCTCCACGGCCGATCCGTACTGTCCCGTCCTGAACAGGATCGCAGTCGCGACCATCAGGAGCCTGGACTTGCCGGTGCACGATGGCGGCACCTGTGTCGTCATCGAGGGACCACGATTCTCCACCAAGGCCGAGAGCAACTGGTTCACCCGTATGGGCTGGCACACCGTCAACATGACACAGTATCCCGAGGTCGCCCTGGCCCGCGAGCAGGCGATGTGCTACTGCAATATCTCGGTCATCACGGACTATGACGCCGGGCTGGTCGCAGAGGGGGCAGTCGACCCCGTCAGCAACGAAGCGGTCATCAAAGCATTCACAGCCAATCTCAAGAACCTTGTGACCATCATCGAGAAGATGGTCCCGCAGATCCCCGGCCCCGACGAAGACTGCACTTGCTTTCACGCCCTGGATGGCGCCAGCATCGGCTAACCCATGCTTCCTATTCGCGACGACACGCCATCCCGCACGTTTCCGCTGGTCACGTTCCTGCTAGTCCTGGCCAACGGTCTCGTGTGGCTGTGGGAGGTGTCGCTGGGCAGCGGCGCGGCCCTGACCTCCGCATACCTCCGCTTCGGTTTCATGCCTGGCGTCCTGACGGGCGCCCACGAGGCCCCGCCAGGGGCGCTCCAGCCGTACATCCTCACGACCCTGACATCCATGTTCATGCACGGGAGCTGGACCCACATCCTGGGCAACATGCTGTTCCTGTGGATCTTTGGCAACAACATCGAGGATCATCTTGGCCACGGCAAGTACCTGCTGTTCTACCTGGCGGGCGGCGTGGCGGCCGCCATGACCCAGCTGCTTTCCGGACCGTCTTCCATGCTCCCCACCATCGGAGCGAGCGGCGCTATCGCCGCCGTCATGGGAGCGTACTTCTTCCTGTTTCCCAGAGCCAAGGTTCAGACCCTGGTCTTCTTCATCTTCATCACGACCGTGCGCCTGCCTGCCTGGATCTTCCTCGGCATCTGGTTCGTGATGCAGCTGTTCGAGGGGACGTTCGGTACAGCCCAGGGAGTCGCCGTATGGGCACACGTGGGAGGCTTCCTGTTCGGGGTCCTGATTGCATGGATCAGCAGCAGGCGAGGACGGACCCGTATGGAGTACGAGGTCTGAGGAGGAACACATACATGCACATCCTTGTCACCAATGACGACGGACTGTGGGCGCAGGGGATCCAGGCTCTCGTCGCGGCCATCCCTGCGGAACATACGATTTCGGTCGTTGCGCCCGCGTCTCCCCAGAGCGCCAAAGGGCACTCCCTTACCATGCACAAGCCTCTGCGCGTCACCAAGGTGGACGACTATGTCCACCCTGGCGTGGATGCGTGGTCCGTTTCGGGCACTCCCGTCGATTGCATGATGCTGGGACTCGACACACTGGTAGAGCAGAAGGTCGACATTGTCTTCTCCGGCATCAACCACGGTGACAACCTGGGCGACGACCTGCCATACTCCGGTACGGTATCGGGCGCCTATGAGGCGTTTCTGTCCGGGTACCCCAGCATCGCATTCTCCACGGCATTTCCACGGACAGGAAACCCTGGGTTTGATTTCAGCCCCATCACTTGGTTCCTGCAGAAGATGCTCCCCCTCATACCAGAACTCATCGGGATCAACCAGCCCCTCACGAAGAGCTTCAGCAATGAGCTCAACGGGAGCCTGTTCCTCAACGTCAATGCCCCCAACTGTCCGGTTTCAGATGTCAAGGGAATCCGGATCGTCCCTCAGGGGCGCCGCCGCTACGCGCATCGTGTCACCGCTAGTGTGGACCAGTTTGGAGCCCCCATCTACTGGATAGGGGGAGACGTCCCACCGATACCACAGGAAGGAACTGATGTCACCGCCGTAGCAGACGGGTACATCAGTGTCACGCCCCTGGGTATCGATCTGACGGACTATATCCTTCTGGAGCGGCTGCAGCAACTCGGCACGTTCGCCGGCCTCACGCCGGCCTCGCAGTAGACACATCGATAACTGGCACTACGAAGGAGGGCCTCTTTATGGCACAGTTTACAATGCTGGACGGCGCCACCACTATTGGCGGCACCAAGCTTCTGTTCGAGGCGAGCACGTCTCCCAATACGACGCGTCTGCTGTTCGATTTTGGGCTCAGCTACACCACCATGGGCGCATACTTCGAGGAATTCCTTACGCCGCGCACATCGGCGGGTCTCACGGACTACCTGACGACAGGGCTGCTGCCAAAGCTGCGATTCTACCGTTCCGACCTCACGGCGCTCCTTCAGGAGATGCAGCCTGAACTGGCCAGACAACTGGCGGACCCTGGTCACATCGACGCCTGCTTCATTACACACGCGCATGTCGATCACACTGGTTCGATCTCGTTTCTGGACGAGATCATCCCGCTGTATGCCACCCCGGTGACAGCAGCCATACTGAGCGCTGTCGAAGAAAGCCAGTTCAGTGCTGGACCAGAAAACAGCGTCACGGATTTCATCCTGCGCCCCAACCTAGGCTCCAACAAACACGGCCAGCGAACGCTGCATGAGCTTACTGCACCCGTCACGTTTCCTGATTGCCGTGTGACGGCGTACCCTGTAGACCACAGTATCCCCGGAGCCTGCGCATATCTCATCGAATATGATGGCGGTACTGTCGTCTATACCGGCGATCTGCGGTTCCACGGCCGTATGGGGCATGTCACCCGTGAGACCATCACGGCACTCGCTGGCCTCCATCCGGACACCGTCATCATAGAAGGAACGAATCTTCGGCCCGATCATCAGGAAGAACCGATGGAGCCAGCATTCCGGCGCCGTTGTGCCTTCTGGTCGGAACAAGAAGTAGAGCAGAAGGCGCTGGAAGAAGCGACAAAGGCGACAGGCCTCATCCTGGCCGACTTTGGCATGAAAGACCTGGACCGCCTCATGACCTTTCAGCGTGTCGCACGTGCTACCGGCCGCAACCTGGGGATCGTTCCGCGGGACGCATTCATCGTGCAGCGGGCGCAACAGGCCGGCTACCCGACCATCGACCTGAACGATCCATCAGTCGTGCTCTATGTCAAGCGCGGCGGCAGCGGCATGTATGACAAGGGTGATATCAAACAGGACTGGGCGCGCAGCCCCCTCCTACGCTTTGCAGGGACGGATCCCGATTCCCTGGATGCCCAGGGACGTCGGGATGCTGTTGAGGACGTCCTGAACGGTTCCTGCCCACGCATCGTCCGTGCAGCAGAGGTCTCAGCTCATCAGTCAGCGTACCTTCTCTCGCTGGGATACTGGGATATCCAGGAACTGTGTGATCTGCGCCCCGGGCCTGGTTCATTGTATATTCACTCCTCCGCCGAGGCGTTCAATGAGGAGATGCATTGGAGTCAGGAACGCCTCGCCCGCTGGCTGAACCTTGCAGGAATGGATTCCATTCACATCCATGCATCCGGGCATGCACCCCAGGAGGATCTGTTCCGGATCGTCGAAGAGCTTGCTTCCACCCATGTCTATCCCATTCATACGGAACATCCGGAACGATATGTTGAGCAATTCGGGAGCTTGGCGACGCTTCTTGCTAACGGCCAGATAGCCCAGCTCCACAATTGAGCTTTGACTAGAGGCTCATCACGGGAGCAATTGATATCATGGTGTAACGTGATACTATGAAATAGTAAAGCAATTGCGGGGGAACTCTTCGGAGTTGAGAAGGTTAAAACCTGACCCTTTGAACCTGTCAGTTCACACTGTCGTAGGGAAGCGAATTAACGTGATAAAAGGCATCCGCTGAACTCGGCGGATGCCGTTTTGTTATATAAGGAGACAACCATGAAAAAAGTTCTGACTATCGCCGGTTCGGATTGCAGTGGCGGCGCTGGTATCCAGGCCGATCTCAAAACCTTTGCAGCCCATGGCGTTTACGGCATGAGCGTGATTGTCTCGGTGGTTGCGGAGAATACGTTTCATGTCATAGACATGCAGGATATCACCCCCGAACTGATTGAAAAACAGATCGACGCAGTTTTTGAGGATATCGAGGTGGATGCTGTGAAAGTAGGCATGCTGTCGCACTCCTGCTGCATGGAAGCTGTAGAGCGCAAGCTCAGGAAATACAGGCCGCAGCATGTCGTGATCGACCCCGTGATGGTCGCCAAAAATGGCTGTCCTCTCATGGACCCGAATGCTGTCGACACGCTTATTCACAAGATACTCCCGCTCGCAGATGTCCTTACTCCGAATATCCCGGAGGCCGAAAAAATCGCGGGATTCCAGATAACCTCCACCGGAGATATGAAGCAGGCAGCAAAGTGCATTTATGAGCTGGGAGCAAAAAATGTCCTGGTCAAGAGCGGCCATGCCAGCGGCGACGCACTGGACATCCTGTACGACGGCAAAAGGTTCTATTATTTCAGTGCAGAGCGCATCAACACCAAAAACACACATGGCACTGGATGCACGTATTCCTCTGCGATCGCTTCCAACCTTGCGCTGGGGCTTCCGTTGGAAGAAGCAGTGAAACGGGCAAAAGAGTATGTCACAACAGCGATCCGGCATTCGCTTGCCATAGGAAAAGGCTGTGGGCCGACCCACCACTTTTACGACCTTTACAAAGCGGCGGGCATCCCCGATGTATAACGAAAAAAAGCTCGGCACGTTCAGCCTTTTCAACCTCTGGGCAGGAGCAGCTATTTCGCTTGCAGAAATCATGACCGGTGCCTTGTTCGCGCCACTGAGACTGCTCAAGGGGATACTTCTGATCCTGGCGGGGCATCTCATCGGCTGCCTGCTCCTGTCGCTGACTGGCCTGATCGGATTTCGGGAGAAGAAGCCCGCACTGATCGCCAGCCGCATGGCATTTGGCCGGTACGGCTCCTACCTGATCTCTGCAGCCAACATTATTCAGCTGATGGGATGGACAGCAATTATGCTCATCCAGTGCGCCAATTCGATCAGTGCCATCACATCAAAACTTGCCGGCTTCACGGGCTTCACGCTATTTGTGGTCATCGTTGGCGCCATTGTCGCGGTTTGGGCTCTTGTTGTCGACAAGGGTGGCAATGCCCTCAACAGCGCGGCGGTCATTCTACTTTTTATGCTTTGCCTGCTGATCCTGGGACTGGTGATCGGCGGTCGAGGCATGGTTTCGTCGTCGGGCACGAGGAGCACCGCCACAACGCTTTCGGTCGGCGCAGCACTGGAAATGAGTATCGTCATGCCGCTGACTTGGCTGCCGCTGATTTCGGACTACACCATGTGGGCAAGCAGTGCAAAAGCAAGTTTCTGGGGGAGTTTTTCTGGATATTTCATAGGCAGTTCCTTTATGTACATCACCGGGCTTGCCGCTGTGCTGTTTACCGGATCGTCCGATATTGCTACTATCATCCTGCATCTGGGCATTGGCGTCGCCGGGCTGCTTGTGGTGGTGCTCTCGACGGTAACGACGACCTATCTGGATGTTTATTCGGCAGTCATGTCTATCCTGAACATCGCTCCGAAGGTATCAAAGAGGCTGTTGATCCTTCTGGTGTCGGCGCTGGGGGCGTTGATAGCGCTGTTTTTCCCCATGGAGCAGTATGAAGTTTTCCTGTATGCGATTGGCTCGATTTTTGCACCGGCCTTTGCAGTGGCGCTTCTCGACTATTTTGTTTTTCGCGCTGACCGTTCGACGACCACCTTCAACGCCGCTGGCATTCTTTCAGCCGCTATAGGTACAGCAGCCTATTACTTCTTTATGAAGCTGGATCTTCCTGCTGGATCGACAGTGCCGTCGATGCTGTTGACGGCGGCGGTCTACGCCGTTTTTCGGAGCGTGCTGAAGGATCGAAACGCACAAAAATGTTAACAATTGAGATCAGGAGCGTGAACATGATTCAGGACATCGTAGAAAATCTCAGAGCAGTCCGCGAAAAAAAGCCGCTGGTCCACCATATCACCAACTATGTGACGGTCAACGACTGTGCGAACATCGTGCTTGCCATCGGCGCTTCTCCGATCATGGCAGACGACATTGACGAGGTGGAAGCCATCACCGCTATTTCTTCGGCGCTGGTGCTGAATATCGGGACACTGAACAGCAGGACAGTCGCATCAATGCTTGCTGCCGGGAAAAAAGCCAACGAGCTCAACATCCCTGTCATTCTCGACCCCGTGGGCGCAGGTACATCAGAGCTACGGAACCGGACGACCGAAAGACTGTTGAAAGAAGTAAACATAGCCGTTTTGCGCGGGAACATGTCCGAGATCCATTTTGTTGCGGGGCTCCAAGCCACCACAAAGGGCGTTGACGCCTCTGAAGCCGATCAGAAAAGCGGGAAAGAAATCGGCCGGAACATTGCGGAGAAAGTGGCAAAGCAGTTCGGTTGCGTAGCAGCGATCACGGGCGCAACGGATATCGTGTCGGACGGAAGACGTACGGTTTACATCGAAAACGGGACAAACCTGCTTTCCAATGTGACAGGAACGGGATGCATGTGTACCTCCTTAGTGGGCGCTTTTTGTGGAGCTGCTACCGACTTCCTCATCGCAGCGACGGGAGGCATCCTCTCCATGGGCATTGTGGGCGAGCTTGCAGCAGAAAGCGCCGGCGACAAGGGAAATGGCAGCTTTCACGTGGCCATCGTTGATGAAATCAGCAAGCTAAACACCGAAACCCTTGTGAAGAGAGCGAAAATCCATGAAGCCTGAGATCGATTACAACCTCTATCTTGTAACAGACCGCGATCTGATGAGCACGCCGACGCTGGAACAGGCAGTCGAACGAGCAATAGAAGGCGGGAGCACACTCATCCAGCTGCGGGAGAAAACAGCCTCCTCGCTGGAGTTTTATCAAATGGCGGTAACCATCAAACGACTGACCGACAGCCATCATATTCCGCTGATCATCAACGACCGGGTCGACATAGCCCTGGCGGTCGACACCGCTGGTGTACATATCGGGCAAAGTGATCTGCCAGCCGGGATCGTCCGCCAGATCATCGGGAACAGCAAGATCCTTGGCGTTTCCGTCTCTTCTGTAGCCGAAGCCGTGAAGGCGAAAAAGGATGGCGCGGATTATCTTGGCGTCGGTGCCATGTTCGCCACAGGGACAAAAACCGATGCTGAACTAGTGACAATAAACGAATTAAGGGACATAAGATCCGCCGTATCTTTGCCGATCGTTGTCATCGGCGGGATCAACCTCACGACCATACCGTCCTTCGCGAACACGGGGATCGATGGGATCGCTGTCGTTTCCGCGCTGATTGCCGCGAAGGACATTACCGAGGCGGCAAAACAGTTAAGAGCATCGTTTTCGCGGACAAAAGGAGAGGAGGATGCTTGATTTTAAAGCGGCGATCTTTGACTTGGACGGGACACTGATCGATTCCATGGGGGTATGGGAGGATATCGACATTGATTTTCTGGCAAAACGCCATTTATTCGTACCGGAGGGATATATCAGTGAAATTTCCGCAAAGAGTTTTAAAGAAGCTGCAGAATATACGATCGCCCTCTTTGGCCTAAAAGAGAGGGCAGAAGATATCATCGAAGAATGGAACCGGATGGCCATTGACGAATACAGTCATCATGTCCCGTTAAAACCTTATGCAAAAGAATATCTCCTCTTTTTAAAGGGACAGGGGATCAAACTTGGCGTAGCTACCGCGCTGCCAAAGGTACTTTATGAGCCTGTATTGAAAAACAATGGCATTTACACCTTGTTCGACGCGTTTGCTTCCACTGATGAAGTTGTCCACTGGAAAGGAAGCCCTGATATTTATCTGTTGGCAGCCAAAAAATTGGGTGTTCCCTCTTGTGACTGCGTTGCCTTTGAAGATGTACTGGCCGGTATTCAGGGGATTGTATTGGCGAGCATGCAAGCGTATGGCGTATATGACAAATATTCAAGTCATGAGCAAGTGCAGATTCAAGAATTGTCAAAAAGGTATATTCATAGCTTTGCGGAAGTGCTTCCATAACAGCGCCTCCAGAGCCGTTCAGAAATCGGCTGGCCTTTTACGCCAACCGATGTGCATAGGCATTGAGGGAATAGCCCAGGTCCACAATTGAAGCAGTGCTTCGCTTCTTGTGGCGATTTCCTCACACTCTCTGTAACGAAATCAGGCATAGTTGTGTATATAGAGGTGTATATGACAAGTGGACACCTGTTGCAGGTGAGGAGGTACGATATGATCGACGAGAATGGCTTCATCAAGCCAGATGCTGAGGAGACTGAGCATCCGGACACATCAAACACCGTGGAGGGCTACGTCACCCCCGAGACTCCCCCGACTGTTCAGGGGTATAGCACACCTTCGCCGCAGCCTCAGCCCGCCCGGCGTTCGAATCCAGGGCGCGTGTTCCTGGTATGGGGACTCATCATCGGATTGCTGCTCGGCAGCGTCCTGGGTGGAATTCTGGGTAACTATGTCGTCATGTCCAACCCGGGAACGTTCCCTTGGGCACGCACGGTATCGACCACGTACCCAGTAGGAACGTCCGGCTCCGGCACGACCATCGTCACGACGGAAGAACAGGCCATCGAGAACGCCGTCAAGATCGCTTCGCCTGCTGTTGTCCAGATCAACATCACCTCGGTCAGCCAGAACCCGTTTGGCTTCTCGTCCGGAACGCAGGAAGGTCTCGGCTCGGGCTTCATCATCACCTCTGACGGTTACGTGCTGACCAACAACCACGTCGTGGAGAATGCCACCAAGATCACCGTCATGCTCAAAGACGGGCGTGAGTTCAGCGGCCAGGTCGTGGGCACGGACGCCACCAGCGACGTCGCCGTGGTGAAGATCAGCGGCACCAACCTGCCAACTGTGGAACTGGGCGATTCGTCCACGCTGACCGTGGGCCAGAAGGTCATCGCCATCGGCAACCCCTACGGCCTGAGCCAGACGGTCACGACCGGCGTGATCTCGGCCCTCGAGCGGAACGTTCAGGCGTCAGCGACTGAGACGCTCGTCGGCGTTGTTCAGACTGATGCGGCCATCAACCCCGGCAACTCAGGAGGACCCCTGGTCGACCTGTCCGGCCGCGTCGTCGGCATGAACACGATGATCTACCAAGACGCGCAAGGCCTCGGATTCTCGGTCTCCGTCAACACGGCAAAGAAGGTGTATGACGCTATCATCAAGAACGGCAAGGTCACGTGGCCGGCTCTGGGCATCCAGGGAGCAACGCTCACGACGTCTATTGCCCAGCAGTACAACCTCAAGGTCTCCCAGGGCGTCTACATCGTCCAGATCACGTCCGGGTCCGGCGCACAGGATGTCGGGCTCAAGGTCGGGGACGTCATCACCGCGATCGACGACAAACCGATGACCACAATCGACGGAGTCCTGAGCTACATCCGCTCCAGGAATGTGGGTGACACGGTCCAGGTCGTCGCCGACCGCAACGGCACGACCAAGACGTTCTCCGTGATCCTGAAAGCTCTCGGCTAGTAGACTCCAGTACCTGCTCAGTCTTGAAGGAGAGACCCCGGCACGCTGTGCCGGGGTTGTTTCATGTCGTCCCCGTCTTGCCAACAATGAAAACAGGACAATCCTGTACATGGATGCAGGTGAGTGCGTCCGAATCTGCCGGGACGGAGGAATGGATGACAACAACACAGAACCTCAGGGCATGGACTCATGAGTGACATGACACATCTGGTGCGACCCGACCTCCACGTCGCGCTCGACTGCCCTGTAGACTGGACCGTTATGGAACTGGACGAGCAGGCAGGACTGCGAGCATCCAACCCCACGGACCCACGTGTCGCCCTGCAGGTTACATATGACGAGTCCGGTTCGGCTCCGGACGAAGTGTCTGAGCGTCTCCGCAACGGCTTGCCGGAAGACGCCCTGCGTGAGCGGGGGACACTGAGAAAGGGAAGAGTGGAGGCAGACGGCCGAGCACACCCTGACGGTCCGCCTGTGGAAGCGCTGATATTCTCCGCGCGCGACGGCTCGTTCGTCTATCGGGTTCTGGTCGCAGAGGACACAGGGCACCGATGGACCGTTCGTCTCGAGACACTCCAGCGCAAGGAGTGGTGGCAGGAGAGCCGGACGCTGGAAACGATGCTCGCCAGTCTGCTCTTGCTGTAGAAGAACCTACGCTGTAGGGGACTCTTCGACGCTCTGCAACTCCTTGAGATGTCCGAGGACCAGCCTTGCCGTCGCGATGTTGGTGGCGAGGGGGATGTTATTGACATCACAGATCTTGAGCACGGCGTTGATGTCCGGCTCATGAGGGTGTGCGGTCAGAGGGTCTCTGAGGAAGACGACTGCCTTGATTTCGTCGGAGGCGATCATCGAGCCAATCTGAAGGTCCCCGCCTTTCTCTCCGGAATTCACCCTGGTGACGTGAAGGCCGGTCAATTCTTCGATGAGACCACCTGTGCTCTTCGTGGCAACCAGCTCCTCCTGAGCCAGCATCTCCTGAAAATCCCTGCACAGCGCAATCATCTCAGGCTTCTTGCGGTCATGCGCAATCAGTGCAACTCTTGTTCTCATATGTCCATTTTACCATACAAGAGTGTGAATCAACAAGGCTGTTTTCAGACGTCCTTCGCACTTCAGGTTATCCACAGGATGTTGTGAATATCTGTGGAACACAATTCCGGGTAAGTCTCAACTATAATATTGATGCCGGGTTCTCGTTGCACAGCAGTCCACGGGCTCCAATGGAACCTGCGACGCCGTCAAACCCGCTGTGGACAACGCGTCTGCATCTCGAAAAGTTATCCACAGTGCCTGTGGATAGTGTCAGTACTTCCTTGACGTCGCCCGGTTCGTCCGGCGTTTCTGCCGTTCCTGGTGTCGCCAGATATCCCAGCGCAACCAAGCCTCATAGGCACGCAGAAACGAAAGCCGCAGAGCAGGGTTCTGAATGACCTGCACTGCCTTCTCGGCTTTCGCCTTCTGCTCCGGGGACAGCTGAATCGTGGCAGCCAGAGAATCCGGATCCGGCTGGAAAACAGAAGACGTGACCTGCGGCCGATGGATGCGGACCTCGTGGACGTTGTCGAGCCCAAAGGACAGGTCCGTCACGAGCTTGCCGCCCATGTGAACATTCAAGCGTTCTACAATGAGGGTTTTCTGCTCAGACAAGACCTGCATGATGGACGGATTGGCGCAGAGAATCGTCAGCGTTCCATTCTTGAATTGGACCGGATGAGAGTTACGGGCGACGTACGCGCCGATGGTACGCTCACTCCACAGAGACTGGACCGCGGGCCAGACATCGCCCAGTGACTGAACCTTGATGCCCTTGTCGAGGCGACCGGTACGCCGCATCTCATCGATAACCTCTCCGATGCGCTCCATATTGTTATCGTTTCTTTTTACAGCCGTACGGACGTAGCGTTCAGTCCGCCTCCAAGACGCGCAACATCAAAGGTTGTGATGAAGACCTGTTCGAACCTCGCCAGGAGATGAACCAGTCGATCAAGGTTCGGGATGTCGATATCACCTTCCAAATCGTCCAGCAGGAGCACCGGGTATTCTCCCGTGACCATCCGTATATATTCGGCACCTGCAAAGGTGAGCAGCAGTGCCACAAGCTTCGCCTCACCCAGTGACGCCGTATCCCTCAACTGCCTTTTCCTTCGGAGCAGAACAAAATCGTCGAGGTGACACCCGGCCAGACACGCATGCCGCGCCAGTTCCTGGCCCCGGATAGCACGGATGGACTCGGCGGAAATGGGCGGCGGATCATAGAGAATAGACACATCCGACAGCGGTTCAAACAACCCGTCGGCAATCAGGCGCGTCATTGCCAGACCCACAGCGGCGAGAGCCGATCGCCTCTTTGCACAAATGGTGTTTGTCAGGGTAACGATCTGCTCGTCGAACAGATCCAGCAGGGACGCGTCGACGACGCCAGAGCCCGACTGCCGCAGCAGGGCGTTCTTGCGTGTCATGACAGCCGAGTATGCAGAGAGTGCTTCCAGGTACGTGCGATCACACGACGCGATCAGGAGGTTGATATACTGGCGTCTCACCGAGGGCATGCCCTTGACCAGAAACAGCGAACTGAAGTTGAACTGGGCCACGCGAAGCCCACCGATAAGACGGATAAATCCATGATAGGCAGTACCATCGATACGAAGTTCCTTGCGCCCCTCCGTCGTGAACATGGCCTGCGCCGCATGACTGACAGACCCTCCGGCGACCGGGTCACGCGTCCGATATCTGCCGCCGACGACAAAATAGGACTCCCCGTCCCTGATAAGCTCCGCATTTGTCAGCCCCAGACATGATTTTCCAGAAGCCAGAAAATGCACGGCATCGAGGAACGTCGTCTTGCCAGCGCCGTTGCTGCCTTCGACAGCAGTGATGGGTGCAGTGAAGTCGATACGCTGTTCAGCCAGCGCTCTGAATCCCTGTACCCAAAGCGATTCCAGATACATTGCCCTCCGAGGGGGCGACTACTCCATCTGCTTGTGTGGCATGACAAGGTACAGGAAATCTTCCTTACCCTGGTCCTTAATAACCACCGGATGAATAGCGCTGTTCATATGCAGTTCCGCATTCTCGGTACCGACGGAGGAAATGCCGTCCAGGAGTTTTGTCCCGAAGAACGAAACAGAAAGACCCCCGGCCTCTCCCTCATAACCCAGCTCGTCACTGGCATTGCCCTGATCCTGGGCCGTGCCCTGAACAGTCAGCCGCCCTTCCTTGAATGAGAGTGTGATGACATCTGTTCCGCCAAAAACGACGGCACCAACCCGGCGCAATGCGTCCAGCAACTCTGACTTCTTGACACTCACGGTATATTCCCATTCGCGAGGCACGATATCATTGTAGTTGGGAAACTCGGCGCCAATGAGGAGAGAGATAATCTGTGTATCACCAGACGAAAACAAACACTCGTCCTCGGTAATAACAACATGAACGTCACCCGCCGGCTTGAACGATTCGAAAACCTTTGTCGGAACGATCGCCCGGAGCGGTTCACGCTTGAAGTCGAACTGAACATATCCGAGGCGCCGTGAATCCGTCGCGACGAATCGGAAATAATCTTTTGTCTGCTCAAGCAGGATTCCCTGAAACTCGAGGCGACGTTTCTCATTATGTTCTACACAGGGAAGAACACGGTCGATGGCACTGGAATATTCATTCAGGCTGAACTGATATTCCCGACCTTCCTTAATCTCCGGGATGCTTGGGAATGTATCCATCTGATAGCATGCTAGATCATAGTGCGCCTTGCCGGATGATATCTGGAGTTTCTTGTCGTCTCCTTCAATCATGAGTTCACCAGACAAGGCTGAGATAATGTCCTTTAGAAACTTGAAGGGAATCAAGGCACGTCCGGCTTCTGTGACTTCAGCCGGTTCGGCGTTCACGAGGTACGTGGTCAGGTCAGTGCTCGTCAATTGAAGCGTCGTACCGTCTGCAGAAAGGAGAACGGCATCCGACGTGAAGGTCGAGCTTTTCTGTTGGATGACCTTGGCGTGCTGTGCCAGTTTCTTGCTCAAACCTTCAGCTTTTGTCGTGAGTTTCATCCTTCCTCCTTTTAATATGAAAAATCTCTCTTAATCATAATCATCAAGATAAGGCGCTTGGTAGTGTTGGTATGTCTCGTGAAGGTAGTTGTATGGCTTGTGGTGTCTGTGGGTGCAGCTGTGGATAACTTGCGCGGGTTATCAACACTGTGCACATCCGGAACGGTCGGGATAACTCTCCACAGGTTATACACCTCTCTTCAACTGCTTTACCAAGCTGTCGAGCAGTGCTCTCAGGGTGTCGTCACTCTTCATGTCTTGCTGGATCTTCTGACAGGCGTAGATGACCGTCGTGTGGTCGCGCCCGCCGAACTTCTCGCCAATATATGGCAGAGAGGCTTCGGTCAGGTCCCGGCTCAGATACATGGCAATCTGCCTCGGCATCGCGATATCCTGACTGCGCCTCTTGGCCTGGAGGTCGGCAACCGAGATGTGAAAGTAGGACGAGACTGACTGCATGATGGCGTCGATGGTAATTGGCTTGTTGATAACCGGGATGATATCCTTGAGTGTCTCCTCGGTGAAGGGGAGCGTGACCTCTTCGTTGGTGAGCGAAGCTGTCGCAAGGACGCGCATGAGCGCGCCTTCGAGCTCGCGGATGTTGCTCCCGATGTTTGCGGCGATATACTCCAGCACTTCCTGGGGGACGTCGATCTTGTCCAGCTCGGCCTTCTTCTTCAGGATGGCAACCTTGGTCTCGTAGTCGGGGCGGCTGATGTCGGCGATGAGGCCCCACTCAAAGCGCGAAGTGAGGCGTTCCTCGAGGGTGGCGATCTCCTTGGGCAGGACGTCGGACGTAATGACGATCTGCTTGTGGGCATCATACAACGCATTGAAGATGTGGAAGAATTCCTCCTGCGTGCGTTCCTTGCCTGCCAGAAACTGGATGTCGTCGATGAGCAGGATATCTGCCCCCCGCGTCTCCTTGTGGAAGTTCTCGATGACGGAGTTGTTGTTCCGTGCATTCTGGATGGAACTGACCACCTCGTTCGTAAACTTTTCGCCGGTCGTATAGACGATCTTCTTGCCCGGGCCCTGTGCCAGGATATGGTGTGCGATACCCTGGAGAAGGTGGGTCTTGCCCAGCCCGACTCCACCGTAGATGTAGAGAGGGTTGTAGACGTTGCCAGGGTTGCCCGCAACGGCGTTCGATGCCGCGAAGGCAAGGCGGTTCCCTGCGCCGACGACGAAGTTCTCGAAGTTATAGCGCCTGTTGAGGATCAGCGTATTGTTGTGCTGGAGCATACCGGGCTCGGTGGGGATCTCTTCCGGCGGCTGTTGCACAACTTCCACCGCGATGGTGGTCGGTTGACCCTTGATCGCGTCGATCGTCTCCTTGATAACGTCATAGTACCGGCTGACAATCCAGTCCCTCGCAAACTCGCTGGGGACGCCGATGGTGAGAGAAACGTTGTCCTCGTGGAGCGTCGTCGCGTTCTTGAACCACATCTCGAACGTCGGGCGCGCGAGTTGCTTGCTGAAGATGTCGAGCAGGTGCTGCCAGGAATCCGACCGTTGTTCTTCCATGTTCTGCTCCCTTTGCTCTCGCGCTAAGTGACCACACCCCGGCCAGAGAAAAATCAAGCCACGACATGGGCCGTACATACACATACACCAGCGCAACCACCCCGCCTTTGTGACGGAACACCGGAGCGTTGTCAGGCCATGTGCATCCGTTTTGTGTGATATAGTATAGACGAAATGAAGACTAGCGGCAATCAGAAAAGGACTCACAGATGACAATCCGCAGCAGACAAGGCAGGATGAGGAGCAGGCGACGTTCCCAGGATGGGGGACTGCTTGTTCTGATCCTCGCACTGGTTCTGGCCCTTGTCGTCGGCTCAAGCTTCCGCAAGGCCGGTGGGCGGAGTACGCCCGTGGTCCTGTGGTATCTCGACGCCTCGACCCGGGAACTGGTCAGCAATCCTGCTGTGGCAAAACTGCCGACACGGCGCGTGGAACAGGTGGCGGGAATTATCGATCTCCTGCGTACGCCGCCTGCGGACCAGGGGCTTGCGACGGCTGTCCCTGCCGGCTTCACTGCGCATAGAGCGACACTTCTGCCCGGTGGGATCCTCGACGTGGTCCTGGGCGTGGCACGCGATCAGCTTCCCATGGGGTTTGCGGAAGAAAATGCGCTCTACTGGCAACTTGTCAACTCCATGCTGGGTCTGCCGGGCGTCCTCTCGATCGAACTCTCGGTCGACAGTCGTCCCACAGGAACCTTCCTCTCCTTCGTCAAGACTCAGCGAGAACTGGGTGCCAATGAGGCCATGTTGGACAAGGGACAAGCGGTCGATCTGTATTTTGTGGGCGGTGACGGCCGCTATGTTGTTGAACGCCGCGCACTCCCGACTGGGCTGACACGCTCTCAGCTGGCATTGCAGGCTACACGCGCTCTCATGGAGGGCCCGACGCATCCCAGTCTCGTGAGTCCTCTGCCCGGAACGAATATGCTTCGCGGAGTCACCGTCTCCGGTCGAACAGCGTCTGTCGATTTTGAGGAGAGCGTCCTCAAACTGAGCATGGGGGCTCAGGAAGAAGAGCAGGCCAAGAACTCCCTGGTCCTTACGCTCACGAGACTCGCGGGAGTCAGTCGCGTCCGGCTCCTGGTAGGCGGACACAGTGTGGAAAGCCTGTTTGGACACGTGGACACGGCTGATCCATTGTTCAGGCTGGATGGGCGCCTGGAAGAAGGTACGGCCCTCGCCGTCTACAGTCTCACCGAGGTCGACGGCGACAAACTCCCGGTACTGACTGTTTATCAACAGAAGCAGGCGCTCATGGGACGCAGCGTCATGATCTCGAAGTCGGTCGCCCAGCTGGGGAATCCGCCCAAAGGCGACGCGTCACTTGTCCCACACGGCACCCGGGTCACCTCCATGGTTCTGGAAGCCAACACGGGGACGTTGCGTCTATCTCTTGCTATGACTCCTCTCCCCAAGGACCAGGCGGCCGAGGTGCTCATGGTCGAACAGTTGCGGTTAAGCCTTACCGAACTGCCGTCCGTCACGTCGTTGCAGGTAGGGGTCAACGGGTCTGTTGCTTTCTTGCCGGGAGGCTACTATATAGGCAAGCCATTCTCGCGATAGGGGGAAAACCATGACGACAGACAGGACCGAATTCCGGTTGGTGGCTGGGGCTCTGGCGGCTCCTCAGCATCTTGAGAAGCTCCAGAAGCTGGGTATGAGCTCTTCGCTGTTCGAAGACGGCGACCTCAAGGCTGTCTTCGACGCATTTCAGTGGTACTGCTCCAACCACAAAGGGGAAGGTGGCAAGATAGACCTTCCGCTGTTCACGGCCTATCTGACCGAAGAACGTCATGTGACTCCGGCTATTGCGACGCTGGTGGGCAAGTTGACTGACGGTGGTGGCGAGGACATGACGACGCTGGTCGAGATGCTGGACCGGCTGAAAACGCGCGCAGCACGTCGGAAGCTGCGTACGATTGCCGACAGCATCAACAGCTTTACCGATGCCGAGAAACAGGGGCGGCGCGTGGAAGACTTCGCCGCCGAGATCTCCGAGCAGCTTCGCCAGGTGGCGCGCCTCTCGTCCCAGAGCAGGCAGGAGCCAATCCGTGACGAACTGCTGCGGTACGTTGAGGAGGTCCGCACTCGGGAAACAGGGCGTCCCTCGATCCTCGGTATGAGCATAGCCCCTTATGACAACCTCAATACGGCGATCTCAGGGCTGCGCCCTGGTTTCTACTACGCGGTCGGCGGCGCTCCGAGGCGAGGGAAAACCAACCTGATGCTGCGACTGGCCACGCTCATTGCGCGCAATGAGAAGGTTCCGGTCCTGTACTATTCCTATGAGCAGACGAAGCGCGTCCTCCTGACTCGCGTCCTGTCACAGGAATCACTTATCAACCCGCTGATCCTTCAGAAGGGAGACATCAGAAACAAGGCTGAGCTCGTCACCCGGTTCAACAAAGGGATCAAGGAGACCTCGGCCTACATGGACAACTTCTACCTCTTCGAGGGGGACCGTCAGGATACGCTCGAGCATATCCGCAGTGTCGCATATGGGATCATGGACTCCCACCACACCGACCACTGTGCCATCTTCATCGACTACCTGCAGAAGGTGCCGACGGTCAACCCGTACGCCAGTCTGCAGAAGCAGGTCGACGAGGTGTCCGGCCTCATCGCACAACTCTCCACCGAGCTGCAGTCCCCCATCGTGGCTGTGTCGTCGTTCGACAAGGACGGCTGCCGCCTCGATAGCGAGACGTCCAAGGACCGCCCCACGATGTTCAATTGCACGGGCGGCGGCGACATCGAATATGACGCGGACGTGGCATTGATCATTGTCAAGGACTATCACGACACCGCGCAGCTGGAAGAGAAGATTGCCAACGCCGTACGTGAAGGGGGAGTGAACCCTCACCACATTCCCCACTTTGACATCCTCAACCTGTTCATCGACAAGAACCGCGACGCCCCCGAGGGAGGCAATATCATTGTCCAGTTCCTCTTCCTGATCGAAGATAACCAGATGGTGGAGCTGGGCTACAAGGATGTAGAAGAACGCTACTCCTATGCCAAAGCCGGAAAGATCTTCGAGTGGCTGCTCGAGCGCGGATATCTCGAGGCGGTCGGCCCGGGCGAGCACTGAATCTCCCCTGTAACCTTTTCTCTCCTGCTACCGTACGCTTGATGAACACGTAGGGCAATCAACCACGGAGAGGAGTAGGTGGATGGAAGCAGTGGCTGACCGCGAGCTCTTCGCCCAGTTGATGGCGGAAAGTGAGCGTCCTGTGTACGCCTTTCTGGCGAGCAAGGTCCGGGACCGGACAACGGCGTCAGACATTGCACAAGAGGCTTTTTTTCTGGCATACAGGCGATTTGACTCGTATGACAGAAGCCGCCCTTTTCTCCCGTGGGTCATGACGATTACATATAACTGCTTGGTCGACTACTGGCGGAAGTCAGCACGCGAAGGTGGGGATCTGCCGGACGAGCAGCTCCTGGCGGCTCCTGAGCAGGACAGGGACGATGTGTGGAAACAGCAGGAGATCGTAGAGGCAATGACGAAGATTTCTCCGGAAGACAGCGCGCTGCTGACGATGTTTTATGCAGAAGAGTGCTCTCTTGCGACGATTGGCGGACGACTCGGTGTAGCCGAGGGTACGGCGAAAGTTCGGCTGTTCCGGGCGCGGGCCGCATTGAAGAAGCAGGTGGAAGCCCTGCACGAGCGAGGTACTGCATGAGCACACGACATCTGACAGACGAGGAAGTGGAACGTATGATTGCCAACACACTCTCATGTCCTCCCGACCTTGTTCCACCGCCCGGGTTTGCCCGTGGCGTGTGGAACCGTGTCGACGCGTGGGAGGCAGAGCAGGAGCGGAAGAGGGCATCACGCAGCATCCTGGCTCGTCTCATGGAAACGCGCATGAGGAATGGAGAACCGATGGCCGTCCTTGCCGCAGCGCTACTGTTTGGTGCCCTGTTCGTCGGGCTCTTCCTGACCGGGGCCTACATGCTCGCCGCGCATTCATCAGTTGTCCTGCGGGTTGTGCAGTTCCTTGTTGGGCCCAACCTTGATGAACTGAGATCCTTGCTGATCCTGTGCACGCTTACGGCCGTGGGTGGGCTGCTGCTCGGCAGTCTTGCTCTGAGTGAGCGTCTGTTCGGCCAGGGCGGAGGGTCGGCTGCATGATGCAGTCTGCTCCCACGACCGGCCGCAGGCGCGTTCTGGTCGCCGCCCTCGTCGTGAGCCTGATTGTCGTTGGCTCCGCGGTCGTGACGGTGGTGACGCGGAACGGTGGACTCAGGGCTGTTCCGGCGTATGTAGAGGGCACAATCCTGGCACTCCCGGGTGGCTCGGCGAGCAGTATATCGGTCGTAGGCGACAACCTCGAGGTCGTCGTGGGCACATCTCCCACCGTGACCTCAGCGAGCATCGTTCTCGGCAGTCAGGGATTCCGTCAGGATTTCCGTGCGAAGACCGGTACGTACGGATTGTACTTCGACAGTGTTCCTGGCGTCCAGGCGGGGGTCAAGCGTCTGACGGTTGTGGTTCCCGAGAATGGTACGCTGACGCTGACGCTCGTCGGTGAAGCCCGACTGATCCTGGATCAGGCTCGGCTCAAGGAGCTCCGTCTGGCTGGGGCGTCCTCCGCACTTGAACTGGACGCCACCGAATCCGGATCGATCATCGACCTTGTCCAGATCGAGAACGTCACCGGTGGTTTCTCGACAATACGCCTCGGCAACCTGGATATGGCGGACCTTGTCATTGGCAACATCGTCGGTAGTTACGACCTCGACTTTTCGGGGTCGCTGGGCAGGCACTGTGACGTTTCACTGCACACAGCTGTGGGAAATGGTACGCTACGTATCCCCGGCAAACCGGGAGTACAACTTTCCATCGGGAATGTCCTGGGTAGGGTCCTGTCGTCGGGATTTGTGGCTGAGGGCAGTAAATCGTTTCTCAACGCCTCGGCAGCCACTGGAGCTGACCGGCAGCTCGTCGTGCGTATCGACAATGCAATTGGACAAATTCAACTTGTGGAGGTACAGCAATGAACAGCAACAACATTGACCGGCGGGTGGCCCTGAGCACTTTGCTCATCGTCTTTGGCGTCCACTTCCTGCTCCAGGCGTTTCCCCAGACGGGATACCATTTCGGCATCCTCGTTCCCCTGGCGGCGTTTGTGATCCTGCTGGGCATCTACGGCGTCGCGACGGGCTTTCAGCGGGATGCGCGTGAAACGGTGTTCTGGAGTGCTATGCTTGGTTTCGTCGGCATCATCGTCCTCCTGCAGGTCCTGGGGGTCGTCCGGTTCAGTCTTACGACCTTCGTCGGAGCAGCCGTGATTTCCGCGGGACTCTCCATCCTGTTGTCTACGCTGTTTGACTCGATTGAAAGCAAGACGTCGAAAAACGGGCTGATATGGGGAGTCGTGGCTGTCGCCGCGGGCTCTCTTGCGTTTCTTTCGGGGTTGGACATCTTCTCAGCTCAGGTGGTCGATATTATTCGGAAATCGGCAGTCGGGGGACTGTTCCTTGTGCTCGGACTGGTCGTTCTTATCAAGGGAGGTACCAGGAAATGAAGAGTTTTGACAGACCAGATGAAGAAGCAGTCGGCGTCTGCACGAAGTGCGGAAAGGCGCTGGCTCGTGAGGAAGTAGTGATGGTGGATGGCAAGATCATGTGCGGCACCTGTGTACCAACGCAGCCCAGCGTTGCATCCGGTGAGCAGGGACCCATCCAGGACAAGTGGCAGCATCCGCAGGCTGAGCGTCCGGTCTCTTCGGGGCTCGGCTATGATTCCTCTAGGAGACTGTACCGCTCACACAGGAATCAGGTGATTGGCGGCGTGGCGGCCGGCGTGGCGGAGTACTTTGACATTGACCCGACCATTGTCCGCATCGCCTGGGCGTTGCTTGGGATGGCATGGGGGACGGGTATCCTGGTCTATCTTATCTGCTGGCTCGTGATCCCGCTCAACCCCACCCAGTAGATCAGGTACGAAAACATAACATATCTGTGGATAATGTGGAAATAGTCCCGGCGACCTTGCTGGGATGACAAGTCCCCGACAGCTTGTATAGGCTGTCGGGGACTTGTTTTCATGCTGTCTGGGAGGAATCGTTCAGTGGACGGGAGGAGGCACCTCTCTTCGCCCGCCCGGAGCTGCGCGGAGGTACCGGCTGACCGTCGTATAGTGGACGCCCAGGTGGTCACCGATCTGTACGAGCGAATAACCCAGATGGACGGCTGCTGCGACGCGCAATGGGAGCTGCGAGCGTTCACGCCTGACATCGGGCCCGAAGATCTGGGTCAGGGAGGGCCGCGCCAGCATCAGAAGTAGTGCGGCGACCGAGGGTTCAGACGCTCTGCTCACCAGGTGCTCAGTGACCACCTGGACGAACGTCTGTGTTCCCAGAATGCCCGGTGGCATCACGTGCGCGAGAGGGGTCGGCTGGCCGATGCCCGCCCGAACGTAATCGGCATAGACGGCGACAGCCTCTTCCTGTGTTCGGCCGAAATGTGACAGCAGAGACTCGGCGGCAAGTGGGGCACTCCGTACGTGGGTACTCATGACTGTCGCCTGGTAACTGCTCCAGGGCCATTCCTCGGGGGTGGCGACCACAGCGGATGCCACGGGCTGGAGGACGACGTAGCGGCAGACCGGCATGAGCCACACGTCGGGTTCCAGGAGGATGGCCCGATAGGCTCCGCGGAAGACTCGCCCCGAGCATTTATTCTGGCGGTTTATATGCCGCGTGTAGTTGCTGATGAACCGACGCATGCCTGTGCCGAGATCTCCGCCAGGCGTCTCCACGACGAAGCTGTAGCGGTCCGGCAACATGCACCATGAGTAAATATGCCAGTCCAGGTCCGTCGCCACCGTCGTGAGGTCAGCGAGGAACTGCAAGCGAGCGTCGTCGCTCTGCATGATGGATCGACCAGCAGGAGCAACGTCGGAAATCAGATAGACGGCACCTGGAAACTCGATGCGCAACGGTTGAGCCACAAACCCTCCTTTGCCGAGAGGCGTGGATGACAATTCTATCCACACTGTTCACATGTTATCCACAGCAGCGCAACATTTCAATATCCGACTCCCACGCGCCGACCTTCGCGTACTTCAGCTTGTGCGGCGGTCAGCGGGCACTATACTTGAACTCGGCAGTACAGGAACGGGAGGTTTCGCGTGGCACAGTTCTGGGTGGTAGCCGAGTCAGTCCTGATCGTGTTCGTCATGAAGTTCGTAGACGTGGCTCTTTCGACTCTCTTCACGAACTTCCTGGTCAGGGGACGCCGCCTGTACACGTTCATCTTTGGATTTCTCGAGGTGAACGTCTATCTGCTTAGCCTCGCTCGGGTCCTGAGCAGTATGACCATCTACAAGATGCTCGGCTATGCCATTGGCTATTCACTGGGAGCGCTGTTTGGTATCTGGCTGGAACAGAAGCTGGCTATCGGCAACCAGACCTGGCTGATCATTCCCAACGAGAACCCGTATCGACTGGCGTATCATCTGCGCGACCGGGGTTTTGGCATCACGACGATCTCAGGGTCGGGCATGGACAGTAACCGCATGATTATCCTGACGACCACAATGCGCAAGAACATCGCACTTCTCAATGCCTCGCTTACCGAGCTGGCCCCGGACGCTTTCGTGTCCGTGCTCGACACGCGAACGACGATGGGAGGGCATGTGACTCGAATTCCGAGAGGTTGAATCATGATGAAAAGGACTACCTTTCACCGGGCGCTGGCGCTCGGCCTCGCTCTGCTGCTTGTTATTTTCTCTCTCGCTGGCTGCGCCCGCCGAGGCGCTGTTTCGCTCCGGATCGTCTCTGCGTACTCAGGCAAGGGCGTAGCCAATGCGACGTTGACGTTCACCGGCTCAAGCGGCTCCGAGACCCTCAGCTCGGATGCGACCGGAACCGTTTCGGGACAGGTTGAGGCCGATCGGACACAAATGGGTGTCGAAGCTACCGGGTATCAGAAGGCCTTCATGCAGGTGACAGACCTCACGAAGTTGCCGACGACTGTCCAGCTGACCCCACTCTTTCTTGGCGTCGGGACAGTGATATCCGGCGGCCAGCCCATAGCCGGAGCCTCCGTGACCGTGTGGAACACGACCACGACGACAGGGCCGGATGGAACGTTCACGTTCGAGGGGCTCGCAGAAGGGGCCTATGCGGGAAGAGTCACGAAGCAGGGATTTGCCGACGGCACATTCGACCTGGTGATCGGGAAGAATGCCAAGGCGGTCAAGGTAACGCTCCAGGAGGGGCAGCTCCTCCCGCTCTCCTCTCTTGCCACGCTTCCGGCGTACGAGCTCACAGCCTCGTACCACCGAACACTTGGTGGCGAAGACAAGTCGTTCGATGGCCGCGTCGTCAAGAATGGGAGTGACATCCTTGTGATGAGCGGTGACCCGGTGAATCCGACGGCATCACTCATGGTCCGTGGTGGAACAGGTTATGTGTTCGACAACGGGGCGTACACTGCCAGCGGCGAGACTGCGGCCGCAGCTGCGCACGTCCTGCAGGAAAGCTGTGAGGGTCTTCTCGGACTGCCGGCGACATTCTCGCCACGCCTCTTCACCATCGAGAAGCAGCCGCCGGTACAGCTGCTGGGGCAAACGTGTGACGTCTGGAGCATGAGCGGCCGGTTCATGTTCGAGGGAGAGGCCGTCACGGCCACGGCGACGGTCACCGTGGGCGCGACAGGCGCGCTGGCCAACGTCCCGGTGAAGATCGTTCTCAACGCGCGCTCGCAGGAGTTCTTCAATTTTGTCTATGACGCCGTGGTCGAAGTGGTTTCTGTCGACCAGGTACAGGCTGCTGCCCGCTTCCCGGCTCAGTGAGGAACCCGACATGAGCTTCGTCCACCTGCATCTCCACACCGAATATTCGCTGCTGGACGGCATGAACAAGATCGGCCCGCTCGTCGCCCGTCTCAAGGAGATGGGGCAGACCGCGTGCGCCATCACCGACCACGGCAACATGTACGGCGTGCTGGATTTCTATATGAAGATGAAGGACGCCGGGCTCAAGCCGATCATCGGCAGCGAGGTCTATATGGCCCCGAATGGTCGCCTGAACAAGGACAAGGAGGCAGGATTTCCCAATCACCTGATCCTCCTGGCGAAAGACTTCAAGGGCTATCAGAACCTGAGCCACATCGTTTCCATCGGCTACCTCGAGGGTTTCTACTATAAGCCGCGTGTCGATTATGAAATACTGGAGAAGTACCACGAGGGGATCATCGCCTTGTCCGCCTGCCTCAAAGGCGAGGTCGCCGAGACGGCCGCAAAGGGCGACGAAGAAAGGGCGCTGACCATTGCCAAAAGGTACCAGGACATCTTCGGCAAAGAGAACTACTTCATCGAGCTCCAGAACCACGGCATCGAAGGGGAACGCCGCGCCCTTCCTATCCTTCGCAGCATCGCGAAGCGCATCGGCGCGAAGACCGTGGCTACCTGTGACAGCCACTACCTCGGCAAGGACGATTACGCCGCACACGAGGTCCTGCTCTGTGTCCAGACGTTGCAGAAGATGACCGATAAGGACCGCATGAGCTTCAACGGTCCGTACTACCATGTCATGACCGAGCAAGAGATGCGCGAGCGCCTGCCCGAAGACGAGGAGGCCATCCAGAACACCCAGCTCGTTGCCGACATGTGCAACGTCGAAATGCCTCTTGGCACCTATCACCTGCCCCGGTACATCGAAGAAGGGCAGACGACGCCATGGGATGCCGAGGTCAACCGCCAACTGCTGGAGAAGATGACCATGGATGGCATCCAGCGCCTCTACCCTCCCGAACAGCTGGAAGAGGCGACGGCCCGGGCGCGCATGGAGCTGGAGACCATCGAGAAGTGTGGGTTTGTCGACTACTTCCTCATTGTTCAGGACTTCACCCGCTTCGCTCGCCGCAAGGGAATTGCCGTTGGCCCCGGCCGTGGATCTGCTGCCGGCGCCATCGTCGCCTACGCGACCGGCATCACGGAAGTTGATCCGCTGCGGTACAACCTGCTGTTCGAGCGCTTCCTCAACGCAGCCCGCATCTCGATGCCCGATATCGATATGGATTTCGAGGATGCGCGCCGGGGTGAGGTCATCCAGTATGTGCGCGAGCGGTACGGCGAATCTTCGGTCGCCCAGGTGGCGACCTTCGGCAGGATGGAGGCCAAGCAGGCTGTCCGTGACGTGGGGCGAGCTCTGGGCATGCTGCCCAAGGAGACGGACCTGATCTCCAAGCTCATCCCGTTCGGCACGGGCCTGGAGGACGCTCTCAAGACGGTCGAGCAGCTGAAGAAGATGTACGATGACGGCACAAAGTTGAGCGGCACCACGGTCAAGGAGCTGTTCGATACGGCCATGAAGTTGGAAGGCGTCAACCGCAATTTCAGCACCCATGCAGCGGGCGTCGTCATCGCCGACACCGAGCTCACCAACTACCTGCCCCTGCAGCGTGACAAGGACGGCAACGTCATCACGCAGTGGGACCATAACTTGGTCGAGGCCTTTGGCCTCCTCAAAATGGACTTTCTGGGCCTCTCCTACCTGGGAGTTATCCAGAACACCGTCAAGATGGTCAAGGATCAGCTTGGCGTGACAGTGGACATCAGCCACATCGACACGGAGGAACCGGCTGTCTACAAGCTCATCAGTAGCGGCGACACGGTCGGGGTGTTCCAGATGGAATCCAGCGGTATGAAGGGTGTCGCGTCCGGCATCCAGCCGTCCTCCATCGAAGACCTGACGGCCATCATCTCACTCTATCGCCCCGGCACCATCAAGGCCGGCGGTATCCAGAAGTACATCGACCGCAAGAATGGCAAGGAGAAGGTCAACTACTACCATCCCAGCATTGAGGGTGTCCTCAGGCCGACCTATGGAATCATCGTGTACCAGGAACAGATCATGCAGATCGCCAACCGCATGGCCGGGTTCACGATGCAGGAAGCAGACATCCTGCGCAAGGGCGTCTCCAAGAAAAAAGCGGACATTCTGGCCAAGCAGCGGACCGTCTTCGTCGAGAAGTCGATCGAGAAAGGTGTCCCGAAGAAGACCGCTGAGGACGTGTTCGCTCTCATCGATTTTTTCGCCGGCTACGGGTTCAACAAATCCCACGGGGTCGCCTACGCCATCATGGTCTACCGCACGGCGTGGCTCAAGTTCCACTATCTCGTTCAGTACCTGACGGCCCTCATGAATTCGGGCATCGATACCGAAGATCGTCTCAAGGAACTGGTCGCTGAGTGTCGTAGTAAGAATATCTCCATCCTTCCACCGGATATCAACAAATCCGACAAGCTGTTCACGGTGGAGACGCAGGCCGACGGTTCTCAGGGCATCCGGTTCGGTCTGCTTGCCATCAAGAACCTGGGCTCAAAGGCGATCGACGAGATTATGGAGGAGCGGTCCAACCGCGCCTATTCGACGTTCAAAGATTTCCAGCGGCGTTCCGGCGGCAGCAAGGTCAACCACAAGTCCGTCGAATGTCTCATCAAGGCCGGGGCGTTCGAGAGCCTGGGCGAGGACCGCGTCACTGTTCTGAGGGAGTTCAGCAACCAGAACGGCAAGGCGCCGGTTGCAGACGACTCGGGGACAGGCCTGTTTGGCGGCTCGGTCAACGAACCCGGAACCCCCGTTTCCTCGTGCGATACGGCAGGTGCGGCGGCGATGGAGAAGGAAGCGTTTGGGTTCTTTTGCTTCTGCAGCCCCTTCCAGCAGTACGAGCCGCTCCTCGCCAAGTACAAGGCGAAGCGCGTTGCGGAATGCGCGGATCTTGACGACGGATCCACCGTCACGGTCATGGGCCTCCTCACGTCCGCGAAGACCGCCAAGTCCAAGGCGGGTCACGCCTATGGCAAGTGTATACTTGAGGACGATAGCCGCAAGGTGGAGCTGATGGTGTTCGAATATGTCCTCGGGCAGTTCCAGCCGTGCTTCGACCGCGAGGGAGCCATCGTCCTGGAGGCGAACGTACGTATGGATGGTGACGAATTGTCTCTGACGGCCAAGAAGTTCATCGACTTCGTGACGCCCGAACAGGCAAAAGGCTCGAAGCCGGTTTCTGTGACCCATCCAGTGCTCAAGCTCACAATGACGGAAGAGCAGGTGAACGGCGAGATACTCAAGGACGTTCTCCTCCTCACACACCAGTATCCTGGCAAAGAGCATTGGCGCATCCTGTACCGCAACGGAACCGAGCACTGCCTGGAAGTCGGCAACAGGCATTGGGTCACTGTCACGCCCGCGCTCCTGAAGGGACTTGCCGAGATCCTTGGCCCCAGTGGGGTGGACTACTCGTAACCGCGGGTCCAAGGGGCCCGCCAAGTTGTAAAGGAAATTGAGGTTGTCATTCCGACATTCATAGGTATACTGTTAAATGTAATGTCATGAACGTGACACGTAACTGAGCGACATGACGTCCGGAAGCTCTGCTTTCGGACGTTTCATATTAGTGGAAAGCGAAAAGTGGGCGCGTGAGCGAGCCACTTTTTTGTTTCACATGGAGAGATGTATGGACACGAGGTTTGAGGATATTGTGCTGCTGGAAGTGGCAAAGAGCAATACCACGCTCGTCGCCATTGAGAACGCTCCGGGCATGGCGAGCGTTGTGCTCATGACGCCCGGGAGAGACATCTCGGTCGATGAGCTCGAGAGCGTCAGCCGGGCAATCAGTCATGCGTTCATTGAGCTGTATGGCGACGACTATCTGCCTGCGTTCGAGGTGACAAGCCCCGGACTGGACCGCGTTCTCAAGACGGCGTGGGAGTTAGAGCTCTTCGCTGGCAGGTTCGTGCGCGTGGCGACCAAGGAGTCCAGGGAGCCGATCATCGGAACTCTGGGAGCATCGGACGGGGACAGCCTGCACGTGACGGTGCTCGGCGTAGACCGCGTGTTCGATATGCGGCAGGTGACGAAGATCTCGTTGTGGGACGAGATATTGGGAGGTGCGTGTGAGGGATGAGATCCAGAGTGCCATCTACGAACTGGAGAAGGAACGGGGAATCTCCAGGGAATACATCGTGACGGCGATCAAGGAAGCCTTCGAGGCGGCATACCAGCAGCAGTACCAGAAAGACAACTTCCTGGTGAAGGCTGACACGGGGACCGGCCTTGTCCGGCTCTATTCGCGCAAGACGGTTGTGGCCAAGGTCACGGACAGCGACACTGAGATCACGCTGAAGGACGCCCGTAAGGCGGAACCAGAGGCGAAGACCGGGAACGACGTGCTCATCCAGGTCAAGATCGAGCAGCTTCCGCTGTCGGTGATCGTGAAGGCACGCAAGTTCATCGATGACAAGATCAAGGAACGTGAGAACGATCTGGTCTATGAGCGCTTTCACTCGCAGGTGGGCACGCTGGTCAACGGCGAGGTCCTCCGCCAGAACAAGGAGGGATTGCTTATCAACCTTGCCCGGTGCGAAGGGATCATGCCGAAGGATCAGCAGATTCCCGGCGAACGGCTGCGCTTTCAGGGTGTCGCCAAGGCGCTCATCCTGTCGGTCGACAAGTCGGCGCAGGGACCGCGCGTGGTCCTGACGCGGTCGCATCCGGACTTCATCCAGCGTCTCGTGGAGCTTGAGGTCCCTGAGGTCGGCTCAGGTCTCGTCGAGGTCAAGCGCATCGTCCGCGAGCCGGGCCAGCGCGCAAAGGTCGCCGTCTTCAGCCGCGACCCCAAGATCGATCCCGTGGGCGCAGTCATTGGGCCGATGGGTGGACGCATCCGTGCAGTATCGCGTGAGATCGCGTTTGAGCACATCGATGTCATCCGATATGATCCAAACCCCGCAAAATACGCAATCAACGCCTTCAGCCCAGCCAAGGTGCTGGACGCAGAACGCAGGCCGGAGGACGGCACCTTCGTGGTGCACGCCACTGCCGAGGCGTTCCCCGTCGCCCTGGGTAAGGGCGGGGTCAACGTCCGGCTCGTAGAGCGGTTATTGGATGCGAAGGTGGAACTCGTTCAGATAGAGGAAGGGCAGCCACAAGCGGCCCCAACGCGTGAGGCAGGTGAGACGCATGAAGAAAGTACGAATCTATGAGCTCGCTAAAGAACTGAATCTGAAGTCGGCACGCATGCTGGAGATCCTGGCTGAGCTGGGAATCCCGGGGAAGGGCGTGGTCGGCACAATCGAAGAAGAAACGGCAAACCTTGTCAAGGAGATTGTCGACAAGGAGAAGGCCGCCTCGTCGGAGGTCAAGAAAGAGGCCCCAAAGGCAGCCAAGGCGACCCCTAAGGCCGCACCTGAAAAGGAGAAGGAGAAACCTACTCCCGCACCGGTCGAACCTGTCATCACTGTAGAGAAGCCCAAAGCATTTGTCGAGTCTGTCACCTATACGGCCTTTGCCAAGCAGTTTGACCTCAAGCAGCACGAGGTCAACACCATGATGCTCAAGAATGGTATCCCAGTGCGCGAGTGCGGTCTGCTGGACCCCAGTGACGCCGACTACCTCGCCCGTATCCTCGGCGAGAACTATGTCCAGCCGTCGGAGAAGTTCATGAAGTCCTTCGAGACGCGTCCGCCTGTCGTGACGGTCATGGGCCACGTCGACCATGGCAAGACGACCCTGCTGGATTTCATCCGCAAGAGCAGCGTCGCCAGCCGCGAGAAGGGTGGCATCACCCAGAAGATCGGCGCCTACGAGGTCCAGATCAAGGGCAAGACCATCATCTTCATCGATACTCCCGGCCACGAGGCATTCACCTCAATGCGTCTCAAGGGCTCGCAGGTCACCGATGTGGTCATCCTGGTCGTCGCCGCTGAAGAGGGTGTCAAGGAACAGACCCTCGAGGCGCTTGACCACGCGAAGGCGGCCAAAGTCCCGATCATTGTTGCCATGAACAAGATCGACAAGCCCGAGGCGAACCCCGAGCGCGTCAAGCAGCAGCTGGCGGACCGTGGTCTGCAGCCAGACGACTGGGGTGGAGACACCGTCTTCCTTCCCGTGTCTGCCAAGACCGGCAAGGGTGTGGACGAACTGTTGGACATGATCCTCCTGCAGGCGGAGATGGCAGGACTCAAGACCCGATCCTCCGTCGAAGCGTCCGGCTCCGTCATCGAGGCACGCGTCGACAAGAACATCGGCGTCCTGACTCGCCTGCTTGTGCAGACCGGCACGCTCCATGTCGGTGACGACATCCGCGTCGGCGACTGTGTTGGCAAGATCAAGCGCATGACCAACGAGGCAGGCGCGAACCTGCGCGAAGCGAAGGCACTCATGCCCATCGAGGTTATGGGCCTGTCGGAACTGCCCGAGGCCGGTGAGGTCTTCCATATGGTGGAAGACGTGGACTCCTGCCGCATGATCATCGACGAGAAGCGGCAGAAGGAGCGCCTTGCGTTCCTGGCGCAGGAACAGAAGAAACCACTGACGCTGGACGACCTGTTCAACGAAGAAGAGGCGCTGGAGAAGAAGAAACTCACCCTCATCCTGAAGGCCGACGCGCTCTCCACACTGGACGCCGTCAAGTTCGAGCTGAGGAAGGTCAAGACCAAGACCATTCCGCTCGAGATCCTGCACGAGGGCACCGGCGGTATCACGAAGTCCGACGTCCTGCTGGCTTCCGCCAGCAACGCTGTTATCGTTGGCTTCAACGTCGTCCCTCTGGCCGAAGCGCTCAAGGTCGCCGCAACCGAGAAGGTTCAGATCCGCACCTATGATCTTATCTTCGAACTGGGCGACTCCATCGACAAGATGATCGCCGGGCTGACCAAGCCGGTCTTCGAAGAGATCGTGCAGGGTCGTGCCCACATCAAGGACGTGTTCAAGATCACAGGTGTCGGCGCCATCGCCGGCTGTCTGGTTGAGGATGGCAAGATCATCCGCGGTGCCAAGGCCCGCGTTGTCCGCAACGCCGTCGTCGTGTATGCCAACTCCAGCATCTCCTCGCTGAAGCGCTTCAAGGAAGACGCAAAGGAAGTCCTCAAGGGCTACGAGTGTGGTATGGGCCTGCAGAATTTCAATGACTTCAAGGTCGACGACATCATCGAAACCCTGGTGATGGAGGAGAAGAAGCCGTAAGGCACGGTCTTCCACATTTTAGCTGAACGACAACCACCGCGCCGGGCGTTCATCGTCCGGCGCGTTTTTCATGCCAGACGACCGGTGTGGGTTCCCGCCTTCGCGGGAACGACGGAGAAGGGCACTCAGGGGCGACGGGAGCACGCTAGGAGGCAGTCTGTTCACAGTGTCTTCATCCCGGAAACGTGGCTCTGTGCCATGAATGGACACTCGAACCTCTATTACGGGACATTCGCGGTCTGGGTTGACAACGCGGAAGACGTCGGATAACATATATATGTTACCATTCCGGGTGGGAAACTGAGCCACCTGTTCAAAGGAGAACACTTGATGGTCTTGGCTGAACTTCTACAATCAGCGACCACTACCGTCACCCGAATTCCACCTTTACCCCATCCCCTGCTGGAAGACCAGCGCCTTCTCCAGGTACCACTGCCATGAGACAGTGGGGTCTGTCCCTCTATCCGGGGAAAGACTCCGACCTCATACCAACCAGACGAGACCACCCCGGCTGCCCTGAATCCAAGCGACCGGGGTTTTTCCATTTCCTGACCGCATATCAGCGAGGAGGCTATCATGCCACAGATTGTCATCGTCATGGGCAGTGACGCAGATCTGCCCGTCCTGGAGCAGGCCTTTGCCATGCTCCGTTCCTTTCCCGTTACCTGGGAAGCACGTGTCATTTCGGCGCACCGCACGCCCGAGGCGGCTCTGGAGTTTGCCCGGGGCGCTCGTGCCAGCGGCGTGCAAGTCATTATAGCGGCAGCGGGCAAGGCCGCCCATCTGGCCGGCGCTCTGGCCGCATCCACGACCCTGCCGGTCATCGGCGTTCCAATCAGTGCGCCTGGTCTGGGGGGCCTGGACGCTCTGCTTGCTACCGTGCAGATGCCGGGCGGCGTGCCAGTGGCGACGGTCGCTATCGACGGTGCGAAGAACGCTGCTCTGCTGGCGTTGCAGATTGTGGGACTGGGGGACGCGCGGGTCGCGGCACGGCTTGTGGAGGAGAGACAACACCTGGCGGAAGAGGTGGGCAGCAAGGACAAGGCGATCCGTGAGCACTACTGCAGTACAGCCGAGACTGAACAGGGAGGTCCAGCATGACACGCAAGGAACTGTTGTACGAGGGCAAGGCCAAGCGGGTATATGGTACGGACGATCCGACACGCTGTATCATCGAATTCAAGGACGATGCGACAGCATTCAACGGCGTCAAGAAAGGGACGATTGCGGACAAGGGGGTTATGAACAACGAGATGTCCTCGTACCTGTTTGCCATGCTCGCGGCAGCCGGCGTCGCCAATCATTTCATCCAGCGTCTGAGTGATCGGGAGATGCTTGTGCGGCGGGTGCACATCATCCCGCTCGAGGTGATCGTGCGCAACATCGTCGCAGGGTCGATGAGCAAGCGTCTGGGTATTGCGGAAGGGGCACGACTTGCAACGCCGGTCATCGAGCTCAGCTACAAGAACGATGAGCTGGGAGATCCCCTGGTGAACGAGGACCACATCCGGGCGCTGGGCGCCGCCACGGACGCCGAAGTGGCGGACCTCCGGCGGCTGGCGCTGGAGGTGAACGCCCTGCTCAAGGAACGCTTCGCGGCAGCGGGCATCACCCTGGTCGACTTCAAGCTGGAGTTCGGGCGTGCAGACGGAGCGATCCTCCTTGCTGATGAGATCTCGCCGGATACCTGCCGTTTCTGGGACAGCGCCACAGGAAAGAAGCTGGACAAGGACCGCTTCCGTCGCGACTTGGGTGGGGTCGAGGAGGGCTATCATGAAGTCCTTCGTCGCCTGCTGGCTGGGAGGACGCAATGAAGGCCCGAGTCCTGATCAGCCCCAAGAAGGGGATCGCCGACCCCCAGGGGACGGCCGTCGAGCAGGCACTCCACACGCTCGGGTTTGCCGGCGTTCGCGCGGTCCGGGTAGGCAAGGTCATCGACCTGGAGCTGCCGGAGGGCGATCACACGGCAGCACTCGCAGCGCTCACATGCATGAGTGAACAGCTCCTCGCCAATACCGTTGTCGAGGCATATTCCTGCACCATCTTGGACGAGGGCGCATGAGGTTCGCGGTTGCCGTCTTCCCCGGTTCCAACTGCGACGTGGATGCGTACCGCGCTCTTCACGATGTTCTTGGCAGGGATGTCGAGTATCTCTGGTATCGCGAGACGGACCTGTCTGGCTTCGACGGCGTGATCCTGCCGGGCGGTTTCTCATACGGTGACTACCTGCGGCCGGGAGCCATCGCGCGGTTCGCGCCGCTCATGGAGGCGGTGGTCCGGTTTGCCGGCCGGGGAGGCATGGTCCTGGGTATCTGCAACGGCTTCCAGCTGCTCACAGAAGCAGGGCTGTTGCCGGGCGCCTTGCTGCGCAACCGCGACTTGACCTTTCTCTGTGACACCGTACCGGTGCGCGTCGAGAATGCGGACACTGCGTTCACGCGCTGCTGCCAGAACGGGCAGGTGCTCCGGCTGCCCATTGCTCATGGCGACGGTAACTATGCCGTGGACGCAGCGACGCTGGCTGTCATGGAACAGCGGGGACAGGTGATCCTTCGCTATTGCGCCCCGGACGGCACGGTGGACGAGCAGCACAATCCAAACGGCTCGGTCGCAAACATTGCGGGCATCATCAACGGGCAGGGCAATGTGGCCGGCATGATGCCACATCCCGAGCGGGCGGCGGAGGAGTTGCTGGGTGGGACCAACGGTCTGTTCATCCTGCAGTCCATGGTCCAGGAACTCGAAAGGAGGCAGCATGAAGCTTCCCGGTGCTGAACGGACTGCACGCGTCGGCCTCACGGATGCGGAGTACGCGCGCATCGTCGAACTCGTCGGACGCGAACCTGGAGACCTGGAGCTGGACCTCTTCGGCGTCATGTGGAGCGAGCACTGCAGCTATAAGACGTCGCGCCCGCTGCTGCGCCTGTTCCCCACGACGGGAGCAGCCGTGTTGCAGGGGCCAGGCGAGAACGCCGGCATCGTCGACATTGGAGACGGGTTGGCGGTGGTCATGAAGGTTGAGAGCCACAACCACCCCTCTGCGGTCGAGCCGTACCAAGGGGCGGCCACAGGTTCGGGCGGCATCATCAGGGACATCTTCACGATGGGAGCGCGGCCCGTAGCCATGCTGGACTCGCTGCGGTTCGGCGACCTCGGGGAGGCGCGGCAGCGCTCACTGTTCAGGGGTGTTGTGAAGGGGATTGGCGACTATGACAACTGCATGGGCATCCCGACGGTGGCGGGAGAGGTCGGGTTCGACGACTCCTACACAGGCAATTGCCTGGTGAACGCGATGTGCGTGGGGATTATCCGGCACACCGACATCAAGCGCGGCGCAGCCACAGGGGTCGGTAACCCCGTCATCCTCGTCGGTGCTACGACCGGCCGCGATGGCATGGGTGGCGCCAGCTTCGCCTCGGTGGACCTGACGGCCGCTTCGCAGGAACGCAAATCCGCCGTTCAGGTGGGTGATCCCTTCCTCGAGAAGCTGTTGCTCGAGGCATGCCTGGAGCTGTTCCGGACGGACGCGGTGGTCGGCATCCAGGACCTCGGGGCAGCAGGGCTGACGTCGGCAAGCTGCGAGACAGCGGCTCGGGGTGGCATGGGGATTGATCTGGACGTTGCCCTGGTACCGCGTCGCGAGGACGGGATGGTCCCTGCCGAGGTCATGATTTCGGAGTCGCAGGAACGCATGCTGGTCATTGCGCACCAGGGGCGCGAAGAAGAAGTACAGTGCATCTTCGACAAGTGGGGCCTGAACGCCGCGGTCATCGGACGGGTGACGGATGATGGCATGCTGACCATCCGCAACGGGGACGTTGTCGTGGGACAGGTCCCTGCCAAGGCACTGGCTGAACAGGCGCCCCTCCGGCACCCCGAGGCGGTGCGGCCGGCATGGCAGGACGACCTGCTCGACCTGGACGTGACACGCTTGCAGCAACAGGACGACTGGACCGGAACGTTGACGGCGCTGCTGGGGACACCGACGATCGCCAGCAAGGAATGGGTGTACCGCCAGTATGACAGCGTGGTGCGCACCAACACGGTCATCGGCCCCGGATCAGATGCTGCTGTCCTGCGTGTGGATGGGACAGACCACGGCATCGCCCTGACGATCGACGGGCCGGGACGGATGTGCCTGCTGGACCCGGCGACGGGCGCAGCCATGGCAGTGGCCGAGGCGGCACGGAACCTGGTCTGCAGCGGGGCAAAGCCGCTGGCCCTCACGGACTGTCTCAACTTTGGCAATCCCGAGAAGCCGGAGGTGTTCTGGCAGTTCAGCCAGGCTGTCGTTGGCATGAGCGAGGCCTGCCGGAAGCTGCGGATCCCCGTGATCGGTGGTAACGTCAGCTTCTACAACGAAACCGGCGCGTCGGCGATCGTGCCCACGCCTGTCGTCGGCATGGTCGGCGTCGTCGAAGACCTTGCTCACATCTGTCGGCAGGGGTTTGGCGAACCGGACAGCGTCGTGGTCCTGCTGGGTGCGAATACGGATGAACTCGGCGGCAGTGAGTATGTCCGGGTGGCGACGGGCAGGAGGGCCGGGCGTGTTCCACTTCTCGATCTGGAGCGCGAGAAAGAAGTTCAGGAGCTGTGTCTGACCGGGATACGTCGTGGGTTGATCCGGTCGGCGCATGACGTGAGCGATGGAGGTCTCTCTGTGACGCTTGCCGAGTCCTGCATCAGTGGGCAGATGGGAGCCGATCTCTCCCTGCCGGCTGGGATACGTCCGGATGCGCTCCTCTTTGGCGAGGCGCCGTCACGGATTGTCGTCACGGTCGGTGCTGGCGACCTGCAGGCGCTCGTGGACGCGGCCGTCGAGATGGGCGTCCCGCTCGCCGTGCTGGGGACGACAGGAGGAACGTTACTGAACATCGACGTCTCAGGCAAATCACTCGTCCGTGCGCCGGTTGTTGATCTTGCCGCCGCCTGGAGCGGCTCGCTGCCGCAGGTGATGAGCGTATGAGAGGCATGAGCGGTCTGCACGAGGAATGTGGGGTTTTTGGTATTGTCGGCGGTCCGCAGACCCGAGCCGCCCGCGCCACCTACTATGGTCTTTATGCCTTGCAACATCGGGGCCAGGAGAGCGCGGGGATCGCCGTCAGCACAGGGAACGAGATCCTGCACCACAAGGCCATGGGGCTGGTGTCGGAGGTCTTCGACGAGAAGCGCCTTGCAACACTCCCCGGGTCGATGGCATGCGGACACGTTCGGTACTCGACCAGCGGGCGGAGCCTGGTCGTCAATGCACAGCCACTGGTTGTCCGCTACCGAGGTGGTGCGCTGGCTCTTGCCCACAACGGAAACCTGGTCAACGCCCCATCCCTGCGTGCAACACTGGAACAGGAGGGCGTCATCTTTGAAACGTCCATCGACAGCGAACTCATCGCCAACCTGGTGGCGCGGGCTGACACGGGGAACATCGTGGAGGCTGTACTCAGCGCCATGCGCGTCATACGTGGCGCCTACGCCCTCGTCATCATGACTCCTGACACGCTCATCGGCGTACGCGATCCGGACGGTATCCGTCCTCTGAGCATCGGGCGTAGCGAAGATAGCTGGATGCTGGCCTCCGAGAGCTGTGCCTTCGACGCTGTCGGCGGGACACTCGTCCGGGACGTGGAGCCGGGCGAGGTCGTGACACTGAATCGCAGCGGAGTGATGAGTCACCTGTCGGGACTAGCGCGACCGGAGCGGCTGTGCATTTTTGAGTTCATCTACTTCGGGCGTCCAGACAGTGTGATGGGAGCCAGTACGATGTACGTCGTGCGCAAGCGTGCCGGCAGCCTGCTCGCTCGCGAAGCGCCGGCGCGCGGCGACATTGTCGTCCCGGTGCCCGATTCAGGAATATCGGCAGCAGTCGGGTATGCCGAGACGTCAGGGATCCCATTTGCCGAGGGGTTTGTGAAGAATCGCTACGTCGGGCGGACATTCATCCAGCCCGAACAAGCGCTTCGGGCGGCAGGTGTCGACCTCAAACTCAGTGTCCTTGTGGATGTTGTCCGTGGCAAGCGGGTCGTGCTGGTCGACGACTCCATCGTGCGAGGGACGACCATCCTGCGGCTCATCCGGAAACTGCGGGCGGCGGGAGCTGTGGCAATCGACCTGCGCGTGGCGTCTCCGCCGATCGTGTGTCCCTGCCACTTCGGCATCGACACGCCGTCACGCGGCGAGCTGATCGCTGCCGGTCTAGATGTCGCCGCAGTCTGCCAAAAAGTGGACGCGGACTCGCTTGCGTACCTGAGCATCAGGGGTCTGCGGGAAGCAGTCGGGGGGAATGGAAGCTGTGACGCATGTTTCAGCGGCCAGTATCCCATGGAGGTCCCCGACGAGGGAAACAAGTTGGGACTTGAACAGGCAGAGGTGGAGCATGCAACGAAATAGCTATCAGCAGGCGGGCGTAGATATTGCTGCCGGCGACCGCGCAGTCGACCTGATGCGAAAAGCCGTCGCTTCGACGGTGACGCCTGGTGTCCTGGGGGACATCGGCGGGTTCGGGGGCTGCTTCCAGCCCAATCTGGCAGGGGTGGCCGAACCGGTCCTCGTTGCAGGGACCGACGGAGTGGGGACCAAACTCAAGATCGCCTTCATGACTGGCCGCCACGACACGGTGGGGATCGACTGCGTCGCGATGTGTGCCAACGACGTGGCAGCTATGGGCGCCGTTCCCCTGTTCTTCCTGGATTACATCGCTCTCGGCCGGCTGGTCCCCGAGCGCGTCGCCGATGTCGTGGGGGGAGTGGCGGCAGGCTGCCGCCAGGCACACTGCGCGCTTGTGGGCGGCGAGACGGCCGAGATGCCGGGTTTCTATCCTGTCGACGAGTATGACCTTGCCGGGTTCTGCGTGGGACTGGTCGACCGCAGCCATATCGTCAATGGACACACCGTGCATGCAGGCGACGTCCTTGTCGGTCTCCCATCGTCTGGACTGCACAGCAACGGTTTTTCGCTCGTGCGGCACATCGTGTTCGACCAGTACCATCTGGACGTCGGCACGTATGTGCCCGAGCTCGGTCGTACGGTTGGAGAGGAACTGCTCGAGCCGACGATCATCTATGTGGACGCGGCGGCGCGGGCACGCGCAGCAGCCTCCATCGGTGGGATGGCGCACATTACCGGGGGAGGACTCCTGGGCAACATCCCGCGCGTCGTCCCGGAAGGGCTGCGGGTGGAAGTGGACATCCATGCCTGGCAGGCGCCCCCCGTGTTCGACTGGCTGACGCGGCTGGGCATGCTCGAGGAACAGGAGCGCTATCAGACGTTTAACATGGGTCTGGGGTTTGTGTTCATCGTTCCGGAGGCTTCCGTGGACAGTGTGTGCAGGGCTCTTGCCGGCGACGGGGCGCGTGCTGTCGGTCGCATCGTTCCCGGGGTCCCCGGGGTGGAGCTTTGCCGATGACGCGCATCGCCATCCTGGCGTCGGGCAATGGTACTGACTGTGAGGCGGTCATGACGGCAGTGGAACAGGGAGAGATACCGGATGCCACCGTGGCCGTCGTCATCGCGGACAGGCTCGCGCCAGTGCTGGAACGGGCACGCCGCCATGGTGTCGCGGCACTGCTGATCGACAGGCGGGGATGTGGACGGGCTTCGTACGACAGCGCGCTCGCAACCGCTCTGGCGGAGCACCGGGTCGATCTCCTCGTGCTCGCGGGCTATCTAAGTATGGTGGACGGTGTGACGGTGACGACGTATCGGAACCGCATCATCAACGTCCATCCGTCGCTGATTCCGGCGTTCTGTGGACACGGCTTCTATGGAGAGCACGTGCATCAGGCCGTCTTGGACGCCGGGGTGAAACTGACCGGTGTGACCGTGCACTTCGTCGACGAAGGAACCGACTCCGGGCCTGTCATTCTGCAAGAGGCGGTGAACGTGCTCGATACGGACGATGCGGCGACACTGGCCGCGCGCGTGCTCGTCGTCGAGCACCGGCTGCTGCCACAGGCCGTGGCACTGTACTGCAGTGGGCGACTGTCCGTTCAGGGGCGACAGGTTCATATCATGGGAGAGGAGAAGAAATGAAACGACGCGCAATCATCAGTGTCTCGGACAAGACTGGCGTGGTTGACTTGGCCTGGCGTCTCGTGAGTATGGGATGGGAGATTGTAAGCACTGGCGGAACTGCGTCCATTCTTGCGGCCGAAGGGGTCCCGGTGACGGCGGTCAGTGACGTGACCGGTTTCCCGGAATGCCTGGACGGGCGCGTCAAGACACTGCACCCGGCGGTGCATGCCGGCATCCTTGCGCGCAGGGACGTGCCCGCGCACATGGAGCAGATTGCAAAACTCGGTGTGGTCCCGGTGGACCTCGTCGTGGTGAACCTGTACCCGTTCCGTCAGACGGTCGCGCGCCCCGGCGTCACGTGGGACGAAGCCGTGGAACAGGTGGACATCGGAGGACCGTCGCTCATCCGCGCAGCCGCCAAGAACCACGCGGCCGTCACGGTCGTCGTGGACCCGGCCGACTATGGCCGTGTCCTGGCCGAATTCGAACGGGATGGGGATACGAGCGTGGCGACACGGCGTGAGCTGGCTGCCCGCGCGTTCCGGCATACAGCCGCATACGACTCCTTCATTGCGGGGTGGTTTGGAGGGCAGCTGGGCGTCCGCTTCCCCGAGCAACTCACGCTCACCTGGGACCGGCAGCAGCAGCTCAGGTACGGCGAGAACCCACATCAGGCCGCCGCCCTCTACGTGGACCCCGTCCCCGCTGCCGGATCGGTGACAGCGGCACAGCAGTTGAATGGCAAGGAGCTCTCCTTCAACAACATCGGCGACGCGGACGCGGCGCTTGCCTGTCTCACCGAATTTCCCAGTGACATGCCGACCGTCGTCGCCGTGAAGCATGGCATCCCGTGCGGTGTCGGCACGGGTCCTCATCTGATGACGGCCTGGAGGAAAGCTCGCGACGGGGACCCAGTCTCGATCTTCGGAGGTGTCGTCGCCGCGAACGGGACCGTCGATGCTCCGCTGGCGGCGAAGATGGCCGAGCTCTTCCTCGAGATCCTTCTTGCCCCAGGGTTCACTGGCGATGCGCTCGAGATTCTGGGGCGGAAGAAGAACCTGCGGGTTCTGCAAGTGGCTGTGGTTGCGCCAGGACAGGATGAGGTTGCGCTGCGTGACGTGCGCGGCGGGCTCCTGGTACAGGACCGGGACGTGCTGCTGCTGAAGGACGAACCAAGGGTTGTTACGCTCAGTCGACCGACCGCTGAGGAACAGGCAGACCTGTTGCTTGCCTGGCGAGTCGTCAAACATGCCAGGTCCAATGCAATCGTTCTGGCCAAAGGTGGGGGCACGATCGGCGTCGGCCCTGGGCAAACCAACCGCATCTGGGCACTGCAGGACGCCATCCGGCAGGCGACGACTCCTCCTTCAGGGGCAGTGCTGGCTTCAGACGGGTTCTTCCCCTTTGCGGATTCTGTCCAGGCAGCGGCCGCTGCAGGAATCCGCGCCATCATCCAGCCTGGCGGATCTGTCAAGGACGCCGAATCGATCGCCGCTGCAGACGAAGCCGGCATCGCGATGCTGTTTACCGGCATACGGCACTTCCGGCACTAGGCTGCGTCCATGGATATCCTCATCGTTGGCAGTGGTGGAAGGGAACATGCGCTGGCATGGAAGATCCGGCAGAGTGCGCTGGTAGAACGTGTCTGGGTGGCACCCGGCAATGCGGGTATCGCCGGATGTGCGACCTGCGTCCCGATGCGTTCGGATGACACGTCTGGACTGGCCGAGTTCGCCGTGCGGCACAAGGTCGGCCTGGTCGTCGTCGGGCCGGAGGAACCACTTACGAAGGGGATCGCCGACGTCCTTCGTGCCCGGGGTCTGCTGGTCGTTGGTCCAGGAGCGGCGGGGGCACGGCTCGAGGGGAGCAAATCCTTCGCCAAAGAGTTCTGCGAACGGCATCGAATCCCGACGGCTCGTGGAATTCGTTGCGAAGATGTGGGGGCTGCGCTGGCACATGTGGGAGATATGGGGTTTCCACTCGTTGTGAAAGCGGACGGCCTGGCCGCCGGCAAGGGGGTCGTCATCGCGACAACCCAGGGTGAGGCTGTGACGGCCATTCAGAGTCTGGGTGGTCGAGGTCCGTTGGTGCTCGAGGAGTTTCTCAGGGGTCGCGAGTGTTCCCTGCTGTTCCTCTGTGATGGAAAGACCGTCCTGCTGTTTGCCCCCGCGCGCGACTACAAGCGCGCAGGGAACGGTGACGTGGGACCCAACACGGGTGGCATGGGCAGCTTCTCTCCGGTGCCGGATGTGACGTCCGCCGTCCAGCGTGACGCGTACGAACATATTATGCTGAGAGTGCTCGCAGGACTCGCCGATGAGCAGATCGACTACCGCGGTGTTCTGTATGCGGGCTGCATGGTGACGCAGGACGGTGCCAAGGTCCTGGAGTTCAACTGCCGGTTCGGCGACCCGGAAACCCAGGTCCTCATGCCGAGGATCCAGGGGGACCTGGTGCCGGCGCTGGTGGCGTGCGCCGAGGGGCGGTTGGCGGATGCGCGGCTGGAATGGCGGGGCGAGACGGTGGTCTGCGTCCAGATGGTTTCCCGGGGATACCCGGCGGCGCCGGTTACCGGCATGACCATTCGTGGCCTGGACACAGTTCCGCAGGACGTTCTGGTGTTTCACGGCGGGACACGGCAGGAGGACGGTCACACGGTGACAGCGGGAGGCCGGGTGCTGGGGGTCACGGCCATCGGTGTGACCATGGCCGAAGCGCGCACGCGGGCATATGCGGGCGTCAACGCCATCCACTTCGAGGGTGCGCAGTGGCGTACAGATATCGCGTCCGGAATGGACGCAACAAGGGAAGGTGAGCAGACATGATCGAACGGTATGCACTTCCACCGGTCCGGGACCTCTGGACCGAGCAGGCGCAATACGAGCGCTGGCTTGAGGTCGAATGCACGGTCACTGCAGCGTATGAGGAACTGGGTGTGGCGCCTGCTGGAACGGCAGACCGCGTCCGCCGTACGGCAGTGCTCGACGTCGAGGACATCCACGCCATCGAGGCGACCGTCGACCACGACGTCATCGCGTTTATCAAGTCGACCACCCGTGACATGGGGGACGACGCCCGCTTCTTCCACCTGGGGATGACTTCATCGGACGTCGTGGACACGGCGCTGGGCATTGCGCTCAAACGGTCGGGACAGCTCGTCCTTGCCCAGCTGGGCGAACTGAGGAGTGTCCTGGCCGGGCAGGCATCGCGTTTCCGGACGACGGTGACGGTCGGCCGTACGCACGGCGTCCACGCCGAACCCACTTCATTTGGACTCAAGTTCCTGTCCTGGCTCGCCGAGACGGAACGCAACGAGGAGCGGCTGGCGGCAGCGACAGATGGAGTGGCCTGTGGTAAGATTTCGGGCGCAGTTGGCAACTACGCCAACATTGACCCGCGTGTTGAGGACATTGCTCTCAAGAACCTGGGGCTGCGGCGGGCGAAATGCTCTACCCAGATCGTTCCGCGCGACCAGCATGCGGCATTCATGGCCGCTCTCGCCCTGGTAGGCGCCCAGGTCGAGCGCATGGCGACTGAGGTCCGGCTCTTGCAGCGCACCGAAGTGCACGAGGCGCAGGAACCGTTCAAGGTCGGTCAGCGGGGTTCGTCCGCCATGCCGCACAAGAAGAACCCCATTGTCTGTGAGCGCCTCTGTGGCATGGCGCGTCTGCTGAGAGGCTACATGACGGCAGCCTTTGAGGACGTGGCGCTCTGGCAGGAGCGTGACATCTCACACTCGTCGGTGGAGCGGGTCATCCTGCCCGACGGAGTCATGACCACCTATTACATGCTGGATCGTGTCATCTGGCTGATGCGCGGGCTCGTCGTGGATGCCGAGGCGATGCAGGCGACGTTTGCTGCGTCGCATGGTCTCGTGTATTCGCAGCGTGTCATGCTGGCACTGGTGCGGGGCGGGATGAGTCGCGAGGATGCATACACACTCGTCCAGCGCCTGGCCCTGGCAGCATGGGAGGGGAACGCGGACTTTCACCAGCTCTGCCTGGCGGAGCCACGCATCACCACGCTGATGAGCCCGGCAGAACTGGATGCTCTCTTTGACCCACAGTACTACCTGAGGAACATCGGCCCCGTCTATGCGCGGTTCGGCCTGGACAATGCAAAGGAGGAACAATCATGAAACGTGTCGCAGTGGTCGGCGCCCAGTGGGGCGACGAAGGCAAGGGCAAGGTCGTCAACTACTTCGCCAAGGACTTCGAGTGGATCGTCCGCTTCGCAGGGGGCGCCAATGCAGGCCATACCATTTATGTGGGGGACAAGAAGTACATCAATCACCTGTTGCCGTGCATCCTGCCCGACGGAACAGGCCGCGGTTTCCTTGGCGCCGGCATGGTCGTCGATCTGGAGCAGCTTGTGGCAGAGGTGGAAGTGCTGGCAAAGGATTTTCCCGGTGTGGGGACCAAGTTCGCCGTCGACCCAGAAGTCTTCCTGGTGCTGCCTTGGCATAAGCAGCAGGACCAGCTGCTGGAAGCGATGCGCGCTGAACCCATCGGCACGACCGGCCGCGGCATCGGCCCGGCCTACACCGACAAGGCGTCCCGCGAAGGGATCAAGCTGTGTCATTTGTTTGATGAGAAGATGCTGACGGAACGTCTGGAGAACTCCTGGGTCATCAAGCAGAACCTGTATCGAGGCCAGTTTTCCATGCCGCCGGCAGAGCTTGCCGGACTCCTCATGCGTCAACGGGACCGGTTGCTGGAGCTGGGAGTTCAGGTTACCGGAGCGGTTGACATGGCGCACATCTTCCGCAGCACGTCGGTGTTGTTCGAAGGGGCGCAGGGAGTGCTGCTCGATCTGGACTTTGGGACGTACCCGTTTGTCACCTCGGGGTCCTGCATGGCCCACGGCGTCTCGTCTGTCGGGTTCTCGACCTTCGAGCTGGACGACGTGGCCGGCGTCCTCAAGGCCTACACGACCCGTGTGGGAGAGGGCCCTTTCCCCAGTGAAGACGATACTGACGTGGCACAGGGCATTCGCGAGAGGGGAAAAGAGTACGGCGCTACGACCGGCCGCCCACGCCGTATCGGGTGGCTGGATCTGCCGGCGTTGCGGTATGCTGCCATCCGGTCGGGACTCACCAGTCTTGTCATCACCAAGGCCGACGTGCTCAATGGGCTGAAGACCGTCCGGGTGTGCACCAGCTACCGCATCGGCGGGGTTGTGCGCGACGTCCCGTCGACCTCGCACGACTTCTTTGTTGCCGAACCTGTCTACGAGGAGCTGCCTGGCTGGCGGACGACAGATGACGTCAACTTCCTCAAGTACATGACCTTCATCGAAGAACAGGTCAGCGTGCCTATCACGTACATCTCTTACGGCCCTCACACGGATGAGATGGAGACCAAGAGTAGACTCATCATGAATATCTGAGGCTCGCGTGACAGACGTCGTTGTCCGGCAGATGTCGTTTTCCACTGACCGCTCTCTGTTGCTGCTTACAGTGGACTGGCGCGCGGCCGCGCGTCCCGGCCAGTTTGCGATGCTCAAGGTGGGGGACTGGCCTGTTGTCCCCCGCCCGTTCTCGATCTGTGCGCAGGACCGCGAGGCTGGCACGACGAGCTTCCTCATCCGGCGCAGAGGACTGCTGTGGGATCAGCTCCTGCGGCTTCAGCCGGGCGCGACGGTTCAGATCAAGGGGCCGCTGGGCAACGGGTTTCCTGAGTTGCCTGCACCACTCCTTGTCGGGGGAGGATGCGGTGTGGCCCCGCTGCTGTTCGTGGCAGCGACACGCCCGGTGGCCGGGTTCTACGCCGGGGTCGCGAGTGCTGCAGAACAGGCCTTCCTGGCTCCGCTCCTCCCGGCCGGGACGGTGGTCACGGTGAAACCGCAGTTCGTGACCGATGCATTTCTGGCGAGCCGCAGTGCAGGTCCGGTGTTCGCCTGCGGCCCATCATCCATGCTGCGCGTGCTTGCCAACCGCTATCGAGGTGGTCCCATCTGGGTCTCCCTGGAGGAGCGCATGGCGTGTGGCGAGGGGTTGTGCAAGGGTTGCCCTGTCCGGCGGCGGGAAGGCAGCGTGGCGCTGGTGTGCTCCGACGGACCGGTGTTCCCCGAGGGGGAGGTGTCGTGGACATGGCAGGACTGACAGTTGCTGTTGCCGGCCTCGATGTTGTGAGTCCAGTCATCATCCCCGCAGGTCCCGGCGGTTTCGGGACCGAACTGCGCGAACGCTACGACCTCACGGCTCTGGGCGCGTTCACGGCCAAGACAATCACACCCCATGCCCGCATCGGCAATCCGCCGCCACGTCTGGTGGACACTGGGTTCGGTCTCATCAACTCCATCGGGTTGCAGAACCCGGGGATCGTAGCGTTCCTGGACACGGTGTACCCGACCCTGCTGCCGTTTCCGACGCATCTGTTTCTCTCGATCGCGGGCGAGACCGTGAACGAGTTCGAGGACATGGCGCGGACGCTTGCCGGCGTTGAGGGGTTCGACCTCCTCGAGCTCAATCTCTCGTGTCCCAACGTGGAAGCATCGTGTGGTGTCATCGGAGCCAATCCGCAAGCCGTTCATGATGTGGTGGTGGCGGTGCGCCGCGCCTTCCCCGACAGGCCAGTCGCCGCCAAACTGCCCTTTGAGGTCCCCGACGTCGCGGGGGTCGTGCGCGCATGCGAGCAAGCAGGTGTCGACGTTCTTGCGCTGTTCAACTGTCCCCACGCCGCGCGCTTCGATGTGGCGACAGGGAAGCCGTTCCTTGCCCGGGTCACCGGAGGGTTCTCGGGCCCTGCGCTCAAGCCTTTGACCCTCGCCAAGATCTTGGCTGTCCGTTCCCTGACTCACCTCCCCATCATCGGGATGGGCGGAGCGTGGACTGCTGATGATGTGCTGGAGTTCCGGTGCGCCGGGGCCGATCTGGTGGGCATGGGACTGCATACCCTGCAGGACCCGGCGGAGGTCTGCACCATCGCGCATGAATTCGCGACGGGGTCTTCCTGAGGAGCCATGGCTCTCCCGTTCCTGCGGAGGCGGGAACCCACACGATGACGCAAGGATGGATTCCCACCTGCGCGGGAGAGACAAGCCTTGGGTGACTTCTCTGTGCTCCTGTTCTGTCGTCCTCGCGAAGGCGGGGACCCACATCTTGTCGTAGAGAAGTACACCTGCCATTCGTAGCTGGTTGACATTCTGTATCCCATAGGCATGCCAGTATTCTGCCAAATCGAGTGTCATGGTACTCTTGACAAGAGAACGCATGGATTTACAAGTTATATGTAGTAATGAAGAGGGTAAGATTGGCAGGGAAGGGTCTGGTGTCGGTTGAGGGGGACGTATCCCTGGTCTTCTATCCTGACAAGAAGACGTCAGACTTTCTCAGTCTCTACGTCATGTTGTGTTCTCACGACGATCGTTGCTACGACAATAATTGAATGTAAACAGGAGGGATGGCATGAAGAAAGTTGTGGCTGTTTTGGCGGTCCTGCTTATTGCAGGTGTCGTGTTGACTGGCTGTTCTGTAAAAGCCCTGAAGGAAAGTGATGTGAGCTTTGCAGATGGGATGGTAGAGAATGTGCTCGTCGCTGAAACTGAGAGAAACTATGACATGTGGGCGAAGGATATGGATGAGACGATGCTGAAAGCTATCCCAAAAGACAAGTTTGAACTGTTGATCATAGACCCGATTCGAGGAAAGATCGGCGAATACGTTGCGGGATCGAAGAAGTTCTCAGCAGCAGTTGAATCGAAAGGAAGTACCACCGTTCAGTACGTGGCAAAGTTCACAAATGAAGAGCAGGTCAAAGTCACCATCTCTTTCAACGACGTTGGTGGACAGAAGAAAATAGCCGGCGAATGGTGCGACTCTCAAAAACTTCGTGGCAAGTAGTGCTCTGAGCAAACGGGAGAGTGCCTAAATGGTAAGAACTTCATCAATCATCTTCATGTCGATTAGTCTGTTGTTGAGCTTCGTGCTTCCTCTTGTGGCAGCGGTTGTCCTGCACAAGAAATTGCGATTTGCATGGAAAGCAGTGGCGGTAGGTGCGGTTGTCTTCCTTGTCTTTCAAATTCTGACGAGAATCCCGTTGCTAGGATATCTACAACAGAATTTATGGTATCAGGCATTTTCTCTGAGCTATCCAATCATTTCACTCTTGTTGATCGCGCTTTCAGCAGGACTATTTGAGGAAATTGGGCGATATGTTGGGTTTAGACTCTTCTTACGAAAGCATCTGGACTGGGAAGGCGGTATCGCTTATGGCATCGGACATGGAGGACTTGAGTCAGTACTTCTTGTTGGAACAACATTTTTGAATTACTTCATATTCTCAATCTTGATAAACGCGGGGAAAGCGCCTCCCCAACTTTCAAAATCCGTCATCTCGGCTCTGGTAGATACTGCCCCTTCACTGTTTGTCGTTGGCGGTATTGAAAGGGTGCTCGCTTTTGTGGTCCAGGTCGGTCTATCACTCGTCGTCCTCTACGGAATCAAGTCCAGGAGGAGTACGTTCCTTCTCCTTGCCATCGCCCTTCATACTCTTCTGGACTTTGGCGCAATTATGTTTGCAAGAAACACGCTGGTTGGGGGAACGTTTGTTGCGGAAACCTACCTGGCGGTATTCGCGGCTGCAAGTCTCGTGTGGATCCTGAAATCAAAGAGACTCTTCATCGAAAAGGAGCCTCTCGATTCTGAACAGAGTTGAACCGCCGGCTTCCTAGACAACGTAGATTTTCTGTGTCTTCCGGCCCAGCTGATACTTTCCTTCTCTGTCGTCCCCGCGAAGGCGGGGACCCACGCTCTGCCACAGAATGATGGAGAAAACGTCGGTAGGGATATACTAAAATAATGAAAACGGACGTGGGCGAGAACGTAGAATGTGACGGAAGCAGTCCGGGGGACTCTCTCCCGGACGAACTGCAGCGGCTGTACGACAAGGCTTTTGCATTGTCTGACAGGGACGCCCGCGTGGCAAAAACCATGGCAGACGAGATCTACGCGAAAGCCGGCGATGCGAAGAGTCCATATTGGCAGGGCCTGTCCCGGTACCTTGCGGGCTTCTGTCTCTACAATCTCAGCGAGTATGACAGCGCCATGGAAGAATTCGAGCATGGCGACCAGATCGCGCAGGAGTACAATCTTCCAAACCTTGCGATCAAGTTCCGGAATGGATATGGGGCGATATTCTCGCGACTCGGACGGTACCATGATGCCATAGAGCAGTTCGCAGAGGGCCTGAAGAAGGCCAGGGAAATAGGTTTGAAGAGTGACATAGGCCATTTCCTCGTCAACCTCGGGGAGGCCTCCCTTCTTATGGGGGATGCCGCTCAGGCGCTGTCCTTCGAGTCGGAGGCCGAGGGGCTCATCCCGGAACTGGCCGGCGAAAGCAGATATGCCATCGACGTCTACTACAACCTCGCAGAAGCACAGTCCAGGAGCGGTCGAATAGAGGACGCAGAACGATCGTACCGCCGGAGTCTCGAGACTGCTACGATGGTTGGGAATACGGTCTCCGAGGTGGAAGCGCGCGTTCGTCTCGGCTCCATTCTCGCGGATCGTGGTCACGAAGCCGAAGTGCTCTCTGTCATCGAAGAGGCTCTCCGGCTGAGCAGGAGTTGTGGTTTTCCCCTGCAGGAGGTGGGGTCACTGCTTGCCCGTGGACGCATCGAACTGAACCTTGGCCGTCTGGAAGAGGCGATCCGTCACTATGAGATGGCGGTCGAGATAGCCGACAGCCACAGGATGGGAGACCTGTTGCCCTCTGCTCTCGAATCGCTCTCCACTGCCAAAGCTGCTATGAATCGCTTCGACGAGGCGTATCACGACCTCCTGAAATCGGTCGAAGCGGCACATGCATGGTCGAGTTCGGAGGCGGCCAGGATGCTGGCCGAACTGGCAACCGGATATCGGCTTGAGAAAGTGAAGCGTGAAGCCGAAGGCGAGAAGATTCGACGCGAGGGACTCGAATCCGCAAACGAGCGTCTCCGGATCGTGACTCGTATCGGGCGGAGTCTCACGCAGAGCCTCGAACCCAGGGACATCCTCATGCGGATGTGGAACGAACTCTCAGCGTCGATCGACCTCAAGTCGCTGGGATTTGGCATCTACAGCCCCGATTCGGGGGAGATCGAGTTTCCTGGATTGATCGAGTCTGGTGTCCTGCAGAAGGCATCGTCGGTCTTTCTGAGCGACGAGTCCAGTCTCGCTGCGCTCTGCGTGCGGGAGAAGCGCGTCCTCTACTATGCAACGTCAGATGATGCGCGGTCAGCAATCGGCGACAAGCCAACCATTACGTTTGGGTCGGCGCCGGTCAGGTCGGAGACAATTCTGTATCTTCCGCTGTTCAGGGAGAATGACATTGTTGGTGTGATGACGGTGCAGAGTGCCCGAGACCATGCATATTCGGACGATATCATCGAGATGCTGGAGGCTATTGCCTCGTTCACCGCGATCGCTGTCGAGAACGCACGCATCATGATCCGGCTGAATGAGATGAATCAGACCATATCGGGAGAGAAAGAGCAGGTTGAGAAGGCGGCTCTCGCATCTTCCTGGCTGGCCGAACACGACAGCCTGACAGGACTGTCCAACAGGCGCTTTCTCGAGAGGGTCCTCGACGAGAACATTCGGTTGGCGACACTCGAAGACAACAACATCGCCCTGTTCTTCGCCGACCTCGACGATTTCAAGAAAGTGAACGACGTGTACGGGCACGATGCCGGTGACCGTGTTCTTGTGGCTGTCGCGGCACGCCTGCTCTCCGTCTTTCGAGACGCGGACTACGTCGCACGCGTCGGGGGAGACGAGTTCGTCGTCGCTGCGCCCGGCGTGAAGGATGTGAGAAGCATTGCGTCGATGGCGGACAAAGTAGTCGCATCACTCAATGAACCGCTCACGATCACTGAAGGCCCGATATCGGTCAGCATATCAGTCGGTGTCGCTCTGTTCCCGGAGCACGGGCGCAGCAGCCAGGAGTTGATAAAGCGTGCTGACGACGCCATGTATTTGATCAAGCGAACGGGGAAGGGGGCATGGCGCCTGTGGTCGGCTTTCTAGCCTGTCGAATGAGCCGCCGTGTTGAAAGAAAACCCAGCGGCCCTTACATAGTTGTCCTAAAAGGGTGACAATTCATATGTCCGCTCTTACAAATAAAACGGTATCAGTATTTCCTGTTGAAAGGGAATATGCCCGTTGCGTTACCGCCTTAAACCGCACCGGCATTCTCACCCTTCTTCCGAAATCACAAAGCATTGGGGTGATTGGAATAGATGGAAAAGAGTATCCAATACCAACCCAAGAACAGGTTGTAGAACTCTTTAATCATAATAGAGAGCTTGTAGGCAGAAAAGTGCCACAAGGGTTTGATCGTTTAGAATTAACACCCATGGCAATGCCAACACCCCTTCTTATTGACCGAATGAAAGCAGCTATTCTTAAACACGCAGCAGAAGGTGAAATTCGCCAAACCAGACGTTTTCCTTCTGATCCTCTCATCCCTGTTCGTGTCAATACCGAAAAAACTGTCTGGATATGGGATACCTTAAGACAGGCACTAGATACAGACGAGCTTGTATATTTTCCTCAAGAATATTCAAGCAATCATCGGGGACAGACCAAATCAGAAGTAGTCAATAATGGACATATTTGTGCCGTTCCAGGCTGGTCTGTGGGATTAGTTGAAAGTTTACCCATGATGCCTCAACAAGGCCAAGGAAAGACATTAGGAGGCAGAAGACAATTAGAAATAGGCTCATCTCCTAATGAATACTTCCAGACATTACAGTTGGAAGCTTATCAAGGAGAAACAGGAAAAACACTTGAGGATTTCATTACAAGATTTCTTACCCACCTCGAAACGACCAATGAAATAAGTAATGACGTGGATGACAACAACGCCTTGTGGTGTCTTGCTCAATATCTAAGAGTATCGTATGGGGATCTTGTGCCGACCGGACGCTGGCATCGAAGCGTTGGGCGGGCTCGCCTGGATATGCACCGTTCAAACAACAAGCTTTGCACCAAGAACTGGGGTGGGTCCTCCACGGTGAGACTGCTCAGAAAATAGTCATAATGAAAATACTCAACTGCCGAATGAACGACTGTGTTCTTCGAGAATGCACGTGCAATTTGTGGTATAATCATCATGTGACATCTCTAACCACGTGGGGGTGCTGGGGTTCGACAGATACGTGTGGTGCAGGGTTGCAGGTAG
>NZ_QXIY01000030.1:132576-154952 GCF_003570995.1 Candidatus Cryosericum septentrionale
CCGTCCATCCCTGGGTCCGTCAGGGGCGCGTCTATAGGGGTCTCGAAGGCGAGGATCGTTCCCGTTCCTTGCCAGAGAGTACCAAACGGGAAATCGTGCAGAGCGGGGCGTCGACTCCCGGCCGAGCGCAAGGTACAACAGCTGACTAAACCTGTAGTAGCGCTGTATTTAACGTATTTGGACGCGAGTTCAACTCTCGTCACCTCCACCACGAACAAAACAACCCGCCCGCCGGCACCCCAGCCGGTGGGTTTTTTCATTTCCGGCACCGCCCGCCCCCTAAGAAAAGAGTCATCGCGGAAACCGTTTAGCAAAACCGGACCATCTTCGTTATAGTAATGGGAGGGCAAAGAGTAAGCAGCGGAAGGGGGGACATATGTATCGAAGAACAATTCAAAGGCTTCTCTGTGCGTGCCTCATCGCGCTGCTTGGCCTTGTGACAGTGGGATGCATGCCACATTCAACAAGCTCGAACCTGTTGCCGCCGCAGGCGGACAACCCGTGCGACTACGACGAGATCGAGGTTTTCACCGCCGCCGTGGATGACCCCGCAGATGAGCATACGCTCTACAGCCGCCCCCTTAACTGGCGCAGTACCGGCGATAAGGGGACAAAGTGGTGCACGGTCGACCCGTCCATCGGCATCCTGCGGGTGGGCTGGGCTCACAACGCCGAATACCACGCAGGATGGGCGTACTTCATGCCTGGAGTGCCCAATTCGAAAATACTATCCCCATACGTATCGGCCCCGTTGTACGCCTGCGACGCCACCGGCAAAGTGGTCAAGATCATTGATCCTGCCACTCTTCCTGGCATCACGATGTACGATTTCTCCGTCTCGCCGGACGGGCGCTTTGTAGTGATTTACGACTCCAACAACACTCTCCTCCACCTCTGGTCCATCGAGCAGCAGAAGATCATCGCCTCATTCTATGCGGACGACAGCGAAGCTCCCGCGAGCGGCAAGAAGCAGAAGGAGCTCACACGGGCCCACCTCACCTGGGACAGTCCGCTGGGGTATGGCCATTGGCATGAGGTTGCCGCGAGTGGGCAACCGTCGAGCTACACCTATACGGCAGTGGCAATTGGAGACGAGCCGATGGGTGGGGTGGAATCCTATGCAGTGATTCAGTTCACGGGCGACGCGGCGAAGAACGCCACCATCAAGAGGTACCCTGTTTCAACCGGCGTCTATATTCTAGATCTTAGTCTGCAGATGCTCGACCCGGCGACGAACATGGTCGCCTACGACGATTATCCTCACTTCATCGAATATGGGAAAAAACTCTTTGACTTTGACCGTGCCCAGACGCCGACACACCTGTTCCTTTACAATGTCACGACCGGCACGAATACATGCATCGATGAGCTTCCCGCCTGCCACTTCTTGCCACAATGGACGGGAGCGGATACCCTGGAGTACAACGTCAGATCCGACCCTGTCGTCCGGACGGATCCCCCGTCCCCAGAGCCGCCGAACATCTACGTCTCGCGCAGGTACGTCAGTCTGCTGACACGGTCCGACTGCCTCCCTATCGTCTACTCGGTCACGTCGTCCGGAGGCGAGGAGGAGTACCACTACGCCATCATCGATCTCACCACGATGAAACTCTTCAAGGACACAGGGACACTTGCCACGTCCAAAACCGCCGGCGCCCTCAAGGGCTGGCTGTTCTTTCCCAAAAGAGCGCCGTGGCACCTCTACAGCGAATCGACAGAAGGGACAGCAATGGGACTGAAACCAGCTGCCGGGACGACGATCACTTCTACGACGTTCAAGGTGGGAAACAAACTCTATTCAGGAAACCAGAAGTTCACACCGTCTCAATCGCTCCTCGACGCAGTCACTGATATTTCTGGCGAGATAACAGATTCCGGGATCCTGCGCGTTATCGAATGTACGCCCTCATCCTCATCGAAGACCGGCATCCAGTGCGCTGTTGACAAAATTGAAGGCGAGAGCAAGGAGAAGCCCTGGTTCTACACCCGGTACACTTTTCTTTACAAGGGGACGACGGACTGCCAAATCGAGTTCCGGCAAAATCAAAAAAGCATCACGACGCTCTGCAGAAACCCTAAAGCAGGCGGTGCTCCAAGTATCATTGCCGACACACTTACCGACGTCAACAATCTGTTCGTCCCGGTGACACCAAAGTTCAACCCGGCATTTATAGGATGGTCGCCGGACAGCAAAACGACAACACCCACAACGCCTTTCTGAGCCCTGGTTGACCGCACAGGCTCCTGCAGGCACCTTAGGTGGTGCAATACGCAGGGGCACCCCAGCCGGTGGGCTTTTTCATTGTCGCCGATCGTGGCATCTCCGTCGTTCTGTTCCTGTCGTCCCCGCGCAGGCGGGGACCCACACGTCCAGCCAGAGATGGATTCCCTCATGCCGATTCTGCTGGGCAGGCGCACTTGAAAGTATCTGGAGTGACCTCCAAATACGTTGGTCCCTTCTTGAGAAACGCTGGTCTTGGCTTACTGATGAACCCAAGTTTTTCATAGAGTTTCCATGCTTTCTTGTTGTCTGGATGGGGGTCAACATACGCTTTCGTAGCCAGATCATTGCTGAGCACCTGGTCGATGACATTGCTGAAAGCATATGCAGCAATTCCTTTGCCCTGTGCCTTCGGCAAAAGCTTAATATCCAGTATTGCCAGATCATGTTCATGATCGATGTCGTAGAACGTTTCACCGCAATACCCGATGTTTTCAGCGTAAATACTGTAATGCCTGCGGAAGATATCTTGATTGACTCCATCCAACCATTTCTGGAGGCGCTCAATCGTAACGCCCAGACCCCTGGGAAAGCCGACATAGAACATTACTTGGCCGTTGTTCCATAGCTGCATGATATTTGGCAAGTCCGATTGATCAGTCTCTTTGATTCTGATTTTGCCTGTATACACTGAACCCTCCCGTCTTGTCCGACCGCATCTTGGTGCGCGCGATGGTCAGCTCAGAGTTCTCCCTTGAGGCCGATGGCTTCGGCCACCTCTCTCATGCCCGCAATGGTCTCTGTGATGACATAATCCAGATCCATGTTCAGCATAGCCGCGCCCTGTTCGATGACTTCCCTGTTCACACCGGCAGCAAACCCGTGAGCTTTATACTTCTTCATAACCGATTTCAGCTCAAGATCCAGTACACTTCTCGACGGTCTCATGATCGCGCAGGCAGTTATGAGACCTGTCAGCTCATCTATCGTGAAGAGAACCTTTTCCATAACATGTTCCGGCTTCACATCGCAGCACATGCCATACCCATGGCTCATGATCGCGTGGATGTATTCATCGTCAACGCCATGCTCAGTCAGGATCTCCCTGGCCTTGATGCAGTGCTGATCCGGGAACATCTGATAATCGATATCATGCATGAGTCCTACAGCTCCCCACTTTTCCTCATCCTCACCCAACAGGCGCGCGAAATGCCGCATCACGCCTTCGACCGTCAAAGCATGGGTAATGAGGGCAGGAGAATCATTGTACTTGCACAATAGTTTGTACGCTTCATCTCTGGTTGGTTTCAAGTTGCACTACTCCTTATCTAGATTCATTTGCATCTCGTCAAATCATACCAAGTGACGTGGGCGAAATCAACTGGTCAAGAGATGCGCCTCCTGGCTAATGCCTTCGGTAGCCCTGTGACTTGTGCAAGAGTTGCCTGCCGCTGTAGATAGCCAGAGACTCTTAGACAAGACTCTACGTTGGGCATGAGTTGACCTGAGAGGCCGGTCTAGCGTGCAGTCCCAAAAACAGGAGCAGATTCGAAGCTGGCATGAGTGAGACCGGAAGCGGCCGCCATGAAGTACCCAGGTGACAACAAATAACACTGTACATTGACAAACTGTGAAGGATACCTAACATAGTCATGCGCGCCGCGCCGTGACAAGCAAGGTGTCAGGTGTCTGTCGCGTGGTCGAGTACGGAGGGCGGATTCGTAGTTGACTGGTCGGAAGATCAGGGGGCGGGCGTAGTCAAACCACGGTCTAGCATTGGCTACAATGCATCGCATGTCTCTTGGTAACCCATCTACAAGATCGTGCCTTGTCACAAGACGGAGGGCAATCGCAATGATAGAGGTAGAGATTATCTGCATCAACAAAGATGGCGGATACCATCAGAATCCCTATGAAGCTGTTGCTTACTACGGTTGGAGGGACACGACTGGGCAGACCAGTCGCTACGACCGGCAGACGATGGTCGATTGGGTCGAGAAGGGCAATCGAGCCTATGTGAAGGGTTCCAGTACTAAGGTCTACTGCAGGGTTGTGGTCAGTCCACACGGTACGAAGTTCCTGCAGACCTACGCAGATGACAGAGAGACAAACAACCTGCTTTCGTTGGGTGAATGCCCGACTAGGTAGACAGGAGTACTGAATCCTGCTGTCTTTTCATCGAAGGTTCTACAGTTGCCATAGAGCAGAGGTTTGAGCCGGTATCGTGGACTGTAACACACCGGGACGCACTGACAGAGTCGCACTAGTGTTTGAGCAGCGTGTTCCAGGAATGGCGATTGTGTTTGTCTGCGAGTTGCGCGTAGGCGGGGGTATGTGAGATGACAATGGATGCACTGGTTAGGCAGAGGTTCTGCGAACTGGACAAGAGAGCAAGTCAAGAGGTCCTAGTAGCGCACCCCGACGGTAGTGTGAGCGTGGATGGCGAGACTTGCCACGGCTGGGCAACGAGTGTGCTAAGCTTGTTCCAGCGAGTCTTTGGCGAGGATAGCGTGCACTACAGGCTGTTCTCCGAACAGTATGCGAAGTTCCTTGGATACGTATGGGAATTCGAGGCGTGCAGAGGAGTCTTTCGTGCCGCCAAGGAGGACTACGAAGAGGGCTACCTGTTCAATGTTCGATCGTTGATCAAGGCAGAGTTGCTATCTGACGATGTCCTCGACCAGGCAAAGACGCTGCTTGCGAGTGGGTATAAGGATCTTGCCTGCATTCTCGCGGGGGTCGCGCTGGAGGCGACGCTCAAGGAAATGTGCGGGAGAAGTGGAATACAGCTCGGCAAGTCCGACAGAATGAACGCGGACCTATGCAATGCAGACAAGTACAACATGGCCAAGCAGAAGCAGATCACAGCATGGATAGACTTGCGCAACAAGGCAGCCCACGGCGACTGGGGTGCATACAATTTGACAGATGTAAACGCCCTCGTGGTTGGAGTGGAGCACTTCGTTGCGGACTTCCTGTAATCACGAGAGCTGACCGAAAGGTGTGTCGCGGATCATGGATGGATTTGTCCGATCCAGATGGTAAGAATGCACCATCTATGGCAAACCGCTATTGTGTCTCAAGTCACAACTGGTGTAAGGGAGGTCTGTGCAAACGCCTAATTGACTGACATGTGCCCTTTGGGAGCATTGGGCCATGTTACCACGTGAGCCATCGCACGAAACTATTCCTGAAATTCTCGGCAGCATTCTGGTCCAGGTAGTATCTCTCTCCAGGACACGCCCGGAGGACGCCGTATCGTGACAGCTTGTGCACGACGAGCCAACCCTGACCAAACCCGCCAAATCTGACGAATGGATTGATGAGACTGTTGATCTCGTCTAGGGGGAGAGCGGTTTCTGGGCTGACGATGCCCTGGTCTTCAAGTACGTTCAGGTACGCGCTCTGGAGGAAATAGAAGCCGGATCCATTCGTCGAATACGCCATTTCTGACCCCCTTGATCGTTCCATTCATACTGTAGCGCGAACGAGACCGGATGGTAGCAGGGAGTGCCTTGTGTTTGCCAGCCTGCACAGTATACTTGCCTCTCCAACACAGAAAGGGCACCTGGAGGAAGCACATGCCTGAAGCACTCCGTCAAGGAATCGAAATATGGTTTGACATCGGCTATCTCGTCACGGTCTGGACAGTCGTCGTTCTCATGTTCCTGCGTCGTGGAAGGGTGGCGGGCAAGAATCGTGCGGTCGCCACGCGCGTTCTCTGGGCGTTCGTCCTGCTGGGACTGGGGGATGCCGGGCATGTCGGGTTCCGCGTGTTCGCCTATCTGAACGGCGGGCTGGCACAGCACACGGCCCTCGTTGGGATCGGCACGTTTGCGACGGCAGTCACCGTGACGTTCTTCTACATGGTCATGCTGGACGCATGGCGCATTCGCTTCCATAAGACCTTCGACTGGTTTGCATGGACGCTCGTCGCCATGGGTGTCGTGCGCCTGGGGCTCATGCTCCCTGCAGTCAACCAATGGACCGCCGTCGTTTCCCCCATGCCGTGGAGCATCATCCGGAATATTCCACTCACGATCCAGGGGCTGGGTCTCGTGTATCTGCTGTTCCGCGATTCCGCTCGCGCAAAGGACAGGACGTTCAACCTTATCGCCTGGATGATCGTGATTTCGTTTGCCTGTTACATCCCCGTCATTCTGTTTGCGCCAACCCACGAGCTGGTCGGCATGCTGATGATCCCCAAGACGTGCGCGTACCTGGCCGTCGAGTTCATCGCCTACAACGCGCTGTTCAGGGGAAAACCCCGAAAGAAGAAAGCCAGACAGGCCTGACCGTTACCCATTGCACATTTGTGCGCCCCTAGCCGTATGACTGGGGGCGTTTTTCGTCTACTCTTGGAAGCCAATGGGCGCTGTTCGGGATGTATATCGGCAGTACACGCCGACAAACAAGGTTGACAATTAGGTGGCGCAACATATCTTGGAGAGTACTCCGATATGGATGAAATGCGTATGCATCCGGGGGCAGCAGCGACATGGTTTCCGGCTGTCGGACAACCGCTCGATTTTTCTGGTTGTCCGTTAAGCTGGAGCAGCAGGCGCTATGAGGCAGGAGGGCGAGTACTTGTGAGTAAGAAGAAAGCAGAGACCAAATCGGCCGATCTGGACATTGGAAGCCTGTCCAGCTACCTCTGGGAGGCAGCCTGTATTCTCCGTGGCCCCGTCGATGCGGCCGATTTCAAGACCTACATCTTCCCTTTCCTGTTCTTCAAGCGTATCTCCGACGTCTATGACGAGGAGTACTCCGCTGCCAGCAAGGAATCTCCGGAGGATCCCGAGTACGCGCAATTCCCCGAGAATCACCGCTTTCAGATTCCAGAGAACTGCCACTGGCAGGACGTACGTGCCAAGACCACGAGCGTCGGCCACGCATTGCAGACCGCTATGCGCGGGATTGAACAGGCCAACCCGGATACACTACATGGGATCTTCGGTGACGCTCAGTGGACCAACACGGATCGTCTCTCCGACGCCTTGCTCAAGGACCTGATCGAGCACTTCTCCAGCCGCACGCTGGACAACGCGCATTGCAAGGCCGAGATCATGGGCCAGGCCTACGAGTACCTTATCAAGAAGTTCGCTGACCTGACCAATAAGAAGGCCGGCGAGTTCTATACACCACGCCCAGTCGTGCGTCTCATGGTCCGTATCCTCGCTCCCAAGGCGGGAGAAACGGCATATGATCCTGCCGGTGGCACGGGTGGCATGCTGCTTGAGGTGCTTCACGACGTCCAGGAGCATGGTGGCGACCCCAACCTCATGCTGGGAAAGCTCTATGGCCAGGAGAAGAACCTGACGACGTCCTCTATCGCCCGCATGAACCTTTACCTCCATGGGGCTGAGGATTTTCACATCGAACGTGGCGACACGCTGAGGCGTCCAGCCTTCTACTCCGGGGACAGTCTCGCGCAGTTCGACTGCGTCATCGCCAATCCCCCTTTCTCGCTCGAAGATTGGGGCGATGACCTTTGGGCCAACGATCCCTATGGACGCAGCTTCGCCGGGCTCCCTCCCGCCAAGAACGGCGACTTTGCCTGGGTACAGCACATGATCAAGTCCATGGCGCCCAAGACAGGTCGCATGGCCGTCGTCCTGCCGCATGGTGTCCTCTTCCGGATGGGCAAGGAGGGCGAGATCCGGCGCAAGATCCTGGAGATGGATATGCTCGAGGCCATCATTGGCCTTGGCCCAAATCTCTTCTACGGCGCCACGCTTGCGGCCTGCATCTTGGTGTTCCGTGAGACCAAGCCCAAAGAGCATCGCAACAAGGTACTTTTTATCGATGCATCACATGAGTTCAAGACCGGCCGCGCACAGAATGAGCTGTTGCCCGAACATGTCGACACGATCTACGGCTGGTACGACGGATACAAGAATGTCGAGGGCGTATGCCGCGTGGTGCCGCTCGACGAGATCCGCGCCAATGACTACAACCTCAACATTCCTCGCTATGTCGATTCGGTGACAGAGGAAGATACGATGACCGTGGACCAGGCTCTGGTCAATCTGAAGGAGTCACTAACAGCAGCATATGCCGCTGAAGATCATTTGCTCGAGCTGTTGAAGCGGGAAGGCCTGGCACAATGAACGGGAACATGGTCTCACAGTCTGAACTCGAATCCTACCTCTGGGGAGCAGCGACCCTCCTGCGTGGCTTTATCGACGCCGGCGACTACAAGCAGTTCATCTTCCCTCTCCTCTTCTACAAGCGTCTCTGCGACGTGTACGACGAGGAAGTGGCACGTGCACTCCAAGAATCTGGTGGTGACAAGGACTATGCTGTGCTGCCCGAGCAGCACCACTTCTGCATCCCGGAGGGAGCGCACTGGAACGCTGTTCGCACCAAGGTAAAGGACGTGGGTAAAGCCATCCAGGATGCACTGCGTGACATCGAGAAGGCGAATCCCGATGCCCTCTCTGGCATCTTCGGCGATGCGCAATGGACCAACAAGGACCGACTTCCGGACTCTATGCTGCGGGAGCTCATTGAGCACTTCTCATCCTTGACGCTCTCCCTGGCCAACTGCCCCGAGGATGAACTGGGTGTCGGCTATGAGTTCCTAATCAAGAAGTTTGCAGACGACTCTGGTCACACAGCAGCCGAGTTCTACACCAACCGTACCGTCGTGCATCTTATGACCGAGATGCTTGAACCTGCACCCGGCGAGGCGGTCTACGATCCGACCAGTGGCTCAGCGGGCATGCTCCTCTCAACAGCGACCCACCTCAAGAAGCAGGGCAAGGAGTGGCGCAACCTCCATCTCTACGGCCAGGAGCTCAATCTTCTCACCTCTGCCATCGGGCGCATGAACCTTTTCCTTCATGGCATAGAGGACTTTCACATCGTACGCGGCGACACGCTCGCACATCCTGCCTTCGTGCAGGGCGACCAGCTCATGCGGTTCGACATCGTGCTGGCCAATCCTCCGTACTCGGTCAAGCAGTGGGACCGTGATGCATGGTCGGCGGATCCATGGGGACGCAACATCTATGGCACCCCACCGCAAGGCCGCGCAGACTATGCCTTTCTGCAGCACATCATTCAGAGCCTCAAGCCCAAGTCGGGCAGATGTGCCATCCTCTTCCCACATGGCGTGTTGTTCCGCAACGAGGAGCAGGCCATGCGCGAGAAGCTCATTGCTCATGATGTAGTGGAGTGTGTAATTGGCCTAGGTCCCAACCTCTTCTACAACTCGCCCATGGAAGCCTGTATCCTAGTCTGCCGCATGAACAAGCCCAAGGAGCGACGCGGCAAGATCCTTTTCATCAACGCGGTCAACGAGGTTACGCGGGAGCGGTCGCAGAGTTTCCTCACCGACGAGCATATCGAGCACATCGTGAGTGCCTACAGGGGTTTCAAGGATGTCGAAGGGTTCGCCAACGTGGCGAGCATCGATGAAATCCGAAAGAGGGAGTGCAAGCTGAGCATCCCGCTGTACGTTCAGGCAGTCAACGGAGGCACTGCCGACGTTCCTGGTGACGACGACCTGAAGCAAGCTATTGCGGAATGGCAGAGGAGTTCTGGTGTGCTGCGAGAGTCGATGAAGAACCTGCTTGACGTTCTGGGGGAGGGGCAAAACGGTGACTAGGATCCCGTTCTCGCAAGAGGACCTCGACGAGATATTCAGATTCTCACGGACAAGACAGGGTTGTCTCTTTTCGAGAGAGAATAGTACTCTCGAGTTCAAGGAGTCATTTGGGTGGCAGGGTCTATCAATGTACCTCAAGACATGTGCCGCATTTGCCAATGCGAAAGGCGGGTACTTAGTTTTCGGGGTCACAAATAAGCGCCATCGCCCCGTTGGGCTGTCAGGAACGAGCCTGCAACTGTTCCAAGACATTGATCCCGAGAAGATGACGCAGAGCTTCAACGATCATTTCTCTCCAGAGATTGCGTGGGAGATCCAGGAGTACGAACTACAAGGCAAGACCATTGGACTGATGTTCGTCCATGAGTCAAGTGACAAGCCGGTAATGTGCATCAAGAACCTGGGGCAGGACCTGCACGAATCTGATGTCTATTATCGTTACCGGGCTCGATCAGAGCGGATCAAGTATCCCGAACTGAAGGAAATCTTGGAGACCAGGAGGGCAAATGAGGAAAGGCTCTGGATGAATCATCTTGAGAACATCTCGCGGATAGGCGTACACGACGCGGGAGTATTCGACCTTCATTCCGGCCAGGTCACGGAGTCTGGAGGATCGTTTCTTATCGAGGAGTCGTTGCTAGGAGAACTGTCCTTCATTAAGGAGGACGAGTTCTCAGAGGTCAGAGGCAAACCAACGCTAAGGCTCGTGGGCAGCGTAGAACCCATAGGGACACCGGCTGCGAGGATAGCAGGGGGAGCTAGGGTGGTGACGAAAGGAATCCACGCCAGCGACATTGTGCTTGCCTTCCTTGACCAGAAAGCCGTTTCGGAGCCCATGGAGTTCATTAGGTCGATTTGTTCTGAAAGTACCGCCTTCCTGCCGGTGTTCTATTACATGAGCAAAGCGGGACTGGACTGGTCAAAGACCGTTGAGATGCTCGATGGCGTGGTATGCCGGTCGAGCTCGAGAACGAAGCTTATTGAGCGTTTGGAGACAGATAGGTCAAAGCGTTTACCACTTTCCACTAGCGAACACCCTGCGACCAGGACGAAGTACGCCATTGCCGATAGCCTACGCAGAGAAGAAGTCACAGACGATACCTCCGGGGGAAACCTTGAGCTCTGTTTGCAGGCGATGAGAAGTCTTTCCAGCGAAGACGTCAAATTCCACTCCGAGTATCTTCGACGGCTGCTGAAAGCTTGGTTCCTTAGGCACTACAGCTCTGCGACTGAAACGATGGCGGACCACATGCGGAGGACCATTTGCGGGGTGGATGAGGCTCTGTACGATGGAGGCAACGCGTGAACGAGCGCAAACTGAAACCCGGCTGGAAGATGGTGAGGTTCGGGGGCATTGCTCAGAACATCGTGGAGCGGATCGATCCAGCGAACGCAAGGACCGATGTCTACGTTGGCCTCGAGCATCTCGATCCAACGACACTTCACCTGCGGCGGTGGGGTCATCCCCGAGATGTCTCTGGGGAGAAACTTGTCTTCCAGAAAGGCGACACCATCTTCGGCAAGAGACGTGCCTATCAGCGTAAGCTGGCACTCGCCGAGTTCGATGGCATCTGCTCGGCGCATGCCATGGTACTGCGGCCACATCTGAAGCTGGTTCTCCCTGAGTTCTTTCCATTCTTCCTTCAATCGAATGCATTCATGGACCGGGCTGTCGAGATCTCCGTTGGCTCATTGTCGCCTACTATCAACTGGGGAACTCTCCGCGACCAGGAATTCGCCCTCCCGCCCATCGAGGAACAGAAGCGCATCGCCGAGATCCTCTGGGCGGCAGACAAAGCAGAGGAGCGATATCTCGCTGTCATTGCGAAGGTTGATACATTACAGCGATCGTACATCTCAGACATTGTTTCCGATCACTCCTATCCCTCAATTCCCCTTAATGAAGTCGTCAACACACTGAATGGCTATGCATTCAAGAGTAAGAACTACACCAGGAATGGAATTCGGATCATTCGAATCAACAACGTTCAAAAAGGTTCCGTCGTCGACGGCGATTCCAAGTTCTATCCGAACCTTGACAGTGAGAATCTTCATCGATATGCCCTTCGCGAAAAGGACTTGCTGGTTTCTCTGACCGGCAATGTTGGTCGTGTTGGTCGAATGCCTGAAAGTCTATTGCCAGCAGCCCTCAACCAACGTGTTGCCTGCCTCCGCAGTAGGAATCAGCGAATCGACATGGACTTTCTTTTCTGGTTACTGAACTATGGTCCTTTTGAGAAGGATTGTATTGGTCATTCGAATGGGTCAGCTCAGAAGAATCTGAGTACTGTTTGGCTTGGCCAGTATGGCATTCTCCTTCCGACAATTGAGAAACAGAGATCGCTGTCAGTTGTACTTGAACAGCTTGAACACAGCGTAGCCAAGCTCAAACTGCAAATCAAAGCATTCAGGACGATTGGGTCAGCTCTCATGAAACAGACCATTGAAAACGCAGGAGGCGACGATGTTTAGCGAAGAAGACACTGTTGAACAGCTAGTCGTAGATACGCTCTCCAAGGGAGCTGTCGGGGGTAAGATCGGGGAAAACGGAGCGCTCTACGGGGGCGGCAAAGTGGCCTGGCGCTACGTTGTAGCCGAGGCGTTGCCTCGACAGCACTCTGACGTGCTCGTGGACTCCATGGTCCGCGAGGCGCTTATCCGCCTGAATCCTGCAATCAAGCTTCAGCCGGACCGAGCTGACGAGGTGTTGTACCGGCTTCGTGCTATCTTCCTGAGCGTCCAAGGTGAGGGCCTCGTGCATGCCAACGAGCTGTTCGCGGAGTGGCTACAAGGGGACAAGACTATGCCTTTCGGTGAGCGGGGCGACTACGTGCCCATCCGGCTCATCGACTTCGACAACCTTGCCAATAACGACTATGTCGTCACCAACCAGTGGGTTTATCCGACGCAGGAGGGCGGGCGCCGCTTCGACATCGTACTGCTCGTGAATGGTATTCCACTGGTTATTGGTGAGGCCAAGACCCCGGTGCGCCCGGCAGTCACGTGGGTGGACGGTGCCAGCGACATTCACGACGGGTATGAAAAGAGCGTTCCACAGATGTTCGTGCCCAACGTGCTGTCGTTTGCGACTGAGGGCAAGTGCTACCGCTATGGCTCTGTGCGCATGCCCATCACCATCTGGGGGCCATGGCACGAGGGTGAGAATGCGGCTGAAGGAACGCTGGCCGACGTCCAGCGCTCCGTAGATGCGATGCTTCAACCGCGCGTGCTGATCGATATCCTGCAGAACTTCACCCTGTTTGCGACCGACAAGCAGCACCGGAGCATCAAGATCATCTGTCGCTACCAACAGTACCAGGCAGCCAATCTTATCGTCGACCGTGTCGTGAAGGGCTCCCCCAAGAAGGGGTTGATCTGGCACTTCCAGGGTTCGGGCAAGTCGCTGCTCATGGTGTTTGCAGCACAGAAGCTGCGCATGGATGAGCGTTTACAGAACCCGACAGTCATCATCGTTGTCGATCGCATCGACCTCGACACGCAGATCACAGCGACCTTTAATGCTGCAGACATACGCAACATGATTGGTGCCTCGTCACGTGAGGAGCTCCAGCACTTGCTTGCAGTTGATACCCGTAAGATCATCATCACGACGATCCACAAGTTCGCCGAGGCCGAGAGCCGTCTCAATGACCGCTCCAACATTATCGTGATGGTCGATGAGGCACACCGCACACAGGAGGGGGACTTGGGACGCAAGATGCGCGCAGCACTCCCCAACGCCTTCCTCTTCGGTCTCACGGGTACCCCAATCAATAAACGTGACCACAACACGTACTGGGCCTTTGGCGCCGATGAGGACGAGCACGGGTACATGAGCCGGTATTCGTTTCAGGACTCCATTCGCGACAAGGCGACTCTCCCACTGTATTTCGAAGCTGTGGAAGTGCGACTGCACATTGACCAGGTGGCAATCGACGAGGCGTATGCTCAACTGACCGACAATCTGACCGAGGAGGAGCGCGACGACCTGACCAAGCGGGCTGCCAAGATGGCCGTGCTCATCAAGTCACCAGTTCGCGTCGACGCAATCTGCAAGCACATCGTGGACCATTTCCAGAGCAAAGTGGAGCCCAATGGGTTCAAGGCTCAGGTGGTGACCTTCGACCGTGAGTGCTGTGTCCTTTACAAGCATGTCCTGGATGAGCTGATCAGCCCCGACGCCAGCGCCATCGTCATGAGTATTCAAGGCGACAAGGGCGACGAGTATGCACGGTGGAAGCTCTCCAAGGACGCGGAAGCGAAGCTGCTTGACCGATTTCGTGATCCGACGGATCCGCTCAAGATCCTGATCGTCACCTCCAAGCTGCTCACGGGTTTTGATGCCCCCATCCTCCAGGCGATGTACCTGGACAAACCGATGCGTGATCACAACCTCTTGCAGGCAATCTGCCGGACCAACCGCCCGTTTCCCAACAAGACGCACGGGCTGATCGTGGACTACCTTGGCATCTTCGATGACGTCGCGCGCGCGCTGGACTTCGATGAGAAAGCGGTCCAGAGAGTGATTGAGAATCTGGACCAGCTCAAGAAGCAGATGCCTGACCAGGTTGCCAAGTGCCTCTTATTCTTCCCTGGTGTTGATCGCACGGTGGGAGGGTATGAGGGACTCATTGCAGCCCAGGATTGCCTGCCGGACAATAAGGCACGCGACGCGTTCGCCGCCGAGTACTCGGTCCTCTCCACGCTCTGGGAAGCACTGTCTCCTGACCCTTGTCTGACGCTCTATGAGACAGACTACAAATGGCTCAGCAGGGTCTATGAATCGGTGAAGCCAAGCAGTGGCAATGGCAAGCTCCTCTGGCACGCGCTAGGGGCAAAGACGATCGAGTTGGTCCACGAAAACGTCCAGATTGAGACCGTCCGCGACGATCTTGATACGCTCGTGATGGATCCTGAAGTCCTCCAGAGCATTCTGAACAGCAAGGATCCAGATGCCAAGTCTAAGGAGCTCCACATCAAGCTCGTTGCCCGGTTACGCCTCCACAAAGACGACCCCAGATTCATTGCGTTAGGTGAGCGCCTGGAGAAGCTCAGAGAGAAACACGAGAAGGGACTGATCAATAGCATCGAGTTCCTCAAGGAAATGCTTGCGATCGCCAAGGATACCGTGAAGACCGAGAAACAAGTGGATCCTGTCGACGAACAAGCCAAAGCCAAGGCAGCTCTGACCGAGCTGTTCGCGTCCGTCAAGACCGCCAAGACACCGGTGATGATTGAGCGCATTGTGACTGACATCGACGAGATCGTCCGGCACGTTCGCTTTCGCGGATGGCAAACCACCAAACGGGGAGAACGTGAAGTCCAGAAAGCCCTTCGTCACGTCCTTTACGTGAAATACGAGATGAAGGACCAGGATCTCTTCGACAAGGCCTATGGATACATCGAGCAGTACTACTAGGGGCAGTATGCGCCTTCTATCCGGCAGATGAGTGATTCTTCTGTTGGGTAGTGACCGCGTGCGCGGAATGGACCTGAAGGCTCTGAGCTGGCATTGCACCCGATTGGGCCTTGCTGTGAGACGGAACTGACTAGGAGGATAGCTCATGGACGCTGAGAAGCGGTATCAGGTTTTCGTCAGTAGCACCTACTTGGACCTCGTGGAAGAGCGTCAGGAGGTCATGCATGCGCTTCTGGAGCTGGACTGTATGCCTTCCGGAATGGAACTACTCCCGGCCGCAAACGAGACTCAGTGGTCGCTTATCAAGAAAGTCATTGACGACTGTGACTACTACATCGTCATCGTGGCTGGCCGATATGGATCCATAGGACCGGAAGGCCTGAGCTATACCGAGATGGAGTATCGCTACGCAGCAAGTCAGGCGAAGCCAATCATAGCATTCGTGCACAGGGATCCAGGGAAGATTCTGTCAGAGAACTGTGAAACGACGGACGATGGCAAGCGCAGGCTGGCCGATTTCAGAACACTCGTTGAGCAGAAACTGTGCAAGCAGTGGTCTTCCGCGGCGGAGCTTGGGTCCGTAGTGAGTCGGAGCCTCATACAGCTGATGAGGTCAACCCAGGCGGTCGGCTGGGTTCGGGCAGATGAACTCCCTGACAAGAATGCAGCGTTGGAGCTCCTGAAGCTTCGGCATCAAGTCGATGAGCTCGAGGCTGAGCTCGCACGCGCACGCGTTACGCCGCCAAGAGGCACCGAGGACCTTGCGCATGGTGACGAGATCAGAGAGCTCCACTACAGTTTTCGTGACTGGAATCAGCCATACGAGCGCGGGGGCCACAGCGATACGTTTCCCGCTACATGGAATGGACTATTCCGTGCCATTGCCCCGGCAATGATCAACGAAGCATCAGAACAGAGTCTGATGCACATTCTTGACTCATTCGTTGCGGAAGCGAATCGAGCGCGACTTGAGAAACGTGAGGATTTCCTGGGGCATGAGCTTTCCCTGTTTAGTCTCAACATGGAGGATTTCCAGACTATCAAAGTCCAGCTCCGAGCTCTGGGTTTGATCGCCAAGAGTGCCAAGCCGCACGGAGTCAAGGATACCGACACATACTGGACACTCACTCCATACGGCGACGAGATGATGACTCGACTTCGGGCCATAAGGCGAACCCCTCCCACAGGACTGGAGGTGGATTCAGGGTCGACCGGCTGAACTGGCAGCACCTAGATTCTCTCTCCGGAGCGCAGGGGACCGTCGCTACACTTATTCCCTGGTGCCACGTCCCCAACCGGTTCACAAGACAGGAATCGCTGCTTCCCGGAGAGGGCTCGAGACATGACCACCCTAGAAGCTGTTATTGGCGCTGCCGACAAGTTATCGATGCCAAGTAGGCCCTTCCCCAACCTCGGGCGAGAAGGCTCCGACTCCTCCATCTCATGCGCTTAGTTGTTGACGGATGGTCTACGCACGGGGCAATGGCAACTAGCAGAATCATCCGAGCTGAGACGCCAATCGAGGTAGGGACCGTCGTACTCGAGAAGTCGCAGGATCACACGGTCTAACAGCGACTCCAAGAAGAAGTACTCCTTCTTGTTTCCCTCCCAGCCGTGTACGAACGGACAGTTGTCACCTGGCGGGACTTTTGATGACCAGAACTGACCGTCATGAGCCAGCGAGTTCCGACAGCTGGCGAAGACCTTCCGGTCCTCTCTGCTGATTTCCAGACCTACTCCGCTGAACAGCCGCTCAAGGATCTCCTCAAAGGGTCTTCTGCTCAGCTCTGTTACTCTGCCAGCGATTCTGTTAGCGCGGCTCGCATCCACGCGATGGCTGCGGAGCGCTTCTTTGACCGCGGTCTTGAGTGTAGCCCGGCATGCACGTAGTTCGTCAGGTGACAGGATCATGTCGAACTCCTCGGCAGAAGTGGCACGAAGGTGAGCGTGTGCCAGCATCTCCATAGTGATCACGAGCTTCAGAGCTTTCATGTTGAGGAAGTCACTATCTGCCTTGGCGTCCAAATACGCGTCGAGGATGCCCAGATCGAGTCCGTAGGAGGGGCGCTTTGTGATGTATGCGGGAAAAGCCGTTTCGATGAAACGCTGCATCACGGTACCATCGTCCGCTGTTGACCCGATGACCTGTGACACTGAGTAGTTCGCCGCGATTCGTCCAACGTGCTGGGTCGAGAAGACCCGTTGGTTCTCGTCAGCCAAGTGGCGATATACCCACTGCACTCTTGTTCCCTTGGCAATTGAGAGCACACGGCACAGGTCCGAGGCCAGATCATCGGCGGCGGCGAGCGGCAGACTTGGACTAAGCCTTAGCCTCAACTCCGCCGTCGGAACAGCTCCGTGAACAGCCCGAAGGTTGCTCTCTTGGGTACTGTAGTCTGGGCGACGGACCAGCCAAGCCTTACACACGCAGTCAGACGCGTGTAACTCCAGGGGAATCGACAGGACACCCTGTGACTCATCCCACGCATACCCCTCGGTCCCCCAGAAGGTGAAGTTCACAAGTCCATAGGAGACGTTCGCGAGATCAGCGGGAAGTGGATGTGAGTCGACGACAATTAAACTTGGGAGCACTAGTGTCCGCAGGGAAATACCCTGCTGGGATGTCCACCGAAGACCGTTCGACTCGATACGAAGGCGTCCGCCCGTCGCAAACTGCAGTCCCGTGTCTGTCTCCCCCACGAATGAATCTAGGCCAGTACCAGCGTTCAAGTCAAGGTGAATCTCCTGGCAAGCCAGAACGACTCGGCCGCCGGAACACTGTCCAGCCCAGAAAGGAATGCTGGCCGATTCACGTCCGTCGTGATAGTGAAAATGGCCTTGCCCCGAATACGTCGAGATGAATGATCCATATCGTTGTGCTTCTTCAGGTGCAGTCACCGCAGTGCCTCCAAGGTTTGTCCGGCGCATGTGCGCGTATTACTGCCAGGTGATTCGAGCGCGAGTAAGAGGATCTGGTTGGCGTGCGAGAGGCGGCGGCATTCTGCAGCAGCTCGCCTCCCTGTGCGCTTCGCACTTGCTGCCAGGAAGAGAATTCCTCGGGGGGCAGGTGCTCCGACCTGGACCCGCTCACCCTCCGCTGCTGATCGTTCAGCCCGCGTCAACGCTGATTGGCAGGCCTTTGGCTCTGTCAACTGTCTTCGGGCTGCTGAACAGACACGTCAAAGCTGCTCCACGTCTGTACCAAAAGCCACCCAGGCTTTGAGTAGTAGGTCCACGTCATCGTCCTGCGGCAAGACCTTGTGCCATCCACGTTTGCCATCGATCGCCTCATTGAGGGCAGAGACGAGACTGCTGTTCTTGCCGAAGAGTTCGTGAAGCCGACTGCGGTCGTCAGCTGACCCGTTCACATGCGAAGCGACGAAAGCCGGAGTCGGAGGCAGGATCGAGCGGATCGCGAGTACCCTAACAGCCGCCTCAGCGAGGACGGTCGGCGTTTCAATCCTCATTGTGCTTTCCTGAGTGTCACCCGTCCAGAACTCCCAGCTTGGGAAGCCACTCTCCGCCACACTCTGCGAGGCGCTATAGGCGCGCATGAAGTCGGTCGAGTTGCTCAACACTTCCAACCCGACGTCTTCAAGGGATAGTGCCATCGGCTTGCCCTGAGAACGGGCGCTATCCAGCGCAAAACCAAGAACGGCGAAGCGTATTGCAGTGCCCCTGCCTCGTACAAACGAAGAGAGCAGGTCAGATGCGCCTGGAAGCGATATTGGCTTCCGCCCACGCATCTCGTCGAGTGAGGGCACTTGAGTCATCAGCGAGGATTTCGGAGCGGAGTAGGCGCCCGTCGCGCCCCGGAGCGAGTCAATAACCAACTGTGTCGTCATTCCATCAGTGCAGACGGCGCGGAGGAGCCAGAGAAACGTAGAGAGCAGCGCATCAGTTTCATCGACAAGCCAGGAGAAGTGGTCCTGCCAGGCATTGCCCTCAGAAAGCTCACGCGGGACACCGAACAGGAGATACTCCAGGTTACGCATGTCGAAGCCTCGAAGTTCATCTCTCAGTGGCGACGCTGACCCACTAGGCGCTGTCCTCCACATTTCGGCCGCCTGCCGTCCCATGAGGCTGCAGCATTTCCCGAACGGCACACGGACTCGGTGTCGTTGTGATTGCAGTGCAAGTGCGTGCGGTAGCGGGACAAGGACGTGCATTACTGCCTTGTGAACAGCGGTGCACCCATAGCGAGAGATCTCATACAGCGTTTCGATGAAATCATCGAGCTCCTTCCATGAGTCATCATTCTCAGCACGTCTTGCCATTCTGGTCTGGTCGCCCCGCGCTGAGGGTACGTCACGCAGGGTGGAGTCTGACAGAGACTTTTCGAACTCTGCCTCAAAAGACTCCCGTGCCACCCTAGCCTCCCAGATAGAGTTCGTGTCAATACAGCGCAAGGTTCGGTCGCGCAGTGCGTCCTGCTCGGCCCCCACATCTGCAGCAAACGATTGCGCCTCATCCCGGATGATGAAGCATCGACTCAAGCGGGTCTCCGCATAAGCCGGTAGGGTGCCACCAGAGAGATGGGGAGTAGCAATCCCCGCAAGGGCCTCACCTATCTCAACGTCCTGACCGGGTCTTCGGAAGAACGTGATGATGGTCTGCGTGTCTGCTTCTGCCTGCCCAGAGGATGGGACGGGGGCGTCTAAGGCAGGGGTTTCAAGTTGGGCTACCAGAGTTCCGTTCGACAACAGGCTCTCCAGGAAGGCTTCAAGCTGTTCCACGTTCACCTTCTGGATACGACCGGCCCGTCGCGCATGGATGAGGGAAGAGGATTTGGTGTGAGCAGCATCCGCAAAAGGGTAATACTTGGTGCCCAGGCGCTCGAGGTGGTCAGCAATCCAGTCGTTGAAGCCCCGATCGGCAACACGGTATCGAGCGCCAGCAGCGACGACGAAGGCGTATCTCCGTGTGAGGAGAGTCACGTAGCTTTTCGAGTACGCCCGTGGGCTCAGAAGAATCGAAATCGTACGAGTGAGCATATTGAGCAGCAAAGCTACGCTGAGAAGTGTGCCGATTGCCGCGGCTAATTGCCTCAAATGGACGCCAAACGCCCCGAGCGTTAGGAGCCACAGCAGCAGCAAAGTAAGTACTTCCTGGGTAAGACTAGTTCGCAGAAGCAGCCGGAGGCGCATAGTGTCCGATGCTGACGTTGCTGCCAGGAATATGAACACGGAACCGGCGATGCCCAACATCGCTGCCTGGCATGTGACTGCCAGCGTCAACTGGCTGGTCGACAGATTCAGGATGGCATACGACAATTGGATTGCTCTTCCCTTTCCTAAGGACAAGAACAGAGTGTCTAGCTGGCCACTCGGTGTAAGGCGGAGAAGCGATGGCAGTGCTCCGACCAGAGCCACGACCAGCAAGCACTTGGCAATGATCGCCAGTGCAGTGGGATCCTCCGGGCGTATGTAACGCGTCAGGTTCTTCTGGGCTGCCCTTCTTCTAGCAATGGCCTGACTGGATACGTCAGCAGAATTCTTCATTCAGAGGCTCTGACAAGAACGAGCTCAGCCTTGCAGGCTGAGATAACGGCCGGATCCTGACGGGGCTCCACACCACCAAAACACTCTGACAGACCATACGTCCCCCAATTGCTGCAACCAGAAGCAAGCTCCGACAATAGGCTATCCGAATGCATGAACAAAGCAACTGCATACGCTCTGACCGCAGAGGTGAAGGAAGATGTACCGCTGTCCTTGTGGAAGGCTCTTTGTGCCAGGATTGCGGCATCACTTAGTGCAGGATCCCCAATAACCTCGCGCCATGGCGACCGCCATCGTTGGTCCCACCCGATTCCGGCAACCTGGATTTGAATAGTGGAGAGGCTGGCGTGCTTGTGGCAATCGCATGCACGAGCTGCCCGACTCAGTTATGCAAGCTCTATCTCAGCAATGACCAGTGCGTGATCACTGCCAGCCCGGACAGCTTCTTCGTACAGGTAGCAGACGTCCGTTACGCTGATGCTGGGCGAGACGCGGATGCTGTCATAGCGGCAGCGCAGGTATTTCCCTCTCCGCCCGCGGTGGTACGAGTCGGCAAGAGGCCCGTTGGGGTAGTACTGTACCCGGCGCTTCAGGTCTACAAGGTCGGCGGCCCCGATCCAACGACCCTGTCGACCACCACAACCTCCCACTCCTCTGGAGGGCTGACTGACCGCGAACGCTTTGTACGGGCGTCATATCGGTGTGCAGCAAGGGCCGCAGAAGCAAGAAGCTGGTTCACAATGGCTTCTTGAGTTTCTTTACCTTTCCCAGGTTACCACTCCTGATGACTTGGGATTCTACGTTTATGTTCTCGGTCCCACCCCTTGACTTTTTATTCGTCATTTGTAGAATCAAGGTGCAAGTAATTCTACAGTTGTAGAAAGAAGGGAGATATGAGCAGCAGGAAGAAGATAAAGCGTCTGCCGGATTCGGAACTTGAGATCATGATGATCCTCTGGGAGGCGGACAGGCCCGTCACGTCGGCGTACGTGTGCGAGCAACTGAAAGACAAACGGGAATGGAAGGTCACGTCTGTTCTGACATTCCTTGCGCGGCTGGCGGAGAAAGGGTTTGTTTCGAGCACGCGACAGGGGAAGGTCAATATCTATACAGCTGTCGTCAGCGAGCAGGAATATCTTGAAAGTGAAAGCAAGTCCTTTCTGGAGAAGCTGTACGGCAACTCTCTTACCACCTTCGTTTCTGCGCTCTACAAGAGCAACGCGATCAACGATGACGATCTTGCGGAGCTTCAGCAGTTTATTGATAAGGCAACCGGAGGAGCGTAGCGTATGTTGCAGCGTATCTTCAGCGACATCATCGAAGTCGCACTGATCACCTCGGGCGTCATTGCCATCCTGCTGCTTCTGCTGCCGTTTCTGCGTCGGCACTATACTGCGCGGTGGCGTTCCTGGGTCTGGCTTCTGGTGGCAGTGCGCCTGCTGATCCCCTTTAACCCGTCGCTGCCGCAGGCGCCGATCCAGCTTGCGGCACCTGCACAGCATGTGACGGTGAACGTGCCGGCCCGGGAAACAACGGTGCTTCCTCCACAAATGGGCAACCCAGTGAGCTCTCCAGTGGCAACACCTGTGCCCGTAATGCGGGCGACGGTACCACTCACAACGA
>NZ_QXIY01000030.1:155163-155463 GCF_003570995.1 Candidatus Cryosericum septentrionale
CCATCCTGTCCTGCTTTTACCGGATACGGACCATTCAGACACCGGACTGCACATGATCCTCAAACATGAGCTTGTCCACTACAAACGGGGAGACATCTGGTACAAGCTGCTGATGATCTGCGCCAACGCTGTGCACTGGTTCAACCCGCTCGTCTACCTCGTGGTGACAGCATCCAACCAGGATCTCGAGATGTCTAGTGACTCTGCAGTGATCCAGAATGCGGATGCTGTGTTCCGAAAGCGGTACAGCGAAGCAATTCTGGCGGCGGTTCGCAAAGGGAAGATGCGTCAGACAGCATT
>NZ_QXIY01000031.1 GCF_003570995.1 Candidatus Cryosericum septentrionale
CATCACGGTCGCCGACAAGACGTTCGTCATCGCTCCGGCAACACAGATCAAGTATCATGGTAAGGCAATGACGACGGCTGAGATAACTGCTAAGCTGTCTGCAGGCAAGCTCTACGCTACCGTGCAGGGGACGACGCTGACCGATAAGACCCTCCGCGCCGCGTTGATCATCGTTCAGGATGGGGCTAGCAGCGAGCAGGCAACCGCCAGCAACGAGCAGACAAACCCCAGCAACGAACGGGCAGCCGCCACCAACGAGCAGCAGGTACGTGGCAAGGTCACAGTCGTGACGGCCACCACGCTGCACATCGACGGGTTCGCCAATGACATCATCCTCAATGCTGACACCAAGGTGGAACAGGTTGGTGCCGGGAAGCTGGACATCACCGCCATCAAGGTCGGGCAGACCGTCCAGGTCCACGTGGTTCTCTCCGGTACCGCATACCTCGGGCAGCAGGTCCACATCGAAGACAAGTGATTCGCACGTTCCGGTCATTCCAAAGCTCGCGTGGACTGGGTTCCACGGCGCTGCCACCGTCATCGTCATGGACGCCGACAGCACATGCTAGAGAGGAGGAACACATGAGGAGAGTTCTCGCAACACTTGTTGCGCTATCCTTACTTATGTCCATGTTCACCGGTGTCTTCGCACCTGTGCCCGAGACAAGGGCGGCCGGACCGGCAGCAGTGCATCTTGGAACGGCGGGTAATTTCGTGATCCTGGCAAAAACAGGAATCTCAACTACTGGATCCACCCACGTGACTGGAGATATTGGAGTGAGTCCAGCCGCCGCGAGTGCCATAACCGGATTTGGATTAACAATGGATAAGTCGAATACATTTTCGACATCATCTTTGGTGACTGGCAAAGTATATGCAGCCGACTATCATCCTCCTACTCCACATAACATGACCACGGCTGTAAGCGACATGGAAACCGCGTACACTGCTGCTGCCGGAACGACAGCCCCTGCTCCTGTTGTCGGACTGGGTGCTGGAAATATTGGCGGATTGACCATCGCCCCTGGCGTCTACAAATGGAGCACCGGGGTTACCATACCAACAGATGTCACCCTTTCGGGCGGCGCAAATGATGTCTGGATTTTCCAGATAGCGCAAACGCTCGATATCAGCTCCGCCAAGAAGGTTATCCTGAGCGGCGGCGCCCAGGCCAAGAACATCTTCTGGCAGGTCGCTGGCCAAACGACACTTGGAACGACGTCTATCTTCAATGGAAATATACTGGATCTAAAAGCGATTGTGCTGAACACCGGCGCAACGCTGAACGGCAGGGCACTCTCACAGACCGCAGTTACGCTCGATGCCAGTACCGTTTCGGCTGCTACGCCAATAGTGACACCTCCGCCCGTAGTGCCCTGCTCCTGCGCCCACGGTGGTGCTTGGACTCAATCCACTTACTCTTCCGCTCCAGATCTGCCGCGAAAGCGAGATCGTGCTCGATGAAAGCTGGACCAAAGGCTCGGCCCCGTTCACCTGGACGGTCAACTTCGGTGACGGGACGCCAGTGGTCACGGGCTCCGCAACGGATCAGCCGACTGATCGTTCGTCACCTGTACGCAGCTGAGGGTTCATATCACGGTCAGTGTCACGGTCACCGATTCCACCGGGAAAATGGACTCTATCTCACAAATACTGAAAGCCGTCATCTGCGGCGCGCCCGGAGAGGTGTACCACCACACGTTCTTCATCGGCTACCCAGATGGACTGTTCAAGCCGGAACGTAACGTCTCAAGGGCAGAAGTCGCCGCAGCGGTGACCCGTGCTCTTGGACTCGGCTGGTCCGACACCAAGCCTTCCTACCCGGACGTCTCTGCGACCCACTGGTCATCAGGGAATATCCAGATCATGAAAGACGAAGGTATCATGATCGGCGACGTTTCAGGAACGTTCAGGCCTGATGCGTTCATTACCCGCGCCGAGGCAGCTGCTGTCTTCCTGCGGATGCTGAAGGTCGCACCATTCTCCAACCTGACAGTCTCCTCCTTCAAGGACGTCCCTGCAACTCACTGGGCACTTGGCTACATCGAGTCCATGCAGAAGTACGGGCTCATCACCGGGTATCCGGACGGAACATACAAGCCAGACGCCCATATCCTTCGTTCAGAGTTCACAGCAATCGCCGACCGCGCACTCGGTCGTGAGATCAGGTGCGTCTTCGCAGGTAACCGGACTGGGTGGAAGCATCGTTTGGCCGGATGTTGCTACCAACCACTGGGCGTACCTCTACATCCTTGAAGCCTCGACCCCCCATACGGTGGAACAGGTAAACCGCCTCAACCGCAACATCGTCCTCAAGTCAAAGACGGTCCCTCTGTTCTCTGACGGCACGTCGCCCGTCACCATCCATAAGGTGGGAGATGTCCTGACCGCCATTGTCCCTGTCGATGGTCTGCTCCCGGATGGAACTGCCCCTGCCGCCCGAAAGGTCACCGTGGTCATCACCATCAAGCTCGTACCATAGACCCTGACTGCAGCAGAACACAGCAGTAGACATGAGGCCCCGGCGGACAACCGCCGGGGCCTTTCTGCTGGTCGTTGCCTTCGTCTGTCAAGGGCACGAGCCCCTTCATGGAGAACTGGCGTGAGACGTGAATGCAGCATTGCAGGCTCCAAGTGGTCCCTATTTCCTTGCGGCGCCTCGGTGAAACCGATATACTAATAAGGAACCATATTCGCAGTCCTTTGACGTGAGCGGGGGTGTGACGTGAACAAGGTCATAGAGTGTGTTCCCAACATCAGCGAAGGCAGGGACACGGACAAGATCAAGACCATTGCCGGCGTCATCGAACGACCAGGAGCGAGACTGCTGGACCTGTCGTCCGACCCCAATCACAACCGGACCGTCATCACGTTGGCAGGTGAGCCCCAAGCGGTCGCCGAAGCAGCATTCGATGTGGCCAAGGCAGCAATCGCAAGCATCGATCTGACGCACCATCACGGCGAACATCCTCGTATGGGCGCCGTGGACGTCATCCCGTTCATTCCTGTCGGCGGCGTGACGATGGCGGAATGCTGCGAGATTGCAGAGCAGGTCGGTAAGCGTATCGGTCAGGAGCTGAACGTGCCCGTGTACCTGTATGCGGAGTCTGCCAGGGTACCACAGCGCCGCATGCTGCCCACCATCCGTGAAGGGGAGTTCGAGGGCTTCGCCGAGAAGATCAAGGACCCAGCATGGCAGCCGGACTTCGGCCCCGCGGAACGTCATCCGACCGCGGGATGTGTCGCCGTGGGCGCGCGCAACTTTCTGATTGCGTACAACATCGAACTGGACACCAACGACGTCAAGATTGCCAGCCGCATCGCCAAGAGCATGCGCGAGTCGTCGGGCGGTCTCATGAACGTGCAGGCCAAGGGAATGTTCCTCGAAGACAAGCAGAGGGCACAGGTGTCGATGAACATCCTCAATTTCGCGACGACACCGCTGTACCGCGTGTTCGAGCTGGTCAGGATGGAGGCGGCGCGCTACGGCGTCGGCATCGTCGAGAGCGAGCTCATTGGTCTGGCTCCGGCACAGGCGTTCATGGACGTGGCATCCTACTATCTTCAGTTGCCGGGGCTGAGCAGGAACGCCCTGGTCGAAACACGAATCTACGAGTAGTGTCGAAACCACGGGAGGAGAACGTCATGGCACAGCCGATCATTGCAGACCTAGTCATCCGGAATATTGGTGAGCTGCTTACGATGAAGGGGGTGGACGATCCGGTCGTTGCGCCTACCGCGGGGGACCTGGGCATCGTCAAGCGTGGCGAGGTCGCCGTCAAGGACAGGAAGATCCTCTACGTGGGTCTCAAGGACGGCGGTTCCTACATCGTGGGTCCGCAGACGATGATTATCGATGCCGAGAACAAGGTCGTCTGTCCTGGGTTCGTCGACTCCCACACCCACGCCATCTTCGCCGGCACGCGCGAGGATGAGTTCCTCATGCGTCAGCAGGGCAAGTCCTATGCCGAGATTCAGGCTGCGGGCGGTGGCATCGTGAAGACCGTCCGGGCCACGCGCATGGCCAGTGAAGAGAAGCTGCGGGATGCGGTGAAACGCAACATCTTCAAGCTGTCGCGCTATGGGTCGACCACAGCGGAGATCAAGAGCGGCTATGGGCTGAACACCGAGGAGGAGATCAAGCTCCTGCGCGTCATCAAGGAAGTGGCGCTCGAGACCGACATCCTCATCGTCCCGACGCTGCTCGGAGCGCATGTCGTCCCTCCCGAATACGTTGTCAGGCGCCACAAGTACGTGGAACTCGTCGCGAGGGACATGGTCCCCATGGTGCACGAGAACCATTTGGCGATCTTCGTCGACGTATTTGTGGACGAGTCAGCATTCACGATCGAAGAGGCTCGCGACATCCTCAAGGCCGCCCGTGACCACGACATGCCGCGCAAGCTCCATGCCGACGAGATGGCGGATGACCACGGTGCCGAGCTGGCAGCCGAGATGGGATGTGTCAGTGCCGATCACCTCGTCTGGACCAGCGAGAGGGGCATGAAGGCCCTGGCGAAGGAGGGTGTTGTCGCGACACTCATGCCGGGCACCGTGCTTTCGCTGGGAAGCATGAAGTTCGCGGATGCGCGCGCGTTTATCGAGCATGGCGTTCCGGTCGCTCTCGCGACGGACTACAACCCGGGGACCTGTATGTGTCCCAACATGCTGCTCATCATGGCGCTGGGATGCCTCCACATGAAGATGACCGCCGAGGAAGTCCTGGTCGCAGCGACCATCAACGGTGCCGCCGCTGTCAATCGGGGCATGCAGACCGGTTCGCTGCGCGAGGGCAAGGACGCGGACCTGCTCGTCCTCGACATCGATACCTACAAGGAGATCCCCTATCGTTTCGGGGAGAACTTCGTCCGGTATGTCGTAGCGGGGGGAGGGGTCATCAAGGCTCCCAAGGTCTTCAAGAAGAAGTATTTCCAGGAGAGTTAGCACACTATCCGGGGCAGACCCGTCAGAGGGTGCCTGCACCCCATTGAATCGAAGCAGAGGAGAAGAACATGGCAAACGCAGTGCGTACGCCGCTGTACGACGAGCATGTGAAGCTCGGGGCAACGATGGTCGAGTTTGCGGGCTACGAGATGCCGATTCAGTACACGAGTATCATCGAAGAGCACAAGGCCTGCCGCACGGCCGCGGGACTGTTTGATGTCTCACACATGGGCGAGATCGAGGTCGAAGGACCGGATGCCGAGAAATTCGTGAGTTACATCTCCACATGGAACGCAGCCCTGCTCGAGCCGTACGAGATCAAGTACGCCGAGTTCCTATATCCGGGAGGGACGGTCGTCGACGACTTCTTCATCTACAAGTACAGTGCGACGAAGTTCCTGCTGGTCGTCAACGCCGGCAACTACGACAAGGACCTCTCATGGGTCATGGGTCACAACCAGGGCGACATCACCATCACCGGAGCGACGGCCAAGTATGCCGAAGTGGCCCTGCAAGGACCAAAGGCGGAGGATATCCTGAAAGGCATGACCCCCGCGGACATCGTGAACCTGGGGTACTTCCACTTCCTGGAGACCACGGTTGATGGACGCAAGTGCATCGTGTCGCGCACTGGCTACACGGGCGAGGACGGGTACGAGATCTACTTCGCCCCTGCCGAGGCATCGTACCTGTGGAATGCCATCCTGGACGCCGGCAGGCCGCTCGGCCTCGTCCCCAACGGACTGGGCGCGCGTGATACGTTGCGCTTCGAGGTGTGCTACTGGTTGTACGGCCATGACCTTGACAACACGATAGCGCCGCTCGAATCCGGGCAGAACTTCGTGATCAGCTGGGACCATGATTTTGTGGGCAAGCCCGCACTCCTCGCCATGAAAGCAAAGGGTGTCTCGCGCAAGTGGATCGGCGTGAAGATGAACAGCAGGGCCATCCCGCGCAACGGGTTCGACTGCCTGGCAGGCAACCCCGAACTGCCCGTCAAGATCGGCTATGTGACCAGCGGCAACTACTGCCCGACCCTGGGTGGCTCCTATGCCCTGTGCATGGTCGAGAAGGACGCGGTGAAGGTTGGCGATACGGTCTATATCCCGATTCGCGGAAAGGCCGAGGCAGGCATCGTGGTCAAGCGGCCGTTCATGCAGCCCAACGCCGGGCATAAACACGATAGGTAACTAGCCGCACGATTGCGCGTGAGCGCTGAATCATCTGCCGGGAGGTAGAGGACATGCTGAACGTAACGAAACGCGTGCAGAGGGCTGGCGGCGAGGGAGCCTTCCTCGTCATGGCCAAGGCACAGGAACTGGAACGTCAGGGCAAGAGCATGATCTATATGCAGATCGGCGAACCCGACTTCAACACCCCCGAGAACATCAAACAGGCCGGCATCCGGGCGATCGAGCAGAACTACAGCCACTACTCGCCGACGATGGGCCGCATGGACTTCCGCAAGGCGATCGCGGAGTACATTAGCAGGACCCGTGGCCTCCCAGTCACGGCTGAAGAGGTGCTGGTCAGCCCCGGGGCCAAGGACGTCATCTACTCGGCGTGCATGACCCTGCTCGAGGACGGCGATGAGGCCATCTATCCTAATCCCTCGTATCCCATCTACGAGTCGATCATCAACATCTCCGGCGCCAAGGCTGTGCCCCTCCCGATCATCGAGGAAAAGGACTTCAGCTTTGACCGTGATACCTTCGTCAAGCTGGTCTCGCCGCGCACGAAGCTTGTCGTCATCAACTCTCCAGCCAACCCGACCGGCGGCATCATCGCGCGCGAGGACCTGGAGCTGGTCGCCGAGATGGCCAAGAAGTACGACTTCTATGTCCTGTCGGATGAGATCTACTCGCGTCTGGTGTTCGAGGGTGAGCACTTTTCCATCGCGTCGCTCCCCGGGATGAAGGAACGCACGATCATCGTGGACGGCATGTCCAAGACCTACGCCATGACCGGGTGGCGCCTTGGCTATGCAGCCGGCCCGCGCGAGCTCATCGAGTGGATGTCCAAGATCATCGCCAACACGGCGTCCTGCACCGCCACGTTCACACAGATTGCCGGCATCGAAGCGCTGACCGGCCCGCAGGACGACGAGGAGACCATGCGGCAGGAGTTCCTGGCCCGCCGGGAGATCATTGTCGAGGGCCTCAACGCCATCCCCGGTGTTACCTGCCGCAAGCCGCATGGCGCCTTCTATGTCTTCCCCAACGTCAAGAGCTTTGGCCGCTCATCCCAGGAGATTGCCGACGAGCTGCTCAACAACGCGGGCGTTGCCTGCCTGGCCGGGAGTAGCTTCGGCTCGTTTGGCGAGGGCTACCTCCGCTTTTCCTACGCGACATCGCGCGAGAACATCGCTCTCGCTCTCGGCCGTATCCGCACAGCCTTGACTGAACTGAAGTAGGAGTGAGCAACCAACCATGGAAACGATGCTGACGATCCAGGAACTGAAGCACCTTGCGACCGAGATCCGCAAGGACACGCTGCGCTCAATCACCACGGCCGGTTCAGGGCATCCGGGCGGCTCGCTGTCGGCCGCCGACATCATGACGGCCCTCTACTTCCGGGTGGCCAACCTCGCCACGCCCACCGACCCCGACCGTGACCGCATCTTCTGGTCCAAGGGGCACATCGCGCCACTGCTGTACACTCTGCTTGCCTACAAGGGCTTCTTCCCCAAGGAAGAGCTCATGACGCTGCGCAAGTTCGGCTCACGCCTGCAGGGACACCCCAAGAAGGATAGTCCTCCGGGCGTCGAGACGTCGGGCGGCTCGCTTGGCCAGGGGCTCTCCATCGCCGTGGGCTGTGCATATGCCGCCCGGTACGACAAGCTGCCAGTGCGTGCCTACTGTCTCACCGGTGACGGAGAGATCCAGGAGGGCCAGATCTGGGAGGCACTGATGGCAGGTGCGCACTTCAAGCTGGACAACCTGTGTGCCATCATCGACAACAACGGCCTGCAGATTGACGGCCGCTGCAGCGACATCATGGGCATCGACGACGTCGGCGCCAAACTGCGCGCGTTCAACTGGCACGTCATCAGCATCGACGGCAACGATATGGAGCAGTGTGTGAAAGCGTTGGACGAGGCGAAAACGGTCAAGGGGCAGCCCACGGCCATCGTTGCACATACCATCAAGGGCAAGGGCGTCTCGTTCATGGAGAATGTTGTCGGCTGGCATGGCAAGGCGCCGTCCCAGGACGAGCTGGCCCAGGCCATCCGCGAACTGGACGCACAGGAGTGTGAGTGATATGGCGACTGCACACAAGGACATTTGCGGCACCCTCGAAGGCAAGGCCACGCGCTTCGGCTACTCGGATGGCCTGCTGATCCTGGGTAAGGAGGACCCGCGCGTGTTCGTGCTCGACGCCGACCTTGCCAAGTCGACCACGAGTGAACGCTTCAAGAAGGAGTTCCCCGACCGGTTCATCGACTGCGGCATCGCCGAGGCGGACATGGTCGGCATCGCTGGCGGGCTGTCGCTGATGGGCAAGGTCCCGTTCACGTCGACCTACGGCACGTTCATGGTCGACCGGGCGCTGGACCAGATACGGGTCACGGTCGCTTATGCCGAGCTGAACGTGAAGATCGTCGGCGCACACGGCGGCATCAGTGTTGGTCCGGACGGGGCGACCCATCAGGCCCTGGAGGACCTGGGCACCATGAGGATGCTGCCCCACATGACCGTCATCAACCCGTGTGACGTGAACGAAGCCCGCAAGGCAACGCTGGCAGTCGCCGCCATGCAGGGCCCGGCGTTCATCCGACTGGGTCGGGAGTCGGTGCCGATTCTCACAGACGACACCACACCGTTCGAAATCGGCAAGGGCATCACCTTCGAGGACGGTGACGATGTCACCATCGCCGCGACCGGCTACATGGTGTACGAGGCTCTGCTCGCCCACGAGGAGCTGAAGAAGCAGGGCATCCATGCCCGCGTCCTGGACATTCACACCATCAAGCCCATCGACCGCGACCTCCTGCTGAAGGCTGCCCGCGAGACGGGCGCCGTCATCACCGCAGAGGAGCACCAGGTCATGGGCGGGTTGGGCTCTGCCGCGGCCGAGGTGCTTGTCCAGGAATGCCCTGTGCCCATGGAATTCGTCGGCATCAAGGACCGCTTCGGCGAGTCCGGTACCCCCGACGAACTGCTGACTGCCTTCGGCTGCCGCCACACGGACATCGAGGCGGCGGTGCACAGAGTGTTGAAGCGGAAGAAGTAACATCGGATACTGCCTCTGTCATTCCCGCGAAGGCGGGAATCCATTCTGCCATACGTCATTCCCCTTGCCTCCGTCATTCCCCCCCGAGGATGTTGTTGTATCCGAGGGGTGCTCTCGGCGAAGGCGGGAATCCATCCTTGCATCGCCGCGTGAGTCCCCGCCTCCCTCCGTCATTCCCGCGCCCCCCGTCATTCCCCCGAGCCCTTTTGTTCAAGGCGAGGGGTGCTTCTCCGCGAAGGCGGGAATCCATCCTTGCATCGCCGCGTGAGTCCCCACCTGCCTCCGTCATTCCCGCGCCCTCCGTCATTCCCGCGAAGGCGGGAATCCATCCTTTGGTCCGTCGTTGGCGTGCTGGTGGTTCTAGCGGCGTGGACCTGTGCCGTTGTGCTGGCAAGGAGTACGGTGAGCCCCGCAGCAAGTCTCAGGGCGCTGATCCCGGAGGCGATCGTGAAGCGTGCAGACGACCTTCCAAGCGCCGTACCGGGCAACTGGCTGTTTGAGGTGTGGGCAGCGTCAACGGAGGAGAGTGGCACATTGGAAATCCTCTACACGACAATGATTGCCAATCCGCTGGCAGGCGGCGGATTGTCGCGGTTCCTGCTCCAGCGAGGGTCGCTGAGCGTAGGGATCACCGTCGATCCTAGTATGACGATACAGCAGGTGCGCATCCTGTCCCCTCGCAAGCTCGTCGGGGCTGCGAAGTCTACTGCCTCATATCTCGCGGGATGGCAGGGTATGTCGTTCTTTCAGGTGCTGACAGCAGCCGAAGGGTTTGAGCCGCGAGGCGGCGGAGCACTGACCGAGCCGATCGGGGCGCTGGTGCGCAATCTTGCCACGTCGGTGTACCTTCGGGATATGGGGCAGGAGGGTTTCGACCGCTTCATGGCTCAGGTGAAATCCCCGGGGCTGCGGGTGGGCTTCCCCTTCCCGTACTTCACGGCTCAGACCTGGAGCGGAGTCCAGTTCAACCTGGGACAGCTCACCGGCAAGAGGGTGCTGGTGCTGTTTACCCAGCCTACCTGCGGTTCCTGCTATGAAGCGACCATGAGTCTGCTCAACACGGTTGCAGCGCGCAAGCTGGACATCACGCCGGTCGTCTTCGTTGTTGGTGACCCCCAGCTTGACCCTGTCAAGCGGTTCGCGCAGGAGGCCCCTTCGAGCGCCATCCTTATCTCCGATCCCAACTCGGAGTTGGCGCGCTCGGTCCATCAGACGCTGACGCCGTATGCCGTCATCCTGGACGAGGACCATACGGTGCAGTACAGCGGCGGTTCCGATGAGAACAGCGGCGTGTACCAGTCCCTGGAACAGCTGGCAGGCGCGCAGTGACCAGGAACACGGCGTGGCGCGCTGCTGCGTTTCTTGCTGCCATGCTCATCGGCGTCTGCATGATTGGCGTCCCCGTGCGTGCGGTCGAGCAGACGACGCCACCAAGCGCCACGAGCGTTCCTCTCGTGTACTACTACACCGTGGGGTGCAGCGAGTGCCGTGCGGTCGAGGAGTATCTGGGCGCGCTCTCCAAGAAGTATGACTTCTACGTCTACAAGAAGGTGGATGCACTGGACAGCACCGGGGCCAAGGTGCGCTCAGCGCTCGACACCTCCTATGGAGTGCCCGACGCGCAGCGTGGGATCGCACCGACCATTTTCGTCGGCGACAAAGTGTTCCTCAGGGAGTCTGCCATCAAGACCGGACTGGAGCAGGCGCTGAAGTCCTCCACTCCTGCACTGCGTCAGCACCTGCTGGATGCCTGGAAGACGGCCGAAGCGGGTGACGGCACCGGATCCACCGACCTCTTCAAGACGTTCAGTGTCCTGACGGTCATTGGCGCGGGACTGCTCGACGGCATCAACCCCTGTGCCTTCGCGACCCTCATCTTCTTCATCAGCTACCTCATCATGCGGTCCAAGTCCAGGCGAGACATCCTGTTTGTTGGGCTGGCGTTCGCCCTGGGCGTGTTCATTGCCTATCTTGCAGCAGGCCTTGGGCTGTATCAGCTAGTGTCGCGCGCCACGTGGTTCTTCGCGCTCAGCAAGTGGTTCTACCTCGCAATCGGCATCTTCGCCGGGGTGATCGCCGTGCTGTCGGTGCGGGACGCATGGCGCGCCCGGCATGGTGACCTAGGCGACATGACGCTGCAGCTGCCGGAACGGAACAAGGGCATGATCCACGGGCTTATCCGCAATCAGGCACGCACTGGGTTCGTTGCCACCAGCGCCTTCCTCGTCGCGTTCCCTGTTTCGCTGTTCGAGTTCATGTGCACTGGGCAAACGTACCTGCCGACCATTGTGCTCATCTTCAGCCAGAGTGTCCTCAAGCAGAGAGCAGCGCTGCTCCTTGTCGTGTACAACCTGTTGTTTGTTCTGCCGCTCGTCCTGATCACCGTCATTGCATACCTTGGCGTCACCAGCGACCATCTGGTCACGTGGCTCAAGAGGAATGCGGCGCCGGTCAAGGCGGCCACGGCCGTCCTCTTTGTTGCCCTCGCGGGGTTCCTCATTGTGCGGGCACTGACATTGTTTGGGGTGATACGATGAGAAGAAGCTGCACCTGTGGAATCCTGCGCCTCGTTGCCTTCCTGACCATCTGCACGATGATTGTGGCCGGCATTGCTGCGCCTGTGGCGAGCGCCCAGTCCAGCGCCGGGTTCGTCACGCTCAAGACCTTCCCCGCTGCCGTGACCGCTATCGGCACGCTGGGCGGCGCAACGCCGACGGTCGTCGTGGCGACGCAGAACGCCGGCATCTACAGCATGTCGGGCACGTCGACGGTCTTCCGCAAACTGCCTGCCCAGCTGGACCTGATGAGGCTGACCAGCATCGCGGTCCTCGAGCCCGACCGGTGGCTTATCGGTACCGACGGCGACGGCCTGTGGCTGGTGAAGGGCGAAGGGACGTCCTTTGACCGTGTCACGACACTGGGCTGCACGCGCGTGGCACGCATCGTGCAGGACCTTCGGGACCCCAACGCGCTGTTCATCGCGTCGCTCTGCACGGGTCTGAACTACTCGACCGACCGCGGTGTGACGTGGAAGTCGGTGGGCGAGGGTATCGCGTCGTCTCTTGTGACCGACGTCATGCGTCTGGACGGCGACCGCATCGCCGTCTCTTCACAGGACGCGGGCGTGTTCGTCTCCGTCAACAACGGGACTTCGTATGTCAAGACACCCTGTCCCATCAAGAATGTTTCTTCGCTTGCGTGGAGTGCCGCCGCCACGACGCTGTTCGCCGCAGGGGGCAGCGGAGTCGCGATGACAATGGACGCGGGTGCTCACTGGACCAGTCTGCCCAGCCCCGGCACAGTGACGTCGCTGGCGGCTCTGCCGTTGGGCGCTGTTCTGGTCGGTACTGCCGAGCGCGGCGTGCTTCGCTGGGAGAGTCCCTCCAAGGCATGGTGGGACGTTGCCCAGGGTACCGGCGTCACGTCGGCATCAACGATGGTCTGTACAGGAACGACATTGCTGGTCGGTGGGGTCACGGGTGCTCTTGTACGTGCCGACCTCAGTGCGCCCGTCGCAGCGGTAGCGCCGGCAGCCCTGGACCTTGGCAGCATCCCGGTCAACCAGGCGCGCTCGGCGACGTTCGCCATCACCAACCTGGGAGCGGGCACCCTGGACTGGCGCCTCGAGAACGTTCCCGGCTATGTCACGGTGACTCCGCAGACCGGCAGGGGCAACGGGGCGGTGACTGTCCGCGTCGAAGGCGGCAGCCTGGGCAAGGGACCATACCAGAGTCTGCTCAAGGTCGTGACCAACGGCGGAGACCAGGCGGTCACGCTTCGCTTCAGCATTGCCGCCGCTGCCTCGGTGCGTATCGTTCTGACAGTCGGGAAGCTGGCGGCCACGGTGGGTGGGAGAACGGTGACGCTGGATTCAGCTCCATACATCGACAGGGGGAGCGGCTGTACCATGGTGCCCATCCGCGCTATTGTAGAGGCGCTGGGCGGTTCGGTGACCTGGAAGGCTGCCTCCAGGAGTATCATGATACGGCTGGGCACGACCAGTATCGTGCTGCGCATCGGGGCGATGAGCGCGACAGTGGATGGGGTAGCCAAGCTAGTAATAGTACCTGCTACCATCATTGGTGGCAGGACGATGGTCCCGGTCCGCTTCGTCGCCGAGAACCTTGGCTGCACGGTGGGCTGGAACGCCTTGACTAGGACGGTGACGATCATACGACTAGGTTGAGCATGCCGCACCTCCGTTATTCCCGCCCCCTCCGTCATTCCCGTGCCCTTCGTCATTCCCGCGAAGGCGGGAATCCATGCATCGTGGACTCCATTCCCTTTGTTCTCATCCAGAGGACCAGCAGTATTCTGCAATCCTTCACGTACTTGTTGGATGAGTCGATGCGTGTCTGTTGCCTCACTGACGTGGGGTCAGCTGGTAATTGCGCACTCAGTGATACATCGGTGAGATGAGGCAAGACCCGCCCATCAACATCCCATGGACAGCGAAGACTGGATTCCCGCCTGCGCGGGAATGACAGATGGAGGGACAGAATGGATTCCCGCCGTTGCGGGAATGACGGAGTCCAGTGGGAATGACAGCTATGTGTGGGTCGCAGTCGGCGAGCCAATCCCTTGAAGCGATTCATGATGGTCACCCAGCCGTCGAGGTGCAGGGCGATGTACTCCTCCGGGGCATGGCAAGTGTACCAACGGCAGCGCTTTGCCAGCTGATCCCTCTAGATCCAAGATCACGATCCTTCTACTGACCGCTTCGGGAGTTCGCGAAGCACTCGCAGGTAGAACGACCTTACGTCCTCACATGCCTCTTCCACGTCTGTTGAAATGCCACATTCGCTGGCCATGGTAGCGAACGGGGTTGCCCACGAGCTGGGGGGATCACCGAGCGCTGTGGGAAGGCGAGGTTGTCCGCGTCTGCGGAAAACACTGATGAGAGTGTCGAGAGTATAGGCTGGATCGAGTGTGCCGTCCTTCAACAGTAGCACCATGTCCACAAGATCCTTGACGCGGCTGTTGGGGTGTTCGCTGTCTCTGGGCGTCGCGTAGGCGTGCAATTTCTCGGCGAACTGCTGTTCTCGAGAAAGGACGGGTACCATCGCAGCGGCAACGCCCGCGAAACCCAGCCAGTCTTTGAGCACAATGGTCTGAAGAGGCATTACAATGGTATCCCCGATCGCTACGTCCAGATGAAATGTCAGAAACGGTCTGCCTCCGACCCTGCTCTCGATGGGGAAGCGCGCTCCACCGTATGGTAGCCCTTCCATCTCCATCATTGGGCGTCCCACGGCAAACGCGAAGTAGTCATGTGCATCCACAGCGGCAGATGTTCTGAGAAAGGCCATTGTTGCATCAACAGGGGTAAATCCGGGCGTATCTTCGGGCGAGGTCCTGAGGACGAGGTCGAGGTCGCGAGTGGATCTGGCGATGTCGAGCTGGATTTCCAGTGCATAGCCCCCTTTCAGGGCCCATCGCTCACGATCCTGCATGGCCAGGCGTGACAGGAATCGATCGAACGCGACTCGTCGCCTAAGGCGTTGCAGGTCGATATCCTCGGTAGCTGCGCGATCCTTCAGTCGTGCTTCGAGAGCGATGCGAAAGGCGCTACCAGACCCATAGGACTGCGGATTCATGACTTCTCCAGGGCTCGTCGCAGTTGAGCTGTCAGGGAGATGGCCGGTGCCCACTCTGGTGTTGACATGAGCTCGGTGGGGTCGACGAGGCCTCGGTGTACAGCTTGGACGGCTGCTTCCAGCAGGAGCTCGTCTGACAGCATCCTGCAGTCGGCCAGGTCACGCAGGGTCCGCAGTGGGCGTGTGACGCTGTACCCTTCCATCTGTTCGACATCGGATTCGATGAGCAGTCCACGGTGGATGATGAGGATGCCGGGAAGCAGTCCCCTGCGTCTAAACGTCGGAGGCACCATCATGTGCAGTCTTGACGGGTTCACATCAGAAAGGTTATAGACCGACAGTGCGGTCGCATGGGAGTAGGTGCCCTGAGGCCGACCTGACCGGTCGCGCGACCACAGATTCCACAGGACGAGATCTGGACGGTCTGTTGGCGGATAGTCCGTCAGACGATAGATACCGTGGGCTTCCCTCTGCCAGTCGCCTCGACGTACGTGATAGGCGCATAGTGCAGAATCGTAGCCAGCGGCGTGAGCCTGCACTGTCGTGAAGTACCCTTGCTGTGTTACCAGTATGTCATAAAGCCGCTTGCGTGACGAAGCTGGATCATTCATCTCGTCTGCACCAAACCTTAACTGAGTTAAGGTATTGTACAACGGGGTCATTCATGTGCAACTCCGTCGATTGGGGTCAGCTGGTAATTCCAGCCCAAAGTGGTAAGTTCAGCACCCGGGACGGAAACAAGCCGAAAAGACAAAGCAACGAATGGATTCCCGCCTCCCTCCGTCATTCCCGCGTAGGCGGGAATCCATGCATCGTGAGGTGGAGTGAGACATTAAAGTGTCGCCCTTTGCGTACATTATAGTATTGCCATTTCGTTGCAGAGGTTGATTCCATGAGCGTTTAAGGTGATGACGGCCCATTCGATGGACCAGCGTTTGCAGATCGCCCCGCTTGGCAGATGTTGTGCAGACAGATTCATGACGCTCCATACTTTTGATTTTTGCTTTTGGGTTTATCTGGAAGCGTCATCTTCAATTTGCCGCTTTCCAGCAGCGGCTTGATCAAGGAACTCATCATATAGAACCTTGAAAGCCCGGTAAAGTTGATGAGCTCTTTCCTTGAGCGTGGCGTTCTGCAAAACTCAAGAAGTCGATCCTCTGAATTATCAGTCTTTTCAGAGACAAGTTGTTGTTTACCGGGATAGGCGATACCATTTTTGAATTCGACAATGAATTCGCCTCTCTTGACTGCAAAAACAGGATCAGGCAAGCCAACAGCCTTCATCTCTTTACGAATAGTGGGGATACCCGAATAACGATTTTCGGTTGTGTTCAGCAGTTCCAGTACGTTGGCAAGGGTTGGATTTCTGGTATCTGGGCGGACTTTTCCCAGGGAGTCTATTGAAATCCGGCCGTACAAACCGCCACTGTTTATGATTTCCATGCGGTCACTGTACATGATAATGCGAATCGGTACGTTTTCCGTATGGACACTGTAGTCTCGGTGTATTAATGCGTTTAAGACTGCTTCACGGACGGCAATCATCGGGTATTCATCCTGGTCGTTCCTCTTTCCATCTTCACTGATAATGGTTCTTGTCCGGCCGTTTCTGCGAACAAAACCAATGGCATCATTCAGCATTTCGGGAATTGTGCCCGTAATACGTTCGTTTGCAATAAAGCGTTCTCCTCCGCTTCCGGTGTCGCCCATTTCCGTACCGGGAACCACCACAGCGGTAATATAGAGTTGCGGAAAATAGGCTTGTGGATATTTGGAGAATACCACGACTCCTGCCAGTGTAGGAATGCCGCCTATTGTGATCCCCATAAGTTCCATGATCTCTTTGTCTGTTACATGTTCTGATAGATTCTTTCGTTCCTTTTTGAAAGAGAGCAGATATTGGTCCAATAGGTTCTGATCAAGAAGAGACAGTCTGGCATTTTCCACCAGTCGCAAATCGTCCCTTACTCTTTTGCGAAATGCCTCATAGCTGTAGATTTCATATTCGCTCATCAATTCATCCGCTTCTCCAGCGCGGATATAGGAGGCCTTAATCTTTCCCACACCTTTATAGAAAACAGGCCGTGCCGCAAGATCTGCACTAGGGATTTCAGCAGAAACGATGGTTTTGCTATTGACTTCGCAAACAGTGAAGAGAGGGCGGACAGGAGGTTCCATCTGTTTGCACTGCTCTACAACCTTGTGCTGCAAATCCTGTACATCATAGACGCCCGCTATTTCAAAGTGCTTTTTTTCGTCCAGGCCAAACTTGTCAACTTTGTGGCAAGTTATCTCGAAATAGAGCAACTGGATGTTATTTCTGGCAACAATTTGGCAACTGAGTTGGCATGTTCTGATATGGGGTCAGCTGGTAAATAGACTAGGTGGTACATCGAGAAGGACAAAGAATGGATTCCCGCCTTCGCGGAGAAGCACCCCTCGCATGGGAATAAAGTGCTCGGGGGAATGACGGGCGGATGCGGGAATGACGGGCGGATGCGGGAATGGCGGAAGGTGCAGCCAACAGCATCGTGAAGCTGGTGTGCCTTGAATACATGAACGTCCTGCATATAATTGCATTGTATTGCACTGTATGGCAATCGGGAGGTGTATGATGCCGGCAAGCGAGACCCTGGCGATACGTATCACGCCAGAACTCAAGGAGCGTCTGGAGAATATGGCCAAATCATCCAGAAGATCGAAGGCATGGGTAGTGAGCAGGGCTCTCCAGCTCTACCTGGAGGACTTGGAGGATGTTGAGGTGGCTGATTCACGCGTCATGGATACGTCCGACGAAATTCTGTCTGTCGACGAATTCCACAAACGCCATGGTCTATGAGAGTCCTTGTCAAGGACTCAGTGTACAAGGACCTGTTGGGACTGGAGAAGGACAGGAAACGCCAAGGTGTGCTGCTTGATGCCGCTATTCAAGGCATATCCGAGCAGCACAGCGGCGCCATTAAGAAGTTGAAAGGCGGACTCAAGAACTACTACCGTCTTGAACTCGGCAACATCAGGGTCATCTACTACCGCCGGGGAGACGAAGCCATCATCGTTCGCATCGGTAATCGCAAGGACGTTTACCGTTGATAGCACCCGTCTGCGTGATTGGCTTCGTTGATGAGAAACGACGATATGGGGTCAGCTGCTCATTTCCGCCGCCTTCCGTCATTTCCGCATCCGCCCGTCACAGAAAGGCAGGCAGGACATCAGGGAGATGGTTGGCACACTTTGTGTATACTACATGGTAGAAGAAGTATTCGCCCATGCCGCAAAGGAGATTACCTGATGAAGAAATCCCTGTCTGTATTCGTTGCTCTTGTCATGGTGCTCAGCCTGTTCGCAGGCGTTGGCGCCCGTTCGGCATGGGCAGACGTGACGCTGACCGTGACGCCATCCGGCAACTTTGTCGGCGGCGTTGATGCCAGGGGCGCAACGCCTGTTGATGCTGTTGGTACTGTTGCAAGCATCACTGACGGCACTCACGCTGTTGTAGATGTGACCAGGGTAGGCGCCGGCACGTTTGGCGCAATACCCAATGTCAACGTTCTTCGAGCCACTGCGGCGACGTCTACCGATCCAGACTGGGCCACATCAGGGGACCAGTCGATCACTTTCGGCGGGGGCTACGCATTCGTTCCCGGCGATAGTATTACTGTTGCTGCTGCCACGAGGAATGGCGCCGGCACGATCATCTCCTGCAACACCCCGACAACGCTGGCACAGGTTCATGTGACGACTGCTGCTGTCGGCACCATTGGTCCTGCTGTCAAGAAAACTGTTGGCACTACCTCCTCCACTGATTTGACTTGGGGGATTGCCGGCAGTCACACCATCACATTCACCAGTACTGTGTTGCTGAATGCTCTCGACGTCCTTGATGTCTCCATGGTCCGGGCAGTTGCAGAAGTTCCAGCGGTGGCTTTCTTGATGCTCGGTGGTGCCGTTACTGCCGGGAACGTGGCAAGCGCCACATGGCAGGATACTACGGGAGCATCCCACACTGCATCCTGTACGGCGGTGGCGGGCGACACCCTCGCAACGGTTACCACTCGGTTGATAGATGCCATAAACGCAGTGGCTGGCGCCAACATTATCGCAACCAATGCCAGCGCCTCAGCGATTATGTTGACGCAGAGGGTCGCCGGCACTGTGGGCAATGGCAGGAAGCTTACAACCGGCACGACTGCCATCGCCGCTACTCTCACTATTCGCACGCTTGGTGGACTGACTTCGCCGGTCTTAGTTGAAATGGGCAAGACTGTTCAGCTGGTTGCCGTTGACCCCACTGGTGCAATTGTCACTGCTACATGGACGTCCAGCCTGCCAGCAGTCGTAACTGTCAATGCTGGTGGATTGGTGACGGCAATGAGGGATTCAGGGGTCGTGCTGGTCACTGCCAGCTATGGTATGTACACCGGTTCGTTTGTGGTCATTCCTATTTCTCCGCAGACGATCACCAGGCTTGCCGTGGGTCTCGTTCCTGCCCGCCTCAAGGTAGCTGGTCAACAGCAGTTTGGTGCTATTGGCGCGAGTAAGGCGTATGGTAGCCTGGATTATACGACGCAGGCAGTCTGGACAGATACACTTCGTGTCGCTGCTGTTTTCAGCGTTGCGCCGGCACAGGGTCTTCTGACATACAGAGCAGCTGAAACCGGCACTGTTTCTGCGCACGCTGCCGGCCTGACGACGACGGT
>NZ_QXIY01000032.1 GCF_003570995.1 Candidatus Cryosericum septentrionale
GTCGACGTCGCACTGGTCGAGATGCTGCCGCAGGTACTGGCGTTCCTCGACCCCGACATCGCTGCCTACGCTCATCAGGAACTGCAGATGCATGGTGTCGACCTGCACCTGGGTGATGGAGTCAAGTCGTTTGCGAAGAACGTGGACAGCACACTGACGGTAACCCTGACCAGCGGGACACAGCTTGCAGCAGATATGGTCATCCTCGCCATCGGCGTACGACCAAACACGCAGACAGCCGAACACGCTGGACTTACGATCGGCACCTCCCACGGCGTCCTGGTGGACGAGCACCTCCGCACCAGTGACCCCGATATCTATGCCATCGGTGACGTCATCGAGGTCGAACACTTCGTCACGAAGAGCAAGGCGCTCATCCCGCTGGCAGGCCCGGCGAACCGGCAGGCACGCATCGCTGCCAACAACATCATCGGCAGAGATGATATCTACAAAGGAACACAGGGCACGTCGATCGTCAAAGTCTTCGACCTGGCAGCAGGCGCCACCGGCGCCAGTGCGGCTCTGTTGACGAAACTGGGCATCCCCTTCCGGTCTGTCACCATCCACCCGGGTTCGCACGCTGGATACTACCCGGGAAGCACGCCGGTCCATATCAAACTGCTCTACAGCCCCGAGGGCAAGTTGTTCGGCGCTCAGGCCGCCGGCTACGACGGCGTGGACAAACGCATCGACGTCCTGGCCACAGCCATGCGTCTGGGTGCTACCGTCGACGACCTCACCGACCTCGAGCTTGCTTATGCTCCACCCTATGGCAGTGCCAAGGATCCAGTGAACATGGCGGGCTTTGTTGCTCAGAACGACCTCGAGAACCTGGCACCCGTCGTGACACCTGACCATCTGGCCGAGGAACTCGCCAAGGGAGCCGTTCTCCTGGACGTGCGTGAACCGGAAGAGACGTCCTGTGGCATCATCCCCGGCGCGCTGACCATTCCACTTCCCGAACTGCGCAACCGTATCGGCGAGTTGCCCGCGGGAGCAAAGATCATCCTTACCTACTGCAAGGCAGGCCTGCGTGGGTACGTTGCACAGAGGATCCTGGCCCAGAACGGGTTCCAGGTTGCCAACCTGACCGGTGGCTATACAAGCTGGGAGGCTTCTGTGACACATGGTGTTGAGGAACAGCCGACGCGGCCCGAACGCGAGGCGGACGATCAGCAGACCTGCACCAGCGGGCCGTGTGTCACGAAGGCGGAATTGCCGGCGCCACGCGCTCCAGTTTCCGCCAAAACCGTCGAGATCGATGCCTGTGGCCTTCAGTGCCCAGGACCGCTGCTCAAACTGAAGGAAGCCCTGGCACAGACAGGGCCCGGTGACCTGATCAAGGTCACGGCTTCGGACCCCGGGTTCTACGCCGACGTTGCAGCCTTTGCCCAGGCACAGGGTCTGGAAGTGGTGGACCGCCAGCGCGGGAAACTGGTCACCGCGACACTGCGGAAGCCTCTTCAGGCAGCTGCCACAGCAGGAGTCGTCGTCCCGGGCAAGGCGGACGACCACGCGACCATCATCGTGTTCAGCAACGACCTGGACAAGGTCATCGCGGCGTTCATCATCGCGAACGGCGCTCAGGCCATGGGCAAGAAGATCAGCATGTTCTTCACCTTCTGGGGCCTGAACGTCCTGCGCAAAGATGAGAACGTGCGCATCAAGAAGACATTCATCGAACGGATGTTTGGCATGATGATGCCGCGTGGCGCCACGCACCTCATCCTGAGTAAGATGCACATGATGGGCATGGGCACCCGCATGATCCTGAGCCTCATGAAGAAGTACAACGTGACACCTGTCGAGGCAATGATGCGGTCTGTCCTCGATGGCGGCGGCACATTCATCGCGTGCACCATGTCGATGAACCTCATGGGGATCCACCGCGAAGAGCTCATCGACGGCATTGAAGAAGGCGGTGTGGCGACCATGCTGGGCGACGCTGACCAGGGTCATATCAACTTCTTCATCTAGCTTACTCTTTCATTGGAGCAACAATCGCCCCGGCATACAGCCGGGGCGATTGTTATTGGTCCAGTGCTTCGTCGATCCTACGCGCCGTTGGCCGTACAGTAAACCTTCATGGCGTCACGGAAGAACGTCGCCAGTCCGGGCCACACCTTGTCATATGTCGCACTGAAGCGAGAATCACCCACGTGGGCCATGTGTGTTACCTTCCCGATCATATAGGTCATCTCTGCTCCTTTCCGCTGTCATGGCAGCACATACCATGACGTTGCGTCATAGTCAAGAGGGTAGGACAAACGAAAGCCCCCAGCCTACGCTGGGGGCTGATTGGGTTCAGTATAGGGGGAGAACTACTTGATCGTGACGTCCTTGGCCTGCGGACCCTTGTCGCCTTGCACGACTTCAAATTCGACCGCGTCGCCTTCCTTCAGCGACTTGAAACCTGAACCGAGGATGGCGCTGTAGTGGACGAAAACGTCCTTGTCGCCGTCATCACGAGTAATGAAACCATAACCCTTCTCTGCGTTGAACCACTTGACTTTGCCTGTAAGCACTGAAACCTCCATAAAACTTGGCATGTACTATCTTGCCATAAAGCAGTATATGGAGTATCTTCCCCGATACAAGTGCCGCGTTGCAATATGTAAATTCATTATATACTCGCATTGCCTTCTCGTGTGTTATTTCCGTGAACGCAGGAACGACGGCGGGAATATCTATGGTGGACAACCAAGAAAAGTCCCCGGCGTAAGCCGGGGACTCGATTGGGTTTAGGTGCCAGTGATTAGGCCTTAGCCTGGACGTCCTTCGCCTGCGGGCCCTTGTCGCCCTGCACAACCTCGAACTCCACAAGGTCACCCTCCTTGAGGGACTTGAAGCCAGAGCCGATGATTGCGCTGTAGTGGACAAAAACGTCCTTCTCGCCGTCATTACGACTGATGAAGCCATAGCCCTTCTCTGCGTTGAACCACTTCACCTTACCTGTAAGCACTGATGACCTCCATACACAATTCTGGCATATCCTATCTTGCCAGTAAGAAGTATACAATTCCAAGAAAAACACGTCAATACCACTGAGGCAATGCAAAACAGTTCACTTGGTCGTGTCACTCCTCATCTCGCCTTCAGCCCTTGTGGCAGCGCAGGCGGAAACCCCGTCGTAACCTGACCAGCCTCCTTACCGTATACGAAGTGAACGGTGCATGAACCAGCTCACCCGTCATGACGGGCCTGAGCCCAGGTCTTCTTGCAGCCTGCACAAGGGGGTACGAGATGAACAACAATGAACAGCACGAACGCAACACGAGAACCCTTGGACTCTTGCTTCTGGCCGTGGGCGCCTGGATCCTGGTCGCCAGATTCATCCACATCGACCTGGGAGCCTGGCTGTGGCCCTTCTGGATCATCGTCCCCGGCGGACTCATCATGGCACTCGGCTTCCGCGATACACAGCGTAGCAGTAAAGGCCTGGTCACCTTTGGCAGCATCGTTGCGGTAACAGGCATTATCCTCTTCGTCCAGGACATCACAGGGCAATGGCAGAGCTGGGCATATGCGTGGGCTCTCCTGTTTCCGGGCAGTATTGGTCTTGGTCAGTACCTGTGGGGCAAGCGCGCCGGCGACGTGACAGAGGTCCAGAGGGGTGAGAAGACCATGCAGACTGCGTTCGTTCTGTTTGTCGCCTTCGGTCTCTTCTTCGAAGTAGTCCTCGGGCTCGGAGGGTTCCATCTTGGTACGGCGAGCCGTATCGTTGTGCCCGTCCTCCTGATCGCCGGTGGAGCAGCCCTGTATATCATGTCGATGAACGGCGGCCGCAAACAGGTTTCCCCGCCTCCGTCGCGCCCGCAGAGCACGCCTGTTCCGCCGCAACCCCCTGTCCAGCAGGTCGACTCCCAGGACGACATCACCCAGCGCCGCTAGAACACTAGACGTATCCGTTCCTCCGCCCGGCTGCTGTGCGGCCGGGCTTTCCTTTGGGAATCCAGTGCCTCCTGTAGCGCAAATGAGGACTGTCCGCAGCGTTACAGGATCCAAGACACGGGTTGACAGTTGCGGGGGCTGTTCTTATAGTGAGAGGCACCCATCCTGTTGAACATCGAGGTACGAATGACACGACGCTTCCCTGTGCGAACCCTGACGACGACCGGCCTGTTGCTGGCGGTGGGATTGCTGCTGCCCATGATTTTTCACTCCCTGTTCGGAGCGGCGGGCGGCCAGATGTTCCTGCCGATGCACTATGCCGTCCTGCTGGGTGGACTGTTGCTGGGCCCCGTTGCAGGGGCATTCCTCGGCGTCACCACCCCCGTGCTCAGCACGCTCCTGACGGGCATGGCTCCGGTCGCCATCCTGCCACCCATGGTCGTCGAGCTGGCCGTCTACAGTCTGGTCGCCGGGGTTGCCCATCGTCACTGGAGACTCGCGCCACTGTGGTCGCTCCTTCTTGCCATGGCCGCGGGTAGAATCGCATTGGGCCTGGCAGTCGCCCTGCTGGGACCATCCATCGGCCTGAAGCCTGAACCTGTCGCTTACGTCCTTGCCAGCATCGTCGCCAGCCTTCCCGGCATCGTCGTGCAGATCGTGGTCATCCCGCTCCTTCTCGCGCGCGGACGCCTCGAGCGCTTGATTGCGGACCACTGACGGGATCCGCGCCCCTCCACAGAGGTTTCACGATGTCCTCGTTGCTTCCGCTATGCTGAAGGAGAATCAACCTTCCGAGGAGGAGACACATGTACAAAATAGTACTGCTCCGGCACGGTGAAAGCACGTGGAACAAAGAGAACCGGTTTACTGGCTGGACCGACGTCGACCTGTCCGAGAAGGGAATCGTCGAGGCACACGACGCGGGCAAGCTCCTGAAGGAGAGCGGGTTCACCTTCGACCTGGCATACATTTCGGTCCTCAAGCGGGCCATCCGTACGCTGTGGATCGCCCTCGACGAGATGGACCTCATGTGGATCCCTCAGGTCCGCAGCTGGCGGCTCAACGAACGTCACTACGGGGCCCTGCAGGGACTCAACAAGGCTGAGACGGCACAGGAATATGGTGACGCCCAGGTCAAACTGTGGCGGCGCAGCTATAGCACGCAGCCGCCCGCTCTGCTGAAAACCGATGACCGCTGGCCGGGACACGATCCCCGTTATGCCGACGTGCCCGAAGACGATCTGCCGCTGACCGAGTGTCTCAAGGACACCGTCGCACGGTTCATCCCGTACTGGGAAGAGACGATCGCGCCTTCACTGAAGGCCAGTCGGAAGGTTATCGTCGTCGCCCATGGCAACTCGATCCGCGCCCTTGTGAAGTACCTCGATGGCATCAGCGATGACGACATCGTCGATCTGAACATCCCGACGGGCATCCCGCTCGTGTACGAGCTGGACGAGCACCTCAAGCCTATCAGCCACACCTACCTCGGCGACCCTGAGGCTGCTGCACGAGCTGCCGCTGCTGTCGCAAACCAGGCAAAGGCCACGTAACTGGACCAGCGTCTGCTCTAGTACAACGACCCTGTGTCCCGGTTGTCGTGCCTGCGGAGACTGCTATCCCCCCATATCGTGTGGTTGGTCGGGAACTTCGTGAGGTGATGCGACGTCTTAGGTAGAGATAGGCCGTATGGATGGGTTCATATGGCATGTCCGGTGACCGACACCATCTAGAGAAACTCCCAACAGACGCTTGGAGGCGGTTATGCTCAATAGGAGAACAAGGACTGCGGCTATTGTCTCCGCAGTTGCTGTACTGGTGGTGGCAGCAGGGATCGCGGTAATCCTTGCCAGGTCGGATCAACAGCCCATCATGACGCAGCCGCAGGACCTTTCGCAGATCACATTGATAGACAGCAGGACCGGCTGGGCATTGACCAAGAACGGCCAGATACTCAGGACCGTGGACGGTGGAGCTGCGTGGGCCGACGTTTCCATCTTTCAGGCGCCCCTCCCTGTACAGGCCCCCCCAACGATTGGTACCTGCTTTTTTGACGGGCAGACGGCGTTCGTCGCAACCAATGCCGGCACCGCCAACCACCCGCAGATTGTGGTCTACCATACAAGCGACAAGGGCTCGACATGGAACAGAACAACGATCACGACCATGCTGCCTTGGGAGAAGGACGACATCGGCGGCGTCAAGATTAGCTTCGCTGACGCGTCAAACGGTTACCTCATGATCACGGGGACACCCGGGGCTGGACAGATGGCAAAATCACTGTACCGGACGACCGACGGTGGCAAGACCTTCTCCTTCGTCGGGGACATCACAGGCATAACGGATGCAACTGGAACGCTGAACGGAGTAGCGGGCTATCCGACTGGCATGACGTTCTCCACGCCTGAAACCGGATTTGTGACGTGCTCCTATAGTGCATACACGTTTGTGCTGATGTTTAAAACGACGGACGGTGGTGTAACGTGGAAACTATGGTCCTTGCCTGTTCCTGCTGCATATGAGAGCTTGTCCCCTGCGAATGATTATTACGCCGACGCGTATCCTCCCGTGTTCTTTGGAGAACAGAAGAAGACTGGTGTTGTCATGCTGGATTTTGTGCAGGACGGCAAACACGTGATGCAGTCGTACCGCACTACCGACGGTGGCGGCACCTGGACGTTGGGTCCTGCTTCGAACAATCCGGATGTCAGAACCTATTCTTTCATCGATGCCACGACCGGTTGGGGCCTGGACGAGAACGGCAAGATCTTCACGACAACGGATAGTGGAGCGACGTGGATACCGGTGAAGACAAGCAACCCGTAGCAACCTCTGAACATCTTGCAATAGCCCTTCGCGTTGTTGGACGCCTGTCACCCCGACAGGTGATATAAAGACAGAACCCCCGGCCTTACGGCCGGGGGTTCGTTGTACGAAGAACGTGCGTGGTTCAGTGAAGGCCCGCTTCGCGATGCCTGGCGGCAATCGTGTCCGCCAACACATCGATAGCCTGCATGTCGGCGGCACGAGGCTCGCCTTTAGCGAGGACGGGTGTGAGGAGTTCGGCCTTCAGCGGCGCGATGAGTCCGCCAAGGATGTCGACGATGCGTTGACCCCACCCGAACGACCCGACGATGGACACAAATTGCGTCTTGGGACGAAGAGCTCCAGCCAGGTACGCGATCTCGATGGTCTTGGGATGCGGACCCGTCAGCACGGCAGGGGTGCCAATGACGATGGTCGCAGCGTCCACGAGGGACATGGCGATCTCGCCGAGGTCGGAGGTCGTCAGGTCGAACCTCTCGACGGTGACCCCCCGGTCGGCCAAGGCCGCCGTGAGGCGATCGACCATCTTCAGCGTGCTCCCATGCATCGAGATGAAGGGGATGACAACCTTGTTGTGCGGAGGGTCGCCTGCCCACTCGCGATAGGCATCCATGATGAACGTCGGGTCCTTGTAGATAGGACCATGGCTTGGGCAGACCATGTCGATCTGCATGCCGGCCAACTTGTCCAGATTCTTGATGACGAAGCTGCGGAACGGCATCATGATCTCGGCGTAGTAGCGCTTGGCGCCGTGCATGACGATGTGGCGCTCGGCGAACACGCCCGACTGCGCCCGGTGCGAGCCAAGAAAGTCGCACGAGAATAGGACGTGGTCTTCCTCGATGTACGTACCCATCGTTTCGGGCCAATGGACCCATGGCAGGTAGATGAACCGCAGGGTCTTGTTGCCTAACGACAGAGTCTCGCCGTCGGCGACGGTTTTGAACCGATCGTCCGGGATATCCAAGTGTTCCTGCAGCAACTCCTTTGCCTTCGGATTCGTTACCAGCACAGCCCCAGGATACCGGGCAAGGACGGCAGGGATGGAGCCGCTGTGGTCCTGTTCGGCATGCTGTGCAACAAGGTAATCCAGGCGCTGGACAGTGTCGAGCTGAGCCATCAGGACGTCAACCTTGGCCGGATCGACAGTGTCGACCAGCGCGGTCTTCTCACTGCCCCGCACCAGATACGCGTTGTAACTGGTCCCTTCAGGCAGCGGGATCAGCGAGTCGAACAGCCTGCGGTCCCAGTCAACCGCTCCCATGAGGGTGATGCCAGGCATTATTGGGCGTGCATTCACGGTAACCTCCTTGTTCTTATCAACAGGCTACAGTAACGTGCCTTCAATCGATATGTGGAATCACCCTCTCCAGCATCTCGAGAAGAGCCTCCTGCTCATCTACTGCCAGCGCACCGAGCATCGTCTCCAACTTGGCTGCGCGCAGAGAACGTGCCTTGGAAGCGATTTTTCTGCCCTGCGGGGACAGATACAGGCACACGGCACGCTGATCATTAGGATCGGCGCCGCGCTGCACCAGCCCCAGGTTCTCCAGTCTGCGGACTCCAATGCTGATGGTCGGAGCAGTCAAATCGAGCCGTTCGGCAGTGTCCTGCACGCGGCATCCAGGATGCTCAGAAAGCGACAGCAGCAACGAGAGCTGAGACGCGGTCAGTCCACCAACTCGACGCGGATCTTCAGTCTCCCAGTAGTTGCGCAGCTCCGCCAGAACTAGTTCCATACGCTTGCTGTTGGTCATCTTTTTCATCACGGTTCCCCCTTACTTTGATAAGCTAAGAGTAGAGGGCATTTGACATCCGTCAATGGTCTTTTGTAAAGATATCAAGGAGAAGGAGACCGCTTGCTGCATTTTGACAGCATTTGCAGTGTTGACTCGGTACAGGTGTGAACGATGCCCCGGTCAATGCAGGATCGACCTCAGCAGGGCGACCCCGCCGATAAGCAGGAGCAGCCACCAGAAACACAGCACGAAGATGAACCTGAGCACAATCCACACGAACTTGAACGTAGCCCCCGTGACTGCTCCCACCACGAGAGGCGCCGCGACAACAATGCCAAACGGTACAAGGACCAATTCCATCGCCACCACCTCCACACCTTGTCTATGGTCGCCGCGCGCAAACGTTACACGTCCTGCGGAGCGCAGGAGACGCCTGTCATCTCGTCTCCGTTTCCCGATCAGAGGTCACCACTCATTGACCGTGCGCCGCCTTGGACTATCCTGACAGTGCGCATACGTTCCGGCGACATAGGTGAGAGGGGGTCAACATGAGCAAGCGATGGGTCAGTGAACTGCTGGTGACAATTGTCGCTGCCGTCTGTACGGCTGTCATGGGGGCCCTGTTCTGGAGCTTTGGTTCGCGTACTGACTACTGGGGCCTGCTCATCCCTGCGCTGTTCCTTGTCTTCTACATCAGCTGGAAATCAGCGAGTCGCGCGCAAGAGTCCGTCTCTGCCGTCCCGTATTCGGTACTCATGATTCTCGTCTCCGCCCTCGTGCTCGTCCTGGACCTGAGGTTCTGATGAATACCCCTGAAGTAGAGACCGTCCTCCTCGCCTCTCAGGCGGTCGAGCGGCAGGGCGCCTTCAAGTCCATCGAGCTGACTATGCTGTTGACTCGCTCGTTTGTGGTGCTTGCCCCGTTCGACCAGGCGAAAGTCCGCAAGATTCGTGAGGCGAGAACAGCTGACGCAAAAACCCAGGGGGCAAGCCGTTTTCAGCAGATGTGGTACGCCGCCCAGGCGCCGTTCGCGCTCATTGACGGGTATCCCGGGATGACGCTCGCCGATGTCCATGTGGAACTGCCGACAGCGCGTACGCTGGGCTATGCCGACCTCGAGGAGGTCACTCTTGTCGAGAACACCCCGCCGCCGGGCCGCTTCGGTCCACGCACCCCCGGAGAACCTCCCCACAAGCTCATGCTCACGACGACGACTGGAGAGATCTCCCTGCAGGTCGACGGTCACACGGACCCACGCGAACTGCGCCGATTACTCAAAGGGATTGCCGGAGACAGGTTCGTCGCGAATGAGTGACCCAGGCAACTGGGATCGTCAACGCCGAACTGCCACGCCCACCGTGGAACCTCCGGGCAGAAGTCTGGACGCCACACATTGCATCACCAATGTCCGGAAGCGGCATGCAGCCTGAAGTATTTCGGAAGTTGACATAGTTCAAAGGTTTGCTATACTAATAACAGAAGAAGGTAGCCTCGCGCGGAACATTGCTTGCGTTCATGGCGGACTCGTCTGCTCGCTTCGAGGTTGCCTTTTTCGCATGTCCCAGGAGAGAGCCGAACGATGAGCCGCATACGAAAAGCACTGCTTGCAATCTCTGGTGGTCACTTCCTCGTCGAATGGTACGCCGCCTTCCTTCCCCCTCTCGTTCCTATCTTCCGCACCCGTCTGGGTTTCTCTCTCGGGGCCGCCGCCGCACTTGGTGCCAGTCTCCCCATCGTCTCGGGCCTTGTCCAGACGATCTTCGGCCTGCTGTCCGACCGCATGCGGCATGCCAACGCGCTTGTCGTCACCTCTTCCATCCTCGCCGCCGTTTCGCTGGCACTACTGCCTTTCGCCCGCAGTTTTGGCTGGCTCCTGCTCATCTTCACCGCCATAGCTCTGTCGCTTGCGATGTTTCATCCACAGGGGGCCGCCGGTACGAGTCAGCTGTCCTCGACGAATAGGGGCCGGTTCATGTCCATCTTCAACTTCGGCGGGTCCATGGGCTCCTTTGTTGGTTCGCTGACTATCATCCCTCTCTTTGGATTGCTGCACCTCGAGCGCTTCTGGATCCTAGCCATCCCGAGTATCGCGCTGGCTTTCTTCCAGGTGTTCGCGCTCCCACGCCAAGAAAACCCCACAATAGCTGTACGAAACAGCAACGGTGGTCGCATGACAGACAGTCCTGCGTTCAAAGGGTACCTCATGCTATTCGCCAACTCCACGCTGAACGCGATGGTCTACAACGGCGTCACCATCCTGCTGCCCCTGCTGTTCCAGGGACTCGGGTTCCAGCCGGGCAAAGCCGGTGTCTACCTTGCTCTTGGTTCACTGGTAGGCGCGGTCGGCAATGTCATCGGGGCCGAACTCTCCGACCACATCGGGCGCAGGGCGATCAACATTATCGGGGCGACAGGCATGGCCGTGACCCTCCTGATGTTCGTCCTGACCGGTTCGACCAGCATCGTCTGGTTCCCAGCCATGTGTTTTTTCAGCTGCTTCACATTGAGCTCCAACATCGTCTTCGCGCACGAACTGGTCACAAATCACCGCTGCCTCGTCTCCGCGTCTATCATGGGCCTTTCCTGGGGCATCGGCGGCATTGTCGTCATTATCCTGGGTCAGTGGGCGCAGCACACCAGCATCACGTCGGCGTATCACCTGCTGCTCGGCGTTGCGGCCGTCCTGGTAGTACTGGCCTTCCTCCTGCCGACACGCCACGCGCTCAGGGCTGTTCTCAAGCCCGTCCCTGCACAGGAACAGGCTTGAGTCACGGGCTACTGCGGCTATCCTGTTGATACACGACAGGAGGAACATATGCAGGCATGGATCGACCGGGTCGACGACTATGACGAAGGGCGATTAAGTGACGTGTTCGCAAGCCGCCAGGAGTTCCTTCTGGGCGGGCTCGTTCCCGGCGACACGGTCCTCGTCAAGCCAAACATCCTACAGGAAGCAGAACCTGAGCGAGCGCTGGCGACCAACCCTCACTTTATTCATGCCTTCATCCGGTTTCTGCTCGGACACGGGCTGCGCGTCATCGTTGGCGACATTCCGGGCAACCATGTCCCCAGCGAACGCCTGGCAGCTGACTTTGGCCTCGAGGAATACGCCGGCGACGATCGGGTCACCATCTGCCACCTGGACCAGTACGGGTTCAGGCACGTCCATCTCGAGCACCCACGGAGCCCCCGGCCTATCACCCTGCCCGACCTGCTGTGGCAGTCCAAGGTCCTCTTCAACCTGCCCAAGGCAAAAACTCATTCATTGACGCTGGTCACGGGTGCCGTCAAGAACCTGTTCGGGCTCACGCCCAAGGCTGAGCGCACCGGTCTCCACATGATTCCGTCCGGCGACGAGTTTGCCAGGTGCCTCCTGGACCTCCATACCGCCCTCCCAGTGCATGAACGGGTCGTCATGGACGGCATCCTCGGTATGGACGGCGAGGGACCCTCGGCAGGAAGGCCCAGACACTTGCGGGCCGTCGTCGTCGCGGACGATCCTGTCCTCGCGGACTGGGCCATGTGTCGCATGATGGGTATCGACTGGGAACTCACGCCGCTGTCGCATGTCGTTCCTGCCCCTGACGGTACACTCGCAGTCGGCGACCTCACGCCCATCCAGCCGGCATTCGCGAGGCCCCGCAGCTACATGGGTGGTGCGGTGGTGTCGATCGCAGCAACGTTCCAGCGCATCGTAGGCGCCTCCAACCGACCCATCCCCATGGTCGACACGTCGAAATGCGTCAAGTGCCGCATCTGCGCCCAGCGGTGCCCTGCGAAGGCAATCAGGCTTGCACCGTACCCGCAGTTCAACCGGAGGACCTGCGTGCTTTGCTACTGCTGTCACGAGATGTGTCCCCAGCAGGCAATTGTCCTCCGGCATACATTCCGCCGCTGAATTGTGAACGCCCTTAGTGCCAGGCACAATGGTCTTCACAATGTCAGCGAGTCTGAAAGGAGTCTTCCATGATCAATGAAACAGCCAAAGCGATGAGCTTCTACGCCGACGAGCGGGGTGCATCGCGCCTATATGCCTACCTGGCCGGGTCCGAGAAGGACCCTGCCCTCCGGGCGCGCTTTGCGGAACTGGCTCGGGTCGAGAACCTCCACATAGCCTTCTGGCGCGCGTTCCTTCTCAAGCGCGGCATCACCACCGCCGAGCCGTCGTGGTTCTCGTTCGCCTGGGCACGACTCCTGCGCCGGATACTCGGGACACGACACTACCTGTCCCTCCTCGAAATCACCGAGGCGACCACCGTCGACTCGTACTATGACTTCCTGAAGTCCGCAGTCCTGGAAGAAGCCGAGAAGACCGATATCACGCGCATCATCGGGGACGAGCTGGGCCATGAGGAAGAGCTGAAATCGCAGTTCAACGCACTGCCCAAGGACAACGTCCGCGATTTCGTGATGGGCATGAACGACGGTCTCGTCGAACTGCTTGGCGCGGTCACCGGTCTCTCGGCCCTCTACCCGATGCGTCCGCAGACCGTCGGCGTCAACGGCCTCGTCGTCGGCCTCGCTGGCGCGCTGTCCATCGCTTTTGCGACCTGGGCCTCGGTCCGCAGTCAGCGCCAAGTCAACGAAGGTATCCGGCGCAAGACCGACATCCTCTTCAGTGTCGCGCCCAGACGGGCACAGGCAGAACTGGCCAAGAAGCTTACCCAATCCGGGATACCCTCCGACTTGACCGACGAGGTCACCGGCAAGCTGGCATCGAACAAAGAGGCGATGATCGGGCTCCTCACCGAGAACACTTCCGTCAACGAGATCCGTAGCGCCCTGTTCACCGGCGCTGCCTACACCATCGGACTGCTGTTCCCCGTCCTCCCCTACTTCTTCGCGCGGAATTCGTTCACGGCGCTGATCCTCAGCGTCCTGTTCGCAGGGCTTGCCCTTGCCACTGTCGGCAGCATCATCACCCTGACGGCCGGCAGCAACGCCTTCCGCCGCAAGATCCGCGAGATGGTCATCACCGGCCTTGCCGCCGCCGCCGCTTCCTATGCGTTCGGCCGCCTGATGCAGGCCATGTTTGGCATCCACGCATGATGCAGCCAAAGGACAAACTGATGAGTGACGTCCCCGTCATCGTCAAAGGCACAAAAGTCGTACTGACCCCGCAGCAGCGGGAGAACGTGCCGACGTACTGGAAGTGGATCTGCGACCCCGAAGTCAACGCTGGGCTGACCGACACCGGGGCGTGCGTGTCCATCGAGAAGCAATACGAGTGGTATGACAACAACGTCGCCAAGGCCGGTGGGGGCAGTGTGAACTTCGACATCCATGAGGTAAACGGCATGCGCCTAGTAGGGGACTGTGTACTGTTCGATATCGACCACGCGGCAGGCACAGCCGAACTGGGAATCATCATCGGCGAGAAGGACTGCTGGAACCGCGGGTATGCAACCGAGACCGTCGCCCTGCTGGCGCGGTACGCCTTCGATGTCCTGGGGCTGAGCAATGTCATCCTGAATGCCTACGACTTCAACGAGCGGGCCGTCGCCGCGTACCGCAGGGCCGGGTTCCGCGAAGTCGGCCGACGCCGGGGTGTGCGTCATGGCGCGCGCATGGTGCAAGAGGTCATCATGGACATCGTGCCGGGCGAGGTTGCTGGGCTGACAGACTGAACCCAACGCCAAAGCTGGATTCCCGCCTGCGCGGAAATGACGGAGTGGCGCGCGCATTGCGGCACTTGACCCGCTCTGTGCCACGAGTATCCTGAGAGCAGTATCGTGCGAGTCCCCCACTTTTCGCGCGTGTGGCAAGAGAACTGCCATTCGACGAAGTCAACGAGAGTTCAGGAGCTGCGAATGGGCAGAACGTTCAGAAAACGGTCGTCGATAGTGCGCGGCGAGGCCGGCATAGCCAACCGTGGTTGCGAGGCGACCCGTGTCCACTGAATCCTTCATTGCGCCCATCAACAACGCCGCGCTGCTGCTGACGATGGTCTGGGCATCGTTCAACCAGGCGCCTGGAGAACATGACCAAACGTAACTCGGACACAGGCAAACGGGAGACCATGACTGACAAGGAAATTCATTCACGTGAGGCTCCCATAGTGCAGAAGCAGGCGGAGGAGGCACTGGCCAGGAGCGAGGCACTGCTCAACGAAGTCCAGGAGGTCTCCCGCGTCGGCGGCTGGGAGTATGACATCCAGACGCGGCATCTCACGTGGACCGACGAGGTGTACCGTATCCACGAGCTGCCGCCAGACTATGACCCCAACGACATCGCAAACGACATCCACTTCTATCTGAGAGACGACCAGGCGCGGATAGAGGAGGCCTTTGATCGAGCGGTCACCGTCGGCGAGTCCTATGACCTGGAGCTTCAGTTCATGACTGCCAAGGGCAACCACCGATGGGTCAGGACGATGGGGCGACCCGAGCTGAAGGACGGCCACCCGACCCGCGTCGTCGGCAACATCACCGACATCACCGACCGCAAGCAGGCGGAGGAGGCGCTGCGGGAGAGCGAGGAGAACTTCCGGCACTTTCTGGATGACTCTCCGCTCGGCGTGCGCATAGTTACTGCGGAAGGCGAGACAATGTATGCCAACCGGGCGATCCTGGATATCTATGGGTTCAGCAGCCTTGAGGAATTGAGAACAACACCCGTGGAAAAGCGGTACACGTCTGAGAGCTATATCGAATTCAAGAAGAGATATGAGAGAAGACAGCAGGGCGAGGATTCTCCTTCGGAATATGAAGTCAACGTCGTGAGGAAAAACGGCGAGGTCCGGCATCTTCTGGTCTCCCGCAAAGGGCAGCTTTGGAACGGTAAAAAGCAATATCAATTGCTCTACCGCGACATCACCGAGCGCAAGCAGGCGGAGGACAAGCTACAGGTCGCACAGCTGCAGTGGAGTCAGTTTTTGGAGGCTTCGCCAGACCCAATGTGGATCAAGGATCCGTCAGGACGGTATGTCGCGGCTAGCAAGACGTACTTTCACGTTGACCCAAGCGCTGAAGGCAACATCATCGGCAAGACGGATGCCGAGTGCTTTCCGCCCGAAAAAGCAGCGGTGTATGTGGCCGATGACCGTGTTGCCATCGAGACAGGTGCGAGCGAGGGCGAGTTCACTGCTGTGGGTGATGATGGCAAGCTCCGCACTTTTCTGACCAAGAAGGTCGTCCTGCGCGCGCCGGACGGTTCGGTAGCAGGAACTCTGGGCGTCAGCAGAGATATCACAGACCGCAAGCAGGCGGAGGAGGCGCTACTGCAGGCAAGAGACGACTGGGAAAGCACCTTCGACGCCCTGACAGACATGGTGACCATTCATGACAAGAATTTCAACATTGTCCGTGCGAACAGCAGTGCGCGTCGGATGCTGCAGCTGCCTCTCTCGGGCAATCTCACAAACGCGAAATGCTTCATGTGTTACCACGGCACGGAAAAGCCGCCTGAAGGATGTCCCAGTTGCAGAAGTCTCGTGACCGAGCAGCCGTGCTCCTCTGAATTCTTTGAACCCCACCTGAACAGGCATCTGGAAATCCGGGCCATACCAAGGTTTGACACTCACCACCAGTGCATCGGGTTGGTACATGTCGTCAGGGACATCACCGAGCGTAAGCAGGCGGAAGAAGAGACTCAGCGGGAACGAGCGTTTTTCGACCAACTGGTGGAGACAGCCCCGGAAGGCATTGCGATCGCCGATACCCAAGGCAGGATCATGCGGGTGAATGCCGAGTTCGTGCGCATGTTTGGCTATGGGGTTGATGAGGTCGTCGGACAATGTCTCGACGACCTGGTGGCTCCTCCCGCGCGCCAGGAAGAAGCCAGGGCGCTAACAAGGTCTACCGTTCAAGGCGGGAAAAACCTTCTGGAAACGGTGCGGTGCAGGAAGGACGGCACCCTCGTTGATGTGTCCCTCATCGGCGCATCTATTCTGGTCGCAGGGAAGCCGGAGGCGCTTTACGCCATCTACCGCGACATCACCGAGCGCAAGCAGGCCGAGGCTCAACTCCGTCAGTCCCAGAAGATAGAGGCCATCGGGACACTGGCAGGAGGGGTGGCGCACGACTTCAACAACCTGCTGACCGGCATCCTGGGCAACATCGCCCTCATGCGCGGCAGCCTGCCCCCAGCCGACCCGTTGCTGGAAAACTTGGCCGCAGCCGAGACCGCCGCCCGTCAGGCAGCTGACCTCACGAAAGGACTGCTAACCTTCAGCCGCAGGGCTATGGTCTCAGCGGTGCCCCTTGACATGGCAGAAGCCGTCGACACCACGCTGACCATCCTGAAACAGTCACTGCCAGCCACCATGGACATCATCCGCGATGTCGAGCAGCCAGCCTGGACCGTCCTGCTGGACCGGTCGCAGTTGACCCAGATTCTGCTGAACCTGGCCGTGAACGCACGCGATGCCATGAAGGGCAAAGGAACGCTGACGATACGCACCAGGAACGTGACCATCGACACAGCCTATGTCCACGAACACTTCTATGCGCGCACGGGTGAGTTCATCCATCTCAGCGTCACAGACACGGGTCCCGGGATGTCTTCGGAAGTCATGCAGCATCTCTTTGAACCCTTCTACACGACAAAACCAATAGGATCCGGGACGGGGCTGGGGCTCTCCGTCGTCTACGGTGCCGTCAAGCAGGCCGACGGCTGGATCACGGCAGTATCCACGGAAGGTGTCGGGACCACCTTCGACATCTACCTCCCTCGATGCCTGGAAGAACCCATGCACTCCTTCACTCCCAGTCCCCTCTCTGTGAACGTACATGGGGGAACGGTCCTGGTGGTCGAAGACGAGCCGGTCGTGCGCACGGTCACTCAGGCTCTCCTGAGCAGAAGCGGGTATACGGTTCTGACAGCACTGGACGGAGCATCGGCCTTGAACGTCCTGCGGGATCACCCTGTGGGCATCGGGCTCATCCTGCTGGACATGACCATGCCGGGTATGACGACCAGCGAAATCGTGCGGGCCATCCGTGCCCTGGACCCCACGGCCCCCATCCTGCTGAACTCCGGGTACACCTCCAACGGCGCCGTCAAGCAGATGCTCGAGGAGAACAGTGTCCAGGGGTTCCTGGGCAAGCCATACGACCTGGACCAGTTGCTGGGAAAGGTGCAAGAGCTTCTCCATAGAAGTTGAGCGGGCTGCTGGCGTCGAGATAACGACTCCAGCTATAGTTGGCAGCTACCCCAACAACAGACCCCGAAGACAACGCTGGATTCCCGCCTGCGCGGGAATGACGGATGCACGAACAGGACTGGATCCCCGAATACGCGGGAATGACAGGTCAGAGGATGAAGATGAGCATGTACGGATGTTTCGAGAGACGTGTAGCACAGGTGGCAACAGAAGCCTGAGAGCCCGGCCGGCAAGGGCTGGACCTCAGAGGCGCCGACAGGACCACACAACGAAGGCCCAGACCACCTTCCTCTCTTCTCCTCCCTCCACATCGCCCGGCTGCCCTGCCGGGCGACTTCCTTTCCCGGCCGTGACTACGCAGCATGTGAGGGAACGTGCCTGTTGTCGCGCCACAAATCCGTTATACTAGCAAAGGTGCACGGGCGTCTGCGAGTCCTGAAAGGGGCTCCTGAGCTGCCGAGTGCACGGGCGATCGCACCCCCAAGTCGTGCGTGTGGCCGTCCGCTGCCGTGGGACAGCGTTTTGGCCGCAGGGAGGATTGTATGACTGTTGCTATCGAGCCGGCTGAGCCTGTCACTGTGGAAGTGGCGCTCGGCTGTGGCACCTCGCGGACCGTAACGGTCCACTGGGAGGGGGGAACGTTGTACGCGCGCGCAGGCTCAGAGCCTCAGCTCGCGTTTCAACCATCCCTTGAAGCATGGAAGCGTTTCTGGCGTGCCGCCGACAAGGCGAACGTCTGGAACTGGGACAGCATGCAGCCGGCTGGCCGGCCTGTGCTCTGGCGAATCGCACTGGATACTGGTGCGAAGCGCGTCACTGCCTCTGGTCAGTCGAGCGCGACCGACGAGTTCAAGACATTTGTACGCGCCCTCAAGAAACTGCTTCCCGGCGTCAGCCTCCCCTTTTCCACGTGATATCTTCCACACCACCCATCCACTCGGAGGAACCCGTGTCAATCACCAGATTCGTCATCAAGAAAGAAGACATCGACCGCACAGCTTGGCAACAGGTCCTGGTCGAGGCCGACCAGAAACTGTGCTCGGTGTACGGCAGACTGTTCTACCAGCGCGCGCAGGAAGCAGGCAAGGCGCACGACTCGCGCACAGAGGCCGTCTACACGTTCCTCGGCGCCGTCGCTTCGCCCGAACTCAAGCTCGAGACCCCGTCGCGCGACCCCTTTGTCCCCGCTGCCGATCTTCAGTACTCGCGCACGCCGCTCCCTGAAGACTTCTCGGCCGACGAGCTACGTGTGATCAAACAGCTCATCGAGACTGTCCAGGACGCGGAACTGCGGTCCCGCCTAGCCGACATTCTCTGGGTACGTCAGGGGGACGCCAGCGTCGCCAGCCTGGCTGTCGACAGCTACCTGAGCAGCGCCCTGCATCTCAAGGACGTCGTCCAGTGGGCAGATGGCTACGATCGCCTGAAGCGTTCCTTCGACATCGCCGTCTTCCTGGGCAAGGAGACCAAGGCGTACCGCAAGACCATCGACTACCTTCAGAAACAGCTCAGTGAGTTTGGCGCTGAGGAGCCGACGCCTTGGTGGGCCAAGCTCATCAACCTGCTGCTGGACGCCGGCGAAGGCAACGCCTCCCGGTTCGCCAGCATCTGCGGGACAAGCGCACAGCGCTGCGAAACCGCTGAACAGTGGGAAAGCGCCCGCCTGTACTGGCAGGTCAAGGCTCGCTGCGAAACCGCCGCAGGGCAGGACAAGAACAGGGAAATGGCTCTCAAGCGCGCCTCCGACACCTATGTCAAACAAGCCGACGTCGTGCAGTCCGAGGCCCAGCCCAACACCGACCACGCGCTGGAACTGATGCGCAGCGCCATGGAATCGCTTGCCAAGGTCCCAGGCAACGAGCAAGCTGTCATCGAGCTCAAGAAGCAGGTCGACGCGCTCGAGCTGAAGCGCAACGATGCTCCCATGAAGAAGCCATCGCGTATGGATCCGGCCGGAATCACCCAGTGGGCACGTGACCAGGTCAAGAGCAAGGACCTGCGCGCCGCGCTCGTCGCGCTCGCCAATCTGGCCGAAACACCCAAGCCCGCAGAACTGGAAGAGCAGGTCGACGCCAAGACGGGCCGGATGCCGTTCCAGTATCTCATCAGCACGGTTGGAATGGATCAGGAGGGAAAGGCCTCCTCTCACGCTCCCGCCGCCTTCACGGGCGATACCCGCGAGATTCGCACGGCCAAGGAAGCCGAACTGTACCAGGAGGCCGCCCGCAATCGTCAGATTGCCGTGCTCGCGCTTATCGATCCCGCTCGCCGTCAGGTCCTGTCGGAGCATGTCGTTCGACTGGATGACTGGCGTTCCTTCACGACCGACAACCCATTCGTCCCCGTCGGCCGCGAGGAGATCTTTGCCCGTGGCATGGATGCGGGTATGGATGGCGATTTCCTTGTCGCAGTCTCACTGCTGACACCACAGGTCGAAAATGCCGTACGCATCGTCCTGAAGAAGGCCGGCGTCGTCACCAGCAAGATCGACATGCGCAACGTCGAGCAGGAGCGCGTACTCGGAGCCCTGTTGGACATGGACGAAGCTGAACGCGTCTTCGGGCGCGACCTCATGTTCGACCTTAGAGGCCTGCTTGTCGAGAAGTTCGGCTCCAACATGCGCAACGAGCTGGCCCACGGCCTTCTCGACCTCGACGACTTCAAGGGACCCGACGCCGAGTACCTGTGGTGGTGCGCTCTCCGCCTTATGTTCCTTCCGTCGTTGCAGGGAGTGAAGACCGACCTTTCGCGCCTCCGTCCCGGGACGCCCGCCCGTCAGCAGCCTGATCTGATCGATGTGCATGGACGCGTCCACCATCAGGAAAACGGTGTTGCCGAACCAGCGGTGACTGCACAACCGGCCATCACCGCTCCAGCACCTGCTCCCGTTCAGGCCACCGCCCTGTCTACGCCGCCTCAGCGTGCTCCTGAGCATGGCCGTGACCGTAACAGAGGACGTGGCCGCTTCGCACGCCGTGACCGGGAACAGAGACCGGTAGCGACGACTACTGCAGCTGCTCCGGTGTCCGCACCTGTACCAACGCCTGTGGCGGCCCAGCCGACACCCGCTCCTGTCGTCGAGGCCAGGATCACCCCAGTGGTGCCTCCAGTTTCGGCCCCCGTGACAAGACCTGCCGGCTCCACCAGACCCGTTGTCGACTTCCGCGCCGCAGTACGCGCAGCGATGGCGGCAGCCGGTCTTGTCGGCTCCACGGACACGAAGCCCCAGCAGCTACCTGTTGCCGCCCCCACGAGGGAACGTCCCTCAGAGAAGCCCGGACCTTCCTCCGCCACTACCACTCCCGTCGCCGCTCCGTCTCACAGACGCGGCCGCAGGCCATCACGCCCAGTGACCGCTGAGACAAAACCTGCACCACAGACACCCAGCGTTCAGAAGCCACAAGCTGGGATCGCACCGACGGTCGCCGAGAAGAAACCTGTCGAGACAAAGGTTCCTGTGAAGAACGCTCCACACCGTGGACAGCAGCCTGCAAGGACAGCCCAGCCGCAGCATGGACCGGCAAGACCAGGCGAGAAGAAACCGGAAGCAGCGAACAAGGCTCCTGTCGTCAGAGGCGGCAAGGAAGCCCTGAAGGTGGCTGCTCCGAAGCCTGGATCAAGACCAGGTGCACAGCCAACAAAGGCTCCCGCGAAGCCCCAGCGCGGACAGAAGGCTCCCAAGCCCTCGACGAACGACGCCAAGTAGTCTGCTCCGCATCACTCAGCTATCAGCCCCGGGACCACGGTCCCGGGGCTTCGTCGTTCGCCCCCCGGGCGCTCCGCGTGGACCTCCTGCCGCTCCGCTCTTTGACACACGCACATCTGTGGCTAGACTGTCCACACAAGCAGCCTTGCGGAAGACCAGGGCCAGAAATCGTCCCAGTGGAGCGATCGCGCACATGAAATGGATGGACGAACGTTGAACATGCAGGCGACACCGTTCACGCTGCCATTGCTGGCAGCAGCCGCTATCTCAGCAGCCGTCGCAGTCCTTGCCTGGCGACGCAGGCCTTCCCGGGGCGCCCGTGCCTTCTCGGCAACCATGTCTCTGGTGGTCCTGAACATTCTCGTCTCGCTGTTCCTCCTCGGCAGTACGACACTGGATTCCTTCCTGTTCTGGGTGAAGATGTCGTTTCTGGGTGGAGCCCTGAGCGTCGCATGGCTGGTCTTCACCCTCAGGTACGATGGGAGATCACTGCGCGATGTCACTCGCATTGCGGCGTTTGCAGCAGTTGAACCGGCAGTGGTATTTGTCCTGGCCTGGTTCAACGACCTGCACCACCTGCTCTGGACTCAGGCCGTCGCCGCGCCCATCACGGCCCCCGGCGCACTCCTGCGCGTCGACACACGCCTTGGTCCACTGTTCTGGGTCTGGAGCGCGTACCAGTATGCACTTCTGCTGTCGGGTGTCGTGATCCTGCTGCGCGGCCTGTTCAGGGTGCCCTCTGCCTACCGTGGCCAGACGGTCGCCGTTCTGGTCGCGATGGCCGTACCGTGGACCGCCAATGTCCTGTTCCTGGTTGGTCGGACTCCAGTCACCGGGGTCGACCTCACTCCCTTCGCCTTCGCTCTGAGCGGCATAGCCCTCTTCCTCGCCCTGTATCGCTTCCGCTTCCTCGACCTCGTCCCCATCCCCCGCTCGCTCGTCCTGGAGGCCAGCCCAAACGGAGCGCTCGTCCTTGACAGCCAGGGTCGACTCGTCGACATCAACGCCGCCGCCGAGGCAATCCTGGGGTGCTCCGCCCGCGACGTCCTGGGCGCCGAGGGGACGCAGGTCCTGCCTGCCCTTTCATCCGCAGCGTCCGGCACTGATGTCGAGCTGGCCTTCGTCCGTGACGGGGTGGAGCGCTCCTACGACCTTCACGTCGCTCCGCTGCGCAAGCGCATGGGGAAGCTCGCTCTCCTGGTCGACGTCACCGACCGCAAGCGCATGACCACGCGCCTGCTTCAGGCACAGAAAATGGACGCCCTTGGCCTCATGGCAGGTGGAATCGCCCATGACTTCAACAACCTGCTCACGGGCATCCTCGGCAACCTCAGTATCGTGCGCGACCAGGCAGGCCAGCCGGACTCCATCGCAGAGCCGCTGGCCCAGGCTGAGCAGGCTGCTAGGCAGGCTGCCGGCCTCACACACAACCTACTGACGTTCAGCCTCAATGGGAGCCCAGCGCCGACGTACGTCAACCTCAGCCAGTCTGTCGACCTCACGCTGCAGTCGATCGCAGAACTGGTGCCGCCCTCCGTGACAATCGCCCGGGACTATACACCGGGGCTCTGGAACGTTCTCATCGACCAGGTTCAGCTTGGACAGCTTGTCATCAACCTCGTCGTGAACGCCCGAGACGCCATGAACGGCGCAGGGACGCTGACCATCCGGACCAGCAACGTCGACGTTGACGAGTGGTTTGTCCAGGCACATCCCGACGCTCGGCCGGGCGAACACGTCCTCCTGCAGGTGACCGACACCGGCGGCGGAATGACCGACACGGTGCGGCAGCACCTGTTCGAGCCATTCTTCACGACCAAACCCGTCGGACATGGAACCGGCCTGGGCCTCGCGGTCGTCTATGGGGCAGTCCAGCAGGCTGGCGGCTGGATCACGGTGGACACGGCGGCAGGAGAAGGGACCACCTTCTCCACATACCTGCCACGGTGCAGGGAACCGGCGAAGGCTCGGGCGGCGCAGGAACCACGCACGCAAAGAACACAGGGGCACAAGACGGTGCTGGTCGTGGACGACGAGGAGATGATCCTGCAGCTCACCAGGCGCATGCTGGAACGCTCTGGCTACAAGGTAGTGACCGCTGCGGACGGTCCGTCGGCAGTCGCCGTCATCCAGGGGAATCCTGCCGCCGTGGACCTCGTCCTGCTGGACATGACCATGCCAGGCATGACGGGGGACCAGGTGCTCCGGGAACTGAGACGGCTGGGGTACTCGGCCCCTGTCCTCATCTCGTCGGGGTATTCGCTAGGTGGCAGCATCCAGGATCTGGTTCGGGGTCCTGGAGGCGCCGACGGGTTCCTGCCCAAGCCGTACACCATGCAGGAACTCTCAGAGGCGGTCTGCGCGGCTCTGGGCGGCGTCCGGACGAGCTGAGCACGCCCGTGTTGCACCACGGCGCATCGTCGCCATGCTGCTCGCAGGAGGTGGTCTCATGAGTACGCCGATGTCTGTCCCCACAGAGTCATCCACTACGACTTCGGCAGACCTTGTCCCGTGAACCCCGTCCAACCAGAGAAACAGTAACCACCCGTCGGCGCAGGGCAACAACTGCGTCGATGGCATGCACTATGTGCTGTCTACGACGCGACGATCGACCAGGCAGCGTAGAGCAGAAGTCCCACGAGGACGAGCGAGTAGGCGAACCTGACCTTCGAGTTGGCGATGAAACGTTGGATGCCGGCGCCAAGCAGTGCCCACAGCGAGGTCGAACAGAAGCTCAGGACAGCAAGCAACACTGCAGAGATGACGACTGCCACCCAGCTCTTCGCCAACGGGGCAAGCAGGGTGGCATACATCGTCAGCCCGAACAGGATGACCTTGGGGTTGACGAGCTGCAGCAGCAGCCCGTCGCGGTACCGCGTGCCGGTCGCCGTCGGAGACGCGTGTGCATGGTCCTGTGGCCGCGCGACGGTCCAGGCGATCCATAGCAGATACGCGACGCCCGCAATCTTCAGGACGACCGCGATCCTGTCATAGGCCGAGACGACGAGCTCCGTCAGCAGTCCCGACGCCACCATGATGCAGAAGAACCCTGTAACGACGCCCCCGATGAAGCGGAGCGTGCGGGGATACCCTACGCGCATCCCCAGCGAGGAAGAGGTGATGTTGTTCGGACCCGGAGTGAAGATGGAAACTAGCGCGTAGCCGAGCACTGGCAGCAGCTCGATCCCCATCACCTGCACGGCAGGTGCTCCAGCGATATGCGGAACGGGTGCAGCTCCGCGGTCATGACACCTGCGCGTACGGCCGGGTCGTCTGCCATGAACGAGCGCGCTGCAGACGCACAAAATGACGATCGATGGCGGCGGACTCGTCCTCCGTCGGTGACGCCATCGCCGCAGGCCTGGTCAGGTGTACCACATAGATCCATGTCGCCACATCGTTCTCCTGTGTCATGGCTCCCCCTCCGGTGACAGTGTAGCAGGAATCGCCTGCGCGCACGACCTTCCGCGTTGTCTCATCCCAGTCTGCTGATAAAAAGCCGCTGATTCGTCATGCCCGCGCAGGCGGGTATCGGTGCCTTCACAGGGACATGGGTTCCCACCTCCGCGGGAACGACGGACCAGGAGAGACTGCCGAACGGATGGGCTTGTAACACGGTCGCTCGGAAGCAGGCTGCTTCCGGGCGATATGCTGCTCGAGTCCTAGTGTCCGGCGTCACGTCACGGGCAGAGGAGACCCGTCATGAAGCCGGGCGCACCACGGTTCAGGAGACAGCAGCCAGAGTCGCGGTCCCCTTGAACTGCGACATATACAGGTTGTAGTAGAATCCATGCTGTTCCAGCAGTGACGTGTGCGTACCGTGTTCGATGATGTGCCCCCCGTCGATGACCAGGACCTGATCCGCACTGCGGATGGTGCTGAGCCGATGGGCGATGACGAAGCTGGTGCGCCCCTTCATCAGGTTGAGCAGCGCCCGCTGAATATGGATTTCAGTACGGGTGTCAACGGATGATGTGGCCTCATCGAGGACGAGGATGCGGGGGTCGGCGAGGATAGCGCGTGCGATGGTCAGCAGCTGGCGCTGTCCCTGGCTGAGATCACTTCCTCTCTCGGCGAGGACGGTGTCGTATCCCTGCGGGAGACGCCGGATGAACTGGTCGGCGTTCGCAAGCGTCGCCGCCGCGACGATGTCCTCGTCTGTCGCATCGAGGCGCCCATAGCGGAGATTCTCCTTCACGCTGGCCGAGAACAGGAATCCATCCTGCAGCACGATACCTAGCTGACGGCGCAGGCTGTCCACCTGCACGTCACGGATGTCGGTGCCGTCGACCGTCACGCGCCCGCCCTGGATGTCGTAGAACCGGGAGAGAATGCTGACCATGGTCGTCTTGCCGGCCCCGGTGGGTCCGACCAGCGCCACCATGTGGCCTGGCAGCGCATGCAGGTTGACGTCACGCAAGACCGGGACATCCCTGAGGTACCCGAAGTCGACGTGGTCGAACACGACGTCGCCCTGGATTTCGCCGAGCTGGGGTGCGTCCGGCTTGTCGCGCAGTTCCGGCCGATGGTCGATGACCTCGAACACGCGTTCCGCACCCGCCAGAGCTGCCTGGATGGTGCTGAGAAGGTTCGCCACCTGCAGGAGGGGTTGCGACAGTCGTTGCGTGTACGTGATGAAGGCCGAGACAACGCCGACCGTGACGATGCCCTTGATGGCAAGTGTGCCACCAACCCCCGCGACGATGGCGATATCCATGTGGTCAAGCACCATGAGGAGCGGCATGGCGAGCAGGGCGACAAACTGCGCCTTCCGTCCTGCCACGAGCGCCGCCTGATTGCTCTTGCCGAACACGCCGAGAGCTGTAGCCTCCTGGCCGAACGCCTGCACGACGCGCTGGCCGCTGACCGTCTCGTCCATTACACCGTTCAGTGCCCCGACCGTGCGTTGTTGTTCAAGGAACAGCGCACGAGTCCGGCTCATGATCCCGCCCGTCAGGAGGAACATGAACGGCATCATGACAAAGGCAGCAAGCGCAAGCCACCTGTTGAGGACCAGCATGATGCCGATGATGGCTGCGACACTGAAGACGTTGCTGACCAGTGATGTCAGGTCTTGCGACAGCGTCTGGCTGATGGCGTCCATATCATTCGTAAGGCGGCTCATCAGGTCTCCCTGGGAATGGCGATCGAAGTAGCTCATGGACAGTGTCTGCAGGTGTTCGAAGAGGCCCCGCCGCATGTCACGCACGGCATACTGCGAGACGCCTGCCATGATCCATGCCTGCCACGACCCGGCAAGCCATGTGCCGACCCCTGCTGCAGTCATCAAGACGGCGATGCGCAGCAGACCCTGAGCGCTGTGCGTCTTGATGATCGTGTCGATGGCCTGCCCGATGAGAAGCGGGCCCACCAGAGACAGTCCCGCTCCGACCACCAGCAGGACCGTGACCAGCACGAGTTTCCCACGGTACGGCTTCAGGTAGGCGATGAGGCGACGCGCAGCTCCGCGTGCGTCTTTCGCCCTGGCCGTAGCCATGGCTCCTCCCATCGGGCCGCCCCCGCGAGCAACCTGCCCACGTACGTTCTGGTCAGCCATTTGTGGTTCCTCCTCCGAGCTGGGACTCATAGATCTCGCGGTAGATGGAACTGGTTTGCATCAACTCCTGATGCGTTCCCTCGGCCGCGATGCGCCCCTTGTCCAGGACCAGGATCTTGTCTGCAGCCAGCACGGTGCTGATACGCTGAGCGACGATGAAGACGGTGCACTGGCTGTGCAGGCGCAGCAGAGCCTCCTGGATGCGGGCCTCGGTGTCGACGTCGACCGCACTCGTACTGTCGTCCAGGATGAGGATGCTCGGCTTGAGGAGCAGGGCACGGGCAATGGCGATGCGCTGCTTCTGACCCCCCGAGAGGTTGGCCCCACGTTCCTCGACCATCGTGTCGTACCCTTTTGGGGTCCCAAGGATGAACTCCTCGGCCTGCGCGGCCTGCGCGGCCGCTTCGACCTCCTCCTGACTGGCGTCGGGACGGCCGTAGCGTATGTTGTCCCGGAGCGTGCCGGTGAAGAGCACAGCCTCCTGCAGCGCAATGCCGACATGCTTGCGCAGCGACGCAAGGGTCACGTCCCGGACATCGACGCCGTCGACCGTCACGCGACCGCCGCACACATCGTAGAAGCGTGGGATGAGGTTGATCAGCGTCGTCTTGCCCGAACCGGTCTCGCCAAGGATCGCCACCGTCTGTCCCGGCTCGGCGACGAAGTTCACATCCTGGAGCACCGACTCACCACACTCGTGGTCGTAGCTGAACGTTATGTGCTCAAAGGCTACCCTGCCCCTGACGTCGGACAGATCGATGACCCCTGGCTGGTCGACGATGCTGCTCTTCGTGTCCAGCACCCCATTGATGCGTCCCGCAGACGCCTCAGCCTGCGACAGCATCACGAGCAGGTTTCCCATCATGAGCAGCGGGAACATCGTGATCATGAGGTAGTTGATGAACGCCATGAGCTGGCCTGTTGTCAACGTGCCACCAATCGCCTGCCGTCCGCCGATGAGGATGACGAGCACCGTGCCGAGGTTGACGATGACGGTCATGGTCGGCATGATGACCGCGAACAGTCTCTGAACACGCACGTTCTGATCCATGAGGTCATCGTTGACCACTCCGAACCGACGGTTCTCCTCGTTCGAACGGACAAACGCCTTCACGAGCCGCATGCCCGCCAGGTTCTCCTGGAGCAAGGTGTTCAGCCGGTCCAGCTTCGCCTGGACGCGCAGGAAGATGGGCTGCGCCTTCGTGGACAGCACCACGACCATCGCGCCGGTTATAGCCAGGAGCAGCACGACCCAGACCGCAAGGCTCGGGCTGGTCACCAGCATGAGCACGATGCTGCCAAGCAGCATCAGCGGCGCGCGGGTCATGATGCGCATGGCCATCTGCACGGTGCCCTGCACCCGCGTGACGTCGCTGGTCAGGTTGGTCATCAATGCTCCGGTGCGGTTATCGTCGAGGTTGCTGAAACTGAATCCCTGAATGTTGCGGAAGGTCGCCGTGCGGACGTCGGTCCCGAATCCCATCGCCACATCGACCGAGTAGCGCGTGTTGATAATAGAGACGACGGCCCCCAGCGCCGAGACGCCCAGCATGATGCCCATCGTCCCCAGGACCACGTGCATGTCTCCCTTCGAGATACCGTTGTCGACGATCGTTTGGATGAGACGCGGCACCGCCAAGTCAGTCAGGATGGAGACCGTCAGCGCAGCCAACGCGATGACAGCCTTGCGACGGTAAGGCCTCAGGTACGTGAGGATCTTCAGAAAATTACGCATGTGATCCCCCTTCCGGCATCATCAATCCGAACAGCAAGAGATCGGCTGTCGCACGCGCAGCCTGCTCCCGTTCGGCTGGCTCCTCGGAGCCCCGGGTAAGGCGCAGCAACGGCATCATGGACGCCATGAGCGCACCGACGAGGGCCTGTGCGGCCCGCTCGGGGTCCACCTTCCGGAGCCATCCGGCTTCGATGCCGCATTCGATGAGACGCGCGACATGGGCGACCGTCTCCCGCACGTGACCTGCCTGATACTGTCGGAACAGCTCATCGTCCGTCCACGCCTCCTTGATGACCGTGCGTATCCATGGCTGCTCGGAAGCAGGCGCCAGAAGGGCCCGCTCGACGAGCCCGATGAACCCATCGCGGTCCGCCAGATTTTGAGCCTCCGACCACAGACGGTCTACAGGTGACGGTGACCGCGAGATAATGGCGACAAGGATGTCGCGTTTGCTGGCAAAGTAGTTGTAAAGGCTGCCCTCGGCGATATCGGCCGCTGCCGCGATCTCCCTGGTCGTCGCCTGCGCATATCCCTTGGCGGCGAAGACCGAGGCAGCTGCCTGGAGAATCTCCTCCTGTCGGCGCTCGATACGGCGATCGCGCCTGGACAGCGCATCCTGCTCCTGTTTCTGTGTCATTGTGACTCCTTCCTGAATGCTCACTCATTTTCTGAGCATTCGCTCATACTCGTCAGAGTATAGATAACCAGGGGATCGATGCAAACAGCCAAGTACGAATCGTCGTTCACAGACTGCAGGTGTGGTGTGGCATGGCGTGCGCGACGCCAGGTCCGACACGGCAACGCCCGGCGACTCTGAAAGTGTGCCTTGCCAAGACGAGCGGGGAGCAGACGAATCCTGACAATCGTTGTCGGCGCGCCGTTGCAGCTCTCCTTGCACGCAGTAAGTTCTCTATCATACTATGAACGATATGGAGGAGAAAGCATGGTGCGAAGGCAATTGTGGTGGTGGCTGCTGCTGGCTGCGTTCGCCCTTGCTGTCCTCAATCTGGTCTTCAACGGATGGCTGTTCGTTCTTCCGAGCGGCTTCCTGTTCTTCGCAAGCAATGCTCTCTCGATGGTGCTGTCGATCGCGGCCGTGGTGTGGTCTATCCTGGACTTGCTGGCATCGTACAGAACCGGGCGTTCCGTGCGGCCAGCCGTCTACGTGACGTCATGGGTCCTGGCAACCGTCATCGTCGTCGCCGTCGACCTCTGGACACTCGCAGTGATGAGGCTGGGATGAGCGAGAGGAACATACCGGTCACGGAGCGCGCAGCAAACGACTGGGGGTTGACCCGGCTGATGGCAGGTCTGCCGGGCATGGTCTACCGAGCTGCGCCGCAGGCACCGTTCACCTTCGAACTTGTCGGTGGGGGCTACGAACGTATCCTGGGCCGGTCCCTGGACGAACTCACGACGAAGCGGGACATCCGCTCGACGCTCATGTATCCCGATGACCTCGCTCGCTACCGAGCAGTCGTGGAGAACGCGGTGAAACGTGGTGACACGTTTCAGATTGAGTACAGCGTCATCTGCCCTGACGCCACAGAACGTATTGTGTGGGAGCAGGGCAGGCCCGTCCGCGTTCCCGACGGATCCTGCTTCATCGAAGGAAGCATCATTGATATCGAGGGACCAGTACACGCGCGGCAGGTACAGGACCCCACGTACCGCATCTCGCAGGCGGCAGCATCCGCCGAGAGTCTGCAGGAGCTGTACAGCCACATCCACCACATCGTCGCCGGACTGATGCCGTCGGAGAACCTGTTCCTCGCACTTCGGGATCCGAAGACGGGGTCCATCACGTTTCCGTACTACATCGACGAGTACGACGTCGTGCCGCCCGACCCGCAGATGGCCGAGACGGGGTTGACAGCATACATCCTGCACACCGGCACACCGCTGCTCATGAGCGAATTCCACGAGGCAGAACCGGTCAAGTCTGGAAGCGTCACTCCTACGGGGACGCTCCCCATCAGCTGGCTCGGTGTCCCGCTGCGGCTGAAGGGGACAGCAATCGGGATCATCGCTGTCCAGGTGTACCATGGAAGCTACCGCTACACCGAACGGGACCGGGATATCCTGTCCTTCGTCGCGGATCAGATCGCCGTCTCGATAGACCGCTGGCGCTCCCGCGACGCGCTGGCCACCTCCGAGGAGCGGTTCCGCATCGCCGCGCAGAGCACCAGTGACATCGTCTATGAGTGGGACACCGTCGAGGATCGCTGCACCTACTACGGTGACGTCGACGGGGACCTCGCCCGTGCCATCGGGGGCTTGCCTTCCAAAGGAAGCCAGTGGGAGTCATATGTGCACCCTGAGGACCTTCCCGCGCTCCAGCAGGCCGTCCAGGAGCACCTGAGGACGCATACGCCCCTCCGCGTCACGTATCGCCTGCGTTGCACCGACGGCACATGGCGCACCATCATCGAATCGTCGCAGGCTGTGCTCGACAAGGATGGCAACGTCGTCAAGCGGGTCGGCACCGACACCGATATCACCAACCGCGTCCGTGCGGAACGCGCATTGCAGGCCAGCGAACTCGAGTTTAGGGAGTTGTTCAACCAGGCCCAGGACGCCATTCTTCTCCATGTGGTCAACGCGGATGGCACGACAGGCTCGATCCTCGAGGCCAACGACGTCGCCTGCCAGTGGGTAGGCTACACACGCGAGGAATTGCGGCACATGACCATCACCGACGTCTCAGTCACCGCAACGCCTGAGATGCCCGAGGCCACGGGGCGCCAGCTGAGGGAACACGGAAAGACAAGCTTCCTTGCTGAACTGAAGGCCCGCGACGGTCACCGCATCCCCGTGGAAGTCAGCGCGAGCCTGTTCGTACTCGGAGACTAGTCGGTGGTGCTCAACATCGCCCGCGACATCACCGAACGGCTACGTCTCGAAAGCGAGCTTCAGCGGATGGACAAGCTGGAGTCGCTGGGCATCCTGGCAGGTGGCATCGCACATGACTTCAACAATATGCTGACCGGTATCATCGGCAACATCAATCTCGCACACATCGAGGATGACACGGACCATTCCCGCGAACTGCTGCAGGAAGCAGAGCAGGAGATCCTCCAGGCTCGCGGGCTGTCGCAGCAGCTGCTGACATTCGCGAAGGGAGGGGCTCCCGTCCGTTCCGTCCAGGACCTTGCTCATATCCTGCGGGAAGCTGTCAGCTGCGCCTTGCGCGGTTCTGACGTTTCGGCTCGTTTCGACCTGCCCGCGGACCTCTGGTGGGCAAGCGTCGACAAGGGGCAACTGTCTCAGGTCTTCTCCAACATCGTCATCAACGCTGACGAGGCGATGCCTGCCGGAGGGACGATTTCCGTCATTGCACGCAACGTCACCGTAGACGACGGCGCGTACCCGGACCTGGCTCCTGGCGACTATGTCCGCATCGACCTCAGCGACACCGGCGTCGGGATCGCCGAGACGAACCTTCGCAGAATCTTCGATCCCTTCTTCAGTACGAAGCGCCGCGGCAGCGGCCTCGGCCTGGCGACATCCTACGCCATCGTCCACAAGCATGACGGATACATCGGCGTTGCCTCGACACCAGGTGCCGGCACGACCTTCTCGATCTCCCTGCCGGCTGCCCCTGCCAGTCCACCCCCTCAGTCGCGTGAGACAGCGCCCCGATTCAGTGGACACGGCCGCGCCCTGGTCATGGACGACGAACTCACGGTGCGACAAGTGGTAGTTGCAATGCTAAAGAAACTCGGATATGAGGCGGAAGCTGTCTCTGACGGGGCCAGCGCACTTCGTGCGGATGCAGAGGCCTGTGTAGCCAGGCATCCTTTCAGCACCATCATCATGGATCTGACGATTCCCGGCGGCATGGGTGGTGAAGAGGCAGTTGTGGCCCTCCGCGCCCAGCACACGACGGCGCGCCTCATCGCCTCGAGCGGGTACGCAAATGACCCCATCATGGCTCAGTACCGTTCCTACCAGTTCGACGCCGTCTTGGCCAAGCCGTACAGCTTTGCTGAACTGACGTCGGTCCTCGCCTCCCTCGCCGACCAGCCATCGATCCTCGGCACTGATGCCTGACGTCGACAGGTTACCGGATGCCGTCATTGCAGACCATAGAAGCCACCAGTTCGAGGGCGTCCTCCCGAAACCATATGACATGGGAGGGTTTGCATCAGCTCTCGCCAGGCAGCGCCCCTCTTGAATAGCAGAGCCTACGCGTCACAATAGTCGTGTGTCGCCGTTCGTTCCTTGGCAATCGTGGCTCGGAGGAATACGCGTGAAGGCATCCCGTCTGGTCATATTGCTCGTTCTGACAGCAGTCTTCGCAGCAATGCTGGGGATTCCGCCAGCTGTTGCCACAGCGCCTCCCAGCAGCGTCCTCATCCTCAACTCCTACGACCAGGGCTACTCATGGACAGACGGTGAGGTCGCAGGGATCCGCAGTGTCCTCGATGACTCGCCGTCGTCGATTCAGCTTTCTGCGGAGTACCTCGACTGGAGCAGGTTCCCCTCGCAGCAGAACCACGATCAGTTCGAGAAGCTGCTGCAGACCCGCTACGGTGTCAACAAACCCGACGTCCTGATCGTCACCGACAACCCGGCGCTGGACTTTGCACTGGACCACCGCAGCAATCTGTTTGCCGGCGTGCCCATTGTGTTCTGCGGCATCAACGACTATCAGACATCTCTGCTCAGGGGAGCGAAAGATGTCACTGGTGTGGCCGAGGAGATCGACCCCGTCGGGACACTCGCGCTGGCGCTCAGGCTGCACCCGCACGCCAGCAGCGTCTACGTCATCACGGACTTCACTGAGACCGGAATTGCTGTTCGCCGAACCATCCAGAGCGTCATCCCGGAATTTCAGGACCACGCTGCGTTTACGTTCTCCCCTGTCACGACAGTCGCAGAGCTCATGGACGCAGTGGCAGCACTCCCTGGCAATACCATTATTCTGGCTGCACTGTTCATTCGCGACCGCGACGGCGTGTTCATAGACATGCCAGCGTTCACCGCTGAGCTTGCCCGGCACACGGCGCTGCCGATTTACGGCATGTATGAACAGGGCCTGGGTCAAGGCATCGTCGGTGGCGTGCTCACGAGCCCTCAACTGGAGGGTGCAAAAGCGGGCGAACTCGCCGTGCGCATCCTGGCCGGTGAGCCCGCCGGTTCAATCCCAGTGGTGACAAGGCAGTCGACGCGCGTGGCATTCGACTGGCACAGGCTGGAGGCCTTCCGCATTCCCGTGTCCAGCCTTCCCGCCGGGGCCATGGTGATCAACCGCCCCGTCACCATCCTCGACACCAACCGTCGGCTTGTCGTCTTCACCACCGTGGTCATGCTGCTGCTGGTCCTGGGTATTGTCTTCCTCGCAATCAATAATGTCCGGCGCGAACGGGCCGAAGCCAGGGTGCTTCGCCTGGCCACCGCCATCGAACAGGCCGCCGAGGCCATCGCGATCACTGATCCCGACGGCGTCGTCACCTACATCAACCCTGCATTCGAGCACGCAACAGGGCTCCCCGCCGTCGAAAGCAGAGGGCGCAACATCCGGGGACTTCTGGGCGACGAGGTTGCAGTCCCTCTCGAACGGCGCGCGCAGGAGCACCTGGCCATCTACGACAGCTGGAAGAAGAAAATCACCAGCGTTCGCAAGGATGGTAGCCTGGTGGAACTCGACTTGACAGTCAGTCCCGTCCGAGGTCCCGGCGACGAGGTTGCAAACTATACCTACGTCGGGCGTGACATCACACAGGAGGCTGCTCTCGAGGAGCAGCTGCGCCAGTCCCAGAAGCTGGAAGGGATCGGGCTCCTAGCTGGCGGTGTCGCCCACGATTTCAACAACATCCTGACGGGCATCCTGGGATATGCCAACATGCTGGAGCCGGATGCCGCTCCGGGGAGTACCATGCAGGAGGGACTGCACGTCATCCAGCAGGCGGCCGAGCGAGCAGCCGAGCTCACCAAACAGCTGCTAAGCTTCGCGAGGCGGGGCAAGCGTCAGAACACCACGGTCGACCTCAACAGCACCATCCTCGAGGTCGTGTCGCTTCTCACCCGAACGGTCAACAAGAACATCATTGTGACCGAACACTTCGATACGGACCAGGCAACCGTCCTGGGAGACCCCGGACAACTCCAGCAAATCGTCCTCAACCTAGCCATCAACGGGCGCGACGCGATGCCGCAGGGTGGGAGTCTGACGTTCCGGACATGGCGCCAGGCACTCAACGCCGAACGGCTCATGGCACACCCCGGAGCGGAGCCAGGCGTGTTTGTCGCGCTATCAGTCTCTGACACCGGCGTCGGCATCGAGAAGAAGAACCTCCGCCGCATCTTCGAGCCCTTCTTCACAACCAAGGACGTGGACAAGGGGACCGGCATGGGACTGGCTATGGTGTATGGGATCGTGAAGGCACACCAGGGGTTCATCGACGTCGAGAGCGATATCGGCAAGGGGACCACGTTTACCGTGTACGTCCCGGTAACCGACGTCGTACCAGCGACTGCGCACGCTGCCGATCTCCCACGCAAGGGACACGGGCGCATCCTGATCGTCGACGACGAAGAGGTCGTCCGCAAGTTGGCGCGCGAGATGCTGCGCCGGGCAGGATACGACGTCGTCACCGCCATCGGTACCACGGAAGCGGTCACCTGGTACCGCGCGCATCCCCACGAAGCCGACCTCGTCATCATCGACATGGTCATGCCTGGCAAGGATGGTCAGGAATGCTTCAAAGCCCTCAAGGCCATCGACCCCGACGTGCGCGCCATCCTGTCGACGGGCTACGGTCTGGATGGACATGCACAGGATACCCTCGATGCAGGCATGGTCGGCTACGTACAGAAGCCGTATCACATGGACGACCTCGTCACTGCAGTCGCCGACGCACTGGCAGACCAGCCATCCTGAGTTGCCACAGGCCCCTGCAACGCGTCTGCCCGGTCCCATCAAGCGTGGAACCGGGCAGATTCAGTAGTGGAAACGTTATGGCGTCTAGCGAAAGACGACGCCTACCCGCTTGACGACGATGTTGCTCACCTTCGGACGCAGCAGTTTTGCCTCCACCGCCAGATACTTCGCCCGGGCAGCCTGTTCCTGTGCCATCACGGTCGCCTGCGTCTGCGCCGCCAGCACCGCCACCTGCTGCTGAAGGTCGTTCACCTTCTGCTGAAGATCGTTGGCTTTCTCCTGTAACGTCTGGGCTGTTCCCCGTGTCCGGGCGCCCGTCGCGAAGCTGCGTTTGCGCCCCACCAGCAGACCCAGGAACGCCTCCGCCGTCTGCATGGTCGCCGCCGAGCTACGGTTGCGCGCTTCCATCTGCGCGATGTTCAGCCGCTGCTGCGCCTCGGTCAGGTCGTCCTGCAGCTTGTGCTGTTTCTCCTGCAGCTTCTCCCGTACCTTGTTTACGGCTCCGGTGATGTCGGGAGCGGACAGGACGCCGAGCCGCGCCATGAACTGGCCTTCCGTTTCACCGTTCTGCTGAGCAACCTTATACGGCTTGCTCGTCAACAACGTCAGGGGCCGGACCTTCAGGACGTCTTTGAGCCGCGCCGTGAGGGTCTTCCAGGACGCCGGCTTCTGCAGGTCCGCAGGAACCTCTTCGAACAGCACGCCGTCGGGAGCCTTGTCCCACCACGTCATGCCCTCGGGTAGCTGCTCCGCGGTTGTCCAGTCGACGGCGGGCCATTGCGAGACCGGGACGGAAAGCAGCAGATGCTCCTGCACGAATGCTCCGGTCGTCTTGTCCTCGTAAGCCACGTCCGCTTCGCCGAACACGTATGGGTCGAGCGTGGTCCCCGCCGGGACGGCAGCGAACTGAACCGGGATGCCGTCGGGGAACGCGGCCAGATATCGTGACGGTCCCGAGGTCGGCAACGCTTCGTGGGTGACATTCTCGAACTCGATCTTCCGTGACGCCATCAGCTGTCCAATCTGACCCTTGGTGAGGGGTCCACGCAGGTAGCTCATCGCAAAACGGGACTCCACGACGACATGCCTCGCGGTATGGACGTTGTGCAGCAGAAACTGGCGCGGCTTGAGACTGCCCAGGACGCCGTTGAACCACGCCCTGTCGAGCGTGCCACCCCCTTCCTGCAGGGCTCCCTCGAGGCCGCCGAGCACACGTTCGCGGTCGCCGTCCTGCTGAAGTTTGCCGATGACCCAGGTACCGGCATTGCTGAGGCCTTTGTAGTCGACGTCCACGGGGTTCTGGGTCGCCAGCACCACGCCGAGGCCAAACGCGCGTGCTTGCTTCATCAGGGTGAGCAGGGGCACCTTGGAGGGCGGATTGAAAGGGTACGGCGGGAAGTACCCGAACACCTCGTCGAAGTACAGCAGAGCCCGCAGAGAATCGGTCCCCTGCTGGAGACGCATCCAGGCAAGAACCTCCTGAAGCAGGAGCGTCACGAAGAACATGCGCTCCACGTCAGACAGGTGTGCAATGGCGAAGATACTGCAACGCGGCCTGCCGTCCGGTGCGCGAAGGAACCTCTCGACATCCAGAGGAGCGCCGTTCAACCAGGACTGGAACGAGGGAGAAGCGATGAGCCCATTGATGCGCATGGCAAGGTCCAGCCGTTCCCTTGGCGGAAAGAAGGTGTCCACCTCGAAGACGCCAAGCTTCTCGAACGGCGGGTTCTGCAGCTGCACGATAAGGTCCGGGAGGGTCAGGTCTGTGTCCTTGCCCCACGTATCGTTGATGATGGAGCTGATAAGGATGTGCTCACGGCTGCGAACTGGGTCGGCGTCGATGCCCACGAGGCCAAGGAGGGCGGAGGTGACACCCTTGACTTTCTCCTGCGTCTCCTCGTCGCCGAGGTCTCCCGCAGGCCTGCGGAAGCTCTGCAGAACCGACACCGGGATGCCCGCAGTCGACCCCGGCGTGAAGATGACAAAATCGGCCTTCGCCTTCAGCTGCGCGATCCGTTCCGGCGCAATCCCTGATGAAGCCAGACCCTTCTGCCATGTCGTTGCCGTTTCGAGAGCCGCCTGCTCCACCGTCAGTTCCTTTCGCTCAGCTTCAGCCGGATCCACCCACGGCTGAAACTCCGCGGCACTCAGGCCCGGAAATGTCAGGAGGAGGTTGCCCAGATCACCCTTGGGGTCGATGGCGATGACAGGAACGCCGTCCATCAGGGCCTCTTCGATGAGGTCGATGGACAGACCCGTCTTGCCGGACCCGGTCATGCCGACGATGACACCGTGCGTCGTCAGGTCCTTGCTCGGATACAGGACAGGGGCTCCAGCCTGACCCGTCGACGGGTCCACCTCGGTACCGATATAGAAGGTCTTTCTGTCTTCGTCCATGGTTGCCTCCTGGTTGAGGTTCTCTCTCATGATAGGGGCCGCGCTGAGGCGCAATACCCCCGGATCAGCCGAGCCTGAGCCCGTTGGGTACCGGACGATCGGCACCGACCAGCACCACGCCCTCGGGGGCGTAGACGCCGAGGACTAGCACTTCTGACGGGAACCCCGCCACCATACGGCTGGGAAAGTTGACGACGCCCAGCACCTGCCGCCCAACAAGCTGTTCCGGCACATAGAGCACGGTGATCTGTGCGCTGCAATGCTTGACGCCAAGGTCAGGCCCAAAGTCGATGGTCAGCTTATACGCAGGCTTACGGGCCTGGGGAAACGGCTCGCACGCAGTGATCGTCCCTGTCCTGATGTCGAGTTGCTCAAAGTCCTGCATCGTCGCCACAGTCGCCTCCAGTCCTTCTGGTCAATAGTACGCAGCCAGGCGCCCGTGGCAATGGCTACGTGGCGCACGGCGACTCCATCGAACGACAAGTCTTCATGATAAGCGGCACGGGCTTGACACGGACCTGTGTCTCGGAGGATATTCCCAGAGGTTCTCACCGCCATTCTCCACAGGAGGCCACCATGGGTACCACGAAGCGGTTCACCATCCTTCACAGCAACGACATGCACGGCGATTTCCTCGCAGAGATGCGCGGCCAAGAGGGCCACCTTATCGGCGGCCTGTCACTGTTGTCCGGGTATATCAACCAGGTCCGGAACGAGGAGAAGAATGTCCTGTACTGCATTGCAGGCGACATGGTGCAGGGGTCCCTCATCGACGCCGAGTACAAGGGTATCACACGATGGAGATCATGAACTACCTGGCGCCGGACGTCGCCACGCTGGGCAACCACGAATTCGACTATGGACTGCCACACCTGCTGTTCCTGGAGAAGGTGGCCAATTTCTACATCACCCAGTACAACAAGCGCCTGTTCCAGCCGTACGTGGTGAAGAACGTCGACGGCTTCGACATCCTGTTCATCGGGATCATCACGGAGAAGGTCATGGACATGCTGAAGACCGACAACATGCTATCGTCGTTCATCACGCTGCAGGAGGCGGCCTCCAAAGTCGGGAAGATCTGCAACGCCTACAAGAATGATGACATCGACCTGACCATCCTGCTGACCTACATCGGCTTCGAGTCCGATAAGGAGCTTGCGAGCCTGCTGGACCCCGCATGGGGTGTCGACATGATCATCGGAGGGCATAGCCACACGATACTGGAGCAGCCCGCCATCGTCAACAACATTCTGATCGCACAGGCCGGCACCGGCACCGACCAGGTTGGACGGTTCGACATCACCGTGGATGACGACACCAACAGTATCGTCGACTGGACATGGAAGCTGGTCCCAATTGACAACGCCCACTGCCAGCCCGACGAAAAGCTCACCGCGTTCATCGACGGGTTCAAGGACGTCGTCGACAGGAAGTACGGCAGTATCATCTCCAAGTTCCCACGCACACTCACGCACCCGGAACGCACACGCGAGACAGAGCCTGGAAACCTGTTTGCCGACGCAATCCAGGAGAAGACCGGGGTCGACGTCACATTCGTCGGCAGCGGCAGCATCCGCAAGACGGAGCTGGGTTCCGTCGTCACGCTAGGCGACTACCTGACGCTGTTCCCCTACGACGACTCCGTCACCCGGTTCACCGTGACCCGCGCACAACTCAGGCACGCATTCGCCGGGTTCATGCGCCCGGAGAACCGCAAAGGCGAGGGCGAGTACTACCAGGTGAACAGGGGCGTGAAGGCGGTCTACGACCTGGTGAAGCATGAACTGGTGTCGCTGACTCTGAACGGCGTCCCTGTCGACGATTCCTCGCGGTACTCCATCTGTCTGCAGGGATACCACTACAAGAACTCGACCGTCGGGCTGCAGCTGACGGGCGAGGAACTGGCACAGGTGGAGCAGCCCCGCCTGCTTGCAACGTCCGGCCGGGACGTCGTCGAGGAGTACCTGCGTAACCACCAGAACCTTCAGGCGAAGGTCGAGCGCCGCCTCCAGTATCTCTAGACCTTGCGCCCGTGCTGAACCGGCTTAGTCTGTAGACGGACCAGACCACGGTACGACAAAGAGGCGTCTGTATGACCATTGTTCCCGGTCCCATCCTGCAATGGGGGCTGCCTCGTGGGTCTGGTGTTCCAGCAGCGGCATACCCGTTTCAATGCAGCCGGTCCCGTCCGAACCAGGATTCTCCGGTTCGTGCTGGGCATCGTCGCAGTCCTCCTGATATCGCGCGGACTCGCCGTTGTCCTGCCCCCCGGCACTGGCCTGACCGCCCAGATCGGGCGGTTCGTCCGCTATGCCCTGACCGGAGTCTGGACAGTTTACGTCCCGCCGGTTGTCTTCCTGCGGACGGGTCTTGCCCTATCATCACAGCATGGCATCTACGTCGGCAGGCCGGAGAACGATACGAAGGGACCCCACAAGCCTTGACCGAAGATGTGTTATGGTTAGGCTCATGGGTGGAGCGTTGGCATGTTCCTCGAGGTCTGTCGCGCCCCACATGGGAAGTAGACCGACGATCACGTCGGTGAACAGTCTCCCAGGAGACTGAGGCCAGTTTGATGCATTTCGCTGACGGCTGGATATGTCCTGACTATGAGCGGGCGCTCAGACATGCGTAATGGGAGGTGAACCACAGGTACATGAGCTTGGCGTGTGACTGACAGACCGGCGCAATTGCCGGTGTCGAGACATGGATCACGTATTTGTGCTAGAATACTTACTATTAGGCTATTCTGTTCTGGAGGAGAACAAATGAGAAGACTGCTGTCTGTTGTACTGATTCTAGCTCTTGCTGCCTCCGTCTTCACCGGTTGCAAGAAGGCCACGCCGGTCGTCAACGAGATTAAGATTGGCCTTGTCACCGATGTCGGTGGCCGTGGCGACCAGTCATTCAACGATTCCGCCTTGCGCGGTCTCGAGATCTGGGCTGCCAAGAAGTCCTTCGTCAAGGGTGGCGGCTACATTGACATGTCTGATGCAGACTATGCACAGTCTCTGGCCGACAACGCCCCTGACCTTACCGACAAGAACATCGCTCCGATCCCTGGCATCACCCCCGTCGTGCTCGAGTCCAAGGAACAGACGGACTACGTCCCCAACCTCACCAAGCTTGCCGAGGACGAGGGCTGCAAGATGATCATCGCCGTCGGCTTCATGCTCGCCGACGCCACGTACCAGGTCGCCAAGGATCATCCGGACGTCAAGTTCATGCTCATCGACGCCGTTCCCTCCGACGCCACGACGTTTGCACCGCTCCCTAACCTCCCCAACCTTGTCGACTACCTGTTCAAGGAAGAGCAGTGCGGGTTCCTTGTCGGTGCCATCGCTGGCTATGCCACGAAGGCGAACAAAATTGGCTACATCGGTGGTATCGCCGTTCCGGCCGTCCAGCGCTATGAAGCAGGTTTCTTCGCTGGCATCAAGACCACGAACCCGACTGCCTACGGCACCGCTGGCAAGAACGTGGCTGACGTCTACGCTGGCAGCTTCGGCGACCAGCCCAAGGGCAAGCTTATCGCCCAGACAATGATTGCTCAGAAGTGTGATATCCTGTTCCACGCTGCCGGCGCCACTGGCAACGGCATGTTCGAAGCCATCAAGGAAGCCGGCGGACCTGACAAGGGTCTGTGGGGCATCGGTGTCGACGTCGACATGGGCAAGAACCCGAACCTGTATCCCGCGGGAACGCTGACCTCCGCCATCAAGCACGTCGACTTTGCTACGTGGACGGCCATCAAGTCCGTTGTTGACGACACCTTCAAGTCAGAGGTTGTCACTCTGTCGCTGACCGACGGTGGCGTTGGCTGGGCCCAAGATAACGTTGCCAAGGTCCTGTCCGCTGACCAGATCACCAAGATCAACAACCTCCGCCAGGCCATCATCGACGGTACCATCGTTCCGCCGACTGATCCGAAGGCCGTTCCAGCCTGGACCGCTCCGACCGGTTACTAGAATCTGTTCCAGAGCAAACCGCCAACCCCCGGCTTTACGCCGGGGGTTTTGCATCTGCGGACGCTCTCATGTGAACGATGAGGAGAGGATGAGCCCAGAAAAGGAGATGCCCCGGGTGGGTTGAGCCCGGAGCAATGTGAAAAAGGAAAGGGAATTGCTGCTTGCTACAGCTGCGAACAGTATAGCGCCCGGGAGGGCAATGCAACCGGATTTTTCACACTATTGTCACGCCTGCGGTAAACGCACGGCAGTCCACGAACACCCGATTCCAGAAACCAAGGTGCCCTCTTCGTGCATGCGCACAAGGGCGCGCAGTACTTCAGGTCTTCAAAGCCAGAACCAATGGTGACCGCTATTCGCTTGCCGTCCAGTTGAGATACTGGCTACCTCTTCAGGGTCTGAAAACGTTCCACCCGCCCCGCTTCATCTGGAAGTAGAAGAAGGCTACCCAGGCTACTGGAAATATCACAGCGTTCCATCTTCTTCCGACGTGCAAGAACATGATCTCGCTGAGGATAAGCGGCACAAGGAATACTGCGAGCCTGACCCAGTAGCGTGGTTGCTTCTTCTGACTCAGCCCAGGCTTCGGCTCGACAGTGGATGTCGGTGTTTCTGGTGGTACGATGACGCCTTTATCTTCCTGCAGGTCTTTTGCCATGTCAGTTCCTATGATGCCTCGCTTTTTGCCGGAATATTTCTGCTTGCCAGAACGTTGACGCCGGTGCCGAATGCGTTTGCAATCACTACGTCCCCGAACTTTACGGGAGCCGTAAGCTCGATCTTCCGGATTTCGGCCAGTAGATCAAGAATACGTGGCTTGGGAATCGGCGATTCGGTGTAGACTGGGGCAAGAGGATGTACGCCGCCCTTTACCCGGACCGTGGTCGTCACCATGCGCCGCGGGTCCTTTAGTTCCCCCGTCACATAGTCGACACCGCGCTTGCAGCTGTTCCCTTCCAACTTGACGACGGCCTCACCCTCCATTGTCACGTCCAAGGCGCAGCCCCTTGGACATGTAATGCAGATAAACTTCCTATGTTCCTGCGTCATATCAGTCTCCTTATCGCCTGACGACTCGCACGCTCAACTCGGACGCGCGTTGCACCGCGTCGTAGGCAGACTGTGGAATGTCGATATTGACCATCTCGCCGGGGCGCACATAGAGTTCCGCCTTTCTGGTCACGCGTTCTTCGCCGTTCATGACTTCAACCCAGACGGGTTCCTCGATCGGCAGTGTCACCCGCATCTGTAAAAGCTGGGCCGATTCCGCAAGGCTTTCCTTGTCCAAAACATGAGGGACGACGTAGCGAACATTGTCTCCGGCTTTCATCTTTACCCGTCGGCCGTGGTGTTTGCGCTCAGCGATGGCGTATTGCGCCGCGTTCCGCCCGCATAACAACCCGGCTTGAGTCACCCAATCCACCAAGTCGTAGACATGTACCACGTTGCCCGCGGCAAAAATGCCGGGCACGCTGGTCTGCATTTTTTCATCGACAAATGGGCCAGCGGTGACGGGGTCAAGTGAAACGCCCGCCTTGCGTGAAAGTTCATTCTCCGGGATGAGACCCACCGAAAGCAACAGTGTATCACAGGGAATGGTCTCCTCAGTGCCCGGTATCGGCTGGCGCTGTTCATCGATCTGAACCGATTCTATCGCTTCTACCCTGTCGTTGCCGATAATGCGCTTGACCGTATGATGCAACTGGAGTGGAATATCGTAGTCCAAAAGGCATTGCACATAGTTGCGCGTCAGGCCGGTCAGGAAGGGCATAATCTCCAGCACTCGTTCTACCTTGGCACCTTCGAAGGTGAGCCTACGTGCCATGATCATGCCGATGTCGCCCGAGCCCAGAATCACGAAGCGCTTGCCAGGCATAAAGCCTTCGATATTAACAAAGCGCTGGGCCGTTCCCGCGGTATACACGCCCGCCGGCCTTGTTCCCGGCAAAGCAATCTGTGCCCGCGTTCGCTCACGGCAGCCCATAGCCAGCACCAGAGCCCTCGTGTCCAGTTCGACAAAACCGGACCACCGACTCGTCGCATACACACGCCTTTCGCTGGTCACATTGAGTACCATCGCATCCAGCAACGTATCGATGTGAAGCCCTGCAAGCTCATCGATAAAACGCTGCGCATAGGCAGGACCCGGCAGGTCCTTCTTGAATATTTGGAGGCCAAATCCGTTATGAATGCACTGCTGCAGAATCCCGCCCAGTTCCTGTGCCCGCTCGATAACGAGCACCTCCTGGGCACCCGTCTTCTTTGCTTCTATGGCCGCAGCCAGACCGGCAGGGCCAGCACCGATGACGATCACGTCGTATTTTTCCTTTAACATTATTCTGCCTCCTCATCCTTGGTCGGCCGGACAAGGAATTCTGATCCCTTACCCTTCTTGCTGATTTCGAGCGGTGAGACACCCAGTTCGCGGGCAAGAATCTCGACGACGCGCGGAGTATCAAAACCACCCTGACAGCGTCCCGTACCTAGCCAGGTGCGCCGCTTTATGGCGTCGTAGGTTCGCGCGGGTATGGGTGCGTGTATTTCGGCGACGATTTCGCCCTCGGTGACGTTCTCGCAGCGACAGATGATGCGTCCATAGCTGGGATCGTTCTCTATGAGCAACTTCTGCTCAGTCGGCAACATGTCACGGAAGCGCGGACGAGCCCTGCGTATGGGGTTCCATTCCGACTTCTCCTCCAGCTTCTCACCGGCGCCCTTCAGCAGCTCGACGACTCGGACGGCAATGGCAGGAGACGAGCTAAGTCCGGGCGACTCGATGCCACCAAGATTGACCAATCCCTCGACCTGTTTGGGAATCTCGATAATGAAATCCTTGTTGTACTTGACGTCGGGGTTTTCGCACGGGGCGTTTCCTCCCGGCCTGAGTCCAGCAAATTCGGCTATCGAATATCGTAGACTGAGCGAGGGAACCAGGTTGATAGCCCCCTGCCAGATTTCATCCAATCCTTCACGGGTGATGGAGCGGTCTTCTTTGTCATCTATCTCCAGGGCGTTCGGTCCTATGATGGTATTGCCATGCACGGTTGTGGTAACTAGAATACCCTTGCTGGTTGCAGACGGCACCGGGAAAAGCACGTTATTGATGGTGATTTCGGCTTTGTCGAAGACGTAATACTCGCCCTTTCGAGGCGTAATCTTGAACTCCGGCCGCAGGCCAGCCTTGTGCATCACCACATCGGAATACAGGCCTGCACTGTTGACGACCCAGCGAGAACTGAAATCGCCGCGGTTTGTCTTGATGCCGACGATGTGTTTTCCATCCATAATGAAGTCCTGAAATGCCGTGTCGGTCATAAGGGTGACCCCATTGACGACAGCATTCTCCGCAGCAGCAATCACAACACCAAAGGGGTCACAGATACCGCCGGTAGTGGCCCAGAGAGCACCGCTTACCTCGGGATTGATGTTGGGCTCCCGCCGGCGAACGTCTGCACCGTTGAGTATGACCATTCCGGGAACCCCATTTTCAAGTCCCTGCTGCCGCAGACTCTCAAGCTTGGCAAATTCCTCCGGTCCTATAGCAACGACATAGTCACCGCGCCTCTCAAAGGTGAAGTTGAGTTCGCCTGCCAGCTGATCAAACATCTGGTTTCCCACAACGTTCATCTCGGCCTTCAGAGTACCTGGCTTTGGGTCATAGCCGGCGTGGATAATCGCCGTATTCGCGGAGGAGGCACCCATGCCGATGTCGGAATCCTTTTCAATCAGAAGGACATCAAGTTTGTAGCGCGAGAGAAACCGGGCCACCATACTCCCGACCACACCCGCGCCTATGATGATGACGTCATAATTCTTATCCGCCATATTCGCCATTCCTTTTTGCTCAGTATCGTAATTCTAGAGAACAGAGTCGGAACATCGTTGATAGACTCTGACCAAACAAGAACGAGCCGCGACCGCCGGTCGCGGCTCGTTTCGGATACGAGAAACCTACAACGATACTCCTACTGCTTTACCCAACCGAACGTGCGCTTGACGGCTTCAAGCCAGCCGTCAAAGAGCTTGGCGCGCTTGGCGCTGTCCATCTTGGGCTCCCAAGTCTTGTCCACTCCCCAGTTGGCGCGCAGATCTTCGACCTTGGCCCAGAAACCGACTGCAAGGCCAGCTGCATAGGCAGCACCGAGAGCGGTGGTTTCGGCTACCTTCGGGCGGATGACGGGAACGCCGAGGATGTCCGACTGGAACTGCATCAATGTGTCGTTGAACACCATGCCGCCGTCTACCTTGAGTGCGGTAAGCGGAACGCCGGAGTCCTTGTTCATGGCTTCGAGGACTTCGCGGGTCTGATACGCAGTCGCTTCGAGTGCGGCGCGGGCAATGTGACCCTTGTTGACGTAACGGGTCATGCCGACGATGACACCACGAGCGTCGCTCTTCCAGTACGGGGCGAAGAGGCCGGAGAATGCGGGTACGAAGTAGATGCCACCGTTGTCCTCGACCGTGTTGGCCAGGGCCTCGATGTCGGAGGATTTCTGGATCAGGCCGAGGTTGTCGCGCAGCCACTGAACCAGAGCGCCTGTAATGGCGATGGAGCCCTCAAGAGCGTACACGGCGGGCTCTTTGCCGATCTTGTAGCCGAGAGTGGTAAGCAGACCGTTCTTGGAAGGAACGGGCTTGGTGCCGGTGTTGAGCAGCATGAAGCAGCCGGTACCGTAGGTGTTCTTGGCTTCTCCCGCGCTAAAGCAGGTTTGGCCAAAGAGAGCTGCCTGCTGGTCGCCAAGGTCACCGGAGACAGGAATGCCTGCGAGTGCGCCAACGGCTGTACCGTAGACTTCTGAAGAGGCCTTGATGTCGGGGAGCATAGAGCGCGGAATTCCCATCAGCTTGAGGTTCTCTTCGTCCCAGTTGAGGGTCTCGAGGTTCATCAACATAGTGCGGCTGGCATTTGTCACATCGGTGACATGAACGCCGCCCTTGACTCCGCCCGTCACGTTCCAAATAATCCAGGAGTCCGTGTTGCCAAAATACAGTTCGCCCTTCTCGGCCTTCTCTCTGGCGCCAGGAACGTTGTCAAGAATCCATTTGATCTTGGGACCGGAGAAGTACGTGGCCAGGGGGAGTCCTACTTTGGCACGAAGGCGATCCTGTCCACCGACTTTTGCCAGCTCATTGCAGATGAGGTCAGTACGTGTGTCCTGCCATACGATGGCATTGTAGACCGGCTTGCCAGTGTTCTTGTCCCAGACCACCGTGGTCTCACGCTGGTTGGTGACGCCGACTGCTGCGAGATCCTTAGGATCGACATGTGCTTTTGCAAGTGCACCGGCTATAACCGCCTGCGCGGCTGCCCAGATTTCCATTGGATCATGTTCGACCCAGCCGGGCTTGGGATAAATCTGCTCATGTTCTTTCTGGTCGATACCGATGACCTGTCCAGCATGGTCGAAGATCATGAACCGGGTGCTGGTCGTACCCTGATCTATTGCTCCTACATACTTTGCCATGACGATTTCTCCTTTGTCAACTATTGCTAGTTCTTCTCGGGGAGATTCGGAGT
>NZ_QXIY01000033.1 GCF_003570995.1 Candidatus Cryosericum septentrionale
AACAGCTTCGGTGAGCGGAATTGCGATTACTTCGGTGCCGCGGAGAGCAGCCATCTTGCCGAATTCGCCGTCATGGATCATCTCGACGGCTTTCACGCCGACGCGGGATCCCAGGATGCGGTCGAACAGAGTGGGGCTGCCTCCCCGCTGGATGTGCCCTATCGTGGCCGAACGAGTCGAGATTCCCGTCTTCTCCTCGACGATCTTGGCCACTTCCGGCCCCACACCCCTGTCCTGCAGCAGCATGTGGCCGAAGTCGTCTAGTTTCTCGCTGGTGACCTGCGTGACTTCTACGCCCTCGCTCACGACGATGAAGGCGTACTTCTTGCGCTTGTAGGCGGTCATGACCTGGCGCACCATGGCGTCCCAGTCGACGGGAACCTCGGGGATTAGTGTGTAATCGGCTCCTGAGCCGATGCCGGTGTAGAGTGCAACCCATCCGGCGTGCCTGCCCATGACTTCCAGGACGATGATGCGCCGATGGGACAGTGCAGTGTCCTTCAGCCTTCGCGAAGCGTCGAGGGCAACACTCACTGCCGTGTCGAATCCGAATGTGAAGTCCGTTCCTGACAGGTCATTGTCCATCGTCTTTGGAACGCCGACGACCTTGACGCCCAGCGCTGCAAGCTTGGTGGCTACACCCAGCGTGTCGTCCCCGCCGATGGCGATGACGGCATCCAGACCCAGGGCCGCGATGTTGGCAATGATCTGCTGGACGAGCACCGGGTCCTTGAACGGGTTGGTCCTCGAGGTGCCCAGAATGGTGCCACCCCGGTCGATGATCTCGTCGACGCGCGCGAGGTCCAGCGGTTCGGTCTCACATGAGAGAAGTCCCTGCCAGCCTCCGACAAGGCCAATGCACTCGTCTCCGTAGTCGAGCGCTCTGAACACCGCGCCGCGTATCGCCGGGTTGAGCCCGGAGCAATCCCCGCCGCCTGTCAGAATTCCGATTTTCATCTGTAAGTCGACCCCCATTCGTACATACTAATAGTAGATGTAGCGCACCTCCATTGTAGGGTTGCGTCAAGATGAGTCAAGGTGACGTTGTGGAGTGCGAATCTCATGGTCGAACACCGGTCGAAGGAGCGCACATGTCGGCTGGGGAGGTTGCCGTGAATCGTAGATGGGTTATTCTGGTCCTGCTCATCGTCACCGTTGCGGGCTGCAGACCCCGGACCACGTGGCCGGGCGCGAACAAGGTGGTGTCTGCGGCGGACGAACAGCGTGTTCACGACGCCGTTGCCGAGCTTGCTTCACCAGCCTATGCCGATCGTCGCACTGGAACGCCCTTACAGTTCAAGGCGATTGGTCTGCAAGAACCTCCCGGGTACAAGGACTATCTTGCCACCTATGACGTACCCCTGTATGTGGTGACCTCATTCACGGGCATCAAGGCAAGCTTGGTTTATGCTGAGACAGACATTAAGTATTTGGTGCCATCGGCGCAACATAGTGGCTTCCGACCGCGCGAGCGGTCACAGGTAGGTTGGCCACTTCACCATTTTTTTCTTGAGGTTGATGGTTCTGCCGTCGACCACGAAGGTGCCGTCCCCGTTGTGATGGATCATCCGGCGTTCCTTGCGCTCCGGATCAGTCCAGGCCTTGACTACTTCCAGGATGAAGAGGTTGTACTTGTCGACCAGGCTGTTGTCTGACACCCGGCATTCGAGATTGGCGAGACACTCGGCCACGAGTGGCGACTTCACCTTTTCGGCCGACACCGGCGTCAGACCAAAGGCATCGAACTTGTCGACGTCATCACCCGAACAGTTGCCGATCTCGACCACTTTGGATGCGAGATCGACCGTGGGAACGGCGATCACGCATTCTCCGGTCGCGCATAGTGCCGTGAAACTGTGATCCCAAGGCCCGATGCTGCAGCCGATCAAAGGCACGCTGCCGTCCTCGCTGCCGTCCTGTATGATCATGTAATAACTCATCGTCATGATGTTAGTGCTCCCTTTATACGCAGTCGTCATCAGTACGACCGGACCCGGTTCAAGGAAGCGGTATGCCTTAGATAAAGAAAGTTCGTTCATGATGACCACCTCTCTTTCGACCTCAGTTATGAAATAATCATAACAGCGTAAGAGACAAATTACAGTTTAGTAAATAGGGACACACCTATTTGCTGTAATATCACTCAGCGGAATGATAGCGATCTCAACACATGCTGGTATCCGGAGACAAAGCGTAGCCGCTGTTTGAGATAAACGATCTAGTATGCTAGATAGGTCATCGTAATTGTCTTGGTCGCTTGGTTGTAGTTTACTGTAGCGCCCAGCGACTCTGCGACAAAGCGGACTGGAAGGAGCGTGCGCCCGGCGACAATGATCGGGACGACCTTTGCATTCGTGTCGATGGGAGTGTTCCGACCGTTGACAACCGCGGTTGCTTTGCTAAGGGTCAATGTGATGTTGTTCATGCCTCCTGTTATTGTCGCGGTATGCGCTGTTGCATCCCAGGTGACAGTGACACCAAAGGCTTCGGCGATGGCCCGCAGCGGTACCAGCGTCCTGTTGCCCGAACCCAGGAACGGAGCAGCATCCAGTGTTACCGTCGTTGCACTTCCGTCCCGCGGTGCCACGGTCATTTGTGTCTTGTTCAGGGTGAGTGTCAAGGTAACATCAATGGAGGGAGTCATCGCGGCGGCACGACGGAAGAGCTTATTGTCGTCGCGCATCCAGGCATAGGCGGTCGCGTTGGATCCTGTTCCGACTGTCATATACCATGACCATATGTTCTGCGCCGCCAGGCCCGTGAAGGCGGGGACCCAGTGGTCGCCGTTGTCGTCGGAGCGAACAATGCCGACCGCCGTCGCTGCGTACAGTGTGCGATTTCCTTTCTCGTCGACGGCTAGATGGAGACGGGTCAGGGATCCTGACAGACTACCTTTCGAGATCTCCGTCCAGTGAGACCCCTGATCATCAGAGCGGAAGACCGAATAGTCTCCCGGTGGATGCGACGTTGCTACGTAGATGGTCGCGGGCTTCACGGGGTCGACAATGATTTGCGCAACATACGTGTCGGTAAGGCCGGATGTGCTGAGCCGTTTCCAATGAGCCCCCCGGTCCACAGACCGGAGCACGCCCCCTTGGTCTCCAGCATAGATCGTTGTTGGAGTTGTAGGGTCGATGGCCATCGTGCCTGCCGATATGTCTGTCCAATGGGCACCGCTGTCGGTGGATCGCCAGAAGCCTGTCTGTGTGCCGAGCGTGATAGCGTACAGAATAGCGGGCGTCAAGGGGTCAACGACAATGTCATTGATATTTTTTCCCTGAAGGCTGCCCGAGCAATTCGTCCAATGTACGCCGCGATCTGTGGAGCGGAAGATGTCCATTTTCGACGGCGCCGCGGACACCTTTTCGCACACAATGTACGCTTCTGACGGGGCGACAGCAATGTGTCTGACTACCGTTCCCGAAAGACCAGCCGAGACATTCGTCCAGTGGAGGCCGCCATCATCAGAACGGAAGGCGGCAGCATTCGTCCCGCTCGAACCTCCGGCATACAGCCTGTCCGGGTTCGTCGGATCGACTGTCAGTGTTGTCAAAGGCGTCACTGGGACTGTCGAAACCTGTTCCCAGTGGTCGGCAGGAGCGTCCTGTGCCGCCCGAACAGCAGGGTTCGGCAACAGCAAAGCGCCAGCGAGTACGAAAACCAAAACAACCTGCAAGACCCAAAGAATTCGATGTTGCATGTCTTCCACCTCCTTCGTATATCTCGACTCCTCTATATATTACAGGGAGCGTGTTAAGTCAAGTAAAGCAAGTATAAAGTAAAAGACGGAGGACTTAGATACACCATCTCCAACAACCTGGATACATATGCCAGAGCTCTGATACATATGCAACGACTTCAATCCATTTATTGGGACTCTAATTCCTTCCCTCGGGACTTGGCGAAGAGTTCTGGAGGTCTTCGTTTGCAGGAGTCATCGTGGCTTCCACACCAAGGATGTGTATAGTAATATATATAGTGTCAAGTGGACGTGATGAGCAAGCACCATGTCGGGGCGTGCGGCTCCGGCGAAGGGATAAGTGCTGATGGAGACGGTTCTGACAAGCCTTGGGCTCGCGCTGCTGTTCCTGTTCCTCGGGATCCCCCTGATGCTAGGCAAGGTGAAACGCAACAGCCTGTACGGCGCCCGGTTCCCTGCCACCATGGCAGACGACCGCGTCTGGGATGTCGTGAATCGGAAGACGGGATTCGTGTTTGTCGCGGGGGGAGCGGTGGCAGGGATTGTCGACCTGCTTGCCGTCGCCGGGGTCGTCACGCGGGATGTGGGGCAGTACGTTGTGGGAGCCCTGATGGTCTACATCCTCATCACGAGTGTCTGGCTGTGGCGCTACTCCGAACGGGTTGCGCGGGAAAGGGGCGTCACCGCCCGTGACATGGACGTCGGCAGGACCGAACCTCTCTTGGTCGCCATCGGCTGTTTCGCCGTGAGCGTCATAGGGGTTCTGTCGGCGTTCTCCACGCCCAATCCATGGCTTGGTTTTCGCGTGCCGGCGACGCTTGCCGATCCGGCGGTCTGGCATCAGGTCAACCTCAGGGTGGGACTGACCCTTGCCGGCTTGTCCGGCGTCTTTGGGTTCATGTTCCTCGGCCTGCGCAACATGACTGAAGGGGAGCGAAAGCGGCTGTTTTCGGGACTATTCATCGGCTGGCTCGCCGCAATCATCCTCGTGGCGGTAGCCGGCACCTTATTTGCATACAGCCTCACATACTGAGGGGGAGGTCGCCATGCGCTTCGGGCTATCACTTACTGACGGTGCCGTGTTTATGGCCGCATTGTCTATAGGCGTACCGGTCCTTATCTGTCTGGTGACACTAGTTAGCCTGAGGAGCATCCCCCGGTCCCAGCGCATTGCCGTGTCCGCGTTTGTCGCTTGCGTCACCCTGTTCGTCGGTGCTCTCGGTGTGTTCTTCCTGGTCGCAGAACTCCGTGCGGGTGTCGTGGTTGGTGATCAGATGGTCGTCGAGATCCCTCCGTTTGCCTCGGTCAGTGTCGAGCGCGCCGACATCCGTCGGGCCCATAGTGTGGCCGACCGGGCACAGGAACCGGACCTGGCTATCGCCGTCAGAACGAACGGTACCGCCGTCGGATCGTATCTGCTGGGAAACTTCAGACTAGAGGACGGGCGCTCTGCGGTCCTGATGCTGTCTGGACCAGCATGCGTCGTGATCGAGCTCAAAGACAGGGTCCTGATGCTGGCTCCTGACGACCTTGACGGATTTGTCCGGGCGTTGCTGGCGTGGGGTGTCCCGGTCCTGTGACCGGCGAGGAGACAGCATGGTCGAACTGACAGAAGAAGGCCGCGTGTTCCGTCCACGTGTGAGTGGATGGACCCGTGCTTCCACCTGGCTGCTTGCAGTCGTGCTGACAATTCCGTCTTTCAGCCTCATCATGGTGGGGCATGACGCCTGGGGCGAGTTGTGGTGGACGGTCCTCCTGATGGCTGCCCTCGCGGCGGCTGGCATCGTGGTGTCGGCGTATACCGTCGGCGTCGTCCGCACGATGCGCTACATCCTGACGGCAGATGCAGTCGAGATACGCGCGGGTCGCAATCTGCGCCTCATACCGTTCAAGGATATTGTCCGCGTCGAGGTGGTCGACCTCGCGTTCAACCCCCTGTCCAGCTACCGTTTGCCGGGGCTTGCTCTGTATGACGTCATATACAGCGACGAAGGTATCGTGACCATGTTCTCCACGCACGCCCTGAGGGACGTCGTCCTCATAGAGACCGCCGATCACCACAAGTACGGCATCTCACCCGAAGATGAAGCCGAATTCGTGGGCGATCTGCGGTCCCGACTCCAATTGTGAACACCCATTGTGCCTGACACCAAAGGCGTTCACAATTGCACCGTAACGCTGGCGGTGTATCCTGAAAGCTAGGGGGCCGTGGATGGCTTCCCAGTGGAGGAACGCTGATGTGCAGGATGTTTGGAATAGTCGCCACGACGCCACAATCCATAGCTCCTTGGATGACCGACATCGAACCTTCACTACGTTCACTCGCAATTGCCGACAAGTCCGGTCAACCGAACGCGGACGGCTGGGGTATCACATGGTATGACGGCGAACAGGACTGTCCCCATGTTGTCAAGGAGCCGGGACCTGCAAACGAATCGCCGCTCTTTGAGCAGACTGCCCGCGAAGTCAGCGCCTGCGTTGCTCTTGCTCACATCCGCCGCCGCAGTCGCACGTCTCGCCGGCTGGCCAATACACACCCGTTCGTCGCGGGACGCTGGGCATTCTGCCACAACGGGTACTGCTCGCGCGAACGTCTGATGGAGCATCTCCTGCCCAAGTTCAGGAACGGCCTTGAGGGCGAAAACGACAGTGAAGTCTACTTCGCGCTGCTGCTACAGCACCTCGAGTCGGCGACCGACCCCCTCGATGCTCTGAGGGGTGCTGTCCACGAGGTAGCGTCCGTCGGAGACTTCACCGGCCTCAACTTCCTCCTGTGCGATGGACGACGCATGTATGCGTTCCACTACAGCACTGATCCGGAGCGACACAGCATGTACCTGCAGCACCAGAGTGGCAGGGAACTCGTCGCCAGCGAACCCCTGGGCGCCGGTTCCTGGGAGGAGCTGCCCAATGGCTCGCTGGCCGTCCTGACGCCCGCAGGGCACACGCTCGCCTCTCTGATCTGAAACCAGGCCACAGGGACTGGCTCGCAGAAGGATTCGGCGGTTTCCTGGAAACTACGCCTTTGCTTTTTGGGGGCGTTTGTCTACCATATGGCATGTAATTGAGGTCACACTTGGAGGTACCACTGATGGTCTTGTGGAAAAGCATCGTGCTCGGAATTGTACAGGGGTTGACCGAGTTCCTGCCTGTCAGCAGCTCGGGGCATCTGGTCGTGTTCTCGGGACTCCTCAAGGCCGATTCGACGCTGGCCTTTGACGTGGCCTTGCACTTCGGCAGCCTCATCGCGCTGGTGATCTTCTTCTGGGGTGACATTGTGGGCTTGTTCCGGGGATTTCTTGCGACCTTCCGTCGCAGTCGGTCTCATGAGGAAGCGCGCAAGCGCAACATGTTCTGGCTCATTGTCGCGGCCATTATTCCGTCTGGAGTCATCGGTGTCATGTTCAGTGCGACCATAGAGAAGGCTTTTGCCAGTCTGTACGTTGTAGCGGCCATGTTCCTGGTCACAGCCGCCCTGCTGTTTCTGCAGCGTTTTTCGTCGACGGCCAGGACTATCCGCGAGGTTGGCTGGAAGGACGCTCTTGCCATCGGCATCGGCCAGGTGTTTGCGCTTCTGCCGGGTCTTTCCCGCAGTGGAACGACGATGTCCGTCGGCGTTTATAGGGGTCTCAAGCAGGAGGATGCCGCCCATTTCAGTTTCCTCATGGCAATCCCGACCATCGCGGGCGCCGCGATCTTCAAGCTCAAGGATTTTCTGCAAGCGGGGATGTCCTCAAGTGCCCTCACCGAAATCGGCATCGGTGTCGTCGTCAGCGTGCTGACCAGCCTCGTCGCGATCGGGTTGCTGCTCAAGGTTGCGCGGAAAGGCAAGATGCAATGGTTTGCGCTCTATTGTGTTACCGCGGCAGTTTTCACGTTTGCAGCCCACTATTTTGGACTTATCTGAGCTTTGCCCGGTGCACAGCAATCGGATTGAGGGTACAATAATAAAACGTATCACGTGAAAGGGGAGTGTGACCTATGTTCGAAAAAGGAAATGACAAGAAAGACATTGGCGGCCTTGCACTGTCGCTGGGTATCCGTGACGAGGAAGTCGATTTCTTTGGCAGATACATGGCCAAGATCGATTACCATATTCTCAATCGCTTGCAGGATAAACCGGATGGCAAGTACATCGATGTGACAGCTATCACGCCGACACCGTTTGGCGAAGGCAAGACTGTCACGACCATTGGGCTGGGTATGGCGCTGAACAAACTGGGATTCAAGACGGTCAACACACTGCGCGAACCGTCCATGGGTCCAGTCTTTGGTATCAAGGGCGGTGGAACGGGTGGTGGCAAGTCTTCTCTCTTCCCGATGGAGCAGATCAACCTGCACTTCACGGGTGACATTCATGCAGTGGAGACAGCAACCAACCTGCTGGCCGCCGTGGTGGACAACCATATCTCTCAGGGAAACGAACTGGACATCGATCCTCAGAGCATCAGCTGGCGCCGGACCATGGACGTAGAGGACCGGTCAATGCGCAAGCTCACAATTCAGTTGACAGAGAAGCAAAATGGCGTCAAGACGGAGACGTCGTACGAGACTGGCTTCGATATTGCCGCTGCTTCACCCATCATGGCCATCATGGGCCTGACGACGGGATTCGAAGATCTGCACGAGCGTCTGTCGGAGATTGTTGTTGCGCGTAGCCGCAGTGGAGCGGCTGTGACGGTCGCGGATCTGCGTGCAACCGGGGGCCTAGCTGCTGTCCTCAAGGATGCCATCTATCCCAATCTGGTTCAGACCGAAGAAGGCACGCCGGCCTTTGTTCACATCGGACCATTCGCCAACATCGCCTTTGGCAACAACTCGGTGCTGTCCGACCGTACTGCACTGAAACTTGGTGACTATGTCGTGACAGAGAGTGGGTTTGGTGCCGACATGGGTTTCGAGAAACTCATGGACATCAAAATCCGGCAGGCCGGTATGAAGGCGCCTGACTGTGTGGTCATCGTTGCTACGATCCGCGCGCTCAAGATGCACGGCGGTGCGTTTAGTATCAGGCCAGGCAAGAAGCTTGATCCCGCTCTTGTTTCAGCTGTCAACATGCCGGCACTCGAGCTGGGCTGCGAGAACCTCCGGGTGCATATCGAGAATGTTCGTTCCTATGGCCTGCCAGTTGTTATCGCTGTCAACAGATTCCCGGACGACACTGCCGAAGAGGTAGCGATGGTTCAGGCCAAAGCCCTGCAGTTTGGTGCGCTGGCCGCCGTTCCGCACACGTTCTTTTTGGATGGCAGCGAGGGTGGTCTGGAGCTGGCACGCGCTGTCCAGGAAGTGGCATCGACCTCCAACGTGGGCGTTGTCCACTATCCATATGAATTGACCGATACCATCGAGGACAAGATGCGCAAACTGGTCCGCGCGATCTATCGTGCCAGTGACATCGATCTGACGCCTGTGGCGGCCGAGCGCATCAAGGAGTTCACCGCGGCCGGGTATGACAAGTGGCCCATCTGCATGGCAAAGACGCATCTGTCCATCAGTCATGATCCCGATGTCAAGGGCGCACCCTCCGGGTACCTGTTCCCAATTCGCGACATTCGTGCTGCGACCGGTGCGCGTTTCCTGTATCCATTGGGCGGAACGATGCAGACCATGCCGGCACTCTCCAAGGTCCCTGCCCTGGTGAATATTGACGTGACCGGAGACGGTGTCATCACTGGCCTTCGCTAATCTGCCGAACCCGACCGGCACTGTGAATATTCCGCTCTGTGGCGTCCGTGCTGATTGGATACAATGGAGTGCAGCAACATAACTTGCGCATGGAGGTGAGCGTTGAAACAAACATTTCTCAATCTTGGTGCAGCTTTTGTAGGTGAATCCATGGCCCGCAACCGGTACACCATGTACAACAAGGTGGCCCGGACCGAAGGGTTTGAGCAGATAGCAGGGATCTTCGCGGAGACCGCTGATCAGGAACGGGAGCATGCGAGCATCCTGTTTCATTTTCTCCAGGACATCAAGAAAAAGAACGGTGGCGAACTGAAGCTCGCAAACGCGGAAGTCCCGCTGGTGCTGGGGACAACGGCCGAGAACCTGCAGGCGGCCATCGACGGTGAACACTATGAGACGACCACGATGTACCCGGTCTTTGCCGACATCGCCGATCAGGAAGGCTACAAGGCAATCGCGGAGCGCCTGCGTGCCATTGCGCTAGCTGAGGCCCACCATGAGGAACGGTACAGCAAGCTCCTCAAGGAAGTCAAGGGCCACTCCGTCTTCAAGAAGGGGCACAAGGTGGTCTGGGTCTGCCGCGAATGTGGGTATGTCTATGAGGGGACCGAGGCGCCGACCAAGTGCCCCGCCTGTCAGCATGCGCAGAGCTTCTATCAGGTCAAGTCGGAGAACTACTAGAGTCAGAGAGACAGTCATGGGGCCTGCTCCGGCAGGCCCCATTGTGTCTGACGGCGCATGAGCACGCGCATCGACAACTGTTTCGTCTGTTCACCGGATAACCCGGCCGGTCTCCATCTCCGTTTTGACATGAGGGACGGAACCAGCACGGCTGAGTTCTTGCTGGATTCGGCGTTCGATGGGTATCACGGCGTGACGCATGGAGGCATCCAGGCGGCAATCCTGGATGACGCAATGGCCAACATCTTTTTCAGCATGGGGCTTCCGGCGTTCACCGTGGACATCCATGTGCGCTACCACCGGCCGATGTATTCCGACCGGAAGTACCGGGTCGAGGCCAGGCTGGCCGAAGACCGTGGCAGCCGTATCAAGGCGACAGAAGCATGCATCAAAGACCTCGCAAGCGGTGAGGTCGTGACCGAGGCGATGGCGACGTTTCTTATCGGCCGAAGTCTCTTGGAGAGTGTCAGGAGTAAAACCGAAGATGAGCACCAACAACAGGAAAGCCACATCGAAATTGAGTCGGACGCAGGAGCTGCAGAAGAAGTATCCGGGCCACAAGCCCATTCCGCCGAGTACGCGGACAGTGGTCATCACGCTGGCAGCGACAGTCATCCTGTCGCTGTTGCTGGTGTTCGCCTTCCTCAAGAAGGCTCAGACCCCACAGGCGGTAGGCAACAAGTACGTTGTGCTGGAGACGAGCATGGGCACGATCAAGCTTTTACTCGACGGAGACAAGGCTCCCAGGACCGTCACCCAGTTCCTTGAGAACGTCGTGGGTGGCAAGTACGATGGACTTACCTTCCATCGGGTCGTGAAGGGATTCATGATCCAGGGGGGCGACCTCAATGGCAATGGTACGGGAGGCGGAGCGATCCGCTTCGAGAAGACCGACATCGGCCACGTCCGGGGTGTCATCTCCATGGCGGCATCGTCAGAGGCGGGAGTCACGCAGTCGGACATGCAGTTCTTCATCATGGATGGCGACTACACCAACCTGGATGGCAAGTTCGCAGCGTTTGGCCATGTTGTCGAAGGTATGGACGTCGTGGACAAGATTGCGAACGTGCCGGTCGGAGAGAATTCCAGCATGCCTGATGAGATGTCGGTCCCTCTCACCAAGATCACTATCATTCGGGCGACCGAAGTCGCCAACTAGGAGTGTCACATGGAAGAAAAGAACAGGGTTGTCCGTATGGAAACATCCAAGGGTACGATGAAACTCGAGCTGTACGCCACTCGGGCGCCCAAGACTGTCGAGCGGTTCATGACGGCCGTAAACGCCGGCAAGTATGACGGCCTCAAGTTCCATCGCATCATCAAGGACTTCATGGTTCAAGGCGGCGACCCACAGAGCAACGGCATGGGCGGAGGCAGCGTCAAGTTCGAGGGCTCGGACGTCAAGCACATTCCCGGCGTCATCAGCATGGCGGCTCAGCAGGCACACGTCGACCAGTCCGACATGCAGTTCTTCATCATGACCAGCACGTCTGACCAGCTGGATGGCAACTACACCGCGTTCGGACATGTCACAAAAGGCATGGAGGTTCTGGGGGCCATCGCGGCGACACCCGTTGCCCAGGCACCGTGGGGCGAATGTTCACGTCCTGTCGAGGACGTGTGCATCGTCAAGGCGTCCGAGATTCTCGACTAGGAGGAATTGGAAGGCCCTCATGGCTATTCACATTGTAACGGACTCCACAAGTTACCTTCCCACTGGTTTTGCCGAACAGCACGACCTTCCCGTCGTGCCGCTCAAGGTTTCGGTCGACGGAATATTCTTCCGCGAGTTTGTGGAGATATCTGCTGATGTCTTCTACGCGAAGCAGAAAGCTGGAGCCAAGTCTGGCACCACGCAGCCCGGCCCCGAGGATTTCATCACGGTCTACACCAAGTTGCTCGCAAAACCGGACGACGAAGTGTTGAGCATTCACCTGTCAGCTGCCATGAGTGGAACACTCAACAGCGCGTACATTGCAGCGGAGCAGACCGATCCCAGGCGCATCCATCTCTATGATGTGCGGACGTCAGGTCTCGGGCTCGGGTTCATGGTCATGCAGGCCGTCAAGCTGGTTGCGGGCGGAGCCGGCATCGACGGCATTATCACGATGCTGGACGGGATGCAGCCACGCACGCATATCTACTTTCTCGTTGGCACAATGAAGTATCTCGTCGAAGGCGGACGTGTCGGGAAGGCGGCCGGCGTCGCAGCCGGCATCCTGCAGATCAAGCCCATCCTCACGGTCAAGGACGGTATCGTCGACGTGTTCGAACGGCCGCGAACCATGCGGACAGCCCGAGACCATATGTGGGCAATCATCGACCAGGCGGTCGTACGGGGTATCGAGCACATTGGGTTCCACTATGCGGGTAACAGAGCCGAGGTCGAGGCCATGCGGACTGAGTTCACGAGGCGCACAGGTATTCCCTCCGTCCTCAGCCAGCTGGGCCCTTGTATCGGGTGTCATACGGGACCCGAGGCCATGGCAGTCGTCATCGTCGACAAAGCAGTCTGAACAAGATGGCTAACCTGGGCGCAGCGGCGAACTCGGACAAAACCTGTCGCCCAGGCACCGTGGGGCGAACGTTCACATCCTGTCGAGGACGTGCGCATCGTTAAGGCGTCCGAGATTCTCGACTAGGAGGAATTTATGGCTATTCACATTGTAACGGACTCCACAAGCTGCCTTCCCATTGGTTTTGCCGAACAGCACGACCTTCCCGTCGTGCCGCTCAAGGTTTCGGTCGACGGAGTATTCTTCCGCGAGTTCGCGGAGATATCTCCTGATGCCTTCTACGCGAAGCAGAAAGCTGGAGCCAAGTCTGGCACCACGCAGCCCGGCCCCGAGGATTTCATCGCGGTCTACACCAGGTTGCTCGCAAACCCGGACGACGAAGTGCTGAGCATTCACCTGTCAGCTGCCACGAGTGGGACACTCAACAGCGCCCACATTGCAGCCGAGCAGACCGATTCCAGGCGCATCCATCTCTACGATGTGCGGACGACAGGTCTCGGGCTCGGGTTCATGGTCATGCAGGCCGTCAAGCTGGTTGCGGGCGGAGCCGGCATCGACGGCATTATCACGATGCTGGACGGGATGCAGCCTCGCACCCATATCTACTTCCTCGTTGGCACAATGAAGTATCTCGTCGAAGGCGGACGTGTCGGGAAGGCGGCGGGCGTCGCAGCCGGCATCCTGCAGATCAAGCCCATCCTCACGTTCAAGGACGGGATCGTCGACGTGTTCGAACGGCCGCGAACCATGCGTGTCGCGAAGGAGCGCATCAGGGTACTTATCGACCAGGCGGTCGTACGGGGCATCGAGTACATTGGGTTCCACTATGCGGGCAACAGAGCCGAGGTCGAGGCCATGCAGACTGAGTTCACGAGGCGCACAGGTATTCCGTCCGTCCTTAGCCAGTTGGGCCCTGTCCTCGGGTGCCTTACGGGACCCGAGACCGTGGCAGTCGTCATCGTCGACAAAGCAGTCTGAACAAGATGGCCAACTTGGGCGCAGCGGCGAATTCGGACAAGAATGAGTCGGAAAGGGGCCAAGCGTGAGCATCCATATTGTAACGGACTCCACAAGCTATCTTCCCATTGGTTTTGCCGAACAGCACGACCTTCCCGTCGTGCCGGTCAAGGTCTCGGTCGACGGAGTATTCTTCCGCGAGTTTGTGGAGATATCTCCTGATGTCTTCTACGCGAAACAGAAAGCTGGAGCCAAGTATGGCACCACGCAGCCCGGCCCTGAGGATTTCATCACGGTCTACACCAAGTTGCTGGCAAACCTGGACGATGAAGTGCTGAGCATTCACCTATCATCCCGCGTGAGTGGGACGCTCAATAGCGCGTACATTGCAGCCGAGCAGACCGATCCCAGGCGTGTCCATCTCTATGATTCGCGGACGTCCGGTCTCGGGCTCGGGTTTATGGTCATGCAGGCCGTCAAGCTGGTTTCGGGTGGAGCCGGCATCGACGGCATTATCAAGGCGCTGGACGGGATGCAGCTACGCACGCATATCTACTTCCTTGTCGGTACAATGAAGTATCTCATCAAGAGCGGGCGCATCGGCAAGGCGGCGGGCGTCGCAGCCAGCATCCTGCAGATCAAGCCCATCCTCACGGTCAAGGACGGTATAATCGATGTGTATGACAGGCCGCGCACCATGCGGGCCGCCCTAGACCGCATGTGGGGGCTCATCGACCAAGCGGTCGTACGGGGCATCGAGCATATTGGGTTCCACTATGTGAGCAATAGAGCCGAGGTCGAGGCAATGCAGACTGAGTTCACGAGGCGCACAGGTATTCCGTCCGTCCTTAGCCAGCTGGGGCCGGGCGTCGGGTGTCATATGGGACCCGAGACCGTGGCAGTTGTCATCGTCGACAAAGCAGTCTGAACAAGATGGCCAACCTGGGCGTAGCGGCGAATTCGGACAAGAATGAGTCGGAAAGGGGCCAAGCGTGAGCATCCATATTGTAACGGATTCAACCAGCTATTTGCCGGCGGGTTACGCACAACAGCACGGGGTCGACGTTGTTCCCCTCCGGATCACGATCGATGGAGTGCTTTACCGGGAATTCGTGGACATTGCTTCAGATGAATTCTATATGAGACAGGAGTCCGGCGCGAAGGCTGTAACATCGCAGCCGGGACCGGAGGAGTTTGTCGGGCTCTACAAGAGGTTGTTGCAGAACCCGGAGGATGAGGTTCTCAGTATTCATATCTCCAGCCTCATGAGTGGAACGCTGAATAGTGCGCATGCGGCAGCCGCGATGATAGAGTCGCAGCGGGTGGTCCTGTATGACAGCAGAAGCAGTGGTCTGGGCCTTGGATTCATGGTCATGGAAGCCGTTCATCTGGCTGAGACAGAAGCAACCGTGCCTGACATTGTGGCGGCGTTGGATGCGATGCAGGCTCGCATACATATCTACTTCCTGGTGGGCACGCTGGAATACCTGGTGGCGGGGGCTCGTATCGGCAAAGCGGCCGGTGTTGCGGGCAGCATCCTGCAGATCAAGCCAATCCTGACGATCAAGGACGGCATGATCGATGTGTACGACAGGCCGCGCACCATGCGTGTCGCGAGGGAGCGCATCTGGGCACTTATCGACGGCGCAGTTGGGCACGGAGTCGACCATGTGGGATTTCACTATGCGGGCAACCGTGCCGAAGTCGAAGCTCTTCAACAGGAGTTTGAACGCCGGACAGGTATTCCGTCTGTCCTCAGCCAGCTGGGCCCTGTCGTCGGCGGCAATACGGGGCCCGAGACGCTGGGCGTTGTCATCGTCGACAAAGCAGTGTAATGTGAAACGGGGGAGAGAAACCTCCCCCTTTCACGGCCATGTGAGCAGTCCCGCTGTCTCCGCCGGCGGGACGAATGCGCAAGCGGAGAAGGAGTCGACAATGGCCATCCACATCGTAACAGACAGCACGGCGTGCCTGCCGCAAGGGTATGCCGAAGAGCATGGCGTCACGGTCGTTCCACTCAAAGTCTCACTCGACGGCGAGTACTTCCGGGATGGCATCGACATTGCGAACGACGAGTTCTACCGCCGCCTCGTGGCAGGCGCAACAGCGGCCAGCACGCAGCCGTCACCCGACGAGTTCGCGTCCGCATATCGCGCCATTCTGGACAAGGATCCCGAAGGAGACATCGTCTCGATTCACATCAGTTCACGCATGTCGGGCACGCTCAATGCGGCTCTCACTGGGCGCAACCAGCTGGACACGGTTCACGTCCGGCTGGTGGATACCTGGAATGCTGCTCTGGGTGTCGGATTTCCGACGATGCGAGCAGTGGAGCTCGCCGCGGCAGGGGCGCTGCTGTGGCAGGTCGTCGCCGAGGTGGAGGCGCTGTGTCTGCGGACCCATACCTACTTCGTGCTCGACTCCCTCAAATACCTCGAGAGAGGCGGGCGCATCGCAAAGGCTGCTGCCATCGCCGCCAGCATCCTGAAGATCAAGCCCATCCTCACTTACATCGAGGGGGTCGTGGATGTCGTGGACCGTCCCCGCACCAAGAAAGTTGCGCTGGAGCATCTGTGGGCAATCATCGACAAGCATGTGCAGAAGGGGATCGAATACCTCGGGTTCCACTACGGCGCCAACCGGGTCGAGCTGGAGGACTTCCAGCGTGAGTTCACGTCCAGGTACAACCTGCCGAGCATTCTGACCCAGCTTGGGCCTGTCGTCGGGACATATTCGGGGCCCGACTTGATCGGAGTCGTCATTACGGAGAAGAAGTCACCATAGCCGACAACGGACGGGAGAAACCATGATCTACGCCATTGCCTCGCTGTGCGACTGGTTTGGCGCCAAGCGCGTCGCCATGCGGTTATTTGCTTCGGCTCCACGTTCAGACTATGGCGCATGGTGGGGGGCGGTCGGTCTCATGCAGACCGGCAGGGACGAGGAGGCACTGGGCCTCCTGACACGTATACGCGCCATTCATCCCGGATGGAAGCGCACCAAGCGGCTTCTGGCAACACTGTACCTTCGTCGCGACCCCGAGAAAGCCGTTCAGCTCTATAGTCCTCCAATGGGCATCTGGGAAGAGGTCTTCCTGGGGGACCTGCTGTACTTCTTTCTTCACCGCGAGGACGAGGGGATACAATGGTGGCGTCAGGCATATGAGAGGGTGGACTGGAATACTGCCCGCGAACTGGACAATCCCGCGCGTCTCCTGCTCAAAAGGCTGTGTCGCATCACCAGCGACCCCGTGTTGCTCGAGCGGTTTGCGGAGCTGGACACCGACAACTTCCGCCAACAGGACATCGTCAACTATGTCGGCATCTTGGCATCGCGCGGCGAGATGGACAAGGCGAGGGAGATGCTCGACCGTGGTTTCTACATCTATCGCGGGGACCCGATACTGACAGCGTGCTGGGAGAGGCTCGGATTTGGCCAGCTGCCTCCGTACAAGGTGAAGACCTCGGGGACGGCGTCCGTCCGACACAACGTGTACACCGGGCTGCTCACCGAGGCGAGCGACCTCTCGTCGATCGTGGACAGGGTCCACCGGGAGTACCCGACGGGCGTCGTTACGATTGCCAGCAGTGTGATGACCATGTGCGAGGGGACGCTGATGTGGGTTGGCACGTTCAAGCCGTCACGCCTGGCGCGGTTCCTCGGTCCCTACACAGGGCACGGCGGTGGAAAGTTCATTCACTGGTACAGCTATCCGATGGAAGCAGCGTGGAAGGTTCAGGCATACATCGAGCTGGCAGGAACTTTCCGCGTCCTTCTTGGGGCGGGCGCCACGGTACTGGGAAAGCTGCTCCATCGCAAGGGCTGGTTCTATGCGGTGGTTGGTCCCGTGGCCAAGGCGGTCGATAGCGACAAGGTGATGCCCTATGATGTGTGCCTCGTCCCCGGCCCACTCGACGTAGAGACGAGCATCGCCACCCTGGCACGCAAGGGGGCTCACGTGAGCGTCGTTGACGTCAATGATGTCTTTGGCGCTGAGATCGTTGCGTCGACCGAAGGCGTCGACGAGGACTGGCTCAGGCGGTCGCTGGAGGACAACCCGGCGGGCAACGACGACTCCATGACGCCCATCGTCGTGGTGATGCCGGAGTAGCCAGAAGGGAACGTATGCAATGAAAAAGGCGGGAGCAGTGATGCCCCCGCCTTGTACATTTCCTGTGTCCTGAGGTCAGTTGGTGGCTGAGGTCTTCGGCAACACGCCGGCATAGACGATGAGCTGCGTCGCCTGTGTCGTCGTACCGTTGGATGAGACCGGCGTCACAACCAGGACCACGACCGAGTCTTTGGCATACCCCTCACTGACCGTCGTGTCACCGAAACTGTTGTTCTCGACATCACCTGCGAAACCTTGCTGGCGCAGCCACGCGTCGATGTTCACAGCTTCGTCCGAGGTCGCCGACTTGGCCATTATGACGACGCCCGAGAGGTTCAGCTGCGTCGGGTTGCCCTGGCCGGTGGCGACGTACCAGTCAAAGCTGTGCGGTACAGCCATGGAGAACTTGAGGCTGCTGTTTGTCTTCAGGTTGCTCAGGAGTTGCCGGGCGGGGGCAATGTCGGTTGTCGGAACCGGCGTTCCCTGCTGCTGACTCCCATGCCCGAGCATATACCATGCGACCCCGGCGGCCACGATCAGCACAGCCAGGAGAATGACCAGCACCTTGATTGCGATTTTCATTCAGCAAAACCCCCAGACTGTTGTCAAATAGATAGTTTATTATACCACATTCGCCGTTGCTTCAACCTTGAAAAAGCGATGATGGTCCAATGACATTGACGTTGCCCAGGACGCGAAGGTTCCGCAGGGACATGTTGACGTTTTGTCCAGCCAGCCTAGCATGATTAGTACAGGTGTGTCGAAGGCGGAGGTATATCGCATGCAGATCGAAATAGCGTGGCGTGACGAACGGGTCAACGTGTTTGCTCTGAGCGGCGTGAGCATGGGCATACGACTGGAGCCACAGTTGTTCGTCTGCAAGAAGCGTCCCATCGGGCACCGTGGGCCGTTCGTCCTCGACCCGCGCAAGGGTCGCCCTCGGTTTCAGTTGTCGCAGCTCGGCGCCACAGCTCAGGAGACAGCCAATCGGACTGAGTATGTCCTGTCCTACGTGGCCGAAGTGAACAGCTACCTGCATATCCCTGTCAACTACGACGTATTTGCGGGACTGTGCGCTGAGGGCTGGTTCTCGCTGTGGAACCCCTCGGCGCCGCTAGCCTACTTTGAAGATCTGCATGACGGTTACCTCGCGCTGATGCGGGTCTCACGACTTGATGCCGAGGTCCCGGAGCAACTGCTCGAGCATGGCAGGTCCGGTGCCAACTTTATCTACTACCTCGACCCACCCGTCACTGTGCAGAAGATGCACCCCATCCTCCACCCCGATGTGTATGAGCGCCGCAAGTGCGACCTCATGACCTTCCTGTCCGACCACAACTGGCTCCTCGGCGAGGAAGGTCCGACTGCGTCAAGGGAAGTGGAGACAGAAAGCCTGTTTGACGCGTCGGAGTCGTCCGAGAGACCTGCTCGAAGAAGATAGGAGAGGACCAACATGAAGCAGCACGAAGCCGTTATCGAGGCGATGGAGCGCGAGGGTGGATATGCGACACTTGGGCGACTCTATCAGGTTGTACCAACCATCACAGAGTGCGCATGGGGGACAAAGACGCCCTTCGCATCGATTCGCAGAATCGTGCAGGACCCGCGTTTCTTCTTCAGAATTCGTCCGGGCCTTTGGGCGCTGAACGACTGTCGAGACCGTTTGCCCGAAAGCGTCTTGCCATCCGGGAAGACCCCTGTTGCCAAAGTGAGCGAGAACACTCATGCATACTACCAGGGGCTAATTGCCCAAGTCGGTGCTATGCGCCACATGGAGACTTTTGTGCCGTTGCAGGACAAGAATAAGCCGTTCATGCAACAAACCTTGGCCTCGGTCACAACTGTTCCGACGATGTACAAGTTCACGTATGACGAGACGCTGAGAAAGGCTCAGACTGTGGACGTCGTGTGGTTCAACGAAAGGAAGATGCCTGAGACCTTCTTTGAGGTCGAGAACTCGACAGATATGCTGAATGCACTGTCAAAGTTCGTGCAGTTGCAGGACTTCGCAGCTGGCTTTTTCATTGTGGCTGACGCCTTGCGGAAGCGCGAATTCACGGACAAGGTAGCTTTGACAGCATTCGGTGACGTGCACAATCGAGTTCTGTTTGAAAGCTATGAACATGTCGCAGTTTTGCATGCGAAGCTAACAGAGCTGGCCCTGCTCGAACAAGGCGAGGGCCAAACACTGTAACACGCTGGCTGGCTTCTCCGCCTACCGACCTTCGGCTACGAGTGTATTAGGACGTTCATGGCAAGCTGCCGTGCCCCGCAACTTGTGGCTGCAGGGCACTTCGGGTCTCATCGTTGTGCTACTTGGCTGTGACTGTGATGGTTTTGGTCTGGGCAGGAAGAACACTTTCCCACGGGCGGGCGTAGGCCAGGGTAATTGTTGTCGTTCCCTTCCCGACAGCCTTGAACGTGAAGGTGTCCGTGCCGCCCCCTCCAACAACCTGAGGATCGCGGGCTTCTGCCACATATGCGTTGTCGACGAACGCAACCACGTTCGTGTCCTTTGTCGTCTGGCTCCAATTGTACCCGGTGGTGGCGTTGGCGTCCAGTGAGATGGTGAACGTCTTCCCGACAGTCGTTTCGAACGTATCCCCGGTGATCTTGCCCCCTCCGGAAGCTCGGGTCAGCACAAGGGCGACGATTACGGCGGCAACCGCCACCACAATCACGACGACAGCCAGTATTCTCTTCTTCATGATCTCATCTCCTTGAACCAGTCGGTGTCTCCGACCGTCATCCCTAGGACGTATGGAGTGCCGACACGGTTCCCGGGGTTACCCGGCCGACTGTGGACTGTTGCCCAGCATCGCGTATCCTGATATAATACAAAAAGAGGTATTCCATGGCGACAAACGAGCTTCACGGTAAGCAGTCCCGGCTGGTCGACCTCATCACGGTCCAGCCGGGAGCAGTTGTCAGCAAGACGCTGATCGAGCGGCCAACGGGGACAGTTACGCTGTTCGCGTTTGACAAGGGGCAGAAGCTGAGTGAGCACACGGCCCCGTTTGACGCGCTCGTGGCAGTACTCCAGGGGAGCGTCGACATCATCCTTGACGGCGTGCACCACACCCTGACAGCGGGGGACGCCATCGTCATGCCGGGTGGTGTCGTTCACGCAGTGGATGCGCTGGAACCATGTATCTGGCTGCTGACGATGATCCGGTCCTGACACCTGGAGGGACACGCAAATCCCTTCGCGAGGTTATGGTCCCCGCCGTCTTTGCACGTCGATTCAACCCGAAAGTGCTTGCGAACTGATGATTCGACCGGTCAGTCGATGGCTGTGACCTGTGTGTTTTCGCACAATGGTGTACTATATTGAAGTAGTGACAATGGCCGGTGGGCCAACATCGATGGAGGTGTGCGCATGGACGACAACGTCGCCAAGTTTCTGGAGGAACGGCTCGGCGGGGAGCAGTACGCGAAGCTCACCAAGATCTCAAATGGGAAACTGTACGATTTCATTGCCCACTTCATCAAGTTGCTCGATCCAGCGAGTGTCTTCGTCTGTGATGACTCGACCGGGGATCTCTCCTACATTAGCGAGAAGGCCATCCACGATGGGGAGGAGCAGCGCCTGGCAATGAATGGCCATACGATTCACTTCGATTCGCCTCTCGATCAGGGTCGCGACAAAGAGCACACGAACATCCTGGTAGACCCGGGCGAAGAGATGGGTCCCGAGATTTCCACTCGCGACCGCACCGAGGGTCTCAAAGACATAGGCGAGGTCATGGACGGCATTATGCGCGGACGTCAGATGCTGATCGTCTTTGCTACGCTGGGGCCGAACGGTTCCGAGTTCGCTATCCCCGCAGTTCAACTTACCGACAGCCCCTATGTCGCACATTCGGAGAAGCTGCTGTATCGGCCTGGCTATGAGGAGTTTATCCGCCAGGGTGAGCAGGCACACTTTTTCAAGTTCGTGCACTCCGAGGGCGAGCTGACCGAGAGCAAGACGACGAAGAACATAGACAAACGCCGTATCTACATCGACCTCAAGGACGATACTGTCTATAGCGCCAACACACAGTATGCCGGCAACACGCTGGGCATGAAGAAGATGGCCATGCGCCTTGCCATCCACCGCGGGTCGCAGGAGGGCTGGCTGTGCGAGCACATGCTGGTCATGGGCATCCACGGGCCTCATGGTCGCGTCACCTACTTCACGGGCGCGTTCCCCTCGATGTGTGGCAAGACCTCGACCGCTATGTTGGACGGCGAGAGCATCGTTGGCGACGACATCGCCTATCTCCGTAAGATCGATGGTGTCGTGCGAGCAGTCAACTGCGAGCACGGCATGTTTGGTATCATCCTGGGTGTCAACAGCAAAGACGACCCTATCCAGTGGAAGGCACTTCATGCGCCCGGTCATCAAGTCATTTTCAGCAACGTCCTCAGGACCGATGACGGCGGGGTATACTGGGAGGGCAAGGACGCAGCGGTCCCTGAGCACGGTGTCAACTTCAAGGGCGAGTGGACCCCGGGCAAGCTCGACAAGGATGGCAAGCCCGTGCCCGCTTCTCACGCAAATGCCCGCTTCACGCTGGGACTGGGCATGCTTGAGAACCTGGACAAGAACGTGGACAATCCTGACGGTGTCGAGGTCAGCGCATATGTCTACGGCGGTCGCGATTCGGACACTTGGGTCCCAGTAGAGGAATCCATCGACTGGGCTCATGGCATCGTCGCCTTTGGCGCATCTATCGAGTCCGAAACGACAGCTGCGACCATTGGCAAGGCCGGCGTGCGTCAGCACAACCCGATGTCAAACCTGGACTTCCTATCCATCCCGCTGGGCAAGTACCTGCAGATCAACGTCGATTTCGCCAAGGGAGCCAAGTGGCTGCCAAAGATCTTCGGCGTCAACTACTTCCTCCAGAGCCGCCACGGCAAGTTTCTCAACGGCAAGAATGATAAGAAGGTCTGGTACAAATGGATGGAGCTGCGCTGCAACGGTGACGTCAAGGCCATCAAGACCGTAACGGGCTGGATCCCGGAGTACAAAGACCTTGCCCCGCTGTTCAAGGACATCATCGGTCGCGAGTACACGCACGAGGAGTACGAGGCCGAGTTCTCACTGCGCATCCCCGAGAACCTGAGCAAGATCGACCGCGTCATTGCAAGCTGGAAGAACAGCACGCACGACACGCCTGAGGTCCTGTTCACCGAGCTCGAGGCCCAGCGTGCACGTCTGCTGGAAGCACAGAAGACCTTCGGCGACGAGGTCAAGCCCTCGCAATGGAGTGTCATCGCCTAGCCCTGTAACATCAGGTACTTTGGGGACAGGCCACACTAGTGTTACAGCGCCTCTCCATGTGGAGGGGCGCTGTCGTCATTTCTGGCCGATTCCTCTTGCCTGAGGCGGACCGGCCTGTCAGCATCATCGGTGTTGACCCCGGGGCGTGCTGGTGCTAGATTGGCTCGAAGCGCACTGGTGGGAGGTTCGCATGGAGTCGTCTTACACGGCACCATTTGCACAGGCATACAACCAACGATGGACCGGGTTTGTAACGCTGGTCGGGCCGAGGCTGCGGACCTTGTACGAGGAGGTCTGTCCCCGGGGCGAGCGGTCGCTGCTCGACGTCTGCTGTGGCACTGGGCAGCTGGCGCTGCAGTTCCTGCAGGCGGGGTATGTCGTGACTGGTCTGGACAACTCGGAACCCATGCTAGCCCATGCGCGCATCAATTGCGCTTCGTTCGTATCCTCTGGCGAGGTCTCCCTTGTCCAGGGTGACGCGGCCGACTTCTCGCTATCCTCGCGGTTTGGGCTTGCCGTGTCGACGTTCGACGCCCTCAACCACCTGTCCGGCATCGACAGCTTGCTGTCCTGTTTCGCCTGTGTGCACCAATGTCTGCTGCCTGGAGGCTTGTTTGTGTTTGACCTCAATACGGTGATGGGACTGCGACGCTGGAACAATGTGACCGTGGAGGACGCCCTGGATGCGATGGTTATCAACCGCGGCATGTACGACGAAGGCAAGCGTCAGGGGCGCATCAAGATCTCTGGATTTGTCCGGCAGGAGTCGGGCAGCTGGCTTCGCTTCGACGAGACATTCGTGGAAAACGCGTGGTCGGTGCGAGAGGTGACCACGGCGTTGCTGGAGGTCGGGTTCAGTGCGGTCTACCAGGCGCGTGCCGCAGACCTGACCGTACCTCTTGCCGACCCGGAGTCTGAGCCCCGCGTCTTCTTCGTCGCTCGGGTGTAACAGAAGTGGGGTCTTTCCCCATTGTTTCACGGCAGTAGCAGAACCGGCCCCGCCTTTGAACGGGGCCGGTTGTTGTTCCACGAGAAAAGAGGCGGCTAGAGGGACAGGATGATCTGCTTGGCGCGCGGGATCTTTGCGGAGGACATGGACAGTTCGTCGATGCCCATGGCGATAAGAACAGGGATTGCCTGCGGGTCGCCTGCCAATTCCCCACAGACGCCCACCCATTTGCCATGGGCGTGTGCCGCTTCGATGGTCATGCGGATGAGTGATAGCACGGCTGGATGCAGCGGCTGGTACAGATAGTTGAGGTCGCGGTTCGTTCGATCGGCGGCAAAGGTGTACTGTGTCAGGTCGTTGGTACCGATTGAGAAGAAGTCGACTCTGTCGGCAAGACGCTCCGCATCGAGGGCCGCAGACGGGATTTCCACCATGATGCCGACCTCGAGGTCGTGGTCATACGCGATCTCTTCTGCGTCCAGTTCCTTGCGCACGCTCTGGAGCAGGAGATTGGTCTGTTCGATCTCTTCAGCGACGGCGATCATCGGGTACATGATTCGCGTCGTGCCAGCCGTGCTCGCCCGCAGAATGGCGCGCAGCTGAGTCTTGAACAGTGTTGGTCTGCGCAGGCCAAGACGGGTCGCGCGTACGCCGAGGAACGGGTTGGCCTCGGCGGGCAGGTGCAGGTATGGGATCTGTTTGTCTCCTCCGATATCAAGGGTCCGAATGATGACAGGCTTGCTGCCAAATGCAGTGAGAACAGCGCGGTACGCTTCGACCTGCTCTTCCTCGGTGGGTGGGCTGTCCCGGTCGAGGAACAGGAACTCCGTGCGATACAGGCCGACCCCGTCGGCGCCGAACCGCAGGGCCGTGGCGACGTCACCAGGGCCGCCGATGTTGGCAGAAACCTCAATACGCTTGCCGTTCCTGAGGGCCACTTCCTTATCCTTGTACTGGGTCAGGAGCTCCTGTTCTGCTGCAAGAGCGCGGGCGCGCTCTTCGAGGGTCGCACGTTCCTCGGGGGTGGGGTCCAGAACAACCGTCCCGGCGGCTCCGTCGACGCCCAGGCGTACGTGTTCATCGACGCCTGCAAGCGCCGTGCCTAGGCCGACGACGGCGGGAAGGCCGAGTGCCTGAGCAAGGATGGCCGTATGGCTTGTTGTGCTACCCTGCTCTGTCACAAAGCCCAGCACATTCTCGCGGTCGACGGATGCGGTATCCGCTGGAGCAAGGTCACGCGCAACGACGATCGCCGGGTACGGCAGGGCGCGCAGGTCGGCCTTGGGCATCCCCAACAGGGCGCGGACCACACGATCCCCGACATCCCGGATATCCTTGGCCCGCTCACGGAAGTAGGCGTCGGCCAGGTTGTCCATTAGCTGGGCACTGTCCTCATAGGCACGGTGTACGGCTGCTGCGGTGCTGTATCCTTCTCGCGCATACCGTTCCATGGCCTGCTGCAGCGTCGGGTCGTCCAGGAACATCTCATAGGCGGAGAAGATCTCGGCTTCCTTGCTCTTGCCCTGCTCTTTCATACGTGTGTATAGCGCTTTGACCTGACGATGGACGCTCTCGTTTGCTAGACTGATCGCCTTGAGTTTCTCCTCCCCGGAGATGGAGTCGTGAGATTCGAGATCCAGGATGATGTCGTCCGGGCGGTAGATGTATACTCGACCGATGGCGATGCCTGCTGATGCAGCAATTCCTTTGAGGGTGCTCATTCCTCTTCGCCGATGGTGGTTGTCAGCAGAGTCTCCAGAGCGTCGAGTGCTACAGTCTCATCAGCTCCTTCAGCCTCCACCTCGATGACAGAGTTCTTGCCAGCGCCCAAGGAAAGCACGCCGAGGATACTCTTGGCATCTACTGTACGGCCTTCACGGGTGATTCTGATCCTTGACTTGAAGTGCACCGCTGTCTGAACGAACAACGTGGCAGGACGTGCATGCAACCCACTCTTGTTGTGAACAGTAAACGTTCGCGCTGTCATAGTGCCGTCGCCTCCCCGGGCGTTCCCCGCCTTTTCCGTCGTGGTGGGGCGTCGACTGTCAGTCTACTTCGGATGTAGAAAATGTAACACAGAATCGTGAACAGCAGTGAATCGCCGCTCCTGAGCTGTCGTCAGTCTTGGGGTATGCCTGTGCGGGGAGCCTCTGGGGTTCGGAACGTGGTGTCCGATCCTGTCGTGAGGTTGCCATCTGGTGCGACCCGCACCAGACGCGTGTGATATAGCGTGTCTGGTTTGAGCCCCGTGACTGCAAGGTCGACATTGCATGTCACGTATCCGAGAAGTGGACCCTGCTTGTCCGTGGCGTAGTCGTAGGTTTCCGAAGCACCATATTCGAAGAACCAAAGGGCTGGCTGACCATCAGGCCTGATGACTCCCTTCAGCATTGCCGACGTCGACGTTATCGATGACGGAGCAAGCGTCGTGACAAGACTTTCGGGTTCGACTGGTTCGGGTTGAGGGTTGAGAATCGTGGCAGGGACTGAACTTCTCGTCGTCACGGCAGGCTGGGCCACAACGGCTGTCTTTGCAGAAGTTGCAGGCTTGGGAGCCACTGCGACGGTGACCGGCGACTTGACGATGTGGTAGTACTTGACGTACGTCCAGCCGCTGAACAGCCAGCCTAGGGTTGTTTTCTTCCGGTCATACGTGTGGGCGTTGAAAAGGGGTTGGCCGTTCGACTGCTTGGCCGAGACAAATACGGCGTGACGCAGGCCCAGCCAGTTGCCGAAAATGGCGACATCGCCGGGTTGCAGGCCGGTCGGTGCACGCGAACTCGAGGACATCTTCCAGACAGTGGCTTTGAGGGTGTTCGTCAGGAAAGTGTCCAGGTTCATGCAGAGCGCAATGCAACCCCTCGTGTCGGCCGAAGAGCTTGCCCGCAGGTTGAGGCCGCCTGCAATAAGGCACTGTGAAACAAAGTTGGCACAATCACCGAAGCCGTAGCTCTGGAACTTGGGATTGCGCTTGTTCCACCACTGGTCCGCATACTGGATGGCTTTGAGAGGGTTGTACGTCCCAGCGCTGACGCGTGGGGCAGGAGAGAGAACCACCGAGGAGGCTGTCGCTACGATGATGGCTAGAACGACGGCGATCTGCCTTCTCCAGCGTGCTTCTGCTTTTGAGTTTGTCACAGTACAACTCCTTTCTTCCCGCGTGGTCCGACTTGGGATGGCCAAATAAGGGGCACCCTTCCCTTCTGCCGAGTTCATTAAAGCCAAGCCGGTTGTCTTGTCAAGAGCGCAAGAGCGTGAGCTGCCCGTTCTGCCGCTAACGAAGGAGATTGCGAAGCGTGTCGACCAGGAGAAGGACGTTGAGGCCACTGACGACGACCGTCGTCGTCCACAGGAGGACGCGGTCGAGTATAGTGTTCACATACTTTCCCATCACGCGCGGGTTTGAGGTGAGCAGAATCTGCAGGATGATCGTCCACGGTAGCTGAATGGAGAGTGCTATCTGGCTGAAGATCAGGCCCTTGAACGGGTTGGTGATCACGAGCGCAATCAGCAGAGCCCCAAGCAGTGTTATCATGATGCCCAGCCTAGTGTGATTGTCCGACGGATCATAGGGTTCCCCCGACATGCCGGCAACAATACTGCCACCTGCCATGCCCGCAGTAACTGAAGATGAGAGGCCGGCCATGAGTAGTGCTCCACCGAAGACGATGGCGGCTGCCTGACCCAGCATGGGCCGCAACATGGCCTGTGCCTGTCCAAGTTCTGTGACGGTGGTTCTGCTGGCAAAAAAGGTCGCTGCGGCAAGGATGATCATGGAGCTGTTGATGGCCCAGCCGACCACCATGGAGTTCAGGGTGTCCACGAACTCGAACCGGAGTTGCTTTTCTATGACGTCTGTACCCTTCTGGTTCAGCTGGCGGCTCTGGATGATCTCGCTGTGCAGGAAGAGGTTATGCGGCATGACGACGGCGCCGAGGACACTCATGATGACAGGAATGGAGCCCAGGGGTATGGCGGGGGTAACCCACCCGGTCGCCACCTCTGCCCAGGGGATACGCACGAGCGACAACTCATACAGGAAAGAAAGCCCTATCAGCGACACGAATGCGATGATGAGCTTCTCGATGCGCCGGTAGCCGTTGCTGAGAAGGAGCCAGATGACAGCGGTCGACACGAGAATGGCGCCGATACGCAGAGGCAGCTTGAACAGCAGGTTGAGCCCGATGGCGGCTCCCATGATCTCCGCAAGGGCCGTGGAGATGCAGGCGGCAACGGCCGAGCCCAGAACAAGGTGAGCGAACCAGGGACGTATGAACTTCGTGGCTGCCTCGGAGATGCACAGACCCGTGACAATGCCCAGGTGGGCGGCATTGTGCTGCAGGACGATAAGCATCAGTGTCGACAGTGTCACCATCCACAGGAGGCGGTACCCATAGAGCGAGCCTGCAGCGACATTCGATGCCCAGTTGCCGGGATCGATGAAGCCCACGGTTACGAGAAAGCCGGGACCAATGTACTTCAGGAGTTCCAATGCCTGAAGACGCGGAGTATGACCGTTGAATGATTTCTGGATCCGTGTGCGCAGATTCATGAGCTGAGTATATGTGGCCCGGGAATGTCATCAAGCGTCTGCGGGCAGGTCTTGCCCGTTCCTCTTGAAGTTGTGGTTGCACCGCGCCTGACAACTCCTACAATAATATTATCTATAGCAGGACATTCGAACGAGCACCCCAGTGGCGGGGTGCGTCATGGCCATAATGGCTCACCTTTCCGGTTGTCTGTTCTCTGAATTGAGTGGAGGTTTTCATGCGTATCAGGATCGAAGTACAGAGCGCTCTCGACAAGTTCATTTTGCCTCAGGGGTACAACCCCTACGTGCAGGGGCTTGTCAATGCGTGCATCCCCGAAGACATCAAGTGGTCTGGCATCGCGACGGGCACGGAAGAGGTCCATTTCAAGCTCTTCACCTTCTCGCAGCTCTATGCGAAGTCGGTGGAGCGCATCGACATCGCCCCGCGTGAAGAAGCTGAAGCGGATGGACACGTTCACTATCAGTTGGTGATGTCCTCACCTGTCTGGTTCTACCTGTCGTCGCCCAGCCCCGAGTTCATCGAGGCGCTTTCGCCTCGCCTGGAGCAGGCCCATGACCTTCACCTCGAGCGGAACCTCGTGCAATCGGTGCGTGTCAGTGCCGCCTACCCCGTTACCATACCCGCTCACGGGTTGGTGACATGGCGCATTCGCACCATCAGCCCCATCACCGTGTACCAGAGCGAGAGCAAGGACAGCAACTCCGCACGTTACTTTGCGCCCGACGACCCGTTATTCGCCAAGATTGTTCTGGACAATGCCGTGCGCAAGTACTACGCCTGGACACAGGAGAAGGCACCCAGCGATGGTTTCAGCATCATCTGTCTCGACCATACGCCGCATCTGGCTGTCATCTCGTTCAAGGACACGCCTGTGCGCGGCTATACAGGACGTTTCCAGTTGACTGGAGATGCCAAGCTGCTGTCGTTCCTGTACGAGTCGGGCCTGGGAGGCAAGAACTCTCATGGGTTCGGGATGTTCGACATCGCGCCTGAGGGAGAGGACGACGCTCATTGGCGTCGCAGGACAGAAGAAGATACCCATGAGGTGCGCAGGACTCCTTCGACGCCTATGGCCGCTGCCGATCAGGACAAACCGGACCGCCACGAGCGATCGAACAATCGTGGACAGGAAGGGCACGTGTGGCACGGCGAGCATCACGGTGCCGCTGGCGAGAGCAGCCCCTCGGGAAGTGCGGGATCCAAAGACGATCGGACGCATGTCAGCCGCCCGCGTCCCCAGGGTGAGCATTCAGATCGTCCGCATACCGACCGCCCTTATTCGGACAGGCCGCACACAGAGCGTTCTGCCTCGGACCGTCCACATACAGATAGACCGTATTCAGATCGTCCGCATACCGACAGGCCCTACTCTGACCGTCCCAGGACGGAGGGGCCGCGACTCGATGGCACGCCAGGAACGAGCCGGGGAACGGGGCGTCCAGGTACGGACAATCGAAGGTTTCAGTCTTCTCCGCGCGGTGGTACTTCTGATCGGAGAGGCCCTCGCGGCACAGAGGAACCGAATCGCAAGTTTGTAAGCCGCTATGCTCCCGACATCAAGCCGGTGAGCCACGAGAAGGCGGCTACCGGTTCCTACAGCATCTGGGATGGCAAGGCGAAGACCGAGCTGCCGCGCTTCGTCCGTCCGGACGGCACCGAGAGCACTGGCGGTCCTCGTCCGAACGAGCATCGTGGGGGACCTCGTCCTGATGCTTCTGGTCGTTCTTCAAGTGGAGACGGGCGCCCCCAGGGTGACAGACGTGGTGGGAGTTTTGGTGCTTCCAGACCAAGCGGAAGCTCTGGTTCAGTGCACCGTCCCAGCGGAGGGCACGGTGATCCGCGCGATCATAGGGGAGGCAAGGGCGGCCCCTACAACCACTAGCTTCGATCGAGATTGAGCTGACCACGAGAGGCGCCATACGGCGCCTCTCTTCTGTATGAGGGATCCGTGCCATTTCTTGTTCGTAGTACGAATAAGGGTATACTACTAGACGTCTGAAGCAGGTGCGGGTTTGTGCCCCACCGTCTGGAGGAGACCGTGGCAAGAACCGCATCAAGAAAAGAGATACTCGAGGGACCCATCGTCCGGATCATGTTCAGACTGGCATGGCCGTTGATGATTTCCAGCCTGCTGCACTACCTGTACAATATGGCCGATACCTTCTGGGTAGGTCACTTGCCCGTGTCGGAGAATGCCTCCGCGGTCGCCGGACTTCAGATAGCCGGCCCGGTCATTTTCTTCCTCATGGCATTTGCCTTCGGGTTCAACTCCGGAGGGCTGGCGCTCGTGTCCCAGTACATGGGTGCTCATCGGAAGGAGGAAGCGAATACGGCAGCTGCCAAGACGCTTTCGCTGTCGATTGTCTTCGGGCTGTTCATCATGGTTACAGGCGTCATCTTCTCACCTGCCCTGCTGAGGCTCCTCACCTCAGACCCTGCTGTTGCCCGCGCCGGAACGGTCTACACGCGTATCATCTTCATCGGCATGCCCTTTGAGTTCGTCGCGGCGGCGTATGCCCAGGTCATGGCAGCGTACGGGGATACGATCACGCCCATGCTCGTAAACTTGGCGACCGTCCTCGCTAATATTGTCCTGGACCCATTCATGATCTTCGGGTGGGGGCCCTTCGCGCGCATGACGGTGGCAGGGGCTGCGGTGGCCACCATTATCTGCCAGGCCATCGCCGCAGTCATCTCACTGGTCATACTGTTCAGGGGGAGACATGGTCTCCGTGTCAGCTGGCGCGACCTTCTTCCGGACTGGTTCTGGTACAGGCGCATTCTCAAGATCGGCCTTCCTGCTTCCATTGGTGTCTCTGGGACGTCATTCGGGTTTCTGGTTCTGACGGGCATCATCGGCCGTGTGCCCAACGCTACAGTAGCACTCTCGGCATATGGCATCGGTGACCGCTTCATCAACATCAGTTTCGTTGCCATCGATGGTCTGTCGCTGGCCATCTCGACGATGGTCGGGCATGCTTTGGGCGGGGACCTGCGGAAACGAGCCAACAGTGTCGTATGGACTGGCACTGCGCTGATGTTTGGCATGCTTGTGGGTGAAGGGATCCTTCTGTGGGTTTTCACGCCATGGTTGTTCAGGGCCTTCATTCCAACACAGCCAGCGATCATCAGCGAAGGCATCCTGTTCATGTCCCTGTTCCTCCCCTCCATTCCGTTCTTTGGCATCGTCAACGGGGTCCAGTCGGCGTTCCAGGGTTCAGGGCACAACACGCCGCCCATGATCATGCAGCTCGTACGTCTCTGGGGTCTTCGCGTCCCGCTGTCATGGTTCTTTGGGTTTGCCATGCACATGGGATCGCGCGGTATCTGGACCGGTATGCTGATCAGCAACGTCCTTGCGGCTGTTCTGGCACTGGTGTTTCTTGCAACGGCCGACTGGCACCACAAGGTCATTGAACACAGGCTTGCACTGGCTGAGGCGACCGATGAGACGGGCACGTCAGAGTTGATCCCGACGCCGGCCGAGCCCGGGGTGTAGGGGGGGCGGACATGAGCCGGCGTCCGACGATGCCCACGCGCGAGGAGATCCTTCACGGTCCAGTGGTGGCGACAATGTTCCGGCTGTCCTGGCCCGTCATGGTAAGCTCCCTGCTCAACATGGTGTACAACATGACCGATACGTTCTGGGTCGGGCACCTTCCAAAGACCGAGAACGCGGCAGCAGTCGCTGGGCTTCAGGTGTCAGGCCCTGTTGTATGGTTCCTCGTCGCATTCGCGTTCGGATTCGGGTCCGCAGGTCTCGCTCTCGTTTCGCAGTTCATGGGAGCGCACAACGAGGTTGACGCGGAGAAGGCGGCTGGTCAGACCATGTCTCTGGCAATCCTGCTTGGATTCGCTGTGGCGATCATCGGCGTGGTGCTGTCGCCGATTCTTCTCCCCGTCCTGACTCCAGACCGGGCCATTTCGGCGATGGCGATAAGCTACACGCGGATCATCTTCATCGGGATGCCCGCCATCTTCGTCTCGGCCCTGTACGCGCAGATCATGAATGCTTATGGAGATACTGTTACGCCGATGCTCATCAACACGATCACCGTCGGTCTGAATGTCATCCTGGACCCGCTGATGATCTTCGGATGGGGCCCGTTTGTCCACATGGGTGTAGCCGGTGCCGCTCTTGCGACCGTCCTATGTCAGGTCCTGTCCGCCGTTATCTCGCTCTCGGTTCTCATGACCGGGAGGCGAAAGCTGAGAGTGACCTGGGGCGACCTGCGTCCCGAGATTGGCTGGGTCAAACGCATCCTCCGCATCGGACTTCCCGCATCAGTCGGGGCATCCGGTACGTCCTTTGGGTTCATTGTCCTGACGGGCATCATCGGCCGCGTCCCCAACCCCACGGTTGCGTTGTCGGCGTATGGGATTGGTGATAGGATGTTCAGTATCACTTCCCTCATCAACGATGGGGCTGGCATGGGCATAGCCACGATGGTGGGACGGGCGTTGGGTGCCGGCATGAAGGAACGGGCCACAGCCGTCGTGCGACAGGGGACGACTGCCATCATCGGCCTGATGGCAGTTGCGAGCGTTCTTCTGCGCCTCATTACGCCCCTGGTGTTCCGGGCGTTCATTCCGAGCCAGCCGGAAATCATCGCCGAAGGCGTTCTCTTCATGTCAATCTTTCTCTGGGCCAACCCGTTCTTTGGGCTCATGATGGGTGTCCAGTCGGCGTTCCAGGGCTCAGGACACAACGTTCCAAACATGATTCTGGACCTGGTTCGGCTATGGGGCCTGCGCGTGCCGCTGGCGTGGTTCTTTGCCATGACCCTTAAACTCGGATCACGTGGCGTCTGGATTGGCATGACTGCCAGCAACGTGGTGGCAGGTTTCCTCTCGCTCATTCTTGTGTTCACGATCGACTGGCGCCAGAATGTCATCGAGCACTTGCTTCTTCCTGAGGCTCTCCTCATGGGCGAGGAAGCCATATCATCCATCTCCAGCGTTGAGGTCGACGACCGTCCGTAGGCCGTCTGCGCCTGCGTTCACCCTGCTGATTGCCGCGTCTTCACGGGTGTGCTTGACACCGCAAGCCATCATGCGTAGCATACAGGCGCTGTGCTATTCTCTCGCCCCAGGAGGCGCGAATGTTCTACCTCAGTAACATTCTTGGCATGCGCGTTCTGGATCGAAAGCAAGCCGTAGTCGGCTCGATAGCTGACCTTGAAGTGGCGACTGGCGAGAAGTTCCCGGTCGTCGTGGCTGTTCTCGTCAAGACGCAGCGCGGCTTGACGCGCGTGGCGTGGCATAACGTGCGCGGCCTGGGCATCACAGAGTGTACTCTCAAACTCGCTGATGCCGAACTTCAGCCCAACTTCAAGCTGGAAGACACCTCCATGCTGTTGCTCAACCATGTGTTGGACAAACAGATTGTCGACATCCACGGTGCGAAGGTCGTGCGTGTGAACGATATCGAGCTGGCGGAAAGTCACGGGCAGCTACGTGTCATAGCGGCCGATGCCGGGTTCCGGAGCTTCATGCGCAGAGCTGGATTCGCGTGGCTCATCCACATTATCGAACGGCGACGCCATCACAAGATTGGCGAGAACTCGATTCCGTGGAGCTTTGTAGAGCCCCTCGGGCGTGATGTTCGCAGCGTGCAGGTGAGGGCGACGTGGAAAGAGCTCTCGAAACTGCACCCTTCGGATTTGGCGGACATCGCGGACGACCTGGATTTTAATGAGCGCGACGCTCTGTTCAAAGCGCTGAACGACGAGCAGGCAGCCGATACGCTGGCCGAACTGGAGGACGACAAAGTCAAGGTCAGTATCTTGGAACGGCTCGGTGTGGCCCGTGCGGCCGACATTCTGGAAGAGATGGACCCAGATGACGCTGCGGATATCCTGCAGGACACGCGGGCTGAAACGCAGGAGGCGATGCTTCAGGAAATGGATCCGGAAGAACGTGAGGACGTTCGTGAGCTGCTGGCCTATGACGAGGATACAGCCGGTGGCCTCATGACCAACGACTATCTCGAGATCAGACAGGAGATGTCGGCCGAGCAGGTCATCGAGGTTCTCCGTCGGGAGGCTCCAGACACGGAGACCATCTACTACCTGTATGTAACTGATGATGACGGGCATCTGGTGGGGATCTTGTCGCTGCGGGCGCTGATTGTCGCGCAGCCCGGCACCGCCGTAGCCGACATCATGCAGAAACGCACCGTTTCCGTGTTCGTGGACGATCCGAAGGGCAAAGTGGCGGAGATCATCGACAAGTACAGCTACCTTGCGCTGCCGGTTGTTGACCACGAGGGCGTCCTGCAGGGTATTGTCACGGTCGATGACGTCCTCGACCAGGCCATGGACTAGCCTGGCGCCATGGCACGAATCTGGGAACGCGTCAGGGGCAAGTTCCAGCGTTTTGCGCTGACACTGCCCATCATGCTCGCCGTTCTTGGACCCGGCATCATTACGGGCAACGTCGACAACGATGCAGGGGGCATTACCACCTACAGTGTCATCGGGGCCAGGTTCGGGTACTCCATGTTGTGGATGCTCCTGCTGATTACGTTTACGTTGGCCATGATCCAGGAGATGTGCGCCCGCATGGGCGTGGTCACGGGCAAGGGACTGGCAGACCTGATCCGCGAACGGTTTGGCATTCGCGTGACCATGGTGGTCATGCTGCTGCTGGTGTTTACCAACCTGACCAATACCATGGGAGAATTTGCCGGCGTAGCGGGAGCCAGCTCGATCCTGGGCCTGAACCGTTTCCTCGTCATTCCTGTCGTTGCATTTTTCGTCTGGCTTCTGGTCGTCAAGGGTTCATATCGTGCTGTGGAGAAGGTTTTGCTCGTGTTCTGTGTCCTGTACCTGACCTATGTCATCAGTGCTTTCATGGCACATCCCAACTGGGGAGTTGTTGCCAAGTCCGTTGTCGTTCCGACGTTTCAGATGAACCCCGAGTTCATCTCGCTGTTCATCGCGACGATAGGAACCACGATTGCGCCCTGGATGCAGTTCTACCAGCAGTCTTCGGTCGCGGAGAAGGCGATCGATCTGAAGCAGTATCGCTATGAGGTTCTGGACACCTATATTGGCAGTTTCCTCACCAACTTCGTCTCCTTTTTCATCATCGTCGCGTGCGCAAGTACTCTGTTTGTGGCGGGCGTCCGGGTCAATACAGCGGCAGAAGCGGCAGGCGCGCTGGCACCACTCGCGGGAAAATACGCGTCGATTCTCTTTGCCATCGGCTTGATCAACGCCTCGATCATGGCTGCTGGGGTCCTTCCTCTCTCGACGGCGTATTCCGTGGCAGAAGCATTTGGCTGGGAGTCGGGGGTCGGAAAGTCATTCCGCGAGGCCCCTCTCTTCTATAGTCTATATACGGCTCTTATCGTGCTGGGTGCGGGAACGATCATGTTCGTACCGGAGAGCAAGCTCATCGGCATCATGCTGTTTTCGCAGGCGGCGAATGGGGTCCTGCTTCCTCTGATACTTATCCTCATGCTGAAACTGATCAATGACAAGTCATTGATGGGTGAGTACGTCAACAGTCGGGGCAAGAACATCGCGGTATGGGCGCAGGCGATCGTCATGATCATCCTGGCGACGACGCTGACGGTCCAGACCGTGCTCCAGATGGTGAGGAACTAGGTTCTTGACTCTACAACAACGAGAGTAGACTGTAGCCATCGGATAATTCGGTTAGCGAAAGGAAGAGACTGAGTGAACATTCGAAAGCGGCTACCGGCTTTTGAGTCCAAAGACTACCGGCTCTGGTTTGCCGGCCAGAGTGTATCTCTTGTCGGTACGTGGCTCCAGAACACAGGGCAGTCCTGGCTGGTTCTCAAACTGACAAACTCACCCCTCAAGCTCGGGGTGCTGACCAGCATCCAGTTTCTCCCGTCTCTGATCCTCTCGGTGTTCATTGGACCGATCATCGATCGTTTTCCAAAGCGCTCGATCCTGTTGTTCACGCAGATCATGTATGCGCTGGCCGCCGCCGCTCTGGCTGCCGTGACGTTTGGGGGTCATGCGCAGTACTGGCAGGTGCTGGTTATTGCCGCCGTCACAGGCCTCATCAGTGCTATCGACTGGCCGACCAGACAGGCGTTTGTGGGTGAACAGGTGAACGACAGGTCTGCCGTCGTCAATGCTGTTGCCCTCAACAGCACGATGTTCAACATCGCCCGTGTTATCGGTCCTGGTATCGGCGGGGTCCTGATCGCCATCGTGGGCATTCCTTGGACATTTGCCCTGAACTCGGTCAGCTTCATAGCCGTCATCATCAGCCTGCTCCTGATGAAAGCAGGCCGCAAGCCGACCAAGAGCAAGATGGGGAGCTATGCCCAGGAAGTCCGCGAGGGCACGCAGTACATTGCCCAGAATCAAGTCATCATAAGCCTCTTGGCGATAGCAGGCATCATCAGCCTGTTCCTGCTCAATTTCAACATCACCATTCCCAGCTTTGCCCAGCTGACTCTTGGCCTACAGGCAGATGGCTACGGGGGACTGATGTCGGCAATGGGAGTAGGCGCACTCGCCGCCGGGGTACTCATGTCTCTCGGTGGAGCACGCCTGGAACCGACTCCTGCCTACATTTATGGTTCGGGGTTCATCCTGGCGGTTGCGATGATCCTCGTCGGAATACAGCGGAATTTTTACTTGACCGGCTTGCTGCTGGTCTTCTGTGGATTCGGCATGGCGGCTTTGTCGACGATGTGCAACACGGCGCTCCAGATGCAGTCACCCGACAACATGCGCGCCCGTGTCATGGCTGCCTACAACCTCGTCTTCGTGGGTTCGACCCCCATCGGCGCGCTCTATGCGGGCAAGATCTCGGATGCCCTCGGTGCCAATATGGGCTTCTTCGTCAGTGGGGTCATTGGTGTCGTATTCCTGGGGGTGATGCTGGTCTTCGTTACCCCCCGCGCCTTCCGGGGCCTGCGAACATTCGCCGTGGCTGACTCATCCGCCGGAGGCGGTTCTCAGACGGTCGGTTCCTCCGATGGGCTGGACGCCCGAGCGGCTGGAGTGGACAAAGACTGACGCACACGTGTGGCCAGTTCCTGAAGCGTGTAAGGTTTCGGGATGAAGGCCACGAATCCCGTACTGGCGAAAGGAGTGTCAGTCGCATCGTAGCCGGACATCAGGATTGCGGCCACCGACGGATTGATCTCACGAAGCTTCTCGAACAAGTCCTTGCCATTCATGTGCGGCATCATCATGTCGACCAGGACAAGGTCGATAGACCGCCATGAATCCTTGTAGATAGCGAGCGCGTTCACTGGATCGGCGGTGTCGGTGACGTGATATCCGAGACCCGAGAGGACCTTGACGGCAACACTGCGGACAACATCTTCGTCATCCACGATGAGCACCGATTCTCCCCGCACTGACCGAGGCATCGACCCGGAGACGGGTGTCTGGCGAGCCCTTCCCTGTGCTTCGGCACGGGAGACAGCCGGAAGGTACAGTGTGAACGTCGTTCCCTGGTTTGGCACTGAAGCCACGGTGATGATTCCCTTGTGGTCGTGCACGACGCGCCAGACGATGGACAGTCCCAACCCGGTTCCTTCAGGCCGCGTCGTGAAGAACGGTTCGAACAGGTGGTCCCTGGCCTCAGGTGATAGACCGCAACCAGTATCTGACACCCTGATCTGTACGTAGCTGCCGTCTGGGAGAACAGGAACGCCGTGGCTGACGCAGAAGGATTCGTCGATGATGACGTTGCAGGCGTCGACCGTGAGTGTGCCGTCGTGGTGTCCCATAGCATCGCGGGCATTGATGACCAGGTTCAGGATGACCTCTTCCAACTGCGTCCGGTCACCGAGAACGTATGCCAAATCTGGAGAGATGCTTTGTACTAGGGCAGTGCGTTTGTCAAAGCCCGGCATGGTGATCGAGAGCGTATCCGCCAGGACCTCGCCGATATCGACGTCGGCGATTGTCGGTGTGCCGTTGCGCGAGAAGGACAGCAATCGGTGCGTTAGTTCAGCGGCACGCCTCGCGGCGCGTTCAATGGTGTCCAGTCCCTGGTAGAGTTCAGTCCCTTGCATTGCGTCGACCCTGAGCAGCGACGCATGCCCCATGATCCCACCCATGATATTGTTGAAGTCGTGTGCGATTCCCCCTGCGAGTCTGCCGACGGCTTCCATCTTCTGTGACTGCAAGAGCTCTTTTTCCAGCTGCCGAGTTCGTTCCTCTGTGAGTCGCTGTTCTGTGACATCCCGGAAGATTCCTTGGACAATTGAAGCCCCGGCAGATGGTATGGACTGCAGGGAAGCCTCACAGATGACCTGTCGGCCGTCATGGGTGACGAAGGCCCAGTCAAACCGCTGTGCCTGTCCGGCAAGGGCCTGGTCTTCGAACGTGCGCATGGCGTCGGCAGATGGACGGCCGTCGGGCTGCATGGTGGGACTGATATTCGGGATGATCTTTCCTGTCAACTGTTTGGTTGTGGTGCCAAGCACTCGCCCTGCGGCGGTGTTTGCCTGTGTAATGACGTAGTCGCTGACGATCAGAATGGGATCGGGAGCTTCATCGAACAGAGCGTGATACTGCTGGTACGCCGTGCGAACGGTCTGTTCGGCTTTGAGCTGGTCCCGCAGGTCACGTGCGACGATGAGCACCCGTTTGCTTGGAGCCTGCAGGTTCGACATCATGACTTCGACAGGGATGAGGGCTCTGTCAAATGTGACAAACTGCCACAGCGTTGACGTAAGGCTTCGGTCCAGCAGAGACGTCAGGGTTTTCGACACATCTGCCTGTCCGACGAACATGATGGACCCCAGTGTGGCGCCGAGCAGGTCAGACTCTTTTCGAGCAAGAAGCGAACACAGTGCTCTGTTGACGGCCTCGATGCGCAGCTGTCCGTCAGCGCTGTCCACAAGCAGGGCCGGTTCCGGGACTGCTGCAAACAGCTGCTGATAGTAGGCGGCCCGGTCACGGGCGGCGCGTGCCGCGCGTTCACGTGAAGTAAGCAGGTAGATGACGAGCAGGACGGTGGCGATACCCCCGAGGACCAGCATTGTCGTTCCCAACCGATCGCTGCCGGCGTAGATGTTGGCGGCAACCACCAGCTGGGGAGGTGGCACGACCGGAGTGGTGGCATCGACCCGGGATATCGGTATGAGAAGCAGGACTGCGACGACAGCAAGCCCGACTGCGCGACGCATGGCGTACTGCGCTGCGAATGCTCCCCGGTACCCAGAACGACCAGTATTCACCGAGGTTACCATCCCCACTCTACCCACTGTCAGCATATATTTATAATATCCCGTAAACTTCCTCTGTAAAGCTCAAATCTGGCGTGCGCGGCTATCCTGCGGCGCGTTGAGGGGCTCAGTCTGAGGAGGAAAGTTCTGACAAGTGGGGATATGGAACAAGTAGAGAGGCTCGGCCGTCTAAAATATGCGTGTATACTGTATTTGTGTTGGAGGTATTGTGAAATGGTACATAAGCTCAGGGTCTTGTCTCGAAAAGCGTTGTGTGGTGTCGTAACACTGATACTCTTGTGTGCACCGGTGCCGGCTGCACACGCCCGAAGCACAATGGTTGTCCTTACGACGGGCAGTGCACGGGCGGTTGTAGACGGTCGCACGGTAACCATGCTCGTTCCCCCGATGATTGACCAGGCTTCTCAACAGACACTCGTCCCGATCGGGTTTGTTGCGAGGCAGTTCGGTTTTGGTGTGTCGGCAGTGCCCCAGAGCCTGGCCATCACGCTTTCAAGCGTCGAGCACACGATACGTGTGAGTCCAGGCAGTCTCGAGGTTCTCTTAGACGGTTACGTCGTCGGACTCTCCGTGACCCCGCGAGGGTTGATCGGTGAAGTGCTGGTCGCTGCTGCTGATGTGCAGCTACTGCTCTCTGTGCAGTATTCGCGCAGTTCGGTCGACCGCGAGTCGGTGTTCACGAAGGTTACCCCGGATCCAGTTGTGGTGGGACCTGTCGATTTTGGCGCCGTCACTTTTGAGACTCGTCGCGAACAGGTGTTCATGCAGACAGTGGACTTTAATATCATCCGTATCGACATGACGGGCAAGGGAATCCACGTTCTGAGCTGCCAGTCCATGGGTGGTCTGGGAACCGCTCGCTTCCCATCTACGTACGTGAGCAGTCTGAAACCGCTTGTACTCATGAACGCGACACCTTTCAATATGACGAGCTATATCATGAGTGGATCGGTTCAGGACCAGGGCACGCCTGTTTACTACTCGGGAACGTATGTCTCGACGATTGGTATTGACACAGACAATACCCCCTTTTATGTCGAAGGCACAGCTCACGTGGTCGTACGGCTGGACACGGGCAAGGAGTTTTCCGTAGCTCGCATCAACCAGCCCCCGGCCGCACCGTCGTCACAATCGCTTTCTCTGTACTCCAACTACTTCAGGGGCGGCCTGTCCGTCGGGGCGACCGAGGTGCTTGCGGTGCTTCAGCAAGGGAAGGTTGTCCGACTCATGTCCGGCAAGTACTTCACGCCGCGGACGCTGGCTGCGGGACAGATAGCACTGTATGCACGGAATCCTGCCGTCGCTGCGGCTTTGCGAATGTCGCCCGGAGCAGACCTGCGCTCCTACGTGGGTACGCGTGATTGTACTGGTTCTACGTTTGTGCAGTGTGGACCCGTCGTCGTGCTCGGAGGCAAGCCATATGTCGACTATCGGAAGTACAAGGACATTAGTCGCACCGCCAAGCTTGGTTCCCGTGCATTCATCGGCATGGACGACCAGAAGCATCTATATTTCATCGTGACGCCGGCAAAGGTGCGCCTGCAGTTCGGCGACGTCAGCCTGGCGCTGTCCCGGCTCGGACTCTTCACAAACGTGGTGACGCTCGACGGCGGAAGTTCGACGACCCTGTACTACAAGGGGCAGTATATCATAAAGGGAACTCGAGCATTGACCAACGTGCTGTGCGTCCCATCAATGTAGCAACTAAAGTTCGAGCTGTGGTTTGAAGGGTAACTAACCGCCTTCTTTGATGAACCGAAGGGGGTTGTGACGCAGGGGCATTGGTATGGCTCTGATGTTCGACGAGATGGCCAACCTCTGGATGAGAAGGGCCTCGCTCGGGTGGCTGGCCGTGGAGAAGGATGCACGCAGTTTCTCTGAACGCGCTGGGATGAGCGTGATGCATAGGTACGCTGCTCTGTGCAAGTCGTTGCCGTGAGCGAGACCGTATTCCCTTGCTTTTGACCAATTTGGACTACGATAGTATCGTATTCCTGACAGATTGGTCAACTCGCAATGCTTGTTGACTGTGGAGGAACCAGAAATGGGTGAACACAAGAACAAGGCCGGTTCGCCGGTACGAAATGGTCGGCACGGTTCGGAGCCGCGCACACGACAGACTTGGTCGACGATGGACAATGCTGCCAAGCGTCTGTTTATGGCCGTGCTGGTCGTGATGGCAGGAGCTCTTCTGTCCATGGTACCCGGGGCAAGGATTCCAGGGTACGTTGTGAGCGCCATCGGTTTCGTGTCGTACGTCCTCCTCCGTCTCATACCCGCGTGGTGGACTCGGCGTTCTTCGAGGCATGTGCCGGGAGCGCAGTAAAGAATCCCAACTCAATCATGAATTGTATAGTGCCTTGTCGCAATGCTCAGTCTTTCCAGAGAAGGCGACACTGCTATTGGAGACATGAGGCGGAGCTTCCCATGGTCAGCCCCGCAGGCGTCTCCGTAGCAGTAGGGAATGCAGGCAGAACAATGCAAGTTGCCGCTCGATTCGTGGTGCCATCGAACGAAGGCCTCGGTGTCCTGGTTGCAGTTGAGCCGTTTGTGAAGGGAGAATGCGATGCTTGAGACTGGATGTGGAAGCGCCGTCATCACCCCTCGTGCCGGGTTGCAGATGGCTGGATTTCTTGGCAAACGCATTGCCGAGGGCGTTCATGACGACCTCATGGCCAGGGTAGTGTATCTGGCAGACGGACCCGGGAATCGCATGATGCTCATCGTCGTGGACACACTCGAGGTAGACCGACAGTTCGTGGACGAGGTACGGAGACGGGTGGAGCAGGAGACCGGCGTACCTGCCGTCTGTTGTTTGGTTGCGGCTATTCATACGCATTCCGGACCTTCCGGGCTCGGACGGGTCGCTTTGCCGGGAGCGGCGGAAGACACCCAGCTTCTTGGGACTTTTGACGAGAGGCTGTTCAAGCGCACGGTCGCAGGATGTGTCACCGCTGCCAGAAAAGCTTGCAGGTGGGCTCGCGAAGGCACTATCAATAGCGGCATAACGAGCATGCAGCAACCGATCTGTGGTAATCGACGCGTTCATACCACAGAGCAGGTGCAGATGCGCGTGCTGGAAGTGGAAACAACCACACGATGCGCAGTGATCTATAACCTCGACTGCCACCCCACTGTCCTTCACGAGGAGAACCGCTTGTACAGCGCGGACTTCCCGGGGTTCGCCGCCAGCATCATGCCTCTCTTCGAGCCCTTTGTCACAATGCCCGTGTTCCTCAATGGGGCTGCCGGCGACATGAGTACGCGCTTCTACCGGCAGAGCTCCGACTTTGCAGAGGTGGAGCGTATTGGTACCATCGTGGCCGAGAGTGTTGCTGCAAGTCTGGATGTGCTGGAGCCAATGAAGGGACCGTTTGCGGTGCGGGCTGTCGAAGTTCCCCTGAGGCTGAAAGCCAGGCAGTTCCCCTCGGCGCAGGACCTTGAGCGCCGCATTGCTGACGCCCGGAAGAAGCTGGAAGTAGCTCGGTTGGAGCGGGTGCGGAATCTGAGGCCCCTGCAATCGGCTATCGAGGGACTGACTTTTGCGGCCAGGATAGCCGACAGTGCAGGCAGTGTGGAATACATCGACTCACGTCTGTCGCTGGTTCGATTTGGTGACATACTCGTGGCCGGGATTCCCGGGGAGCTGTTTTCCAGCCTGGGGAATGACATTCGAGCTGCATTTCCAGACCATGTTGTGCTGGTCGCCGGGTACTGCGGAGATTATGTGGGGTATATCCCCGATGCAGCAGCATATGACGAGGGTGGCTACGAGGCGTTCACGACATTCATCGCCAAAGGCGAGGGGGAGCAGTTGCGGGATGCTGCCATCAACGGGCTGCGTGCACTCTTGGCGTGACAGGGAGGGACCAGTGGAACAGCGGCTGATGATCCAGGAAGTGCGTGAGACGGTTTCAGTTCTCGAGCGCCTTGCGCACGAGGAAGGGCCGTCGATCGAGGGAATCGGGCAGCGGTTTGCCGCCACTGATCCTGACGTCGTCATTGAATCGGGACGTGGAACGTCGGACCATGCCTGCATGTACGGTCAGTATCTTATTGAATCGCTCTTGCGAATTCCCGTGGCTCTGGCGCTTGGGTCGTTGTACACGAACTACGGTCTGCCTCCCCGCATGCGGCGCGGCGCCGTCATCGCCATTTCGCAGTCGGGCGAGACGGAAGATGTTTGCAAGGTTGCGGAGCAAGCCGTCAAAGACGGCACCTTTACAGTCGGCGTCATGAATGTCCAGGGCAGCACTCTCGATCGGACAGTAGCTCCTAATTCGCTGTTTCTGCGGGCGGGACCCGAAGAGAGTATCGCCGCTACGAAGACCTTTACTGCATCACTGGCGGCACTCCTCCTTCTGGTCCACGCCGTCCGGGGCGACGCCTTTGACATCAGTACCGTCCTCGAATGTCTGGGAGGCATCGTCGAGCGAGAAGAAGAAGTGCGTCAGCAAGCACTGCGCTACACGTTCACTGATGACTTTGTCGTGTTGGGCACAGGCTATTGCTACGCGAATGCCCTGGAGGGCGCTCTGAAGCTGAAGGAGACCTGCTATATCAATGCGCAGGGTCTCTCCTCGGTTGACCTTATCCATGGGCCGCTGGCTGTCCTCAATCCAGATCTGCCTGTCATCATGTTTGCTCCGAACGACGCATGTCTGGACCTCAACATAGCAGTTCTGGAGCGTATCAAGTCGACGCGGGCTCATGTGCTGGTGGTCTCCGACAGTGACAGAGCCTTGCAGTACGGTGACATTGCGTTTCGCATCCCCCATGCGGACCCGACTGTCTATCCACTGGAGAACGCCCTGTTCGCGCAACTGTTTGCCTACAGCCTCTCGATTGCACGTAAGCTGAACCCGGACAAACCCCGTTTTCTCCGCAAGATCAGTCTCGTCCAAGACAACGAACGTCGTGCAGGCAACCCCGATGCGGACACTCTGCATCCCTGAACTACAGCACAGAAATCGATATGGCTATTGCGTGTCAACTCACGTAAGAATGTACGTGAACGATCAGGTCGTGAACTCACCAGAAACGGAGGCGTAGCTGCCACGTCTTTTGATGACCAACGGCTGCCTCCTTTTGGCAATTGCATCCAATTGGTCCTGGCAGAGGAAGATCTCATGGAGGAGGCTGGTCATGTCCAGTTCTGCACGGGTGGCAAGAAGAGGTTTCTTTGTCTCTTCGGGGACATCCTGCCGTGCGAGCATGTGTGCACAGGGGGTCTGTGCTGTGTTATACACCTTGGTGATGTGGCTCCCGGTCCTTTCCTTGTGGAGGAGCTTCTGGCTGGGAAGGAACCAGTTTACCAGGAGATGCAGTGCCTTGTACAGCCGGTTCAGCAGATCAATCTCCTCCCGGGTGTCATACCGGTCGTACCCCACGAACTTGCGGATGACAGAGTTATTCTTCTCTTCCACATGGGCGTTGTCGTTCCCCTGATACGGACGGGAACGGGTGAAGGTGATCCCCCGGGTATGCCAGAAGCGGACGAGATGGCCGTTCATGAACTCAGACCCATTATCCGCATGCAGGGAGATGACTCTCCCTGGGTACCTGCGGAGACACGACTCCAGTGCAGCCACTACATACACTTCTGCTTTCGTCCGTACGGCACCTGCTTCGGTCCATCCGGTGCTCCGGTCGGTGATGGTCAAGGTCCAGTTGAAGTCATCCACCGCTTGTCCTCCGTCATGACCCACCAGGTCCACGGCCAGGACACCAGGGAGATCCAGGGGAGGGTCCATGCAGGTCTGTATGGGAATCCTGTCCCGCAGCGGGGTGCTCCGGGTATGGGAGATCCCATGGAGACGGTACCTCTTTCGCTCTCCAGAGAGGAGTCTCGGGGTCGTGGCAGGACTCATCTGGAGGAGGAGCCTTCGGGTCTCCTCATCGATACGGAGATGTCCATGGGTGACCAGGTTCTCCACGAAGAGGGCCATGCCTGCTGCCAGACGGACAGGACCCAGGAACGTGCTTGCACTCCAGATGGCGATCAGTGCCTTCTGGACCGCAGGACCATACCGAGGTGGACGGTACTGGTGGATATGCTTCGTGGGGTCAGCCACCAGGATGGTCTCTCTCAGAACGTACCGCTGTCCAGCCTGGTGCAGGACACGGGCCGCATATCTCCTGCAATACTCAGTGGATTCACAGAAGTCGTCCAGCATCACCGACTTCTTTGCTTTCCTCGCCTTCAGACATGTTCGTGCTTTGACCATCGTGAGCTCCATTCCCGCTGTTTCTTTCCCACTCGAAGGGCCAGCAGCATTGTGCCCTCCTCGACCTCCATTTTGGATGAGGTGATGCGCTCATACAAGAATCTGCCAAATATGGTGTAGACTTAATTTATGGTTGAGATTAGAGGGAGAGATATTGAAGTTATTCTGTATCTTCTCGCACAGAAGTATCCTGTTTCTCCGTCTAAGATTTCCAAAGAAATCGATGTCAATATCAACACCCTCAGAAAGGACATTCCTCAGTTTAGAAAGTTCTTAGAAGAAAATGGATTGTCGCTCATAGCTAAGCCGAAGATAGGCTTAAGAATAGATGGCCCTCCTGAAAAAAAAGAAAACCTCAGGGAAAAGCTCAATTCCCTTGGAAATAGGATCCTTCCCAGAAAAAGGAGAATATGGTACATAGCAGAAAGTTTCCTTTCTGAGGAACGAATCCCGACGATTGAAGATTTGTGCGAAACGCTTGATATTTCAAGACCTACTACTCTCAAATACATTCGTGAAGTCAAAGAGTGGCTTTCAAAAAAAGGAATTGAGGTTTTCGGAAAACCTGGTTTTGGCTATTATATTAAGGGAGACGAAGAAGACATAAGAGATGCCACAATAGACTCCATCAAGAATTTCTTAGAGTTTGAATTTCAAACGGCGGCTTTGGAATTTTCACAGGGAAATCTAAGACATAATCTGCTTGGAGTTTTCGAGAATACAAACTTAGATGCAATTGAAAAATGCATAGATGAGGTTCAAACACACATCAAGAAGAGATTTGTTGATGAAGATTTGCTGAACCTTGCAATTTCTCTCGCAGTATCTATTAAGCGTATAAAGAGAGACCACAAAATAAACCTTGAAACAAAAAGGATTACTGAAATTCTATCCAACCCAATATCCCCAATTGTAGGAAGCAGTATTTCTTCACTCAAGGATCAATCTCAAGTAAGGTTTACGGACGACGAAATATCATATTTGACATTAAAGTTTATTGGTTCGAGAACGCAGGATGTGGAAGGCACAAGAGGCTTTACAACCACTTCGCAATTCAAGAGAATTGCAGAGGAAATTGCACAGTTAGCCGGTAGATTATTGGGTTTGCCAATAGACAAAGAGGGTGAATTCGTCTCAATGCTAGCTCATCATCTCGAATCTACAATCACAAAGATCAAAATGGGCGTTAAAATAGAAAACCCTATATTGGAGATGGTTAAGAAAGAATATCCCATCGCTTACGCTATTGCAGAAAGGGCTTCTAAAATGATCAAAGATAGATTTCATTTAGAAATGCCCGATGAAGAAAAAGGCTACATCGCAATGTATATTGCGGCTTCTCTTGAAAAAATAAAACAACCAACAAAAAGAAAAGTTGTAGTTATTTGTCCAATGGGTGTTGCAACTTCAAAACTATTATACTACAAATTAACTAATGAAATCCCGGAAATTGAAATAGTTCAGGTTGGGTCGATTAAAGAGCTTGAAGAAGGGGAAATCCAACAGATAGTAGACCTTATAATCTCTACAGTGCCGCTATCAGGAGTAAAAGGAGTAAAGATTCCTTATGCTGTTGTCTCTCCATTTTTAAGAACAGAAGATAGAAAATTAATCAAAGAGATACTAAAAATACGAAAAGGAGAGTTGACAAGTGATATAGCAGAAGAAGGTGTGTTCGATGAGAGGCTAATTTTCCTGCAAATTAGTGTTAATTCATCAAGAGAAGTCATTAAACTCCTTGGAAATGTGCTCATAAAAAATGGGTTTGCAAAAGATGGGTTAGTGGAAGACATTTTATCAAGAGAAAAGAAATTTCCAACAGGTATAAATACAGACATCCCAATTGCTATCCCTCACACAAGTCCAGAGTTTACAATTAAGAAAGGACTTGCAATTGCAACCCTCAAAAATCCCGTTAAGTTTCGGGAAATGGGTAACCCACAAAAATCCTTGGATGTAAGAATTGTAATAACGCCAGTTTTAACGGGGAAAGAAGAAGACGGAAAAGAGTTTTATGAGGTGATACAAAAATTAAGAGATTATAAAGTAGCTAATGAATTACTGCAGTGTTATTCTCCTCAAACAATTGAAAAAGTTTTTATAAAGTAATAATTCTACAAATAGTCAAAAAAAATACCACAATTTCTTTCCTATCATAATAAATATCTGATTGACATTTGAACGCAAACCAATATCGTTACCTTAAGAAGGATAATGTGAACTTTGAAGATATGTTAAGAGAAGACTTAGTCTTTACAAAGGGGATTAAATCCTGATAAACCTCATAATTTATCAGCAGTTGTTAAAATTTAAAACTAAACGAGGCAATTTATGGAATACTCATTAAAAGAGTTATTGGTTAAGAACGCAGTGAAAGCGAAAGCGCAGGTAGCTGATCGAAATGAGGCTATTGATTATGTTGGTAATCTGTTAGTCAAGTCTGGCTCGATCACAGGTGATTATATATTGGCGATGAAGAATGTTTTTGCGAAATTAGGACCATATCAGGTTGTTGTTCCTGGCATCGTTCTTTTACACGCACATCCGGGAAACAGTGTGATTAAGACTTGTATTGGGTTTGTTACCCTAAAAAAGCCTATAGCCTTTGCTAATTCGCAGAATGATCCTGTTGATATCGTAATTGTTTTAGGAGCTCGTGACCGAAAAAGTCATATCAAAGCACTCGCTGAGCTAGCAAACCTACTCTCGAACCAACAGTACTTAACTAAGATCAGGAAAACCAAGAGCTCTAAAGAATTGTATAATTTGATTATATCATTAATAAGATAGGATTAAGAAAGGAGAGAAAAATGCGTATTACTACATTGTGCGGAATGGGATTTGGAACGAGTATGATGTTGAAACTTTTTATTGAGGATATTCTTAAAGAAAACAAAATGAAGAATGTAGAAGTAGTACCCACTGATCTAGGTTCTTTCAAAGGCCAAGAAGCTTCCACAGATATTGTTGTTGCACCGTTTGACATGGAGCGGCACCTAAAAAGCAGCACTTGTGTAGTAGTATTGATTAGAAATCTTGTTGACAAGCAAGAAATAAGGGAGAAGGTTCTGGATGCGATTGAGAAAGCAGAGCAAAGGAAAGGAGGTGATGAAATCGGGGAAGAAAAAAGTTAAATTTTTGTATAGAGAAAAGGTAAATTATTAATAATCTAAAAAATAGGAGGTAAAGAATGGGAGTTATAAATGCAATTATTGCGTTTGTTACATTACCCGCGATTATGCTTGGTATAATTGCTTTGGTTGGTCTGCTCCTGCAGAAAAAGCCTGCAAGTGAAGTAATATCAGGCACCTTTAAGACTGTATTGGGACTACTTATCCTGGGTATTGGTACTGGTGCTTTAATTGCTGCATTAAATCCTATCCAGCAATTGTTTCAGTTAGGTATCCCTACTAGCAGCAAACTAATCACTTTTGTTACATTTGACGAAGGTGTAGTTGGTGCTGTTCAATCTGGCAATATTGGCAATATTGGCACTGAACTTGCCTTAACCATGCTGTTTGGTTACATCATTCATATTCTTCTTGCACGCTTCACCAAGTTCAAATATTTGTACTTAACTGGTCATATGATTTGGATCCATGCAGGAGCATTCGCTCTTCTCTTTCACTCTTTTGGCTTGCCTCTATGGCAAGTTGTCCTTTATGCATCTATTGTAGATGGTTTATATATGACTTTATCTCCTGCTTTGGCACAACCTATTATGCGTAAGATCACTGGTACAAATGATGTTGCTTTTGGTCATGGACAGACTTCTCTGAACATGGTCTGTGCCTGGCTAGGTAAACTCGTTGGCAAGCCAGAAGATTCTGCAGAAAAGGTTAAAGTCAAGGATTCCCTAAGTTTTTTCCGTGACATGGCAATTTCCATCTCTCTCATCATGCTTATTGTATCTTTAATAGCTGGAATCATGGCTGTGGCTCGAGTTGGATCAGCAGCAGTTGAAAAACAAGTCAGTGGAGGCCAGAACTGGGTGGTATTTGCCATACTTCAAGGTCTTGGATTTACAGCTGGTGTACTTGTCTTACTACAAGGCGTGCGTATGTTGATTGCTGAGATCGTCCCTGCTTTCAAAGGTATCGGCGAAAAATTCATCAAGGGTGCCATCCCCGCACTTGACTGTCCAGTAATATATCCATTCGCTCCCAATTCCCTAGTGTATGGCTTAATCTCTGGCGTTATTGGTCAGGTAGTTGGAATGATCACTCTTGCTTTAATAGGCTGGCCTATACCGCTGCCCAGCATGATTGCAGCCTTCTTCGCTTCCGGCTCAGGTGCCATCTTTGGTAACGCTACCGGTGGCAGAAGAGGTGCATGGCTTGGCGGTTTCGTTTGGGGATTCGTAGGTTGGCTTATGATTAGTTTTGCTTATAAGTTTCAAGTCTTTGGAAACTTAAGCGCTCTTGGTGCTACTAGTCTTGGCTTTACTTGTCCCGATGCAATTATTCCTAGCACTGTTATATGGCTAGTCGCTAAGTTATTTGGAGTTTAATTATTAGTGATATGAAAGTGATCATCCATCCCTATCAGATATTTACCCCTTACAATCTTTTAGAAAACACTGCCATTCAGATAGGAGATGGAAAAATTATCGATTTGATCGCTGCAGATAAGGCTAAATTTTTTCCAGATTTTGAATACATCCGCTTAGAAAAATTGATTGTCACACCGGGCTTAATCGATGTACATACCCATGGTGCCTGGGGTGGAGATACAATGGATGCGACCTTAGAGTCCCTTAACAAAATGAGTAACTTTTATGCGTCACATGGTGTGACTGCTTTTTACCCCACCACCTTGGCTGCAAGTGAAATAGAAATTCTCAAAGCTCTGAAAAATGTAACTCAAAATAGAAACAAAGTTGCTGGTGCACAGGTACTCGGAGTGCATCTGGAGGGACCATACTTGTCTCAGGAGTTTAGAGGTGCACAGTCACCAAATGTATTACGCTTGCCCGATAGAAATGAGTATAAAAAATGGTTTGATTTTGATATTATCAGCCTAATTACTATTGCTCCAGAACTGGCAGGTAGCCAAGAGTTAATTGAATATGGAGTGAACAACGGCGCTGAGTTCGCAATTGGACACAGCGCCGCATCCTATGAAGAGGTTATCCACGCAGCAGACTTGGGTGTGCGACAAGCTACTCACGTATTCAACGGCATGAAGGGACTTCATCATCGTGAACCCGGCACAGTAGGAGGCATCCTGACAGATGACCGCATATATGCTCAGGTAATTGCAGATGGTGTTCATGTCCATCCTGCTGTTGTGAAGTTAATTATCCGCGCCAAAGGTTTTCACCGTACTATATTGATTACTGATTCAATTCGTGCCACTAGTTTGGCGGACGGTAATTATGAGCTTGGTGACATGATAATTAGAGTTAACGGTGGCATTGCTAGAACCTCATCCGGCGGACTTGCTGGCAGTACCTTGACGCTGGATCAGGCCATTAGGAATGTAATTAAATTTGCTCAGATTTCATTCCAGGATGCCATTACAATGGCCACTTATTCTCCAGCAGAAGCCTTGCGTATACAGGATCGTAAGGGCCAGATTCGGGCAGGAGCAGATGCAGATCTTACTTTTTTTGATGAACGATATCAAGTAGTGGCAACTATGGTAAAAGGCAAACTTGTTTTTGGGAAAATAAAATAATAAAATAAAACGATAGAGGAGGTACATTAAATGTCAAAATTGTCAAAGGAGTATTTAAAGCAAGTAATTAACCTAATTGAAAAGATCAGTGTTGAAGAAGAAGATGCTATTAATCAGGCTGCCAATATGATGGCAGATGCTATTCAAAAAGGCCACAAGATTTTTGCATTTGGCTGTTCGCACTCTTCCTTGCCCGTCCAGGACATCTATTATCGCGCTGGTGGTCTAATGTTGATCAACCCTATTTTTGCACCAGGCATTGCCTCTCTGGATATTCACCCGGTCACAATGACTTCTGGATTGGAACGATTAGAGGGACTCGCCAAAGTGTTATTAGATAACTATCCTACTCAAAAAGATGATGTGCTCATTCTCGTCTCCGTCTCCGGACGTAATGCAGTGCCAATTGAAATGGCGAAGATTGCTAAAGAGCGTGGAACCAAGGTAATAGGGGTCACTTCCCGGAAATATACGGAAGGGGTTACGTCCCGTCACTCATCTGGCAGGAAAATGTACGAGTATGCCGACGTGGTTCTGGATAATAAGGTAGACAAGGGCGATGCTGTCATAGAAGTAGAAGGTGTCGCGGAGAGATTTACTCCAGCTTCGGGCGTTACTAGCACCGCCCTGCTACACGCATTGATCACAGCTACTATCGAGGAATTATTGAAGCGTGGCATCACTCCACCGATCTATGTTGCAGCCAATGTAGATGGAGGCGAAGAGCATAATGCCAAATTAAAGCAACAGTATAAAGATCAAATACTTAACTGGTAAATCTCGCATCGACTCATCAATAATGTACGTGAAATGTCTCCGTCAACTCATGAGAAAACGGAGGTGAAGAATGACAGAATACTGCTGGTCCTTGGGATGAGAACAGGGCAGCGGGAATGGAGCTTACGATGCCCCCGAGGATATTAGTCCAATCCGAGGGGCGGTTCCAGGAAGGCAAGAAACTCACGATGGTCAAGGCAGAGGCATATCTGAAGGCAGGGAAGACAAGGAAGTCGGAGGTGTTGGACGATTTCCGTGAGGAGGCGGGATACTGCAGGAGACATGCTGCCCGTGTCCTGCAGCAGGCAGGACAGCGGTACCTCCTGGGAGAGGAGATCCTGGTCGCTGATCCCACGAAGCATATCCACCGGTACTGTCCTTCCTGGTACGGCCCTCTTGTCCAGCAGGCACTGATCACCGTCTGGAGTGCAAGCACGTTCCTGGGACCGGTCCGTCTGGCAGCAGGCATGGCCCTCTTCGTGGAGAACCTCATGACCCATGGGCATCTCCATGTCGATGAGGAGACCCGGCAGCTGCTCCTCCAGATGAGTCCTGCCACCATCGGGAGACTTCTGGCAACAGAGCGGCACATGTACCGCCTGCATGAAGTCTCCTATACCCGGAGCACTCCTCTGGGTGGCAGGATTCCCGTTCAGACGTGCATGGACCCTCCTCTCCCCATCCTTGGCGTCCCCCGTGGACCTGGTGGGTCATGACGGAGGACAAGCGGTGGATGACTTCAACTGGACCTTGACCGTCACCGACCGGAGCACCGGATGGACCGAGGCAGGAGCCGTCCGCACGAAAGCAGAGATCTATGTGGTCGCTGCCCTGGAGACCTGCCTGCACAGGTACCCAAGGCATGTGGTCTCTCTCCATTCCGACAACGGGAGTGAATTTATGAACGGACATCTCGTCCGCTTCTGCCGTACCAGGGGGATCACCTTCACCCGGTCCCGTCCGTATCACAAGAACGGGGCGCCCATGTGGAGGAGAAGAACAACTCCATCATCCGCAAGTTTGTGGGGTATGACCGGCATGACACCCAGGAAGAGGTGAACCTCCTGAACCGGTTGTACAAGGCACTGCATCTCCTGGTAAACTGGTTCCTTCCCAGTCAGAAGCTCCTCCACAAGGAGAGGACCGGGAGCCACATCACCAAGGTGTATGACCAAGCACAGACTCCCTGTGCCAGGATGCTGGCACGGATGGATGTTCCAGAAGAGACAAAGAAACAGTTGCGATCAACATGTGCAGCACTGGACCTGACGAGCCTGCACCACGAGATCCTCCACTGCCAGGAACACCTGAATGCAATTGCCAAAAGGAGACAATCTTTGGTCATCAACGGTGGCAGCTACGCCTCCGTTTCTGGAGAGTTCACGACCTGATGGTTCACGTACATTCTCGTACGATGGAGGGAGATACTATTGAGAGTCATATGGATGAGAGGAATGGGTAGACCGTACGTACATTGAAGCAATGAGGGATCCTCATGAGCTTGTACGATAGATGGATCGCCCTTCCAAAGTTTGTGTAGTATCAGAAGCGGAAGAAGGTTCTTCCAGCTTGGGTTGTGGACGAAATGAAACACTCATGGAAGGGCAACCCATTACAAACTCTCCTCATATGCAAGGAGGTTTCGTATGACAGAGTATATCGGCATTGATGTTTCAAAGCAATCGTTGGAGCTCTGGGATGGAACACAGGAGGAGGAAGTTCCAAACGAAAGAAGACTAACAACCCTGAAGAAGTTACTCAAGAAGAGGTATGGAGGAGAGTGGAATCAGCAAGTAAGGTTCATCTATGAACCAACAGGGCCCTATTCCAACTATCTGCGTGTATTTGCTTCAGAGAATGAACTCAAAGTTCATGAGGTGAATCCAAAGAAGAGTGCGAACTTCGCAAAAGTGCTGGGGAACAGATCGAAAACAGATGCCATTGATGCGAAGATGCTCTCCGCCTTCCATGCCTTGCTCGCAGAAGAAGACTTCTGTATCCCTGCGATGGACGAGAGAGCGGAACAGCTCGGAGCATACCTCGGGAGCTATGAGATCATCCAGAAGACAAGGACCATGCTCTCCAACCACGTGCATGCTCTGGAGGAGAAAAGTGGTGTGACGAGGAAGCTGAAGGACTCACTGGAGAAGGAGCTGGGGCGTCTTGGTACGATGGAGGAACAGCTTGAGAAAGAGATGGGGGCAGTTGCAGAGGATCATGAGGAGACACGAGAAGCCCTCCACAATCTTCTTTCCATGAACGGGATAGGGATCATCTCTGCCATGAGTCTCCTGTACCTCTTCAGAAAGTATCCTGGTGCTCATAGAAATGAGATCACAGCACTTGCGGGACTGGACCCAGGACAGAGGCAATCAGGTTCTTCCCTCCAGGGCGGAAGAAAAATCAGTAGAGCAGGAGACCCTCTCCTCAGAAAGGTCCTCTCCCTGGCTTGTATGAACAGTATCCAACACAATGAGTGCATACAAGCGTTCTACAAGCATCTCGTGAGCGATAACCACAAGAAGCCCAAAGTTGCATTGGTCGCTTGCATGAGAAAACTTCTTTTCATCGCCCACCACCTCTATGTGACAACATCGAAGTACCGGGCTCTTCACCATGATGCCAATCTATGTTTGTCCTCTTGACACGGATCGTAGTATCTTTACGTGAGTTGACACGGTAGAAGCACTAATAAAAAATGGTCCAGAGGGTAGTTGTCTGATGCTTGGTGTTAAGTGCAAGGGTTTTGAAGCAGGAAGTGAAAATAATAGTATTATTGTAGAGCAGCCTATGGTTTCGGAAGTAAAGAAGAAGTAGAAACACTTGATTTGGCATTAAGTCAGCCTTTAGATTTATTAAGGTATTTGAAATAATGGTGAGGAGGAGTATTGTGGATAATTTACATCCATTGATACATATAGTGAAAAGTCAAAAAAATGGCATTGCCAAAGGTATTTATTCTGCTTGTAGTGCAAATGAATATGTAATTGAAGCAGTTTTAGAAAGGGCTCTTTTAAATGCTGACTATGCATTAATAGAAGCTACGGCCAATCAGGTAAATCAATTTGGCGGATATACGGGAATGAAACCGGAGGGTTTTAGAAAATTTGTTTATTCCATTGCAGAAAAGGTGAAATTTCCATTTCAAAAAATAATTTTAGGAGGAGATCACCTAGGACCGCTTACCTGGCAAAATGAAAATACTCAAGAAGCAATGCAAAAATCTGCTGAACTCATTCGAGAGTATGTACTTGCAGGTTTTACAAAAATACACATTGATACCAGTATGCAATTGAAAGAAGACAACCCTTCTGCTCACCTTAATACAAAAGTTATAGCGGATAGGGGTGCTAGACTTTGTTTAGCAGCGGAAAAAGCCTTTGGAGAGTTGCAAAAAAAAGATGCAGCTTCTGTACACCCTGTTTATATAATTGGAAGTGAAGTCCCAATTCCTGGAGGCAGTCAGGAAAAAAAAGATTTGGTAAACGTTACAAAGGTATCTGATTTTGAAAATACTGTTGATACTTTTAAAGAGGCATTTCGCAGAAACAATTTGGAGAGGGCATGGGGAAATGTCATAGCAGTGGTTGTGCAGCCTGGTGTTGAATTTGGAGATGAAACGATCCATAGTTACAACAGAGAAGAATCAAAGGATTTGATAAAAGCTCTTAAAAAATATCCAAGCTTTGTATTTGAAGGGCATTCTACAGATTATCAAACCGCATATTCTTTAAAAGAAATGGTAGAAGACGGCATTGCCATATTGAAAGTTGGACCTGCTCTGACATTTGCTCTTAGAGAAGGCTTATTTGCTTTGAATTATATGGAGAATGAGTTGTTTAGATATAACCCTGAAATTCAGCTCTCCAATTTTATTGAAACACTTGACAAGGAAATGTTGAGAAAGCCTGATAACTGGCGAAACTATTACCATGGGAACTCAGATAAAATAAGGTTTGCCAGAAAGTATAGTTACTCGGACAGGTGCAGATATTATCTTCCTGTGGAGGATGTAAAAGAGTCAGTTAAGCTTCTTATAGACAACTTGAAAACAGTAAAAATCCCTTTGACCTTGATTAAGCAGTTTATGCCGTTGCAATATGACAAAATAAGAAATAACAGGCTTAAAAATGATCCAGAAGCTTTATTAAAGGATATAATAATACATTGCATAGAGGACTACATCTATGCAACAACCCCATAACAGAAGGATCAATTTTATTGACAAACCGCCATACTAAATAAAGGAATAGGGAGGTAAAAAAATGTACTTAACCGAACAGGAAATCATGGCAACCGGAGACGCCCTGGGCAAAACCTATCATCAAATACTCGCACAAGAGGAAGAAGTGAAAGAATTCTTCCGTGCAAACAGACAACGTAAATTTGTTTTCATGGGATGCGGCTCCAGTTATATGTTATCCAAAAGCTGCGAGCGTATGTTCGTCAGTCGCCCCAACACTTCCGCTGTAGCCATTGCGGGAGGAGACTATTTAGTTAACCCTGGTACTTATAGTAATACCATCAACGGCAGTATTGTGATGGTACTGTCTCGTTCTGGCATGACTACGGAGATTATCCGCGCGATCGAGCATATAAAAAGAGTGAGTAATGCCAAGGTAATTTCTGTCACAATGAAAGAAAAGAATGAACTGGCGAAGTTATCCGACTTAAGCATTGTGCTGCCGTGGGCATATGACAGCAGTGTCTGCCAAACACGGTCTGTCACCAATCTGTATGCTTCCGCCCTTCTAATTAATGCCACCTGTTATGATGATCAGGAACTAAGGGCTGCTGTGAAGGAATCCATAGACCAGAACAAAAAACATATGGATCGATACCGTCCTTTGTTGGAGGATGTGGCAAAAAGAGATTTCAGCGATGTAGTTGTCCTCGCTGATGGCGTGCTTTGCGGCATTGCGGAGGAGGGTGCTCTAGTGTTTACCGAGGTTGCCCTTATCAGTGGAAAATACTTTAATATGCTGGATTATCGTCACGGCCCCAAAGTGCTTAATTCCAGCAAAACCCTTACCATTTTTGCAGTGCAGCCCAATGAAAGTAGCTACCAGCAAAGCATGATAGCCGATGTAAAAAAACATGGCGGTACGGTAGTCACTTTTGGCTCTGAAAAGTCAAATCAGTACAACTCGGATTTTCATGTGTCCATCAGCGGGATCAGCCGTTTTGAGGCCTATGGCATTCCATTTATATACACCATGCAAATGATAGCTCTGACCAAAGCAATCCGTATCGGAGTAAACCCTGACATGCCTACGGGACTGGACGCATACATTACATTAAAATAGCGGGAGGAAAGCTAATATGCTAGTAACAACAAAAAGAATATTAAATGATGCCAAAAAAGGTGGATATGCGGTAGGCGCCTTTAATGCGGAAAATGCCGAGATGGTTTGGGCCATTGTCAATGCTGCTGAGGAGCTAAACTCTCCGGTAATCGTCCAAACCACATCCTCTACCCTGAAATATTTTCCGCCTGTCTATTTTGCAAATATTGTGAAAGCGGCCGCGGCTATCGCCAGCGTGCCAGTGGCGATCCATCTTGATCATAGTGCCAGCTATGAACTGGCGAAGGCGTGTATCGACAGTGGTTACACATCGGTTATGATTGACGGGTCTGCGCTTTCCTACGAAGAAAATATAAGCGTTACACAAAAAGTATGTGCATACGCGGAGAACTTCGGCGTTCCTGTGGAGGCGGAATTAGGAAAAATCGGTGGGAAAGAAGACGACACGGAATGCAGCGAAGATCAGTATACCGATCCCAATCAGGCGGTGAATTTTGTCGAGCGCACGGGGATTTCTTCTCTGGCCATAGCGATAGGTACCGCTCATGGTATTTATGCCAAAACACCAGAGTTGGATCTAAACCATGTTGCGAATATCAGGAAGGTGGTTTCCATCCCTTTGGTCATGCATGGTGCCTCCGGTCTTTCTGACACTGTGATAAGAGATAGTGTAAAAAAAGGAATATCAAAAATCAATTTTGCCACCGAGCTAAGAATTGCCTTTACCGATACGGTAAAGACTTATTTCGTAGAGTATCCTGGTGATATAGACCCTAAAAAATATATGGGTGCAGCCAGAGTTGCAGTAAAAGGGCTGGTAAAATCCAAAATGCTTGTATGTGGGAGCGCTGGAATGGCCAAATAACCGGATTACTGTTGCAGCCATAACTATAGGCTGCCAGTAACTCCTAACGCTTTATGCGCTAGGAGTTACTGGCAGCTCATGTACAAGACAATGTACAACCAAAATTCAGCTCAAATTGAAAGACTATTTCAGTAAAGTCAATAAAAAAGAGGAGGATTGATATAGTTGTTATCGCATATATTTTCTATAGTTTTAAAGAAGTTAAGTACAGAGCAAAAGAATAACAAGTCAAAGAAAAAACCGTAGTTTGAGGCAGGTTGCTAGAGTTTTTTCTTTATATTGGACGAATTGTAAGATTAAGTGCAATACCTAAAAAATAAAAAGTTCATGACATCTTTGTGTAAAATATAGGTAACCACACGCACAGCAACACGGAGGAATGTCATGAACTCCCGAATAGCGGCCATAACAAACCTACCAAGGTTTCTACAGAAGTTGTAGAGAATCATCTTGCCAAGAAGGTTGTTCCAGTAAAGAGAGAGAATCCTTACCGATTGTGGAGCAAAGTCTACGACCTGGCATGAGGAAGCAGTACCAAACCACGAATTTGAGAAGACATGCAACAGACTTGGGATAAAGCACACCACGACCAAAGTAAAGCATCCCTGAACCAATGGTTACGGAGAGAGGCTCAATAAAACACTCTTAGACGAATTCTACGCTGTTGCCTTCTGAAAGAAGCGATATGAGCGTAGTGAGGAGTTGCAACCTGATCTGGATAATGTTATGGATTCTTACAACTACCGAAGAACACATCAGGGATACAACCTAAAAAAGAATGGTTTTAGAAAGCCAGCGGAAGCACACTTTTCGGAAGACTTGACATTAATAATTGACATTAATAATTGACATTAATAAGCATAGTGCTAGCCTAAAAGCGGAATGAATCAGAGGCGAAAAGGGGGTGGAAGAAAATTTGACTTTTACCCATGATTCTGTTGAAACAGAGAACACAAATAAGGAGGTTCTGCAGCATCGATTTCTAGCCACATCTTGAAGCCAGGATACTTTCATGATTCTGGCCATAAGGGGTTGCAATCGGTTGTAGCTGTCTGTTGTCGCGTGAAAGGCATGTGAGTGGAAGGTGATCGTGGAGCACAGTGGCGCGCAAGCGCTTCCCGGGCTTCGATGAATGAGATGCTAAAGACTGATGAACGTTCTCTTGGAGGTATTACGGTATCCTGGTGAGGAGGTTTTGTCCATGGCTAACGGTTACGGTATCGGAATTGCACTGATTCTGGCGATCTGGTCGTACATTCAGATTATTGCCCTGCTGGGTCCTGCCTGGCTGCTCTCTGACCCGGTTGTTAGTGGGCTGTTTGTTGGTGCCGTTGTTGGAAACATTCCTTTGGGTCTTGGCATCGGCGGGACTCTGGAGCTGATGTCACTCGGTCTGTGGTCATACGGTGGTGCGACGATCCCTGACTACACCACGGGCGCTATCGTCGGCACAGCCTTCGCTGCACTGTCCAAGTTAGCCCCGACAGAGGCAATGGCAGCTGGCTTGGCCGTCGCAGTCCCTGTTTCGCTGTTCATGACTCAGCTCGACGTCCTCAGCCGTTCGTTGACCACTGTGTTTATCCATGGAGCGGACCGTGCCGTGGAGAAGCAGGACGATGCTGCTTTCTCGGGGTGGCATCTGTGGGGTCAGCTTCCATGGGGTCTCTCTCGTGCCATTCCCGTCTTCTTTGCTGTGTGGCTCGGCTCAGGGCCCATTCAAGTCCTCATCAACAACATCCCGGCCTGGCTGACCCGCGGCCTGGGTACCATGGGCCACATCCTGCCGGCTCTCGGTTTTGGCATCTTGCTGACCTTCCTGCCCATCGAGAAGTGGTGGTCGTTCTTTGTTCTGGGCTTTGTCATGTTCGCGTACCTGAACGTTCCGCTGGTTGGCATCGCGCTTGCTGCCTTGGCGGTGGTCATCATCTACTTCTCGCTCAAGCCCGTCCAGACTGGTGAGCAGCAGGCTGAAGAAGCCACCGCTGCGAAGGTCGAGGAAACCAAGAGCCCTGTCACGCATGGAGATCTCGTCAAGGCCATGTGGCGGCACAACCTGACTCTGCAGCTTTCCTGGAACTATGAGCGCATGCAGGCCCTTGGCTATGCGTGGTCCATTGCGCCCATCCTCAAGAAGGTGTTTCCGAAGAAGGATGAATACTTTGCAGCTCTCAAGCGTCATATGGTGTTCTACAACACGCACCCCTTTGTCGGTGGGCCGGTGATTTTTGGTGCCGACTGTGCTCTTGAGGAAAAGAGGCAGCCTGCGGTGGGCGACAGCCTGAAGGTTTCCCTGATGGGTCCCTTCGCAGCCATCGGCGACACCGTCAACGGTATTCTGGTGAGGCCTATCTTCGCCGTGTTTGCAGGGTCGCTGGCTCTCCGGGGCAGTGTCGGCGGTGCCTGGCTCATGCTGCTCCTTGGCTTCATCTGGTTCTACCAGGAATTCCCTGAATTCTGGCTTGGCTACAAGCAGGGTCTCGGCCTTGTACGGCAAGTCAGCAGCGGCGCTATCACCCGTATCGTCGACATAGCCAGCACAGCGGCTCTGTTCATCATGGGTGGCTTCATCCCGAGCATTCTGGCGGGAGTGAAGACTCCTCTCGAGATCACCAAGCATGTCATGATCGAGGGCAAAGACGTTGTCCAATCCGTCAAGATCCAGGACACCTTCGACAAGATCCTTCCGTATATGTTGCCGTTGGCTCTTGTGTTCTGTGTCTACTGGCTGCTGAAGAAGAAGCATTGGACCAACCTTCAGGTTCTGCTTCTTCTGGCTGCCGCCGGGATCATTCTGGGAGCTTTCAAGATTTTGTAGTCGTATTTTCATACCGAAATGTCGTCCCGGGCTGCGTAGGCAGCCGGGATCGGAAAGGAATCCATTATGATTGGAATCGTCGTTGTTACCCACGGAGAGCTTGCTGGTGGCATTGCAAGTGCCGTCACGCTCATTGCGGGACCCCAGGAACAGTTCGAGACTGTAGCGCTTCGTGAGGGAGACAGTATCGATGGACTCAAGGAACGCATCCAGACGGCCATTGACAAAACGGACACGGGTTCGGGCTCGTTGTTGTTCGTGGATATGCTGGGAGCATCTCCTTCCAATGCTGCGGCGTACCTCGTGACTGACCGTGTAGAGATCATTACAGGGGTGAACCTGCCGATGATCCTTGAGATTCTGGCTGTCCGAGGCGACATGACACTGACCGATGTTGCAGAAATGGCCATGAATGCAGGCAAGGAGTCTATCCAGAGTTTGAGTGCAATAATGCGTCAAGCATTGAACAATAATCCGGGTCACAATGATATGGGTGCAGCACCATCTTCAACCTGATAGGAGCGAATCATGGCATTCTTTCTACACATTGACAATCGTCTTATTCATGGACAGGTTACCGTAACCTGGTGCAGCTATTATGGCGCCAAGCGTATTATTGTTGCCGACGACAAGGTCGCAGCCGATCCGATTCAGCGCATTGTGCTGCCGCAGGCCGCGCGTGGGCTCCCAACTTCGGTCGTCACTATTGCAGATGGTTTGAAGCTGCTGTCTTCGATGGATCCTGCCCATGAAAATGTTCTTATCATTGCGCGCAATGCACAGGGTGCACTGGCACTTATGGAGGGTGGGCTCAAGCCGAAGAGCATCAATGTCGGCAATCAGGCTCCGGTCCAGGGGACGAAGTATGTGATGGTTCTACCGTGGATAGCTGTGACCAGGGAGGACGCTGAGGCGTTCAAGGCTATTGGGGATATGGGCTACAAGATTACGCCCCAGCGCAGCGGCAGTGACCGTGCGCTGGACCTGGTCGAACTTCTCCGAAAGAAGGGCTTGCTGTAGACTGACCGCTGTCGGCAGGAACAGCGGATACGAATTGGGAGGTTTGTATGGCACTGGAATTCTTTGACAAGATCGAGGAACTGATTCCTGTCCTGAAGCAGGAAGAGGGCAACATGCGCAAGGCAGGCCATATTGTTGCGCAGAGCATTATGGGCGGCGGAATCCTGCAGGCGTTTGGCAGCGGGCATTCTGCATCTGTTGCCGTCGAGATTTGTGGGCGCGCGGGCGGCCTTATTCCATCCAAACAGGTCAAGGAACTATCGGGCGGCCATTATGAACGCATCGAAGGCGTGGGAACGACATTCGCCGAGATATGGGACATCCGGAACAACGATTGTCTGTTTATCATCAGCAACTCGGGCCGGAATCCTCTGATCATCGAGATGGCAATGGTTGCACGGTCGATTGGCATACCGGTCATTGCCGTCACCGCTCTCGAGGTTGGCAAACACAGTACGTCGCGCCATTCCAGTGGCAAGATGCTGTGGCAACTTGCAGACGTCATCCTGGACAATCACAGTGTCGAAGGGGATGCTACTATCGAACTTCCGGGTCTTCCTACCAAGATCGCCGGAACGTCGAGCATCAGTTCAGACATCCTGGTCGATTAGACGATGGTCTTTGCTATCCGCGAGATGTTGGAGGCTGGCTACGTTCCACCCGTGTTCATGAGCGCCAACGTGGACGGGGGCCCTGAATTCAACAAGCAGTACACAGCCAAGTACGCAGACCGCCTGTACCGTGTCTGAGCAAATGCAGCCGGTTCGGCTTGGCCTTGCGGGAACTGGTTTCATCGGCCGCATCCACTGGATGTGTTATCGGGCACTGCCCGGGATGTACGCAGAAGTTCCGGCGCGAGTCATGTTTGACACGGTCTATACGTCGCACCCGAATGAGGCTGATCGGTTCGAGTTTTCGCGAGCCCTCCCTTATGAATCCGTGCCTTCGACGTGCGCCCAGATCGACATGCTGGACGTGTGCACCCCAAACGCTGAGCATCGCGTTCTTGTTGAGGCAGCTGTCGCGGCACATGTCCCTGTCTACTGTGAGAAACCGGTCGACCTGAATGGCGAGCTCACGCTTGAACTGGCCCGGAAGGCAGACGATGCGGGGATCTTCAACCAGACTGCCCTCGTGTATCGCTTCCTTCCTGCTATGGCGGCTGCGCGCGCGATCGTTCGAGCGGGCGTCATCGGCAATGTCGTGACATGGAGGGCTGTCCTGCTGCATGCCAGTTATCTCAACACCCAGCGAGCAATGACGTGGCGCTTGAGTCGCAAGGAATCTGGTGGTGGTGCGCTCGTCGATCTGGGTCTTCATATGGTCGACGCTGTGCGCATGGTCGTCGGCGAATTCGAAGCAGTGCGCTGCGTGACCAGAACTGTCGTTGGTGAGCGTCCCAGTACGGGAGCCCCAGATGAAATGTCCCGTGTCGACGTGGACGACTGGGCACTGGTCACTGCAGACCTGGTAAATGGCAGCACGGGAACGATTGAGGTTTCCCGGGTACACGCCGGGCGTGAAGGAACCTTTGCCTTTGAGGTCTTTGGAACGAAGGGTTCTGTGTCAATCGATCTTCAGCGCGGGCGAGTGGTCGTCGTGGATGCGGCTTCGCGTGACGTCACGCAGGACGTCATCCTGGACGACCCGTGGGTAACGTATCTGAAGACTGCGTTTCCAAGTTCGAAAATGTCGATGGGACTCATGTGTGACATGCATGCTGCGAGCATCTATACATTTCTGGACGGTTGTACGGGCGGCGATGTTGGGTTTCCGGCCCGCCCGACTCTTGCGGAGGCCGGCTGGACACATCGCATAGTCGATGCCTGCTATCAATCTGCCGACACGGGCAACCGGGTTGACGTGCAACGTTCCCAGGCGTCCTGACTGGAGCCGGGGTTCTTTCATGTCCTGTTGTGTTCGAAAGGAGAAGACCATGAACATACTGGCATCTTCGCACTATGTCATCAAGACCGACCGTCTTTTTACACCCGATGAACTGCGTGGTACGTTCTGGGTCGAAATTGAGGCTGGCCGGATCAAACACACTCTCACGGAACAACCTTCTGGGATTGAAGTTCTCGATGCGACGGGTTTCCTTGTTGCTCCCGGCTTCATTGACGTCCATATTCACGGGTACGGCGGGCACGACATCATGGAAGCGAGCAGCGAAGCTCTCGAGTGTATGGCGACAGGCCTGCCACATGCCGGCGTCACGTCATTTCTGCCGACGACCGTGGGCGCGCGCATTGCCACTCTCCAGCACGTCATGACAACCTTGAGTTCCAAGCTGGCAACCGTCGAGGGGGCGAGACCTCTGGGGTGGCATCTGGAGGGACCATTCCTGAATGAAAAAATGCCAGGGGCCATGAATCCCGAGGATTTCGAGATACCGACCATTGCGAATGCCGAAGCATTGCTTGACAGTGGTCCCGTCACGCTGATGGCCATGGCGCCTGAGCGCGAGGGGGCGATCCCGGTCATCGAGTATCTTGTCAGCCGGGGCGTGCATGTCTCCATTGGCCACACAGATACGGATTTTGAGCATGCTGTTGCGGGGATCGCCGCCGGCGCCACATCTATGAATCATCTCTTTAATGTGATGCGACCATTGCTTCATCGCGAACCAGGTCCTGTGGGTGCTGCGTTCCTCTACGATGTCTATCTTCAGTTCATAGCTGACGGTGTGCATACTCATCCTGCCACGATTGCACTGGTGAGCCGGTATCTCAAGGAGCGGCTCGTGCTTATTTCTGATTCTATCCTTGCTGCAGGACTGGGCATTCAGGGTGAGTTCGTTTTCTTCAATGGACTGAAGGTGACGGTGGACGAAACCTCAGTGCGGCTCCCTGGTGGGCGCCTTGCGGGTTCCATTCTGACGTTGGATCGGGCCGTCCGCAACGTGGTCAACATCGGCGGCCTTGATCTTGCGAGTGCTTTCCGCGCTGCAGGTCAGAACCCTGCCCGTTCCATAGGTGTGACCGAACGAGGCATTATCCGGCCGGGAGCCGTTGCGGACATTGTTATCCTGACTCCTGACCTTCATGTCTCTTCCACGATCTGCGAGGGCAGCGTGGTCTACAGCGCGTAGGGCCGTGGCGGCAATCCAGAAGCTCATTGCCTGCGACCTTGATGGGACGCTGCTGGACAGCCATTCACTCATTACCGAGGAAACGATTGCTGGATTGAGGGCTGCCCTGGTTCCCGGGGTAGAATTCACCATCTGCTCCGGCCGGGAACAGTTCTCGATTATGCGGTTCGTTGAGCAGCTGGGGATCATCCACGTGCCGATCATCAGTGAAACCGGCGCCGTCATCCAGGATCCGTTTGATGGGCACATCATTGCTGAGTGGAATCTCGCAGGTTCTGTCGTAGGAGGAGTCCTCGACCTTCTGCAACGTAGCTCATACGATTTCAACTTTTTTCTGTTGAAAGGCAAGGACGTCGTGCTCTACAAGAATGCCGCCGCACCCTTCTTCCTGCAGAACACGCCATATGTGGAGCTGAATTCGCGTTTTGAGGATATTGGGGTCTGGAAGACTCACGATATGGAGGGCTATCGTAAGATTGCCATCCGGTGTCACCCGGAGGAGACGGACGCCCTCGAGTTGGACTTGGAGCACGCACTTGGGGTCACTGCGACGGTCATGAAGGCTGACGCAAACTGTATCGACGTCATGGGAGCAGGTGTCAACAAAGGCAGCGCCGTCTCAACCTTGTCCTCCATGCTTGGCGTAGAGATGAAGAGCGTCATGGTTCTGGGTGACAATGAGACAGACGCCAGCATGTTCAAGGTTGCAGGCGTTTCCGTAGCTATGGCCAACGGCGATCCCCAGGTGATTCGTATGGCTCGGTACGTGGCTCCGTCGAACGATGAACACGGCGTCGTTGCCGCTGTTCAACGATTTGTGAGCGGCGAGTATCACGCCTGAACCAGAGGTCCTGGATGTATATTCAAAAACTTGCGGTCTTTGATCTCGATCGGACGCTTCTTGACGACCGGTCGTTCATTTCCGATGAGACAGCGGCACGCTTGCGAGCTGTCAGTGCTCCCGGGCTTGCGTGCACAATTGCATCCGGGCGTGATCTTGAGCGCATCGCACCATACGTTCGGCAGCTGACATGGCTCTCAGTTCCCGTCATCGCGGAACAGGGGGCAGTAGTCGTCGATCCACAGAATGGGCACATTCTCATGGAGCGAGCCATATCTCCTGAGGTTCTCCTCGGGTCGGTGGAGACGGTGCGCTCGATAGACATTCCTGTGAATATGATCCTGTATGGTCGGGGCGATCCGCAGGTGTTCCGCAACGCGGGCGCACCCAGTTTTGTCGACGAGTGGGGGTCCAGCTGGTATGCCAGTCACTTGCGCTATGTTCCAGCGGCAAGCGAGATCGCAACAGACGGAGTGCGGAAAATCTCCATCACGTGCCTGCCTGAGAATACGGATGCCGTCAGGCACCTCGTCGTGGAAAGCCTGGGATCCCGGGCGAATGTGGTCAAGGCTGACATGAACTTCGTCAACATCATGGACGCGGGGGTCAGCAAGGGTGCTGCGCTTCGCTGGCTGATCGACTATCTTGGGCTCGAGAGGTCCCACGTGATGGCCGTGGGTGACTGCGAGGCAGACCGAAGCATGTTTGCAACAGCCCTGGTCTCGGTTGCGGTCGCAAATGCCGACGAGCAGACACGGTCTCTGGCGAGGTTCGTGGTACCGTCGAACAATGAACAGGGTGCGGCGGTGGCGCTGGAGAGGTTCGCCGCAGGCGAGTTTGGAGTCTGAGACGACGAACGACATCTGATTCAGGAGGAACGACATGGCAGCAACAACGTATATTCAGGCAGTGAGATCCATGATCAACCGTATTGAAGAGACGCAAATGAACAACATACTGGAAGCCGCTCGCATAGTGGCGGACAGCGTTCGGAACGGTGGAATGCTGTTTGGCTTTGGAACGGGACATTCTCACATGATTGCCGAAGAGATGATGAGCCGTGCCGGCGGTCTCATCCAAGCACAGGGTATCCTGGAAACTGAGCTTATGGTACACATCAATGAGACACAGGCAACATATCTCGAACGTCTGCCCGGCCTTGCCCATGTCTATCTGACCAACTCGCCGGTTGAAAAGGGCGATGTGCTGGTTGTCATCTCCAACTCCGGTCGTAATGCTGTTCCTGTGGAGATGGCCATGGAGGGCAGGAAGATGGGGCTGCATGTCATCGCCGTGACCAATGTTGCGCATTCGCAGGGGACTCCATCCCGGCATTCATCGGGAAAGAGGCTTTTTGAGGTGGCCGACCTTGTTCTGGATACGTGCGGCAAACCAGGTGACGCTCTGGTCTCTATCGAAGGCAGCCCCGCCAAGGCCGGTCCTGGCTCGACAATCGCGGGGGCAGTGCTGGTCGATAGCATGCTGGTCGAGGTGATGGAATTGCTGGCCAAGAGAGGTGCCACTCCCGGCATTTTGCATAGCAGCAACAATGATGACAAAGCGGGCGCGCTTGAGAATGCACGTGTTGCTTCCGACTTCGCTCGCAAGTTCAGCGAGCGACAGGTCCGCATGCAATTGCGTACCAGGGAAGGCCTCGCAGACTAGACAGGGTTTGGAATTCGCAATCGGAGAGATCTCGGCCGTGAGTGCTATTTGCTCACGGCCGTCCTTCACGTCTGGAGCTTGACATCCAATTTGCCTCCGGTACATTGTTACGGCTTCATTCGTACGAGCATTGACAATCAGGAGGTGGCTCATGGACGAAGACAGCATGATGAGGAAGGCCACGCGGCCCATCGAGAAGAACCGCCGGACACGGAGCAAACCAGCGAAGATCCGGCACCTTCAGAAACAGCAGAAGCTGTGGATGGTGTCCAAGATGGAATGGCGCAAGCCCGGGACAAAACCAGGACTTGCGCCTTCTTCATTTCCGGGGTTGCTGATCGCCTGGAGTACGGCGCGTGCGATGGGGATCGGCAGCTTCTGACCTCTGCTGTGGAGGGGGCTACCAGGCGATGCTGTACTTGCCTTCGTTGAGGCGAGAAACGGTTACCTTTCCCGCGAGCTGGCGGGCAGTGACCATCGCGTTCGCCAGACAGATACCAATGTCGGGGAAACGGCCGGTATTACCCTTGATGACGATCTGTGTGTCAGATGTCACTTCGAAGTTCCAGGGCTGGTGGTTCATGGCGGAGGGGGCCAGGCGGGCAGACTCCAGAACAGTGCGTACGAGTGGTGACGAATGTTCGGGGATGCCACCCGTGACCAGCTGTTCCAGCGACTTGCGCATATGTCCTCGTGACAGAGTACCCATGACCACTGATCGGACCCCTGGCGCGGCCGGCCTGCCGATGGTTATCGAGCAAGGGCTGCCGGGCATCCGCACCATTGCATACCAGCACGTTCCCCATCCGTCCGCGAGCAACGCCAGAATGATCTGCTCACCCTGATACCCATATTCGGCCAGCTCTTCGTCGGACGTGCCGCACTCGGCATATACGAGACCACTGCATCCCATGGGCGAGCGGTCAGCGATCTTCCACTCGAGGCGAACGGTGCTGCTGAGCGGAACTGCGCTGGCGACCGCTTCCATGATCTGAGTCCTGTCAGCGTCAGTCAACGTATGCTGTTCGTAGTCGCGTGTCGAATGACGCGTGCGTATCAGGTCGATGTAATTGAGTTCCTTTTCCACGGGTGGGGCCTCCTATTTGAGTGATGGCATACGGATGCCATGGTCCTTGGCGAACTGGATGGCTTTCGGATACCCTGCATCAGCGTGCCGTACGATGCCCATGCCTGGGTCATAAGTGAGAACACGCGACAGGCGTTTGGCCGCAGCATCCGTGCCGTCGGCAACGATGACCATGCCGGCGTGGATGGAGTAACCGATCCCGACGCCGCCGCCGTGATGGACGGAGACCCAGGTAGCCCCTCCGATCGTATTGAGGAGAGCGTTGAGGATAGGCCAGTCGGCGATGGCGTCGCTGCCGTCCATCATCTTCTCGGTCTCACGATTGGGTGAGGCGACGGAGCCACAGTCCAGATGGTCGCGTCCGATGACGATGGGCGCGGAGATCTTGCCGGATTTCACGAGGTCGTTGATGATGAGGCCAAACCGCTCTCGCTCGCCGTATCCCAGCCAGCAGATACGGGCGGGAAGACCCTGGAACTGGACCTGGTCGTGCGCCATCTGGATCCACTTGACAAGGTGCTGGTCGTACGCAAACTCCTTGAGGATAACCTCGTCGGTCGTCCAGATGTCTTTCGGGTCCCCCGAGAGTGCTGCCCAGCGGAAGGGACCCTTGCCTTCCTCGAACAACGGACGGATGTACTTTGGGACGAAGCCGTCGAACTTGAACGCGTCCTCGTACCCGTTTGCCAGGGCCTGGCCACGGATGTTGTTGCCATAGTCGAATACGACAGCTCCACGTTCCTGCAGGCCGACCATCGCCTTGCAGTGGACGGTGATGGCGTCCAGCGCGCGCCTCTCGTACTCGGAAGGGTTGCTCTTGCGCAGAGCGTATGCCTCTTCCAGCGGCATGCCGTTGGGGACGTATCCATTCAGCGTATCGTGAGCAGACGTCTGGTCGGTCACAACGTCAGGGATCACCCCTCGTCTCAGTAACTCGGGAAAGACGTCGGCTGCGTTGGCGACGAGACCGACGGACAGAGGCCTCTTCTCGGCCACTGCCTTCGACACCATCGAGAGGGCCGTGTCCAGGTCTGTCACCATCGTCTCGATGTACTTGGTGTCGAGACGCTTCTGGATCCTCGCGGGATCACATTCGACGATCAGTCCGACGCCCCCGTTCATGGTGATGGCCAGAGGCTGTGCGCCGCTCATGCCACCGCATCCACCCGTGAGGACGAACCGTCCGCTCAGGTCTTCCCAGCCGGCCTGCCGGGCGGCAGCGGCCAACGTCTCATAGGTGCCCTGCAGGATGCCCTGAGCCCCTATGTAGATCCAGGAACCGGCGGTCATCTGGCCGTACATGATCAGTCCCTTGTCTTCCAGCTTGTGGAATTCGTCCCAGGTGGCCCAGTGTGGGACCAGCATCGAATTGCTGATGATGACACGGGGCGCGTCGATGTGAGTCTTCCAGACGGCGACTGGCTTGCCGGACTGTACGACGAGCGTATCGTCGACGTCCATGCTCTGGAGTGTCGCGATGATGTCGGCGTAGGCCTGCCAGTTGCGAGCAGCCTTTCCCTTGCCGCCATAGACGACCAGGTCTTCGGGCCGCTCTGCGACCTCTGGATCCAGGTTGTTCATCAGCATGCGCATGGGAGCTTCCAGTTGCCAGCTCTTGCATGTCAGGGTCGTTCCGTGCGGTGCATGTATCGGTTCCATGTTCTTCCTCCCGTCAGACTGCATTGCTGCGAATCAGGTCTTGTACCGCGTTGATGTCTTCGATGAACATGCGGTCGCCGTTTATGGGTGGAACGCGCGTTCTGAGCTGTGCAAATACCTTGCTGGTCGCCAGACCGAGCTTGTCCTCGCCGCCAAGGATGTCGACAGCCTGATAGGCGGCCAGCAGTTCGATGGCGACCACGGTCGCCACGTTGTCTGCAATGGAGCGGGCTTTGCGCGCAGCGATGGTGCCCATGCTGACGTGGTCCTCCTGGTCGGCGGATACCGGGATGCTGTCCACGGAAGCGGGATGCGCCAGTACCTTGTTTTCAGAGACCAGAGCAGCCTGCGTATACTGGGCGATCATGAGGCCGGAGCTGAGGCCTGCATCGCGCGTCAGGAACGCCGGCAGTCCCCGGTTGAGGGCGGGGTTCAGCAGGCGGTTGGTGCGCCGTTCGCTGATGCTTGCCAGCTCTGACAGGGCAATGCCGAGGTAGTCCATGGCCAAAGCCACGGGTTCGCCGTGGAAGTTTCCACCCGACAGGACGTCTCCGTCAGCCGGGAACAGGAGGGGATTGTCTGTGACCGCATTGAGCTCATTGAGCAACACGTTTTCCACGAAGTCGACGGTATCGGAGATGGCGCCATGGACCTGCGGCATGCAGCGGATGCTGTAAGCGTCCTGAACGTCGTCGCACGTGCCGACGAGTTTGCTGCCTGCAAGGTAGCTCAGAATATCTTTGGCAACAGCGCCCTGGCCGGCGTGCCGGCGTAGATCGTGGATGCGTTCGTCGAAGGGTTCGAGACGGGCGCGGAGTGCTTCCATGGTCATGGCGGCTGCCAGGTTGGCGGTACGAAGGAGTGTGCGCGCGTCCGAGAAGACGAGAGCGGCTACGCCGGTCATGACGGCGGTGCCATTGATAAGGGCAAGGCCTTCCTTGGCTTCCAGGACGACCGGCTTGGCTCCGATGGCGTTGAGGATTGCCTGGCCCTGGAGGATTTCGCCATGCACTTTCGCCGTTCCCCTGCCAATGAGCACGAGTGCCAGCGAGGCAAGAGGAGCCAGATCACCAGATGCGCCGAGAGACCCCTGTGAGGGGATCATGGGGTAGACATGCTTATTGAGCAGCTCAAGCAGCAGTTGCTCTACCTCGAGACGAACACCCGAGTGTCCGCTGGCCAGTGTATTGGCACGTACGAGTATTGTTGCTCGCGCCTCGTCCTCGTTGAAACAGTGGCCGACACCGACAGCGTGTGACAGGATGAGGTTCTCCTGCAGCTTGCCCAAATCCTGGGAACCAATGTGGACATTGCACAGAGAGCCAAACCCCGTGTTGATGCCATAGACAGGGGCTTCATCCTGTACGATCTGCCGGACGAATGAAGAGGCAACGTCGATCTGTTCCACAGCTTCCTTGCCGAGTTCGACGATGGCACCCTGGCGGGCGACACGGACGACTTCGCTGGAGGTCAGGCTGGAACCGGTAAGTCGGATGTTCATCTGTTCATCTCCTCGATAGTTGTTGCGAGTTCACTGAGTGAGTCGATCGCTGGGGTTTCTGCGGGCAACGACTCCTGGCGTCGAAAGAGAATGGCCTGGAGGCCCGCCGCGCGAGCTCCCCTGTAGTCCATGCGGTATGAATCCCCCACATGGATGATCTCCTCCGGCTTCAGTTCGTTGGTGTCGACCAGTAGTTTCCAGATACCTTTGTCAGGTTTCAGATACAGGGCTTCGTCCGAGAAAATGAAATGTGTGAACGGGATGCGGATGTTCAGCATGTCGAGTACGTTCAGCAGAACCTGCCCAGGCGTCTTTCCTGTGTTGGAGGTCAAGGAGAGAGGGTAGTGCCGGGCTAGATCTGCAAGCAGCTGTGGGGCGTCTGGCTCGACGAGGGCAGGCATCAACTGGAAGATCGCCGCCTCATATCGGGGCAGGACAGCATCGACCAGCTCCCTGGAAGGGTACACGCTGGCCTGCGTCAGAACGAAACCGATCTGGCTGGACGTTGTCAGAGTCCAGTTGCGCATCTCACGAACGTCTCTGCGCAAGACGTCGATGCGACGAAGACTCTCGTAGAGTCCATCCTCGGAAACGACCACGCTGTGTTCGCCAAGGACTTCACGAATGGCTTGAGCCCGGATGCGGTCGCGTAGAGCCTCATCCTGATCATGGTCCAGAATAAGCGTCTTCCACAAGTCCAGGCTTATCGCACGTATCATGTCTTCTCCTCCATCTCTTACATGTTTAGTATATGGCAAAGAGAGCGGGTTGTCACCCGTCGCGTTGCATCACGAAGAAATCATCGTGAACAGAGAGGAGGTAGCCATGATGCTGACATCGGCAAGAGGCTGCAGACAGTGATGCCAGATCTCCTGCAGGCCTCCGAGGTCAGCGATCAGGCAAAGGCACGGCTCCGAGGGAAGGGGGTCAGGATACCTCCCTCGGAGCCGTGACACGTCCGACCATTCCACTATGATTCCTGATGATACAATACGAGCGAGACGCCGGCGTCAACCCTGTAAAGAGAATCATTTCTATTTGGATCCTACAAATTTCTAATTCTTAAGAAATATTTATCAGTAATTTTTTGGTTATACTCTTCAACTTCTTTGGAATTTGCCATAAAGGAGCCATTAAAATATACATCCGGCTTTACGCCCTGTTTAAGCAAGTTTTCGACTGTCTGTACAATAAGTGAATGAGCTATGAATGATCCAGCAACCGTTGAAACGGCGCCAACCTTCATTGGCAAATCTTCAAAAGATAAGGCAGCATCCCCGATGGGACAGCAATTATCAATCGCTACGTCTGCAACATCTTTTAGTTTGTGACCTGAAGGATGGAGTGTTTTGAGATGATTTGCATAATCGAAAGAAGTAATAGAAATGACTTTGACTCCTCTTTTCGAAGCTTCGATCGCAACATCTATTGGAACGATATTGTTGCCAGAATTGGAAATCACAATTATGACATCGGGAGAACTAAGTCGATGATAATCAACGATTAGTTTGCCCGCCCCTTCCAGCTTCTCCATATATTCGCTCTTTGTTATTTCGGCATGTCCTGTCATTCCGGGTTCCAATATTGCATGTATGTTGGCTAGTGTGGATCCTCGCCAAAAGATGTCTTCAGCAACAAGATGCGAATGGCCTGTACCGAATGCATGAATTATTCCACCATTTTTTGTACAATCTGCCATAAGATCAGCTGCCTTTTGGATGTTTTCACTCTGTGTGCTTTCAATTCGGTTAAGAATCTCAATTATTGACGAGAAATATCTTTGCATGGCTAATTCCATATAGTTACCTCCCTGTAGTTTTATGTTTCTCTTTTCCAGATTCAACCTTTCAGCCCTCTTTTCGTAAACTTTCTCAACAACTCACTGCCTCTCACTTGAGGAGCCCTTCCCCTCTTTCGAAATCCATCGCCTCTTCTCAAAAGGACAATTTGCTCCTCTTCAATTTATAGCTTAATCCCCTTTTGCAATACCTTGTGTGACGGTGGGCTCGGAGGAATGGCAACGTTGACAGAGGTCAGGAACTCATATACTGGAGCTTGCCAAGGTACGAGACGACCGGTCTGCATCGCTGGATCGCTTGTCTGGCACTAGAAGTGCGGTCCGCCCTCAGAAGCGGATGCAACCGGTGGCCGAGTGGGAGTCCCCTGTGACTCACCGCAGGCGGCCGGACCCAAAACTCAATAAGATGGAGGAACCGGAATGTTGAGGAGAGGATATTGGAACCGGATCGAAAGGCATGTTGATCCGACGGCAGGTTGCAGGCCGGCAGGTGGAAAACGGATCATATGGCTTGTGCTTGCTGTCATCATGGTATCGATGCTGGTTACCGTCCCCGCCACACAGGCCGGCAGTGTCGCCTCGGCTGCCTCGATGCTTCGTGTTTCCCTGAATATCCGTGCTGGTCAGTCCACATTCGTTGTCACTATAGGCTCAAAGCGCGTTGCAGGGAGCTTCCCCAAGGGGTTCGTTCCGGTCGAGCTTGGTACCAGCCTTGCCTTCCCAATGCGTGCTCTCATTGAGGCGGCAGGCGGCGTGGTGCGGTTCGAGCGGTCGCAGAACACCGCGTACTTCGCGCTGGGGCCAGTTGCAGGCGCGTACGAGTTTGGTGTCAGGACGCTTGTCGACAGCTCCTATCGCACGTCGGTCCGGAAGGACCTGGTTCGTGCCTCCGGCAAGACCGGGACCCTGTATCTGTCGGACGAGATTCTCAAGGGCCTGGTGACTGCGTCCGGCGGGACGATGACATCGTCTGTCAGCAATGGACTCACGTCGATCGTCCTCCAGATCCCGTCCGTCATGAAAGATGTCCTCGGCTATGAACATGAGACGTTCCCGGCGAAGGCCGGGAAGATGAGGCTTGTGACCCTGGCGCCGAATCTTGCAGAGAACTGCTTTGCCCTTGGTCGGGGGAGCAACATCATTGCTACGTCCGAGTATACGGATTACCCTGAGGAGGCAAAGAAGATACCGACCGTCGGCGCGTTCAGCAACCCCTCACTCGAGAAGCTGCTGGTCCTGTCGCCCGACCTCATCCTGGTGACGGATGGCACGCCGCTTGCGGTCGTGGAACGCCTCCGCAAGATGGGGCGTCAGGTGTACGCCGATGATCCCAAGTCTCTGTCAGGTATCGTAGGTGCGATCCGTTCGCTGTCAGTAGTGCTTGGGGTCCCGGACCGGGGGTTCGAGGTGGCGCTCTCTATGCACCGGTCCATCGCACGCGTGGCCGAGGCAGCGAAGAAGCTGACTCGCAAGCCGGCTGTGTACGTCGAGATCTGGAACAGCCCGCTGACGAGTGCCGGGAAGGGGACATTTGTCTCAGACCTCATCTCAATCGCCGGCGGATCCAACATCGCTGATGAGGCGAATACTCCATGGCCCGTGCTGTCCGAGGAATACGTCATCAGTCACAACCCGGACGTCATCGTCGTGGCATCCGGTATGGGAGCTGGAGACGTCTCAGGGCGGACCGCGTTCTCCACGACCAACGCCGTGAAACAGGGGCACGTCTATGAAATGTCGGGTGACTACATCTTCCGCCCATCTCCCCGCATCATCAAGGGTCTCGAGCTGATCGCGGACTATATCCAGCGTGCTTCCCGTCCCTGACGCCGAGGTTCGACGACACGATGCGGCTGTACTTGCAGGCACAGCCGCAGTCCTGCTTATCGTCACAGGCATCAGCGTGTTTTTCGGCAGTGCTGGTCTGACGCCTTCTGAGGTACTCCACGGACTGCGTCTCATGATCGGGGGTGCCCCCATGGGAACGCCGGAAGCTCAGATCGTCATGTTGAGACTCCTTCGCATCGGGCTGGGCGTCCTGGTCGGGGCGTCGCTGGGGTTGTCGGGTTTTCTCCTGCAAACGGCCTTCCGGAATCCGCTTGCTGACAGTTACCTACTCGGGGTCTCAGGAGGGGCACAGCTGGCTGTCACACTGGTTGCTCTTCTCGGTCTTGCCGGGACGGTTGCTTCCGTCCCCGTCATGATCGCCGCGCCACTGGCCGGAGGCCTCCTCGTTCTGGCGATGCTCCTCGTCATCAGCAGGCGCATCGGTCACGACCTGCTGGCGTTTCTGTTGTCGGGCCTTGCTCTCTCCTACATGCTGAACGCTCTGTACTCGATCCTCGTCTCAACACGACCCGACATTCTCTCCAACACCATCTTCTGGTCCTGGATGGGCCTCAACAGGGCGTCCGGAACGGGCATGGCGGTGGTGGCCGCGGGGCTGATCGTGGCTGTACCGGTCGTCATGAGCCTGATGCGCCCTCTTCGATCGTATCTGGTAGGCGACGACTTTGCGCAGAACCTGGGCGTCAACGTGAGAAGGACGAGGATTTCACTGCTGGTTATCAGCGTCGTCCTTGCTGCCACCGACGTTGCCGCCTCGGGAGTCGTGGGATTCGCTGGACTGTTCTCTCCGCACCTGGCACGCCTGCTGACGCGTCGCACAGACCGCACGTTCGTCGTCCTGACCATGCTGATGGGTGCGACCGTCGTGGTTGTCGGGGATCTCATAGCCCGTTCAGTGAGCGTGTCTGAGGTGCCGCTGAACACGGTGCTGTCACTCTTTGGGGCGCCATATCTCATTTGGTTGTCGATCAAGTCAAGGAGGGTGATGTGATTCCCGCTGTCCTCGAGCTGAGCGACGTCGCGGTCGGGTACGTTCGCGGGGAACCTGTTCTCAGGGACGTGACGATCAGCATTCGCCTAGGCGAGGCGGTTGCTCTGGTCGGCCGCAACGGGACAGGGAAGTCGACGCTCCTTCGGACGATGCGCGGGTTCCTGCTGCCCTTCGATGGCCAGGTCATGCTGAAGGGTCACCCGCTGCAGTCCATGAGTCCGCAGACCCTTGCAGCGACCATTGGGTTCCTGTCGCCTGGGATACCCCAGGCGCACATCCTGGTGGATGAGGTCATCGAGCTCAGCTCCCTTGGACGGCTCAAATCCATGCAACAGCTCGAGGCCTCGGATCACCCTGACGTGTTCTCAGAGGTCAGCGGCTTTGGTGCACGTTTTCTCGACGAGATGTCGTCAGGACAGCAGCGCAAGATCATGCTCCTGGCTCTTGTGGCGCAGTGGACGGATGTCCTCCTGATGGATGAGCCCGAACTGCACCTTGACCTCCCCAGCCTGCGCGAACTCCATGGCCTGATATCCTGGGCTACGGCAAAAGGCAAGTCGGTGGTGCTGTCCACGCACAATCTGGAGACCATACGCGTCCTGCCGGATCGGTTGTACGTTGTAGGCGACAAGACCGTGCGCGAGGCGCCCCGGACCGAGGAGACCGTGCAGGCGCTGCTGGAAGGGAACGGGTATGTCCCCCGTGCATAGAGTAAGGCGGTCTCTCAGAAACAGCGATGTGCGTGTCGGCGCACCTCGTCTCAGGTCAGAACTGATGTTGAAAGAGATTGCAGCCGAGCCAGGGGACATGCCCGACGACATGAGCCATAAGCCGTTCCTGACGATTTGACGCGCGGGAAGTTTGCTCGTAGACTTCACTTGACTGAGAGAAACGAGCCGCGAACAATGAGCCGTCCGCGCTGGTTCAGCTGGACGTCATGTCGTTCATACAGGAGGTTCGTGGTGAGGAAGCTGCTGGCAGCAGGCTGTGTCGTGATGCTTGTCGCAGTCGCGGCGACTGGTTGTCGTGCGGGCTCGCCGCCGCAGGTGGACGTGAAGGTGTTCCTTGTCAGAGCGTCATCGCAAGAGACCGAGCTTGTCACGGTGCCACGGCGGGTCTCCGCCGAGCTGCCTCTCGCCGAAGCTGTTCTGCGAGAGCTTCTCAAGGGTCCGACAGCCGCAGAGCGCCGGCAGGGGCTTGCATCTCTGATCCCCGAAGGGGCCGCACTCCGGTCCGTTTCTGTCACCGAGACGGGCGTCGCACGGGCCGATTTTAGTGAAGGGCTGCAGCAGGGGATAGGCGGTTCCATGCGTGTCCTGGGAATTCGGCAGCAGATCGAGACGACACTCATGGCGATTCCGGGCATCACATCGGTTATACTGTCTGTCGAAGGCGAGACGGAGGGGATTCTGCAGCCCTGAGGCTAAGCAGGATGTCCACCGTATTTCGGCTGTCTCTGCACCCGACCGATGCAGGTGAACAAGCACTGAAGCCACTGGAGGAATGTAATGCAAAGAATAGTCTACTTGGACAATGCAGCTACCACGCCGGTTGACCCGGCTGTTTTTGAGGAAATGAAGCCGTTCTTCAGTGAGCGATTTGCCAACCCCATGACCTACATGCATTCATCTGCGGGCGATGTGGCGCAGACAGCGGTCGAGGAAGCTCGTGGGCGTGTCGCGTCTCTTATCGGTTCGAAGCCCGAACAGGTCGTTTTCACGAGTGGCGGGACGGAGTCAGACAACTGGGTGCTCAAGGGAACGGTGGAAAAGGCTTCACGCGAGCGGTTGCACAAGCCCGGGCACCTGGTGACAGTGGAGTTCGAGCACCATGCCATCTTGCACAGCGCCTTGGCACTGCAGCGCCAGGGATATGAGGTGACGTTCGTGAAGGTTGGGCACAGCGGCATCGTGGACCCTGACGACGTGCGGCGCGCTATGCGCCCAACGACCGTGCTGGTGTCGATCATGCACGCGAACAATGAGATTGGAACGATACAGCCCATCGCCGACATTGCGCGCGTAGCTCATGATCACGGAGCTCTGATGCATACGGACGCTGTCCAGACGACGGCGCATATCCCTGTGGACGTGGACGCCCTGGGGGTCGATTTCCTGAGTCTCTCTGCTCACAAGTTCAACGGACCCAAGGGCGCAGGCGTCCTGTTCGTTCGTGACCACGCTGCCCTGTATCCTTTCATCGACGGAGGCGGACAGGAGTGGGGATTGCGTGGGTCAACCCACAACGTTCCTGGTATCGTCGGGCTTGGCAAGGCAGCGCAGCTGGGCAAGGAACGACTGCCGGGAGAGCTCGAACGTCTGACGACGCTGCGGAACATGCTGTTTGACAAGCTTTCGGCTCGCATCGACAGAATCGTCGTGAACGGGGACATGAAGCAGCGTGTGCCACAGAATCTCAATATCCGCATCGAGGGTATCGACAACGAGCCACTGCTTCTTGCCATGAACGAGGCTGGCATCATCGCAGCGGGCGGTTCGGCATGTAATGCCCAGGAAACGCTGGCGTCGCATGTGTTGACGTCTATCGGCTGTGACCTGAAGGAAGCGAAGTCGTCGATACGTCTCTCGTTTGGGTATGCAACGACAGAGAAGGACGTCGACTATGCTGCAGACGTCATTCCCAATCTCGTCAAGTTCCTGCGCTCGATGGCTTGAGGTCAGATGGACAAATATAGCCGTGTCACGATCCGTGAGTTCATGAGCCCAAGCAACATCGGGCACATCGACGACCCCTCGGGCACGGGGCATATCACCGACAACGCGGACGCCGTCGAACTAACACTTTTCATTAGCGTCGATGCAGGTCGCATCACGGATGCCAAATACCGGATAGCAGGGTGTACGGCTCTTATCGCAACGCTCTCTGTTCTCAGCAAGGAACTGCCAGGCAAGACCATTGACGAGGCTCTGGCTCTCGACATGCCTTATTTGTCGGGTTTGCTCGAAGGCCTGCCTGAATCGAAGTGGCGGTGTGCCGGGTATGCCGTTCAGGCGCTGCACCTGGCGATTGAGGACTACCAGGCCAAGACATCCTGAACAATTGATGAGGCAGCGGCTGAGCTTCTGGCAGAAGTTCTTCTACGGATTTGGCGATACGAGCAATACCGTCTCGTACACGATTACCTCACTCCTCTTTCTGTTCTTCCTGACGGACGTGGCGCACCTGAATCCCGCGCTGGCGGGTGTCGTCCTCCTGGCGGGCAAGTTCTGGGATGCTGTCACTGACCCGTTGACGGGCTATATTTCTGATCATCTCCGTACGCCCCTTGGCCGCCGCCGGCCGTTCTTCATCGCAGCTGCCCTCCCGTTTGCCCTGACGTTTGTTCTCATGTGGATCGTTCCACAACAGCTATCGCAAGGGGGACTGTTCGTCTACTATGTGTTTGCCTACTCGCTGCACATAACCTTCTTCACTGCATACGCGGTCCCCTACCAGGCGCTTGCCGCAGAGTTGACCGGAGACTACGACGAACGGACTGCCCTGAACTCGTTTCGCATGTTCTTCTCTATCGTTCTGGGACTCGTCGCGGCTGTCTTGCCCCGCGCCATTGTCGAGAGGTTCGTTTCTGCGCCGCGGGGCTACGTGGCCATGGCGTGGGCAGCCGCAGCTATCATCGTCGTCCCGCCACTCGTGGTATTTGTCGCGACGCGGGAACCACCACTCGCCGCCGTGGGCCGTCGCGCGCGGGACAGTTTCATGGCCGAAGTCCGGCAGGTTCTTGCCAACAAGCCGTACAGAGCTGCTCTGCTCATGTACCTCTTCACGTGGATGGGCGTGGATGTCGTGTCCGCGGTGTTCCTTTACTACGCGACATACGTGGTGCACATGGAAGCGCAGAGCTCGCTCCTGTTTGCCATCCTCTTCATTACCGCCGTTCTGTTTCTCCCGTTCTGGGTCTGGGCATCCGGGCGTCTGGGCAAGAAGACGGCGTACATCGCGGGGACGGCATTTGTGGTCTGTGTGCTGGCGGTCATCGCCGCTGTCCCGGTCCCCAGTCCGTGGGTGGTCTATACACTCCTCTTTCTTGCCGGCATCGGCATCAGCAGCTCGCACGTCCTGCCGAGCGCGATTATCCCCGACTGCATCGAACTCGACGAGCTTGAAAGCGGGACACGGCGTGAGGGCATGTACTATGGTTTCAGCACATTTCTTCAGAAGCTGGCTTCAGCAGGTGCCATCGCAGTTGTCGGGGTGATACTGAGTCTGGGAGGATACGTCGCCGGAGCGGTGCAGTCGCCCCGCTCGGTGTTGACGATCCGCCTGCTCGTCGGAGGTTTCTCGGGATTCATCTTCCTGGGAGGAATTGTGTCCATGCTGTTCTATCCCATCACACGGGAACGGTACCAGGACATCCAGCGTCAGTTGGCTGAGCGGAAAGCTGCTGCTTCTCCAGAAACGGGCGCATGAAGGCCGTCGCGGAAGAAGTCACCACCAGGCGAGGGCTCCGGGAATTCGTCGAGTTCCCATACCGCCTCTACCGTGGGCACCATGGCTGGGTGCCGGTCCTCCGTTCAGAGATGATGGCGATTGTCAGCGGGCGCGCTGGTTTTGTGCTCAAGGACAACCCGCACGCCTTCTTTGTCACACATGACGAGAAGGGCCGGGTCTTGGGCCGCATAGCGGTCCTGGTCGACACGAAGCTCAGCGCGGCCAAGGGTGTGCAATATGGCGCCTTCACGCTGTTTGACGTGGTCGACGATTGGGACCAGGCCAAAGCCTTGCTCGATGCCGGCACCGGCTGGCTGCGGAGTCGAGGCGTTCACGTAGTGAAGGGTCCAGTCTCGCCGACCAACGGCGATGACTACCATGGCATGCTGGCCATGAACTTCGACGACCCCCCAATGATGTATACCAACTACAACCGTGCCTACTACAATGCGTTCATGCAGCGCTACAGTTTCACCGTGGATATCCGTCTGGGGGCTTGGCGCTTTGACGTGGGCACGGTCAACGATCACCGCGAGAAGCTGGTGCAGAAGGCTATGACGCGGTACCACTACCACGTCGACAACGCGGACATGGGCAACCTGGAGGGAACCGCCTGCGACATCAAGCGCATCCTGGACGAGGCGATACCTGTGGAATGGGCTGATCTGACACCTCCTTCCATCGAGGACGTGCGCATTATGGTGCGCGACATGAAGAAGTTCGTGCGACCCGAGATGGTTGCAATCGCCAGGACTGATGAGGGGCGCCCCATTGGGCTGGTCGCCTCGTCTCCGGACTACAATCAGGTTTTCCGACGTATGAACGGGCGGCTGTTTCCCTTTGGGTGGCTGACGTTCCTCCTGTATCGCAAGCGGATTGACGCCGGGCGTGCGCTGGTGATGTTCGTCGTTCCCGACTATCGCTACAGGGGAGTTCCCGCAGCGATGTTCTCCAAGCTGTTCGCCTGGGGGCGTACGCACGGCTATCGCGTGGCCGAGGGGTCGCTGATCGGTGAGGAAAATGTGCGTAGCTGGCGCGAGATCGAAGGGGCAGGCGGCATCCGCTACAAGACGTGGTATCTCTACCGGATGGATCTGGACGCCCAAGGTTCATGATACGGTCACAATTGCAGAGGTTGACGCGGAGTCCTGTCGGGACACAATAACTGTATGACAACTATTGCGATGGACACCTGCATCTGTGAAACACAGCATACCGAGGGGCGTCGTTAGTCGTATATTCATACACTGAACATGCGAAGCCTCCCGGAGACGGGAGGCTTCTTTGGTTACTGGAGAGCTCACGAAGAAGGAGAACGAATGACAATAACACTGGTACCCATAAACGCCTTGCGACAACACGAGCAGATTCTGAACGAGAACCTGATGAGAGTCCAGCGCGATCTGGTGCAGGACGGCATGGTCAAGGACCCCATCATCGTGGACCAACGGACCATGGTTATCCTGGATGGCCATCACCGCTACAACGCTCTCAAGCGCATGGGGTACAAGTACGTGCCCGTCTATCTCGTCGATTACAGTAGTGACCAAATAGGAGTCACTGCCTGGAGAGCCGGCGAACATGTCACGAAGGCAGAGGTCATGCGAGCGGGCCTCACAGGGCATCTCATGCCCGCCAAGACCTCGCGCCACGTCGTTCCGGACAGGCCCCATGGTGTCGATGTACCTCTCGCGGTACTAAAGGAGAAATCACATGACGACAAACTCCATCTTGAACCTCATCGGCAACACGCCGGTCGTCGAGCTTCAGCACTTCAGCACAAATCCCGGGGTTCGCATCCTGGCAAAGCTGGAGGGTAACAATCCCGGAGGATCCCTCAAGGACCGCCCCGTCCTCGCGATGTTCAGGGACGCCGAGGAGCGAGGGGTGCTGAAGCCCGATGCTCAGCTGCTGGAAGCCACCAGCGGGAACACTGGGATTGCCATGGCAATGATTGCGGTTCTGCGTGGCTACAGGTTCCGTGCGGTGATGGCCGAGAGCGCGAGCATCGAACGTCGAAAGGTCATGAAGATGTTCGGCGCGGATATCGTTCTCACGGACGCCGCCGGCGGCACGAACCTGGCCATCAAGACTGCACAGCAGATGCTTTCGGACGATCCGTCATGGGTCAACCTTAACCAGTTCGAGAACAGGGCCAACCCGCGTTCACATGAGGAGACAACTGGCCCTGAGATACTGCGGGACGTTCCTGACGTGACGCATGTGGTGGCCGGCATGGGTACGGGTGGCACGTTGACTGGGCTGTCCGCCTTCATGCACAGGCAGGCGCCACAGGTGAAGGTTGTCGGGGTCGAACCGATTGCCGGCAGCAAGATCCAGGGCCTGCGGAACATGGCAGCCTATACACCGGGTATCTTCAGCTTCGACAACCTGGACGTAACGTTGCGGATGACTGAAGACGCTCCCGCCTTTGGCATCGCGCGTGAAATCTACCGAAAGGAAGGCATCAATGTCGGCATCTCTTGCGGTGCGGCCCTCTGGGGAGCCATGGAACTGGCCCGCACGCTGGAACGCGGCGTGATCGTAGTTATCTTCCCCGACCGTGGCGATCGCTACGCCAGCACGGCGCTTTTCGAGTAGCGTTCCCGCTGATGAACGGAAAAGGCCTCCGGCTGCTAGGGAGGCCTTTTTCATCTCTGGGAAGGAGGTTGGTATGAAGTCTGTTTCGCCACCTCTAGTATACGGATGCCGGGGCGAACGTGCCATCCATTCTTCACAGTGTATTCACCCGTGACCCATTCATGTTGACCAGAAACCCGGTGAGGATGAGCCCACTGCCAATGATGGTCTGCGCGGTGACGTGCTCATGGAGAACCAGCATACCGAGGATTGTCCCCGCGAGGGGTTGGCAGAAGAACATGAGCGAGGAAGCAGAGACGCTGGCAACCTGTTCGAGTCCCAGCGTCCAGAGGTAGAACCCGAGAAACGTCGAGATGACAGCGAGGTAGGCGATAGCAGCAACAAGCGCAGGGTGGGTGGCGACTGTGGTGATAACATCGCCACCCCGAGGGATGAACAGTGGCAGGAGGATGAAAAATCCGAGCCCATTGCTGATGCCTGTCGCAGTGAGGGATGACTGCTTCCTCGTGATGAGGCGGAGAAACAGGGAGTAGAAGGCCCACGTGACAGCCGCGGCAAGAAGAGCGGCAATGCCTTCGAGCCACTGCAGAGGGCTTGCCCCTGAGCTGTGACTGAGCCCCTCCAGTGATATCAGTGCGACGCCGGCGAGAGCGATGACGATTGCACAAATGTCCCGGACGCGTATGCGTTCATGCAGGAAGAGTCCGGCAAGAACGACCATTGCGAGCGGTGTGGCACAAGTGACGATCGAACCGATGTGCGCGCTGGTCAGCGATGTGCCGAGAAACTGGAACGGAATGGAGAGGACATAGCCTGACGTAGCACTGCCAAGGTAGAGCCACCATTCGCGGCCTTGCGGCAGTCTTGGCCGCTGGACGAGGAAGAGGACCATGAACAGAGCCGTCGAGCATGCGAACCGCAAGATAACAAGGTGGAGAAAGGACACGCTGGCCAGGGCATAGCGACTGACCACGAAGGTGCTCCCCCAGATGGTAGCTGCAGTACCGAGGTTAAACAGCCCCCAGACGTTGCGCTTCGATGGGTTCATTGGCTCCGTCCGGCTGACTAGAACTCGATTCCCTTCTGGGCGGGGATGCCTTGGTGGAAGTGGTGCTTGACCTCGATGACCTCGCTGACCATGTCGGCAACGTCCATCAGGAGTGAAGGAGCCCCACGCCCCGTTATGCAGACCGACATGAACTGGGGCCTGTGTGACAGCAGCTCGAGAACATCTGTCTCAGGAATGAGGCCATAGTCGATGGCGCAGTTGAGCTCGTCCAGGATCACGAGCTCATGTCGTTCTTCCACGAACGCGTTGCGGGCGACGTTCATTCCCCGTTGTGCCTCCATCCTGTCCAGCAGACTGACCTGTTCCTTGGTGACCCAGTGGTGCAGACCCGTCTGGACAACCTCGAATCCAGGCAGAAAGGCGATGCCTTTCAGCTCGGAGTAGCTTGGGTCCCCCTTCATGAACTGGACGAGCAGGACGCGCTGTCCGGCTCCGATGGCTCTGAGGCCGAGACCCAGCGCCGCGGTCGTCTTCCCCTTGCCGTTGCCTGTGTACACCATCACCAGACCATGCTGTTCCATTGTCGCCTCCACTGCAGGGATGTCATTTACAGTATAGTGCCTTCGTCATTCCCGCGTATGCGGGAATCCATCTTGTCTCTGTCATTCCCGCAAATGCGCGAGTCTTTCTCCTCTGTCCGTCATTCCCGCGAAGGCGGGAATCTACCTCTCCATCCGTCATTCCCGCGAAGGCGGGAATCCATGCATCGTGAGGTCCACTCCGCTGCTCCTTTCTCGTCCGAAGGACCAGCAGTATTCTGTCATTCTTCACCTCCCGTTTTCTCATGAGTGTACGGAGCCAGTTCACCTCCATTTCGTACGATATCATCGATACTATTCCAGGTAGTATGGGTGAGAGGCAAGGGTAGACCGTACGTACATTGAAGCAATGAGCAATCCTCATGAGCTTGGACTAAAGATGGATCGCCCTTCCAAAGTTTGTGGTGGATCAGAAGCGGAAGAAGGTTCTTCCAGCTTGGGTTATGGACGAAATGAAACGCTTATGGAAGGGCAACCCATTGCAAACTCTCCTCATACAGCAAGGAGGTTTCGTATGACAGATTATATCGGCATTGATGTTTCAAAGCAATCGTTGGAGCTCTGGGATGGAACACAGGAGGGTGAGGTTCCCAATGAGAAGAGTTTGAAGACCCTGAAGAAGCTCCTCAAGAAGAGGTATGGAGGGGAGTGGAACGAGACAGTACGGTTCATCTATGAACCAACAGGACCCTATTCAAACTACCTGCGTGTATTTGCTGCAGAACACGAGGTCCGGGTGGTTGAAGTGAATCCAAAGAAGAGTGCGAACTTCGCAAAGGTAGTGGGGAACAGATCGAAGACCGATACCGTTGATGCGAAGACGCTCTCCGCCTTTCATGCCTTGCTCGCAGAAGAAGACTTCCAGATCCCTGAGATGGATGAGATAGCGGAACAGCTGGGAGCATTCATCGGGAGGTATGAGATCATCCAGAAGACAAGGACC
>NZ_QXIY01000034.1:0-1130 GCF_003570995.1 Candidatus Cryosericum septentrionale
AAGTGTTCTCTGGGGCAGGGTGAAATTCCCGACCGGTGGTAATAGCGAAGAGCTTAGCCCACGAGCCGCTGCGGCGGTAGGACCTGGTGTGATTCCAGGGCCGACAGTACAGTCTGGACGGAAAGAGACGTCCACTTTCCGTGCCCCCAGGGTTGATTGCAGCTACAAGGCTGCGTCTGCTATGGAGGTAGAGAATGGAATCGAGAAAACTGCGCGTGCTCGCCCTGACCGGTATGCTGGCTGCCGTCGGGTATGTCCTTCAATTGTTCGAGTTTCCGCTGTTGCCGGCAGCGCCATTCCTCAAGTTCGACTTTGGCGATGTCGCCGTCTTCATCGCAGGCTCGGCGATGGGTCCCGGTGGAGCCATCCTGACGGCTGTGGTGAAAGGAATCCTCTGGGCGCTCATCGGCCGTGGGGCGGACGGCTGGGTCGGAGCAGGTATGAACACGGTCACTGTCATCGCCTTTGCACTTCCAGTGGCTTTTCTGGCCCGCTCCAGGAAGATATGGGTGAAGGTCGTTGCAGCTGGTCTGGGCATCGTCGTGATGACGGCCGTCATGGCCGGCGCGAACCTGATCGTGGATCCCTGGTACTTCAAGATGCCGATTGCGGCCGTCAAAGCCATCATGGTGACTGCGATCATCCCGTTCAACCTGCTCCGCGGCTTCATAAACGGAGCCGCGTCGGTGGGCATCATGCTGGCGCTTCAGCGGACGGCCATCTTCCGAACGAAGTGCTAGGTCTGGTGTCTGACACCAAATCACAGGGACAAAGAGCGAAGCCGCTGTTCTTGCCTCACGGGGCGCTGAGGATATACTGTCCTCATGCGCCGGGACTTCGTATGACCGGTATTGCGTGAGGTGAAATGTGAACTCAGCTGATATTCGAGAAGGCTTTCTCCGGTTCTTCGAGGGGCACGACCACCTGAGACTCCCCAGCGCTCCCCTGCTCTCGCCCGACCCAACACTGCTCTTTACCGCAGCTGGCATGGTCCCGTTGAAGCAGTACTACCTGGGCGAGGTGACTCCTCCGAGCCCGCGTATGACGTCGGACCAGAAATGCATCCGAACGAACGACATCGAGCGGGTTGGCCGGACGGCACGTCACCATACCTTCTTCGAGATGCTGGG
>NZ_QXIY01000034.1:1154-18956 GCF_003570995.1 Candidatus Cryosericum septentrionale
CAAGGACGACGCCATCGCGATGGCCTATGAGTTCTCGACGAAGGTCCTCGGCCTGTCAGCCGACCGTATCTGGGTAACCATATATAAGGAAGACCTCCAGACGGCGGACATCTGGCAGAAGGTCGGCATTCCGCGCGAGCGGATCGTGCCGATGGGCGCTGACGACAACTTCTGGACCATGGGCCCCGTCGGTCCATGTGGCCCCTGCAGCGAACTGTACATCGACCGTGGGGTGCGTCACCCGGGCGACGAAAAGCAGCAGATGGGCGACGACGGGGACCGGTTCCTCGAGTACTGGAACCTGGTGTTCACGCAGTTCGACCGGCAACCCGACGGTTCGTTGAAGCCGCTTGCCCGCAAGAACATCGACACGGGGCTGGGCCTCGAGCGCATGACGAGCATCATTGAGGATACGGATACCGACTTCGAGACGGACGGTTTCCGGCCCATCATCCAGACAGTGGCGGACCTTTCGCATCAGGAATATGGGGGGGATCCGCGGGTGACGGCACGCATGAAGACCATCGCCGACCACGTGCGTGCCTGCACATTCCTCATGGCCGAGAACCTTCTGCCCAGCAACGAGAAGCAGGGCTATGTCCTGCGCCGTTTGCTGCGGCGTTCTCAGGCGCTGGGTCGGATGATCGGCATCGAGGGCGCCTTTATGGGCAAGGTCGCGGACACGGTGATCGACCTCATGAAGGGACCGTTCCCCGAACTTCTGGCTGAGCGTGAGCGTATCAAGGGCGACATGGCAGTCGAGGAGCAGCGGTTCGACCACACGCTCCGGGAGGGGCTGGTCGAGTTCACCAGGGCTGTCGAGGCGGTTCGCCAAGGCGGGAGCGACACCCTGCCCGGCAAGACCGCGTTCTTCCTTCACGATACGATGGGCTTCCCGGTCGAACTGACGGCTGACCTCCTGCGGGACGCCGGTCTCAAGCTGGACAGCGAAGGCTTCGACGCACTGTTGAACGACCAGCGCCATGGCGGCAGCGAGTCGTCGGGTGTGGAAGAAGCAAGCCGCGAACGGACTGGGTACGTCAAGTTGAGAGGCACGGTTGGGACTTCGCATTTCGTCGGCTATGAAACGCTGTCGGCCGAGGCCGTGGTCACGGGCCTCCTGAAGGGCGGTGAACCCGCCAGCAGTGCCCAGGCGGGGGATCATGTCGGGCTCGTCCTTTCTTCGACCCCGTTCTACGGCGAGAAGGGCGGCCAGGTCGGCGACACGGGCGTCATCACGACGCCGGGTGCGCGCTTCGAGGTCACGGACACCAAGACTCCCGTGGAGGGGTTGATCATCCACGAAGGTGTTCTGCTGGAAGGGGCTATCGCCGCGGGAGACACTGCGCGCGCTGAAGTGGACCCGGAGCGGCGGAAGGCGATCGCACGGGCGCATACGGCGACACACCTCCTGCAGGCTGCTCTGCGTTCCATGGACCCGACCGTCCAGCAGAAGGGTTCCAAGGTCATGCCCGACGAATTCCATTTCGACTTCAGTTTCCGCGGCAGCCTCGGCGCGGACGACCGCAAGGCCATGGAAGAGAAGGTGCTGGGGTTCATCATGGCCAACGTTTCGATGCGGACCGACGTCATGCCGATCGAGGAAGCGCGCAGGACGGGCGCATTGGCATTTTTTGGCGAGAAGTACGGTGCGACTGCGCGCGTCGTCTCAGCCGATGGCATCTCGAAGGAGCTGTGCGGCGGCACGCACGTCACCGCGACGGGCGACATCGGCTTCCTGCACATCCGTTCCATCCGCAGCATCGGGACGGACACGAAGCGTATCGAGGCTTCCGTCGGGCTGGGCGCTCTGCGTGAGTTCTGGGAGTACCAGGAGGGCGTGGAGAAAGTCGCAGGGACACTGAGCTGCGGGCCGGTTCCGGCAGAGGTGACGCGCGCAGTGCAAGACCTCACGGGCGTGGTCAAGGAACGCGACCGCCGCATCGAAGGGCTCATTGCCGCGGCGAGCGATCGCCATGTGCGCGACTTGATCGCGCAGCCGGCAACCATCAAGGGTCAGCCGGTTGTTGTAGCCACGTTCGAAGGTCTGACCACCGAAGCGCTGCGCAGTGCAGGTGACATGGCCGAGCAGCAGCTGGGAAATGGTGTCTTCATCGGCATGGTATCCGGCGGAGACGGCTTTACCGTGGTCAAGGTATTCGGTACGGCTGGCGCGACGTTCTCGGCACGCGGCATCTTCAAGACCCTGACCGGCAAGTATGGCGGCAAGGGCGGTGGCAACGACCGCATGTGCCAGGGTCGCATCGCAAGTCTGCCGACCGCAGAGGAGCTGGAGGCACTGCTTGGCTGACGATCCATCCGGCTCGAAGGTTGTTCTCTGTCTCGACGTGGGCGAGCGCCATATAGGCCTTGCCCGGACGGTGGCGGATGTGGGGACAGCCTTCCCCGCTGGTTCCATCGACATGGGACTCCCAGCTGCAACGGCGCGGGCCGTTGTCGACCGCATCGCGCTCGAGGGTGCCGGCTGTCTGGTTGTCGGCCTGCCGCTCGGGCTGGACGGAGTGGACTCGATGCAGACACGCAAGGTACGGCATTTCGTAGGATTCGTCCGCAAGGAACTGGCTGCACGGGGTCTCAACAGGGCGGTGCGCGTCGAGCTGGTGGATGAGCGCCTGTCGTCGGTCGCTGTCGGGCGTGCGGCGGCGAGCGAGGGGCTGTCGGGCGCCGCCGGGCGTGCCAGCAAGGATCAATGGGAGGCGGTCTACATCCTGCAGGGCTACCTGGACCGCGCGTCAACGGTGCCAGGCGAAGGTGACTGACATGGACGAAGGCACGCAGAACATGCCTGAGGTGACAGAGTCAACCCCCGGTCGATCGCCGCGCGGCGCGCGAGTCAGTGCCGCGCGCATCGTCGGCGTCCTGCTAACCATCGCAATGATCGCCGGGGCGGTCGGCTGGGTGAGATTCATCCACATCGTGCCGGTCGAAGGACCTGACGCATATGTCGATGTCCGTCCTGAGGACACTGTGACAACGCTCAGCCAGCGGGTCTTCGCACTTGGCATGACGTCCAGTCCACAGGCTCTGCGCTGGTACTGGCGGCTGAGACACGGCGGCTCGCTGCGCGAGGGACGCTATATGCTTGAGGGCCTCAGTAACATGGAAGCGTTGTACCGGCTCCTCGTGTCGGGTTCGCCTCTCACCGCGCGCGTGACGTTTCCCGAAGGCTACACGGTCCACCAGGTGGCCGCTCGCCTCCAGGAACAGGCCGGCATCAGTGCGGATGACTTCCTGAAGGTGGCCAGGGATGACCAGGGCAAGCTTCTGGAGGGGCGCCTGTTCCCCGATACGTACGAGTTCCTGTATGCAGGTGACGCAGCCGAGGTCGTCGCACGTATGCTTGGGAGGTTCGCCGACGTCGTCCCTTCCGACTGGGCGGCTCAGGCGGCAAAGCGTGGTCTGACAGGTGACCAGCTGCTCAGGGTCGCTTCTATCGTCGAGCGGGAGGCCAAGTACGACGCGGACCGTCCGCTGGTTGCCAGCGTTATCTTCAACCGTCTGGCGAAGAAGATGTTGCTCCAGTTGGACACCACGCTCGGGTATGTCCTCCCCAGCCACAACGGCTTCTACACGTACGCCGAGCTGAAGTATAAGTCCCCATACAATACCTACCTGCATGCCGGATTGCCGCCGACTCCCATCTGCAATCCGGGCTTAGCGTCGTTGAATGCTGCGGCGCATGCCTCCGCAAGCACGTACTACTACTTCCTGGCCAAGCCCGACGGTCACTGTGTCTTCGCGCGGACCTACGCCGAACATGCCCGCAATATACAATTGTATCTCTCTGGAGGCCATTGAAATGACCCGTTCTATCCTTGTGGGCATCGCCGGCGGTTCCGGCTCGGGCAAGACCACCGTCGCCGAGAAAATCATGCATGAGACCGCACAGCCAGTCGTCTTCCTCAAGCAGGATTCGTACTATAGGAACTTCGACGGTATGTCCATCGAGGAGAAGCGCGGTATTAATTACGACCATCCCAGCGCCTATGACGATGACCTGCTCATCGAGCATCTTCAGCGTCTGAGCCGTGGCGAGGCGGTCGACGTACCCGTTTACAACTACACCCGCTATGAGCGCGAGCCTTGGACCGAGCACGTCGAGCCGAGGCCCGTCATCATCCTCGAAGGTATCCTCGTGCTGGAGAACGCGGCGCTGCGCGACTTGCTGGACATCAAGCTCTACGTCGACACGGACGCCGACGTCCGGTTCATCCGCCGCCTCTTGCGGGACACGCGCGAGAGGGGCCGCACGGTCGAGTCCGTGGTGGCGCAATACATGGACGTCGTCCGGCCGATGCACCTGCAGTTTGTGGAACCGACCAAGAGATACGCGGACCTGATTATTCCCGAAGGAGGCTTCAATCTGGTCGCCATCGACGTCATTGTCAGCAAGTTGCAACATTTTCTGAATTCTGTAGGCTGATGGAGATAGTCGCCAGGTTCCGCGTGCCGAACGGAGACGTGTGGTTCGTTCAGGCGGTGCTGACCGACCGTGAGGGACAGGCGGTCGTGTCGCTTGGCGAACGGGAGGCTGACGAGAGCGTCATGAGTGTCTTCTATGATGACTCTGCCAAGGGCGAGTTGGCGCCGTTGTTTGCATATTTGACGGCGGTTGGTAAGATAATGCCAGTTTCTCACGACAAGCCTTGATGGGGGGAGTAAAATTGGCCAGTTCTGACCAGGAGCGGTTGCGCAACCAGATCGAGGAGTTTGTGGGCCGTCGCGATTATGACGCGGCCCTTCGTTTGGCTGTTCGCGAGGCCGACCATGCCTATGGAGGGCAGCGATATGCCCAGGGCATCGACGTTCTCAACGCGCTCATCGAGGTCTTCAAGGACCGGAAAGTCGCACTGTGGAACATCTACATCGGTGCGTATCAGAAGATCGTGGGTCTCGACAACCAGCTGGGAGACAAGTCCGCCACGATACGTGACCTGATCGAGCTGTCCCGCTATTGCATCAAGGAGGGCGACTTCGACAAGGCGCTGGCAGCTGGCAACTCTGCCATCGGCATCGACGCCCGCAGCACCGACGCGCTCAACCAGAAGGCGCGTGTGCTTGCATACCGTCGTGACTACGCGCAGGCCTATAAGGTGCTGGACCAGAGCTTGGGGGTCAGCCCCCAGAATCCGCGCACGCTCTATCTGAAGGCGACCATTCTGGGCAACAACGGCAAGTTCGCCGACGCGCTCGCCGTGTACGAGCAGCTGCGCATGTCCGAGCCCTCCTATCCGGGGCTTGGCAAGGCCATTGCCGAGATGCGGCGCCAGATCGACTGGAAGGTCAAGGCCGTAGAGGGGCCTGCGAGCGGCATGCGCGCGTCACAGTTCCCGGAACGTGACCGGGTGCCCGCGATTGAGCGCAAGTCCAAGCCGACTGAGCCGGACGAGGGGGCGAGGAATACTCTCGAGACACTGTACGACGAGGCGGTCGTGAGGGAGTCCCGGGCAGGCGTCGTTCCTGTGTCAGAGACGCTGGAGGAAGCTGCCCCGTCGTCTGCCCCACAGGAGAGGGTCCCGGCCGCTCAGAAGACCAACGGCGAATCCTCCCAGCCGGACTTCGCGCGCGACCTTGTACCAGAGACGCCCCTTGGATTGAACCAACATTCTCGGGCGGACACGTCGGGTGAAGTGAAGATGGAGACCATCCCCGTACCACACCAGGCATGGATGAAACCGGAGGAGGAGTCTCCGAATCCTGTCAGGCGCTTCGTGCCTTCCGAGGCCGCCGGGCTGACCGTCATGTCCCCCAAGGAACTCAGGTTGGCTTCTCTCCGCAAGGAACAGGAGGCTGCGACACATCTGACCCAGGCGAACGCGGCGGCCACTGAGTCCGTTTCACAGGCGGCAGTCACCGCGCCACCTTCCCCGACACCCGGGCAGGAGGCCGAACGGCAGTTGATCGGCATCCTGAGGGATATCAACCAGGGCACGATGGAGCGGGAAAATCTGATGCAGCGCCTTTCCGATGCGGGCAGCGTGACCATCCCACTGTCGCTGGGAGTCCTGTATTTCAGCTTTCTGCGCAGTCCTCAGGACGTGCGGGTCATGAATGACCTGCTGACATGGCTGGGACGGAGCGGCTATACGCGCCTTCCCCTGTTCGTCGTCGAGGAGGCTGCTGCGCAGGGAGCCGGGATCGACTTTCACGACCCACAGATCGCTTCCATCATTCTGTCCGCCGATGGCACTGACATGGCTGCCGAGCTGAGGACGCGCAAGGCCGAGCTTCTGCTCGAACGTGGCGACACCATATCGTATGTACGGGAGGAACTGGGCATGGTGCGCCAGGCCGCCGCGTCTGCTTCTGCCGAAGGCATCGTGCGCCAGCTTGTTCAGATCCTGGAGCACTGTCTGGCCGTGGACGCATGTACGCAGGAGGTGCTTGCCACTGCCACGCACCTGGGTGTGCTGGACCAGTTGGTCGGCCGCGTCACCGAGGACGCGAACATGGCGAAGGCGCCGCCGCTGGAGGCCGCGATCGTCGAACGGCTGGGGCGTACGGCTGTCGATGAGTCGACCTTTCTGAATAACGAGGGGCTGTTCCAGCACGTCACGCTCAGCGTGGAAAAGTCGGCCATCCTGCGTCGTATCCTGGCCAACGCCATCAACCCGACGGTTCGGCGGAAGGTCCTTCAATCCGTGCTTGTCCTGGGAACTCCCAACATGGCCGAGTTCACCGAACTGGTGGGGCTCATGGCCAGGGAGCACGATACGAGCAACACGGCCTATCTCATCCAGTACCTGGTGGACCACCGGCAGGAGGTTACGGAGGGCCGGTTCCTGCTGGAGAGACTTGCTCACCTTGTCCCCATGGACTTCGAGAGCAGATATGGGCTGGGTCTGGCGGCTGAACAGCTTGGGGTTCACGATGCCGCTGCGGGGTACTTTGTTGCCGCCATCCGGGCTCATCCCGGGGATCCCGACACAGTGCAGCGTGCCCTGGAGGCCATTCTCGCATCCGGCGAGTACGACCTGATCGCCGACGCGACCTCGCTGTCGCAATTGTCTCCTGCCGATGTCGAAGGCCTGGTGGATAAGGCAGCCGCCGAGACGCCCGGCATCACTGCCGGTTCGGTCGAGCAGCGCTTGGTATCTGCGTGGGCCGCATTCGCGGGCAGTCGCTACGAAGAGGCGGTCGCGATGAGTTCCGGCATTGTTCGAGGGGGAGGAGACCCACGGTTCTACCTGCCCATGGCTCTCTCATTTGTTCACTTGGGATTGCCCGAACTGGCGACCCGAGAGCTCGATCACGCCGCGCACCTGCCGAACGTCACCGACGAGGCCAGGCTGGTCCTCAAGTACCATGCGGCTGTGATCCATCTGGGACAGGGTAACAGCCGGCAGGCGGCGCAGCTGTTCCAGGAGGTCGGCGAGTCCTCGCCCGGCTTCCGTGACACTGAAGAACTGCTCAGCAAGTGTGGGAGCCAAGGCTCCAAGATCGTGAAACTGTAGAGCGCGGAGGACACGTGGACGGCAGACGGTCAGTAGGGAACATCTTGCTTGCACGAGGAAATATCACGCAGGAGGTCTTGGACGGAGCCCTCGCCGTCCAGCACAACACCAACGAGCCACTGCTCAAGATTCTCATCGATCAGGGGTTCATCAACGATGATACTAAGGCACAGGTCCTGGCAGAACAGTGGCATGTGCCATTTGTGGACGTCATGGCGGAGCAGATAGAGTCGGACGTGCTGGCGATAGTGGATCAGGAGCGTGCCAAGCGCTACGGTTTCGTCGCGTTCAAGCGTGAAGAGGGCGTCGTCAGCGTCGCACTCAGCGACCCCACCAACATCGAGCTGATGGACTACCTGCTTGTCACGTACGGACGCGAGACGAAGTTCTTCGTCGCTCCCAAGAACCGTATCTACGGCGCTATCGAGAAGTACTACGTCGTTGGAAACTCCATCAAGGAAGCCAGCTCCGAGGCGAAGACCGAGATCATCGCGGAAACTGGCGAAGAGGTCAGCATCGAACAGCTGCGCGAGATGGGTCAGGACGCGCCCGTCATCCGGCTGGTCAACACCATTATCACCCAGGCCATCGTCGAGCGCGCGTCGGATATCCACGTGGAACCGCAGAAGGACCAGCTGCGCATCCGCTACCGTATCGACGGTATCCTGCAGGAAAAGCAGAAACTGCCGCGCAACATCCAGCCGGGCGTTTTGTCGCGGTTCAAGATCATGTCCAACATGGACATCGCCGAACGGCGCAAGCCTCAGGACGGCCGTATCTCCCTGCGCATCGACAACAAGGCCATCGACTTCCGCGTCAGCTCCCTGCCCACCATCTTCGGCGAGAAGATCGTCCTGCGTATCCTGGACAAGACCAGTGCCATGGTGCCCCTTGAGAACCTTGGATTCCTCAATGATACGCTGACCTTGTTCAACAACGTCATCAGTCAGCCATACGGTATGGTCATCATCTCCGGCCCCACCGGCGCCGGCAAGACGACGACCCTGTACTCCGTGCTCAATCGCCTCAACACCCCCGGCAAGAACATCGTCACGGTGGAGGACCCGGTCGAATACCAGATGGACGGCATCAACCAGGTGCAGGTCAACGTCAAGGCCGACATGACATTCGCCAACGGCTTGCGCAGCATCCTGCGTCAGGATCCCAACATTGTGCTCATCGGCGAAATCCGTGATGGCGAGACGGCGCAGATCGCCATCGAGGCCGCCCTGACCGGGCACCTCGTCCTGTCGACGCTGCACACCAACGATGCGCCCTCGGTCGCCACACGACTGATCGACATGGGCATCGAGCCATTCCTCATCGCGTCGTCGCTCATCGGGGCCACGGCCCAGCGCCTGGCGCGCAAGATCTGCCCCAACTGTAAACAGCCGTACGTCCCGCCGGCCTCGGCCCTCGAAGGTCTGGGCCTCAGCACGCGGGGCAAGCTGGAAGATGTCACGTTCTACAAGGGTGTCGGCTGCCCGAAATGCGGTGGTTCAGGCTACTACGGGCGTACCGGCATTCATGAGATGATGAAGGTGGACGACGACCTGCGCCGCCTCGTCCTTCACAAGGCCAGCGCGCGCGACATCTCTCAGACCGCGCGCAGCCATGGAATGCGCACCCTGCTCGAGGATGCCCTGGTCAAGGCCAGGGAAGGTATCATCACTCTCGAGGAGGTCCTGCGCGTGGTGTCTACCGTCGAATCGGACTAAAGGAGTTGCCATGAGTGCCGAGATACAGGAGAACACCCCTCGGATTGAACAAAAGTCCTCGGGGGAGAACACCCCTCGCATTGGACCAACATCCTCGGGGGAGCATCGCATCGATCTCTCAACGATTCTGAAAGTCGCCACGGAAAAGAATGCCACGGACATCCACCTCCAGGCTGGTCTGCCCCCCATCCTGCGTATTCAGAAGAAGCTGGTGGCTCTCGGCACGGAGAAGCTCTCGCCCGAACGCGTGGAGGAACTCATGTTCCCCATCATGAACGATCACCAGAAGGTGCTGTTCAAGCAGAGCATGGAGTACGACTTCAGCTATGGCGTCAAGGGGCTGGCGCGCTTCCGCATCAATGTGTTCCGCCAGCGCGAAACCATGGCAGCGGCCCTGCGCAAGATCCCCTACGACATCCCGGGCATGGACACGCTGGGTCTGCCCCCTGCGACCTTCACCTTCCCCAAACTCAACCGCGGGTTCGTCCTGGTCACCGGGCCGACCGGCCACGGCAAGTCCACGACCCTGGCCTCGGTCCTCGACCGCATCAACCAGGAACGGCAGATGCACATCATTACTCTCGAGGACCCGATCGAGTACCTCTTCCAGCACAGGCAGAGCATCGTCGTCCAGCGCGAGCTGGGCACGGATACGCAGAGCTTCGCAAATGCGCTGCGCAGCGCCCTGCGCGAGGACCCGGACGTTATCCTGGTCGGCGAGATGCGCGACTTCGAGACCATCGGAGCCGCCCTGACCGCAGCGGAGACTGGGCACCTGGTGTTCGCAACACTGCACACCAACAGCGCAGCGCAGACCATTGACCGCATCGTGGACGTGTTCCCGCCGTACCAGCAGCAGCAGGTCAAGGTCCAGCTCGCCAATACCTTGTCGGCGGTCATGACCCAGCAGCTCATGGTGCGCAAGAACGGCGACGGCCTGGTGCTCGCGTGCGAGGTGATGCTGGCGACCCCTGCCATCAAGAACCTTATCCGCGAGGGCAAGACCTACCAGATCCAGTCGGTCCTGCAGACCAACACGGCGATGGGCATGATGACCATGGACCAGTCGCTGAAGGCCCTGTACGAGCGTGGCGTCATAAGCTACGAGGATGCGATAGACCACGCGTTCGACCCCAAGGAACTCCAGCGCCTGCTGGGACGCGCCTGAGCCCGAGGATGTTACTCTATCCGAGGGTGTCCTGCATGTTAGTCCAATGCAAAGGCTGTATTTCCTGAGAGTACTGAGAGGAGGCACCTATGGCAACCTTCACGTATGTTGCGGCTGACCGGTCAGGCAGCACCCAGCGCGGCAGCATCAACGCTGCTAACACCCATGAAGCTGCCGAGCTCATTCGCGGCAAGGGCCTTGTCCCGGTGAACATCACCTCCGCCAGGGCCTCGGGGGGTCGTCTGGCCGTGCGCAGTACAGGCCCTTCCCCCCGAGCACTTTTCCCCAATGCGACGGGGGTTTCTGGCGAGGCAAAGCAGGGCAGGCTGGCGGCTGGTGGAGCCATCGCCGCCAAGGACATGTCTATCTTTACCTCTCAGCTGGGCACGATGCTTAACGCGGGTCTACCCATCACCAAGACGCTGGACATCCAGTCCAAACAGCTGAGCAGCAAGAAACTGCGCACAATCACGGATGACCTCAAGAAGAAGGTCGAGTCCGGCCTTCCCCTGTCGACGGCCATGGACAACTACCCTGGAGTCTTCAGCACCCTGTACACTGCCATGGTCCGGTCGGGCGAGGCGTCGGGCAACCTGGGCAACAGCCTGCTCAAGATGGCCACCTTCCTCGAGCGCGAGGCGGAGCTCAAGCGCAAGATCAGGAGTGCGACCAGCTACCCGCTGATCGTCATCATCGCCAGCGTTGCCATCATCCTCGGCCTGTTCATCTTCGTCCTGCCACAGTTTGTCGGCTTCCTGGCGGCCCTGAACGTGCCCCTGCCCCTGCCGACGCGCATGACGCTGGCGATGAGCAGCTTTCTGGTCCACCAGTGGTACGTCGTCCTCGGCGTTGCCGCGGTCATCTTCTTCGCCGCCCGTGCGTGGTTTCGCACACCCCGGGGCATCCACTGGAAGGACAACATAGCTCTCAAGGCGCCGGTCATCGGCCCCCTGGTGCTCAAGACCTCCATGGCCCGCTTCACCGACACGCTGGCGACCCTGTTCGGTGCCGGCGTCCCGCTCATCAGCTGTTTGGAGATGGTGGGTGGCACGATGGGCAATACCATCGTATCGGCCACGATAGACCGGGTCATCGTCTCGATCAAAAGCGGCACCGCACTCAGCGCAGCCATGGCCGAGACGGAGTTCTTCACGCCCATGGTCATCCAGATGACGGCGGTCGGCGAGGAGTCGGGTTCCCTGGAGACCATGCTGGGGAAAGTCGCGACGTTCTACCAGGCCGAGGTCGACTCCGCGACGGACAACCTGACCAATGCCATCAACCCCATCCTCATGATCGTCGTGGGTGGCATGATCGGGTGGATCCTCATCTCCCTGTACCTGCCCATTTTCAAAATGGCGGGCGGCATCTCTTGACAAAAATATGAAAGTCGTTTTACTTTTCGTACAGGTATCGAATACCCCCGAGCACTTTTTTCCCATGCCCCCGAGGATGTTAGTCTCAATCCGAGGGGTGTACTCGGAGGGGCGTACTCCTGCAGGGAATGCTGAGAAGTCAGTCCCGATATGGTGGACGCCAGGGGCCGATGGAGCTGGGTGGCGTAACCGGCCTGGTCAAATGATGGACCTCAGGTCCAGGAAACAGTCGAGAGTAAGGAGGTGACAACATACCAGTGACCCATTCGCGAAAAGTCCGCATTGGCATCATTCGAAATCGCAGTCGACAGCATGGACATAGTGACAGCCTGCCACAGGCAGGCAACTGACAACAACTTCCAAGGAGGAAGCAGTGAAGAGAAGAGGGTTTACACTTATCGAGCTGATGGTGGTCATCGCGATCATCATTATCCTTGCAGCAATCGCAATCCCGAACTACTTGACTATGACCGCGCGTGCCAAGAAGTCGCGCATCGCGTCGGACATGGCGACACTGGCCACGGTCCTTGAGACCTACAAGACAGACTGGGGCCAGTATCCGATAGTTGCCGCCACCACTCCAGAGGGCGTCAGTGTGCACACTAGCAAGGTCTACATGGCTCTTGTTGGTCCAGATTTCACATCGCCTGAGACTGCTTCTGGAGTAGGTAATGACCTGAACGTGGTGGCGAACACGAACGCCATCGGAGAGAAGGGACCGATCAACTACATCAAAGCCGGCACGATGACGAGCATTATTGATCCCTTCAGGGGGACAGGAGTAACGCATGCGGATGGTCTCGTCTACTATTCTTCCTCCACTACCGGCACCACGTGGATACTGAAAGCCTACACAGGTGACGATGGCAAGGGGAATCTCTGGCTCAGCAGAACCGACGCTACCTCGACTGTTTCTGCCTCACCGATCGAGCCGTAATATCTTTTATCTTTGGGGTCAGCTGGTAAAGTACCCTGCCTCCGTCATTCCCGCGGAGCTCTGTCATTCCCGCGGAGGCGGGAATCCAGTCCTTTTAAGTTCCTTTGGGGTCAGGTGCTAAATAGCCCCCCCAAAATGGTAAGTTCGTTTCTTCCGCCGGAGCCTTCGGGCTCCGGCGTGGGGAGATGAGGTTTTGAGGTCGCCGAAAGCGGTGCCGTTTTTCCCCCGAGGATGTTTTCTCAATCCCCCCGAGGATGTTCTTGTATCTGAGCGGTGTACTCGGAGGGGCGCTTTCCAGGACTTCAGGGCGCAGAGGTGGCTTCGCGAGTTACTTCGCAATCGTCTCTTGCAAATGTGGGAGGCTCCCATATAGTTGGAGCAGGTAAGAAGTGGAGCGGACAATGAGACAGACAGCAGAGCAGCTCCCATACGTAGGTTCAGCAGTGGTTCGGTCGCGTCACGGACTGAGTCCATCGTGTCGCAGCACAGGCCGTCGCTCTGGCTTCACGCTCGTCGAGGTCGTCGTCGCGGGCGCGATTCTCGTGATCCTACTGATTGGGCTGGTCTCTGTGTACGCACGTGGCGTGGTTGGTTTCAGGCAGGCGCAGCTGCTGACACTGGCACAAAACATGGCAGAGTTCTATGTTGAGGACATCAAGTCGATGGCTCCTACCATTCTGCACCAGATGCTGAGTGGTGTTAATGTAGACTCCAACTACCCCAACGTTGGTGATACAGTTTCGTGGTCATATGACTCCGGTCGAGTGACGACAGACTATGTTATCGGAGGGATCACAGTCCTTCCTGGTGACGCGTCGTACGTCGCAGGTGGCAGTGCTGAGCCTCCTCTACCGACGAATCCGCCTCTCCTGTTGGGGTCTCTAGTGACCGTTGGCAAGTATTCAATTGTTGATGGCACCGGGGCAACTCGTTGGTTCTACTCGGTGACACTGAATCACCAAGCCTTGTCGCAATTCAGCCGGCAGATACGTATTGTCTACTACCAGGGAACAATGGACACTAGCATTGCTGGGAATGACCCGTGGACCACAACTAGCTATCGAACGTACACCTCCGATGAACAGATGAAGTTTGAATACGAAGTGACGATCTTCCAAGGCTCAGGTTCGTATGTGCATGTCGTATATCGAACTAGCGGGACAATCGCACGGCCGTATACGCTATGATCACTCACATACAAGCCGGCCGAAGGCGTTTGGGCAAATCTTCAGCAGGGTTTACGCTCGTTGAGCTCATGATTTCCATGGCGGTCATGGTGCTGCTCGCTGGGGCGTTGTTTAGCGTCAACTTTCGCCTCAGCAGCACCTGGATGTTGGAGCGGAGGCGACAGGGCGTTCAACAGAACTTCCGATTTGCGGCAGACACCATGACGGGGCAGATTCGAGCTGCGATGGGGGTTCTTCAGCCGGCTGACAACACGATGACGGACGTATTGGAGTTCGACATGGCACCAAGTGCGTCCTCGCGCGTTCGAATCAAGTTCGAGCGCTACCCTGTCTCTGCTTCAGGCCCGCATTGGATCGTGAGAACCGAGACACCGTTGGCGCCCGATGCTGGTGGCAATTGGGTCCCCTCGGGTCCTTCAAGTGTTCCGGTGCCCGTCACTGAGGAACTGACGACCCTGACGGCCGTACACTTCATTCGTCACGGTTCACGATTGATAGTTGTGCTCGTCGGAGAATATGAACCATCGAATTCCACTCGTACGGTGACCTACACTACGCAGACGACCGTGCGGGTGTCTGTCAATCTTACAGGGACTTGACGGCATCGAACGTGCAGAGAGTCTCTCGGAGAGAGCAAAGGAGGTACCATGAGACCCCTGAGAGTTAGGAGGAGCGGGTTCGCTTTATTGTCGGTAATTCTAGTCGGGGCGTTACTGCTGACCTCGGCGCTCATGTTCCTCAGTCAGTTGGCAGCTGAGTCATCCATAACGCGGTCAGATGCTTCCTTCAAGACCGCTCTGAACGTCGCGGAAACGGGTATCAACAATGTTGTGTCAGATGTCAATTACGGTCATCCGACGACCTGGGGAGAGCTGCTCTGGGACCAGATTGTGTCGGTCGACCCTGTGACCAAGGTTGCCACAGTGACCGGGGTAGCCCAAACTGTAGGGCCAGTGGACGTGCCAAGGGGCAGCCACGGAACGTACACGGTAGCCGTTAAGGTCAAGGCGGCGACTGCGGAGACGACAGACACTGCGACGCAAACGGTGACGGTGTACTCGGGAACACTGCAGTTGACTGGTACGGGTGCCGTCTTTCCCCCAGCTGTGACGGATATGACGGGAGCCGGAAGTGCCCTATTCTCAACCCGCCGTGGCATCCTGACGGAGACAAACGCAATTTGGTCCAAGACGGTGACAAAGAGTGTCACGACGACACAGTCGGTCACTCCCTCGACATTCCTGATCAACTACGGCATACTAGCAGGCGGTGATCTTACCATCTCGGGCAGCTCAAATGCGACAGGTGGGGACGTGTTCACGAACGGATTGATACTTCTTGAGAAGGCGGCGAGCGTCGCTAGTCCGTACAAGGCATATACGGTCGTTGGTCCCCAGACGAAACCGAATGGTCAGGTCATCGGGAACTTCCCCACCGACCGACTTACATCGGGGGTCGCACCGATTGAGTTCCCGGCACTGAACTTGGACTACTATCGTACGATGTATGACGCCTACATTCGGGGGCTTTACCCGTACAATAAGATCAATACTAACCTGATCCCTGGCACTGGAGGAACCACTGGTATCCCTCCCCAATACTACCCGTGCACCGATCCAGTGATACTGGGCACCCAGTACTATATACTGGGCGTGGATAAGTTGGCCGCGAAGTCGGTTGAAGGCTCATTGGTTCTAAAAAACGCTGACGGGACCACAAGAAAAGCACTGGAGTTGCCAGGATCAGAACTTCCGGCTGTTGCAGCGTTCCTCACCGAGAAGACTGCAGTCTACTTTGTCAGTGGGAATGCGACGTTTCAGGGCGGATCCATTAGCGGGTCGCTCGTTGTTAACGGAGATCTGAGACTGACCGGTAACGTTGCTATGTCTTCAGGAGGTGGACTTCCGACTGTAGTAGTGACAGGGATAGTTGAGCGCGATGCTGGCTGCGGCCAGATGACCGGACTGTTCTACGTAGGTGGTTTCGTGGGTGATGCCCAGCATCCGCTGTCGGCTTATCAAGCTAAGGATGCAGGGCTCTCGTTCACCGGCAACGGGAGTCCGAACTTCACTGGCGCCCTTCTTGCGCGAGGTGGCGTGGAATTGTCGGGAGACTGGAATCTAGCTCGCGATGCCAGTCTTACTAGCCTGGTAACGGGGGGTACGGTGGTACAGAACGTTACGACCACAATTCTGGGTACTGCGTACGATGTCAGCAAACTGCAATTGCCGCCTGCTAACCAGCGGGTATGGAAAGAAGTGAACCCGTAAGTGTTGATGGTGGTGCAGCTTGCGCTTCCTCTGAGAAGCAGAGGTGCAGTGTTGAGTCGTCACCGGGGATTCACCCTTATTGAGCTGCTTGTCGTCATGGCGATAGTCGCAGTGCTAAGCGGGGTTGGCGTGGCATATTCAGGAACGTATCTGTCACGTAGACGCCTGGAAGGCGCTGCATTCGAGCTTGTCCAAGATTTGCGTCAAACACAGGCCACCGCTACCTTCAGGAGGCAGACGCTGAAGATTACGTTTGACGTTGCTGGCAACAACTACGTGTTCGAGAAGGAACCCGGCGGGACCACTGTGCGACGTGACTTCAGTAGTGCCATAGGCTACGCCAGCGTCGTTTCTGGAGCTACGGGGACAGGCTCGTCGGTCGATTTTGGCAGCGTCAAGTGCCCGACCTCCAGCGTGGCGGATCTCTACTTTGGGCCTCAGGGGACTCCTGTGCTCGATAGGCTGGGAAATGATGGGTTGACGGTTGACGAAGGTGCGATTGTCCTCTCCAGTCGCGATGGCCAGACCATCAAGGTGCTGGTGTCCAAGGTGCTTGGAAGAATCCGCATGGAGTGGCAGTAGCTTCTGTACGTGTTGTTCAGTCTCTGGGCCCGGCCGGAAGGCCGGGCGTTTTTCTTGACCATGCTGTGGGCTTGCCATCTGCTCGCGTTTGCGTAGACTCACGGGGAGAAAATGTGAGCGGGGGATGGAAATGCTGAGAAAAGGGTTCACGCTGGTCGAACTGATGGTGGTCGTCGCGATCGTGACCGTCCTGACAGGGGCGTCTGTGCCGTATGTGGGTCGGTATGTCGCCCGCAGGCAACTGGAGGCTTCGGGATTCGCACTTGTGCAGGACCTGCGGCGTGTACAGATGGATGCGGTCTTTACGCGGACGAACCGGAAGGTGCAGTTCATTCCCGGATCCAATTGGTACCGCTTTGAGACCAAGGCCGGGTCGCTGGTATTGCCGCCGCGTCTTGACGGACTGTGCAAGCGGCAGCTTGGTGGGAGCGTCGGGTTTCCCAGAGCGTTTGGCAAGTATGCGCCGTCGTCGGCGTACTTTGGAGGCGCATCGACCAATGCATGTCCACCGTCGGGTGTCGTCGTCCTCACGTTCAATGCGTTCGGGCGGCCGTGCGAGGGAGGCGGTCGTGTGACGCTGGTGGACCGCGCGGGCGACCGTGTGGACGTGATCGTGATGCCGGTCATCGGGCGCATCCGGATGGAGTGGGTCCCGCAGTGATGTCTGGTCTCTTGACATTGTGGCAGTCCTGAGTATCATCTTATCGTTGGACACGCAGAGGTTAGAAGAGTGAAGGCCATGCGCGACGAGAGAAGCGCAGGGTCTTGACTTTTTTTGCTTTCTGGGTAGCATAGTGGTTGGTCGCCCCACCCCAAGGGTGTCAGTCGACAGAACGGCACGCGCAGTTGGTACCTTGAAAACTAGACAGTGAAGAGAACGGGTTGAAAGACACACAAGGTGTGTTTTTTACCCGACAAGGAAAGTCTTTCTAGTACAAGACAATCCCTGTCATTCCTTTGTACCGATTCTTCCTTCGGGAAGATCACAAACAAGAACCACAGATTTTCGAAGAGTTCGAACCTGGCTCAGAATGAACGCTGGCGGCGTGCTTTACACATGCAAGTCGAGCGGAGTCCGTCCCAAGGGGC
>NZ_QXIY01000035.1:0-68190 GCF_003570995.1 Candidatus Cryosericum septentrionale
ACGGGTGCAACCGTCTGGCAAAGTACTCCAACAGTCACGTCACCTTTTGTCTTTGGAGTTCGCGGCAACATTGCCGTGCATATCAATGAGCAGAGCCATACAGCAGATCGCGTCTACGTTATTGGTGAAGAAGAACGAACGTCAACCTCAGTTCCCACTACGGAGGAAGTGCGTCACCCAGGTATATGGATCTGGGATGCGACCACTGGTGCATCGCTTGATCGTATCGACTGGACTGCACTGCCCATTGACTCAGAGACATCTGGACAGCTGTTGTGCGATGGCGCGACGTTGTATGCCGTTATTCTCGAATCCGTGTCTCCAACATCACGCTCCGCTCTTATAGCTTTCAATTGCGATACGAACAAGACGCTATGGACAGAACATGTCAGCGGAGAAGCAACAGATCTCATCAAGCAGGGCGATACGCTGTCAGTCTTATTGTCCAACAGCAAGCAAGAACGGTCGATCGACGTGTGGAAGATGCGTACAGGATTGTTCGACAAGACAGAGCGGCTCTGGACGCGTCAGATTGACACAAACCCGGCCCATTTCGCTGTCGATGAGGCGAATGTCTACCTTCAAGGCAGCAACGGAGTGCTTATGGCTCTTGACCTTGCCACGGGAAAGGAAGCATGGAGACATCAATTTGCATCGTACAAGACGCCCATCACAGACGGTCCCAATATGGGAAAGTTATATGATCTATACCCAGACATGACACTGACAACAACAACAGATGTCCTGTACGTTCAGGATGGCGGCGGACTCGTGGCAGCTCTTGACCCTGCTACCGGCAAGGAGTTGTGGAACAAGCGCATCTCTCAGGTTGTCTGGAACCAGACTTCTGTCGACAACACGTTTGTGTTTCACCCCGTGGACAAAGGATTCCTTGTCATTGCTTCGGATGGCAAAGTCGATCTGTGGAAGTAGATGTATCTGATGAGAATTGCCAATAGCGCAGACCACGATTTCTATTGTGGTGCGCTGACGGCGCTGGTGACCGGGTTCACATACACTCTCATATCAGGAAGGGAATTGGAGGGCAAGGAATGAAATTGAACAAGTTGATTGCAATTGTCATTTTGGTGTTGCTGGTGGGTATGGTTGCATGGGGTTGTTGGAACTGGCTTAGTCCTAAGAAGGCTACTCCTACGGTTGACCTTCCTGTCGGTGACGACATGGCAACACAAATCAAGAAAGGGACAACCATATACACAACAGAGAATGTCCCTGCTTTCGTCCTGAATGGAACGGACGCAGTCACTACGGATTTTTCGGCCACTGTGAAAGTCATAAATGTTCTGGACACGAGAACTATCAGAGTGGAGATACTCTCTCCTGTCTCGTTCAGCCACCAGGGGCCCGGAAATATGGGGTATCTCTATCTCTGCGTACCGCTCTCAACCAAGGCAGACCAGCTTGCTGATGGGAGCGAAGTGTTTGGCGGCAATGGGTATCCCCAGATTATCGCGGGGCAGGAATATAACATTTCCGGAGTTCTCCAACCTTATTGGCTGGATTATCCGCGTGTTTATATCCCCAGTGCGGTTGAGTTCAAGCGGGCACCTGTTTCGCTAGAAGGTCCGCAGATCAACATGATGGGGGAAATCAGCACAACAAGATATGATGTAGTTCCGCTCTCGTGGAATGTCGGGTGGAACACACTGCAGGCATCTGAATCGCCCGTTGTCTATATGAGCGATGTCAATAACGGGGGTCCGCTGTGCTGGCAACCTGGTCCACCTGTTCGAGTCGTTCAACAATGGAGCTATCTAAGCAAGAAACCCCTCATAACAACGATATCCAAGGATGTAAATCTTCTGACTCCTCCTGAGGGAATGCAGTATTTATCAACCAAAGATGGGGAAATCAAACGATGGTACGTACCAGAGGAAAATGTTTTCGTAACCGTCCCAGGGGAATTGGACACTCTGCCGCCATATCAAACGCTGGGTGGCAAGACTCTTACTATAACGGAACAAGGTATTTCTTCTGGTTCAAAGGCGAAAACACTGACCGTTCCTGTCCCTTCTGCCCTGACGCAGATAGTTGTAGTTTATGGAAGCGGCAGCATCAACAATGGGTTTGCTCTTATTGAGGCAGCAAACAAAGGAAAATACCAGGCATTTGATGGCATATGGCTTCTTCGTATGAGCGATGGGAAAGCGACGTGGATACAATGTGGCAACAGAGTTGCATTTACTGAAGGTTTCATCGCGGATCAGGAAGCAAGCTTTGCTCGTGTTGGGTCGCTCCTCTACTTCACCCATAGCCATAACGGACAAATTGGCTGCATCGATACGGCAGCGGCCTTGCCCTCAATAACCTTGCCAGAGAAAATCAATATATTGCTCCCCCAACTTTACAGTAAAGGTCCAACAAGTGAACAAACTGTAGGACCCCTTCAGGCACAGCTGGCAAGCGACAATGGTACGTTGATCATTGAGTATCCCGATGCCAACTGGGACTCTCTATATTATGCTGTAGATGCGTCTGGAACAGTTCTTGGAAACTTGCATATAGACAAGACTTCGATAACAAGTTTTGACGCAAAGGGAAAGCAGGGCTCATCCATTAGCACACCAGGCGGTATCTCCTTCCCTTCTATCGACCTTTTTGAATAGGCTGTTTATTGAAAACACGTGTTGGAGGCGCAGAATGAACAAGAGATTTCTAATTGCTGCTGCAATTGTTCTGCTTGTTGTAGTTGTTTTCGTCGCAGGGTTCTTCTTCTGGAATTCTATAAATCCAAACACGATCAAAAAAGATGAAAAAGCTGAGGTAACTGCTCTTGTTGAGAATTTCGGCTCCAAATTGAAGGAAGTTCGTTTATCCGATCCCGAGGAAATGGTTTCTCAAGAAATAAAACAAGTCTATACCCCCTTTGTAAGTTCTAACTTTTTATTGGATTTGATAAACGATCTATCTAAAGCGCCTGGAGGAGTTGCCTCAAGCCCCTGGCCTGAGAAAATTGAGATCATTTCTATGGAAAAGCTGGACTCCCATACGATACAGGTAAAAGGAAAAATCGTCTATATGACGAGCGTGGAGATGACACAAGGTGGCAATGCAGGAGAAACCCCAATAATGCTTTGGGTGAGGAACTATAACGCTAATGGCGCATGGCTTATAGACCAACTTTCGTTTGGAGATTATGCCTTTTATGACGGTAAGGAACTTTACAACATTTTGAAAAATGCATTCCCCAATATGAGCATAATTGGAGGAAGAGGAGAACCTTTTGTTGCCCAGAGTATCGATATTACAGGCGACTACATTCCCGAAGCTATTGTTGACATGCAAATAGGTGGGGCATATACAGAATACTATACTGTATGCAGGTTTGTAAATGGAAAGCTTGAGGTTGCACAGTTCAAAGATAAAAATGGGAATGTTTCTACAATGTTCATTTATGAAGGCGCTTCTGTTCAGCATGAAGTAAAGTTGAGTTTTATAAACGATGGCAAAGGCAATCATGCCATATATCAATATACGATAAATAAAAGTACTTCAGATCCAAAGGTTATTTCCACAATTACTGTCGAAGCCTATAAGTGGAATGAGGCAACAAAGCTGTTCGAATATAACGAAGAGCTTTCTATAGAATTTGAGCAAGAAGAAGAAAAACTCTTGATGCCCAAAATTGTTGCTTTTTCGTCTCTGAAATATAAGGAAATAAGGAGTTCTTTCCCTATAATTACTTCCGTTTCCGCTTTTAACGGAAAAGTTGCTTTTGCCACTGGAACGGGCAAGATAATCGTAAACGACTTTAAGGCTGCAAATACTAACCATCTCGTAATTTATGATGCCCAAAGTGGAAAACTGGAATACTCAACTAGCATAGATAAAAGTTGGGCAAGAATTTCAGGCGTACAAATAAATGACAATTGGGTTCTATTTGAGGCAATGGAAGACCCAGGAGAGATCCCTTCCGAGTGTTTTGCCATCAATAGAAAAACCAATGGACTCATCAAGTTGCTTCCCGACTACAACTGGGGTGAGAAGGTTTCGCCCGACACTACTGTTTTCACGGTGTTCAATCGAACTCTTCTTCAGGGCGACTATGCGTATCTGGTCATAATGAGCGAAGATATGGTGGCCAGCGGCGATTCTACTGTCTTTCGAGGTGGAGTTGGAGGAACGAGATTCATCCGGGTGAACTTGAAGGATGGGAAACAGGACAGCATTTTCACACCTCCAGTGCAGTCTTTTTCGATATCGCAGCTATGGGCACTTGATAACGATTCCGTTGCGTTTGGTACGTCAGAAGTCATGGCTAATGGTGATATAAAAGATCAGGTGTACTTCTACAGCCCATCGACCACCACCCTTAAGCCAATTGTTATTGATCAATGGAAAGATTCGTCGGACCCGAGATCTATTGGCTCCTATACCATCACGCCGGACAAGAGGATAATCTACTCCTCCAACAACAAGATTGTGATTGCCCCCGTAGCAACACTAGGTGCTTCTACTGAAGTTGGGATAGCCGCATCTCATGACTACATCTCTGACTATATTGTCGCTTCCAACAATTACATTGTTGCAAGACTTGATAATGGAGACATTTTTGTGTTCAATAGAAAAACCGGAGAAAGAACCCTTATTAAAGGGGCAAAGGTTAAGGACACAATTACTATCAATGCCGATGAAATAAGTTTTATTAACCGTCAAGAAAAGACAAACGATAGTGTCGTTTATCTTGATTTGAAGGGCCTTTCGCGTCCGTAATTGGTCATAACCGATAGTACTGGGAACATCTCTGACAAGACAAAACTTCCAAAAGGCGTCAGCGGGAAAGAAGTATATGCCTATCTACAGAGCAATGTCTTGCAGCCCAATCTCAGTGGAAAGATGTTCTGCGCTTACAGCCTGTTTGGGAGTGAAGTCAAGAACAACAAGACGTACATGTGTTTCTGGGCGCTATGGGAGGAATATCGTTCGGAGAATAGAAAACTTGTAGAAGGAACTGGCATGGGTTGCCCAATTACGCTGATAGCCACACCTTCTCAACAAGGTTACACAATAACTGAACATCAGCTACCAGAGAATGGAGCCGCCTATGCACCAAGTATCAAGAAGATGTTTCCACTGGAGTATTACAACGAGATATTCTCAAAGACACAACTGTTTAACACCGTAATAGCCAAAGAACTGATGGATAATGTCGAGCAGCAGGCAAGGAAATACTACAGCCTGCAATAGGAAAAGCACAGGACACAAGCCTGATCGGTCACGAAGTCCAGCTCACCCGCGACGAGCAGTCAATTAGCTGGAACGAAGAAAAAGGGTACTGACAGAGGGTGAACCATGTGCAGATGACTATCGGATGAATGTGGCAAAAAGCCATGTGCGCATTTCAGACGCAGATTTCGGGATTGAAGTATACTCTCAATAGATAGCGGTCATTTGTTTCCTGGAGATAATGTCATGAGAAAGATGAAGTCCTGGGAATTCCTCAAAGATGTGTATGCCAGATTTATGAATGATGACCTGCTTTCAATAGGAGCCCAGGCAAGTTTCTTTCTGCTTTTTTCTCTTTTCCCTTTTCTCATATTCTTGATTGCGCTTATTACCTATATGCCTATGGTCAACCTTCAGGACAGTATCCAAGCCCTTGCCGCGCTTATGCCTGCAAATGCCTATCTGATCCTGCGGGATATGGTCAATCAGACACTAGCCAATAGGAGCGTTACGCTGTTATCTTTTGGCGTGTTGTCTGCATTGTGGTCGTCTGCGAGTGGCGTTACTTCTCTCATTCGGGGCATAAACAGGGCGTATGATCAGGAAGAAACGCGTCGCTCCTGGAAGATAACAGCTGTTTCACTATATTTTACGCTCGAACTTGCTATTGCGATTATCTTCTCCTTGATCCTTATCGTTTTTGGTAAAGTCCTGGGAACACAGCTTTTTCACTTTTTGGGCTTCTCGGACGCATCCCTGCAGGTTTGGAACTATGTCGGATACATCATTACCCTGATCACAACCATCCTTGTTTTCATTTCCCTTTATCAAAATACCCCAAACCGTCGATCAAAGTTCAGAGAGGTCGTACCTGGTGCAGTAGTTGCTTCCCTCGGCTGGGTCATTATTTCTATTGCCTTTTCCTATTACATCGACAATTTCGGCAATTACTCCAAGGTATACGGAAGCCTTGGCGGTATCATTGCCTTGCTTATGTGGCTCTATGTGAGTAGCATCATCATTTTGATGGGCGCTGAAATAAATGCTTCTCTCATGTTTTCAAAGATGGGACTCGAAAAACTGAAATTCAAACGGTACTAGAATCGCGTCCAGTTTTCCCCTATCTGTTGAAGACAGACTGATAGGTTTCTCTATGCGGCTCTAGTGTCCCTTCCCCGCGATCATTTCCAGGGCGTGCGGGAGGAGAGGGATGAGGACGTCCATGCCGTCCTGGACAGCCTTGAGGCTGCCGGGGAGGTTGACGATGAGGGTGGCGCCTCGCAGGCCGGCTTCGGCGCGGGACAGACAGGCGGTTGGGACGCCCTTGTTCAGGCCGTAGAGACGGATGGCTTCACTGATGCCAGGTGCGCGGCGGTCGACGACAGACAGCGTTGCCTCGGGGGTGACGTCACGGGAGGAGAAGCCCGTGCCACCCGTGGTGATGATGGCGTTCACATGGCGTTCCATGGACCACTGCTCAAGGATTCCGGCAATTTCGGCCTGCTCGTCGGGGACGATCGTCGTTTCCTCAATGGTCCAGCCGGCATCCGTGAGACGCTTTACGATGGCGGGCCCGCTCTCGTCGACGCGGCTCCCGGCGGCGCAACTGTCGCTGACGGTCAGAACTGCTGCTTTCATGGGGTTCCTCCTTTGTTGATAACAGTGATGATGTCGCCGACCTGAATTGTGCCGGACGTGATGACGCGGGCGAAGATGCCCTCGCGGGGCATGACGCAGTCGCCGACCAGCTTGCGGATCTCACAGCCCAGGTGGCACTCCTTGCCGATCTGGGTGACCTCCATCGTGACGACGGTGCCGATCTGGAGGTGTGTCCCGATTGGCAGGGTCAGCAGGTCCAGGCCCTGTGTGGTGATGTTCTCGGCGAAGTCGCCGGGCTGCAGCACTAGGCCGTGGCCCTGCATCTTGTCGATGCTCTCCTGCGCCAGAAGGCTGAGTTGACGGTGCCAGTCGCCTGCGTGGGCATCGGCTTGTATGCCCAGCACGGTGATGGTAACGGGGCCCTCCACGGGGTGCTTGCGCGTGCCCTTCTGCTCGGAGATGTTGACCGCAACGACAATGGGCTGGCTCACGCTCTCTCCCACGTTCCGGACTGTCCACCGCTCTTGCGGACGAGGCGCAGGTCCGTGATGCGGATGCCCCGTTCGACAGCCTTGCACATGTCATAGACGGTGAGGGCGGCGGTAGAGGCGGCGACCAGGGCTTCCATCTCGACGCCGGTCTCGGCCTTGGTACGGGCGGTGGCCTCGATGTCGACGGTGTGATCAGCCTCGTTCAGCGTCAGCGTCACGCCGACGAAGGTCATGTTGATCTGGTGGCAGAGGGGGATCAGCTCCCATGTGCGTTTGGCTGCCTGGATGCCGGCAACCTGCGCGACCGTCAGGACGTCGCCTTTCTTGAGGTTGCCCGCCTTGACCAGCTCGAAGGTAGCGGGCGCCAGTAGGACGCGACAGCGAGCGACGGCTTCCCGGGCTGTCTCCAGCTTGCCGCCGACGTCCACCATGCGCGCGTTGCCCTTGTCGTCCAGATGTGTCAGTTCATTGCTTCCCATGCTATCCTCCTATGCTGCCCATGGCGCGGCCGTAGTCGCCAGCCGTCTCCGGCATGCACTCGGGTTTCTGCTGCATTGCCCGCACCAGCAGTGCGCGCAGCGCCTCCTCGTTGACGACGGGGCGCAAGGCGGGCTTGGTGTCGATCTCGTCGGCGCCAAACAGGCACAGCCGCAGGTGGCCGTCGGCGAGCAGGCGCAGGCGGTTGCACGTGGGGCAGAAATGCTCGGTCACGGGCGCGATCAAGGCAACGGTTCCGGGCGCTCCGGGGATACGGCGATATTCCTGTGCGGGACCGTTGCCCCGCGGCTTGTCGGCCGGCTCAAGAGGGGCCAGTGCTTCCAGCTTGCGTCGCAGTTCGGCGGCGGGTACCAGGTAGTGGTCCTCACCCAGCGGGCCGATGGGCATGTACTCGATGAAGCGAACCTCGACGGGAAGGCGCCTGGTGAGGTCGAGATACGGCGCCAGGTCGTCGTTGACGCCACGCAGGACGACGACGTTGAGCTTGATGGGGCTGAACCCGGTGTCCACGGCCGCTTTGAGGCCGGCAAGTGCGCTGTCCAGCGAGCCGAGGCGCGTAAGGTGGGCGTAGACGGTGGGGTCCAGCGAGGGCAGGCCGATGTTGACACGTTTCAGTCCGGCGGCTTTCAGCTCACCGGCAAACTGAGGCAACAGGATGCCGTTAGTGGTGAGCGAGAGGTCCTGCAGGCCGGAGATGGCCAGCAGCATGCGCACCAGGTCCACAATGCCGGGGCGGTGCAGTGGTTCGCCACCAGTGAGTCGCACCTTGACGATGCCCTCGGATATGGCGACGCGCATGAACGCGACGATCTCCTCGAAGTGCAGGATGTCCTCGTGCTCCAGCATGGGCACACCCTCTTCCGGCATGCAGTAGCGGCATCGCAGGTTGCACCGATCGGTGACGGAGATGCGGATGTAATCAATGGTACGTCCAAAACGGTCGATCATCAGTGGTCCTCCGGCAAGTCGGTGAGCTGTACGTGAACGGTCTGGCCGGCTTCGACGAGGGGCGTATCCTCGGCGATGACCGCAATACCGGCAGCGAGTGCCATGGACGTGAGGATACCGGACCCCTGGGGACCGGTCGGAGTGGCATGGAGGACTCCGTCGCGTTCCTGGAGACGGACCCGGACGAAATGGGTACGTCCCGCGTCGGAGCCCTTTGCGTATTGTTCGTCGAGAACGGCGGTACGGACGGGACGATACAGCAGGGTATGGCCCATCATGTGGCGTACCAGGGGGCGCACGTACTCCTCGGTACAGACCATGCAGGAGACGGGGTTGCCGGGCAGCCCCACGATGCGCTTCGAGCCCAGGGTCCAGAACGCCATCGGCTTGCCGGGCTTCTGCTTGACGCGCCAGAAGATCAGCCCTGCGCCCATCTCCTGCAGGACTTCCTTCACGAAGTCGTAGTCACCGACTGAAATGCCGCCGTTGGTCAGCACGATGTCAGCCTGGATCAGCGCTTGCTGGAGCACGGACCTCACGGCCGCATGCGTATCGGGCACACGGGCGAAGACGACTGGTTCTGTGCCCATCGCAGCGACCTGTGCGCGCAGCGAGTGTGCGTTGGCGTCGCGGATCTGTCCCGGTTCAGGCACCTCGGCGGCGTCGACCAGCTCGCTGCCAGTGGTCAGGATGGCAACTCGGGCGCGAGGGTGGACCGTGACAGTGGCATGACCAGCGGCAGCGCACACGCCGACCTCCCCGGGGCGAAGGACTGTCCCGGCGGTAAGGACGACTGTGCCGTCCATCATGTCTTCGCCTGCACTGCGCACATTGGTGCCGTTCTTGAGGGCCAGGAGAATGAGCACGTCGTCGCCCTCTGCGCGGGTGACCTCGACGTGGACGACGGTGTCGGCGCCGTCGGGAAGGGGCGCACCCGTCATGATGCGAATGGCGGTGCCAGGGCGGACGGGCTGTGTTGCGATGCTGCCCGCAGGCACATCTTCCAGGATGCGCAGGCGGACAGGTGCGGCCTCGGATGCCTGCTGAATGTCGGCAGCGAGGACGGCGAACCCGTCCATGGCGGAGTTGGCGAAGGGGGGTACGTTCCCGTGTGCGATCACATCCTCCGCAAGTACCAGTCCCGCAGCCTTGTCGAGCGGCATGGTGATCGGTATCAGCGGTGTTGCGTGGTCCAGTATCGCCTGTAGCGCTTCCTCGATGTTCAGCATCATTCCTCCCTGAAACGTGAACTGGGAATAGTCCCCAGCGTTACACCAGCAACTCGCCTGCCACGAAACGGCGGGTCCGGTCGTCGCGCGGATGGCTGAAGAAGGTGTCACGCGGCGCCTGTTCTATGATACGCCCCTCGTGCAGGAACGCCACCTGGTCGGCGACGCGACGGGCTTCAAAGATGTCCTGCGTCACGACCACAGCTGTCATGCCCAGGTCGTCCCTCATGTGCAGCAGCAGGTCCTCGAGCAACTTGGTACCGTAGGGGTCCAGGCTGGCAGACGGTTCGTCGAGCAAGAGCAGGGGTGGCTGCAGGGCAAGGGCGCGTGCCACCGACAGGCGTGCCGCTTCGCCGCCCGAAAGCGACGAAGCGTGCTGATGGGCGCGCTCTGCGATGCCTGCATCACGCAGGGCGGCCATGGACCGCTCCTCTGCGTCGGCGCGACTTATGCCGCGCAGCTCCAGCCCGTACGTCACATTGCTGAGGACTGAGCCGCTGAAGATCGCTGGGTGTTGAAACGCGAGCAGCATCTGGCGTCGCAGGGGCAGATAGCGCTTGTCCTGAGCGGGACTCGCGGTCGAGGCGCCGTAGGTGACGGTCGACACACTTGGGACAATGCCGTCGTAGATGACGGTGCCTTCGTCGGCACGTTCCAGCAATCCCAGGATGCGGAGGAGAGTCGTCTTGCCGGCTCCGTTCGTGCCGAGGATGACGGTAATGCTGCCTGAGGAGACATTGAGGTCAATGTCCCGCAGGACCTCCCGGGCACCAAAACGCTTGCGCACGCCGCGCACCGTGACCAGGTCAGTCGAGATGGCGGACATTGCCGGCCTCCGACGTGCCCTCGCCCAGGCGGGACAGGAGAGCGTTGACCAGGAAGGAGACCAGGAGCAGGATGATACCCAGCGCGATGGCGCGGTCGAAGCTGCCCTGACGGGTCTCGAGGACGAGCGCCGTGGTCAGCGTGCGGGTTGCCCCCTGGATGTTGCCGCCCACCAGCATGGCTGCCCCGACCTCGCTAATGGCGTTGCCAAACGCCGTGATGACGGCACCGAGGATAGCCAGGCGTGCCTCGCGGAGCAGGGCGATGGACGCCTGTGCGCGTGTCGCGCCGAGCGTGAGCGCGAGGTCGAAGACGCCCTTGTCGGCGCCGCGCAGTCCAAGGACCGAAAGGCCGACGATGACTGGGAGAGCCAGCGCGATCTGGGCGATCACCATCGCCGTTGGCGTGTAGAGCAGTCCCAACGGCCCGAGAGGGCCGCTGCGGGACAACAGGAGGTACACGAGGAGGCCTGCCACCACGGGTGGAAACCCCATCAGGGTGTAGACGACGTTCATGACGCCCTGTTTGCCGCGGAAGTGCGCGAATGCGAGCAGGATGCCGAGGGGGAACCCTGCGAGCGCTGACCAGAACAGGGCGCTCATGGTGACGCGGAGGGACGTTCCCAGGGCCTCGTACGTTCCGGGGTCCAAGGAGAGGATGAGCCGAACGGCCTGAACGAAACCCCGGCCGATATCACCCATCGTTGTCCCTCCGCGTCGTCTGCATGCTACTTGTGGACTTCGAGTCGGTAGACGTACTTGAGAGTATTCACCAGGAAGGTACCCTTCGTGGTCATGAGAGCCATGAAGCCGTCGTCGGTCGAGAGTGTTGCGCCATTCTTGAGATAGACGACGATGATCTTCGTACCCGTGAGCGCGTTGTAGATGTCGTCATAGTCCAGCGTCACGTGGCTGCCGTCCGTGGCTGTGGCGACGACGGTCAGGTGCCTGGCGGCTGTAAGATCGGGCGAGATGACCTTCAGGATATCGATGAGCTGGACGCCGCCGTACAGGACCGGCGTAAGCGACTGGTTGTTCTGCGGGTAGATTTTGAGCGTCGTGACGGGGAACCTGCGGACGTCATTCAGGTGGTAGGTGACCGCCTTGCCGCTGGGCAGCACGATGTCGAGGCTGCGCGTAGCCTTCCACTCGGTGGAGTCCGGGAAGAAGAGGGTTTGCCCATACTGCTCGAAGCCGAAGCTCTTGATGAGTTCCTGACCGGGCAGGCCGGTCATGAAATCAGCGAATCGAACAGCGAGGTCGACCTTGACCTGTGGGTACTTGGCGGGGTTGACGGGCATGAGGCCGTAGGGATTGAGCAGCCCCTGGGACCCCTGGACGAGGATCGGCAAGTTGATCTTGCCGCCTTTCTGATACGTGAGGTACGTGGCGCGGTCGGTCAGCGTGTACGCCTGCTTCTGGTCGGCCATCATGAGGACTTCACCCATGCCCTGTCCGGCGCTGAGATACCAGGACTTACCGTCAGGCGTGATGCCCGCTGCCTTCCAGATGTCGAGCTCCTTGGTGTTGGTGCCCGACTTGTCGCCTCGGCTGATGAAGGTCGAGCCGGAGGCGGCGAGCTTCGTGAACGCCGCGGTCGCGTCAGTCATGCCCTTGATCTTCGCCGGATCCGAGGCTGGACCAACGATGATAAAATCGTTGTACATGACGTCTTTGCGGAAGAGGCCAAAGCCGTCAGCCATGAACTGATCTTCCTGGGCACGCGCATGCACGAGCAGGACGTCGGCGTCGCCCTTGCGCCCGGTGGTAATGGCCTGACCGGTACCGACCGAGATGATCTTGACCTTCACGTGATTGGCTTTCTCGAAAATGGGGATCAGGAAAGTCAGGAGTCCAGAGTCGAAGGTGGAGGTCGTCGTAGCAAGGATCATCGACTGTGTCTCGGGTGCCTTGTAGTCCAGGATAGCGGGGAAGTAGGCGGCAGTCTGAGCACGGGTGATGGCGGCGGTCGGCTTGGTTACATCAGTGACCATGCCTTCCTGTACGCAGGCGGCAGCGGCTGTGCATGCCCATTGCGAAAGGTCCTCCGAGCCTGCGACCTTGTCCAGAACCGTGTGCGTCGCCATGCCGCGGATCTCAAAGCCCATACGCTGTGCAACGATGGCCATCGACTCCTCGCGGGTGATGTTGGCTGTCGGGTGGAAGGTCCCGTCCGGGTACCCGGTGACCCAGCCCTTGGCGATGGCGGCGTAGACAAGAGGAGCAGCCCAGTTGCTCGTAGGCAAGTCCTTGAACGTCTTGGCGGGCGATTGTACGGGATCGAGACCAGCGGAACGTGCGAGTGCCACGATGAACTCGGCACGGGTGACCGGGGCGTTGGGACGGAACGTCCCATCCGGGTAACCCTTCATGAACCCTTTGGCGACAATCCGCTCGATAATGGCCTGATCGGGACGTCCGGCGATGTCGGACAGTGATGCGGCGCGTGCAGGGGGGGCGGACGCCATGGACAGAAACGCGAGAATGAGTGCCGTCGCAAGGACGCGACGGACCAGCAGACGTGACAGACCTCTATTCATTGTTTCTCCTTTCCACAATGGGAGGCACGGCCGTTTCCCGCCGTACCCTGCCGGCTGTACGCCATGGCTTGCGCCGAAGGCCGGACAGCTCGAAGAATTATCCTCTGCATTGCAACTGCAGAGGACAACAGTATAGACGGTGGCACCCGTATGGCAAGAAATCGAGGTGGACCCCTTCCTCTACTCCGTCACTCCCGCCCGTACGAGAGTCCTTCTCCTCTCTCCGTCATTCCCCCCGAGTCCTTTTGTTCAAGACCCCCGAGTATGTTAGTCCAATGCGAGGGGTGTACTGAGGGGTGCTCTCGGCGCATGCGGGAATCCAGCGCTGTCGCAAGGTGTGGGTCCCCGCCTTCGCGGGGATGACAGGAACTGTGAGTTCCTGTCTTCATTGACCTTGGGGCGCTTTGGCTGTATACCCAACATATCTGCCTCTGTGCGGGTTGAGCATGTGGCCCGCCGGCGGCGCAGGAGGAAAACGATGACGAGGCGACTGCAATGGTGTCTGAGAATCGTGGTAGCGGTGGCTCTGGTACTGGGGTGCGCGTTGTCGGGGGAGCCTGCGCGCGGCGCAGCGAATCTGCCCACGATCGACGCCGCCTTTCTGGCCCGTGTCGGGGCATCGCCATCGTTACAGGACGTCATCGTCCGCATGCAGGGTCTTCCGCTGGTCGGCAGAGTCCAGGATGCTGGGGCGGAAGGGTGGCTGGACACCATGGCCGCGCACGCATCGGAGGCAGCGATCTCGCAGGAACAGAATGCGTTTCTGTCGTCGCTCACGGCGCAGGGTGTCAAGTATACGGTCACACAGCGGCTGAGCGTGACATTCAACGGTCTCGCACTGAGCCTTGCGGGGAGCGACCTCGCAGCGGTTGCGGGGACGAGCCATGTCTCGTTTGTCTACGAATCCCAGCAGGCGCAGGTGCTGGACGATGACGCAAATGCCGCCATGGGAGTGGATCAGGCGTTGTGGGACCGTACATCGGTGGGGGGAAAGAAACTCGATGGAACCGGCACGGCCATCGGCATTATCGACACCGGTATCGACTACACGCATCCGGACCTTGGCGGAGCGAAGTTTCCCAACGCAAAGGTGGTGGGAGGATACGACTTCGCCGACAACGACGGCGACCCCATGGACATCCAGGGCCACGGTACGCATGTCGCAGGCATTGCCGCTGCAGACGGCAAGGTGCAGGGTGTCGCGCCAAAGGCAAAGCTCTATGCCTACAAGGTCTTCAGCGACCAGGGGGGAGGAGCTGCTGATGGGAATATCATCGCTGCGTTTGACCGCTCCGTGCGGGATCACTGCACCGTGGTCAACCTGTCCCTGGGCACGTCCGGGGGGACCGCCGATACGCCCGAGAACGAGGCCATCAACAACGCCGTCAAGGCGGGTGTCGTGGTCGTGGCAGCGACGGGCAACTCCGGCCCGCGCAACCCTGAGACAAACTGGCCCCTCGGTTCGCCGGCGACAGCGCTCAACGCCATCGCGGTAGCCGCCTCCAACGACGGCCCCTATCCAGTAGTGGAGGTTGTGACGCCGACCGGAACGGGGCTGGACAACATCATGGGTAGCTATGCCGACATCGCCCCGGAGTTCAAGGAAGGCTCCACCTATAGCATCGTGGATGCCGGGTACGGCTCGAAGGCGGATTTCGCTGGCGTGAACGTCAAGGGCAAGGTCGCGCTTGTCGAGCGGGGTCCTGTCGGGACCGGCGGGATCTACTTCCGCGACAAGGTCCTCAATGCGCAGGCTGTTGGAGCCGCCGGCGTCATCATCTACAATCACAGTCCCGGCGTGCTTGGCATGACGCTCAGGGTAGCGGCCGGCGACGAGACCAAGGACTATGTACCCTGCATCGGCATCACGCAGGACGCAGGATTGGACCTGAAGATGCTGACGACGAGAGGGCTTGTCGTCCGGTTTGGAACACGGCGCAACTTGGGGACGGTTGCCGACTTCAGCTCGATGGGCCCCACCGAGGACTTTCACTTCAAGCCGGAGGTGTCCGCGCCCGGCGTCAGCGTGAACTCGACGCTTCCAGGTGGCGAGTATGCCAAGCTGGACGGCACGTCGACGGCTTCGCCGGGGGTGGCCGGAGCCGTCGCACTGATCAAGGCGGCTCATCCCGACTGGACACCAGCAACGGTCAAGCTGGTGCTGATGAACACCTCCGATGTTCTTCGCAACTGGCAGAACAACGAGGTCATCACGTGGACACTGCAGGGAGCCGGCCGGGTCGACGTACCGGCTGCCATCGACGCCCCAGCCGTGGCCGAAATAGCTACGTCCGACGGAACGACGACGTTTCAGACAGGCGCCATTCTTGTCGGCGATGACAGCGTTGCGACTGCGATCACGGTACGCAGTCTCTCGGATCATAGTGTGACCTTCTCGCCTTCGTTCGATTGGACGATGGACTCGCGGACAGGCGTGGAGGTGACCGTTGCTCCGTCATCTATCGTCGTCGCACCCGGCGGGACCGCGCAGGTTGCCGTGACCACGACCGTGAACGCGGCCATCGTCAAAGACGGGCCACACGAGGGAATGATCACCCTGCAGTCGATCAGTGGAACCTTGCACGTGCCCTACATCTTCTGGCGCGCTGGCGTTGAGGTCCCTGAACAGTTGAGCGGGATGCAGACGAGCACAGCAACCCTGGCGGCGCCCGGTGGCACGATGGACGTCCGGTTCAGCATCGGCTACGGTGGCGTACGACCTGCCGTCGAGGCAGGTGAAGGACCCCAGGGTTCCAGCTTTGCATCGGAGGTCGTGGCTGCGGTCACGGGCATAGATGGCGTGACAACTTTCGGGACTGTGTACCGGAGGTCGTTGTTGCTCGTGGGTGACCACGGGTTTACCTGGAATGGTCGGGATATTCACGGCAACCTCTTCCTCACCGACGGGGACTATCTCCTGAGGACGTCGGTCCTCGAGAGTAACAACGACCCGGCTAACCTGCAGGTCTCTGAGGCAGCGCATCAGTCGGCGCCCATTCATGTCACAGGCATGGCAGGCGTTCCGATGCTCAGTCTGAACATCATGGGCGGGAGTTTACGTGAGGGCGGGGACGTGACGGTCAACCTGAGCGTCGATACCACGACGAGTATTGCAGGCATAGCGGCTGCCGTGCAGTTCGAACCCTACTACCTTTCGGTGAAGTCGGTGAAGAAAGGAGACTTCCTGAACCAGGGGGGAACAGCCCCGTCGAGCTTTGTCTCCACTGTCGACGCTTCAGCAGGCATCGTCGCGGTCCAAGGGGCGACAGGGACGGGCCAGGTCCAGGGGCGCGGCAGTGTGTGTACGGTCACATTTACTGTCCTGCACAGCGGTTCCACGGAACTGTGGATTGGGAAGCCTCTGGCGACGAACGGCAGCCGGACGGTGGAAACGATCGCCCAGTCGCTGGCCATGACGTTGCGATCGGGGAGTAACCTCTGGGATATCGACGGCAACAAGCGCGTGGACCTCGGTGACATGGTCGCTCTTGCCCGTGCCTACGGCTCGAAGGCCGGGGACACGCGGTATGACAACACGGCAGACCTCAACGGCGATGGTCGCGTCGACGACGCCGACCTGCAGATCCTGCGCCAGCACTATGGTGACGTCTACCCCTAGGAGACGATAATGAAGAAAACGATTGGCCTGCTGTGCGTGATTGCGCTTCTTGGAGCGTTGCTGGTGCCAGGCACGGGAACGGCGATGGGCGCTGTCGCGTTGACCGAGGTCGACACGATCGGCGTGATGCCCTCTGACTATGTCGGGACACTGACCATCGAGAGTGTCAACACCGTCGAGAAGGATTACCCATCGGCACAGGCATTCCCATCGCAAGGCGTGGCTGTTCTGCCGAATGGGGACGTCGTCGTGTGCGACACCGGGTACGGCCGCATCCACGTTCTCTCGGCTGACCTTGTCCACAAGCGCGTCATAGGGTCGTTGGGGAGTGGGCGCGGTCAGCTGCAGTACCCGGCCGATGTTGCTGTGGACAGTGCCGGTAACATCTATGTCGCTGACTTCTTTGGCAACAAGGTTGTCAAGTATGGCAACGACGGCTCGGTCGTGATGGAGTTTGGCAAGGAAGGCAAGGGAGCCGGCCAGTTCGAGGGCCCTGCCGGCATCGCGGTGACGCCGGACGGCAGCATCTGGGTCGCGGACCAGTTGAACGACCGCCTGGAGCAGTTCACGGCGACAGGCACCTGGGTGACAACCGTGACAGGCATCTCCCGTCCCGCCGGCATGACCTCCGCGGGTCTTTTCCCCTATGTCGTTTCCAGTGGCGACAGCGCCGTCTACCGGTTGAGTGGAAGGAAGGCCGTGCGCGTCTTTGCGGCCCCGGGAGAGGCGGAGAACCTTATCACGAGTGCGGCCGACCTCGCGGTCGACGCCCATGGCAACATCTATGTCGCGGACCGCGGCACGGGCCAACTACCGGTCCCCGCCGTCAAGGTCTTCTCGAGTGGTGGCCAGTACGAGCGCAGTCTTGGGCAGTACCCAGCCGACATGACCGACATCCAGGACGGCGAAGTGCTCAGTCCCGGCGGTGTCGCGGTCGCGCCTGACGGCATGGTCTACGTCATGAACAGCGGGTTCTTCCGCGACGCGACCAATCCCTTCGGCAGTGGCTACCACGCGAAGCTCGTCGAGTACGCTCCTGGTGGTGGCGTGGTGGCTGTGCAGGACTATGCCATCGACGTCCGGGGACGGCTCAACAATCCTCAGGACGTTGCAGTAGACGGCAAGGGTCAGCTGTGGGTAGTCTGCAGCTCGCCCGTCATCTCCGCCGACGGTCAGACGATCGAGTGGAACCGTGGATACGTGGACGTTCTGGACCGTAGCGGCAACGAACTGTTCACTGTCATGAGCGCGGGCTCCCGTTTGATGCAGCTGGTGGAGTCCGTCGCCGCAAGCGGTGCAGGACTGGTCTACGTCGCCGCGCAGGATGCCAGGGGAGGATTTATCGCTGTCTATGATGAAGCCGGCAACTATGTCAGGACCATTGCCGCCGGCAAGGTTGACGGCACGGGCGATCTCGAGACGGCAAGCGATGGGACGCTGTGGGCCTGCAACCAGGGCGACGGGTCTGTCGTGCATCTGGCGGCCGACGGCACGGAACTGGGCCGGTTTGCAACTGCCGGTATGCCCGGCGGGCTGACCGTCCTTTCCAACGGAGACCTGCTCGTGTGCCTCTGGGGCGAGTCTTCCGAAGTTCAGCAGGTGGTTCGCTACAGCTCCACAGGGGTCGTCATCCGGGTGTTCGGAGCAGCGGGCGGCGGTCGTGGCGCCGGCCAGATGTATTATCCTCACGATGCAATGCTGCTGCCCGACGGTCTTATCCTGGTAAGCGACGCCGAGAACGGGCGCTTCGTCGCATTCCGTCAGGACGGATCGGTCGCCTGGACGACGACCAGGTCCTGGTATCTGCCGGGCAGGATGACGTGGTCGGCGCAGGGCACCCTCTATGTGACCGACGGCTTCCATAACGTGATCCGCGAATTCAGCTATGGCCAGCCAGGGGCGCCGCAGGGTACCGCCGTGACCGTCCGGCTGGACACTGTGGAGCACGCAGTTTCCGCTGGAGCGACGACCCGCTTCCAGGTGAGTCTTCGCAATCGGAGTGCTCGAACAGACACCTTCACGGTGAAGTCGATTGTCCGTGGCGGGAGCGGGTGGTCGAGTTCGGTCAGTCCCGCGAGGGTCACGGTGCTGTCTGGAGCGACAGGCACGGTGGTGGTGACGGTCCAGGTCCCGGTGGGCCTCACGCCGGGGACAGTCGGTGACGTGGATGTTGAGGTTCGCAGCGCGCTGGACCCTGCGAGTATCACGACCGTCCACGCCCAAGTCGTGATTCGTACTGCTCCCCCTGTTGTTGTCGGCGGAGTGTCGTTCGAGACGTTCATGGGAGCGACGGTGCAAGTGCCGCTGGATGCACGGGATGCGGAGAATCTCTACGGAGCGGGGTGTCGTGTCACCTATGACGGCAAGGCGCTGCAGTTCGTGAGTGTCGCGAAGGGCGACCTCCTGGGCACCGACACGTTGTTCATCGAGAATCACGGCACCGCAGGCGAAGTTCGCGTCGCGTTGACACTCAAGGGCGACGCCCAGCCGATCAGCGGAAACGGCAGTATCGCTGTTTTGACGTTCCGCGCGCTCGAGGCTGGAACGACGCAGTTGGACATCGACGAGCTTCAGTTACTCGGTGGAGACGGGGGGAGGCAAGCACTTGCGGGCAAGGCGCGTTCCATTCCCGTGCGTGTCCTCGCAGAACACGCCCGAACGGTTCTTGTCCTTCGCGTCGGCTTGCCGACCATGAAAGTCGGCAGTTCCAGCATCGTTCTGGATGCGCCGCCGGTTATTGTCGAGGGACGCACGTTGGTCCCGATCCGGGCAGTCGTCGAATCACTTGGTGGAACCGTCGTCTGGGATGCTGCCAGCCAGACGGTGACCATATTGCTTGACGGGACCAGACTCAAGCTCATCATTGGGAAGTCGAGTGCATTGGTGAATGGCAAATCGATGCCTGTCGACAGCACAAACTCAAAGGTCGTGCCTCAGATCCTGAATAGTCGCACGATGCTCCCTCTGCGCTTCGTCGCCGAGAGTCTGGGTGCAGATGTGCAATGGGAAGGTTCGACTCAGACGATCACCGTCACGTACCCCAAACCCTGAGGTTCCCATGGGTTGCAGGTATGAAGATGCCCCCGCGAATGGGGGCGTTTTCATATCCGGCCCTGCGGCGCGATGCGCATGAGTCCGCTGTCTGCGTTGTCTCGGCCAGTGAACGGCATAAACTGTTATGAGGAGTATCTCACACTCTCAACGGCATGAGGGTGATGCATGTGTTCTCCCAATGGTGGCAGGAACCTGACCGGCTCCAGCTGCGTGCACGTTGATTTGCTCCAGAGTTGTGGCTCTGCTTTGAAACAGGAGGTTGACATATCATGACTGGACAGACGGCAATGATATCGGCGTTCGGCGTACTGCTGCTGGTGGCTGTCGCCATCTTCATCTGGGTGCGCAGGAGCAAGTTCGGCAGCTGGGCCCTGGGGCTCAGCGTGGCGCTTCTGCTCGTCGCAGTCGCGGGGCTGCTGTTCTCGGCGCTGGCAGGCATCTACACAGATTTCCTGTTCTTCACCGAGGTCGGCTACCGGCAGGTCTTCTGGACGAGGACACTGGCGAGAATCGCCGCCTATTTAGCGGGGGCCGTCGTGGCCTATGCCGTGGTGTGGGCGGTGACCGGGCTTCCGCGCGGCCTGTTTGCGGGGATGAACGCGGACGACGCCCGCCACACCTCCCAGGTCCTCAAATGGACGCATATCGTTATCGCTCTTGTCGCTGCGAATTTCGTCGGGCTGGGCGCAAGCGGTCTCAGTCTTCAGCTCCTGGCGGCGGTACGCCAGGTGGCCTCGACGGCGTACACCGACCCCATCTTCGGGCATAGCATCAGCTTTTACTTCTTCACCTACCCTGTCGTGCGAGGGCTCCTGGGCATTCTTGCGGGTATCGCCGTAGGTGGTATGGCGGTGATCGGCGCGAGTTTCCTCATGGCGAGTTCCGTGCCGGGCGACGCCGCACTGCGCCGTGGGCTGCGTAACCGCCTGAGCTTCTTTGCAGGCATCCTGCTGCTGATCGCGGCTGTGGGAGTCTGGATCTCGATGTATGGACTCCTGTTCCAGAGCAACGGCGTCGTGTTCGGCGTGAGCAACGCAGATCAGGTCGTCCGCATCCCGCTCATCAAGGTGACGGCCGTGGGTGTCCTGCTGTGTGGTATCGTATTCCTGCTGGCTTCGTTCAAACCACGGTTGGCAAACCCGAGATTCCTCGGCTGGGTGGGCGCCATCACGCTCATCGCGTATATTCTGCTTGTGTCCGGCATTCCAGCGCTCTATCAGCGCTTTGTCGTCAAGCCCAACGAACTCTCGCGCGAAACGCCCTATCTGGCCAACAACATCGCGGCGACCAACACCGCTTTCGGCCTGTCGGCCGTCAACGTGATCCCCGATCCCGGCACGCAGACGACCTTGACCACAGGTGCCGTCATCGCCAACAAGGACGTGCTTCAGAACGTGCGGCTGTGGGACTGGCGCGCGCTGGCCGACACCAACGAGCAGCTGCAGTCCATCCGCAGCTACTACAAGTTCAACGACATTGACATCGACCGCTACACATTGAACGGGACGTCGCAGGAGGTCATGATCGCCGCGCGCGAACTGGACCAGTCACTGTTGCCAGACACGTCGCGCAGTTTCGTCAATGATCGCCTGGTCTACACCCATGGGTTCGGCGTGGTCGCAAATGGCGTTAGCGACTTCTCGTCCGAAGGCGCGCCCGTGTATGCGGTGAAGGACATTCCCCCCGTCAGCAGCGGTGGGTTTGTCGATATTTCTGAGCCACGCATCTACTATGGTGAAGGCACGAGCGGGTTTGCCATCGTCAAGGGCAACTCGTCGGAATTTGACTATCCGCAGGGCGATGCCAACAAGCAGTACCAGTACACGGGCAACGGCGGCATCCGCTTGTCGCTGATCAACCGGCTCGCCTTCTCCTTCGTCAACCAGAATGTCAACATCCTGATATCGGGACAGATCAGCAGCGAATCACGTATCATGGTCTACCGCAATCTCCAGGAACGCATCAAGCACATCGCGCCATTCCTCGAGGTGGACAGTGACCCCTACATCGTCGTGGACCCCGAGGGCAAGCTCTTCTGGTTCGGCCAGGGGTATACGACGTCGCAGTACTTTCCCTACAGCGAGTACTACGATGCCGGCACAGAGTTGAACGGCAAGGTCGTCAACTACATCCGCAACAGTTTCATGTACACCGTGAACGCATTTGACGGGACGACGATCTTCTACCTCATCGACAAAGCCGATCCCATTGCGGCTACCATCGACCGCGTTTACCCAGGGCTGTTCAAGTCGCTCGACGACGCTCCATCGTTCGTCAAGGAGCACTACCGGTATCCATCCGGGCTGGGCGCGTTGCAGAGCCGCGTATTCTCGAAGTACCACATGACGGACCCCCGTGTGTTCTATGGACAGGAAGACCAGTGGGCGGTGGGGAAGGAACGCTACCTGGGAACAGATACCCCTATCGAGCCCTATTATATCTTCTTCAGGCTGCCGGGGTCGACGGGGCCTGTGTTTTCGCTGGTCACGCCGTTCACACCCGTCGGCAAGGACAACCTCGTGGCGCTGATGGCAATCAGTTCCGATATTGGCAGCCCCGACCGTGTGTCTGTCATCAAGTTCAGCAAGGACCGTGTTGTGTACGGTCCATTCCAGGTCGAAGCCCGCATCGATCAGGATACGGAGATCTCCAAGACGTTGACACTCTGGAACCAGCAGGGTTCGCAGGTCCTGCGGGGCAACATGCTCATCCTGCCGGTCGACGGTTCGCTGCTGTATATTGAGCCCATCTACCTGCAGTCCAGTAGTTCCAAGATGCCGCAGATCAAGAAGATCGTCGCGGCCACCAAAGACAAGCTGGTATGGGGGGATAATCTGGACCAGGCTCTGAGCAGTCTCCTGGGAACTCCGGTGGACATTGGCGGGGTAGGCCCTGCGACCACCGAACCTGGGTCGGTTGTAACACCTGGTCCGGTCGTACCACCAGGGACGGGGACGACGGGTGGGAATGTCACGCCCGGGATGGTGACTGCTGAACAGAAAGCGCTCATCGCAGAGGCAGTCGCCACGATGACCCGCTACAAGCAGTACACGGCGACGGGTGACTTCGCGAATGCTGGAAAGGAACTCAAGGCGCTCGAGGATGTCCTGGCAAAACTGGACGCCCTGAAGACGACGCCATAACACCAACCCCGGAGTGTGCAGGCGGGCCACAGCGCGCGCTGTGGCCCTTTTTGCATATACTGGACAAAAGGCACCGGCTCTCCTCCAAAATCCCGGTGTCTTTGGTGGAGAACTGGACATGATGCGACAACCTGACGTACGGCGTGGAATTCCTCTGGCATTGTGCGCCGGTACGCTGCTGGGAGCAAGAGCTCCTCTTTCAAAGCTGCTGGTCTCCCGGATGGACCCCGTAGCCCTCGCAGGAGCGCTGTTTACCGGTCCGACGTTCATCGCTGCACTGGCGCTGCTGCTGGGATTTGGCAGACGAGGGCAATATGTGCCCGTCACGCGCCGGGATGTTCCACGTCTCGCGGTAGCAGTGCTGACCGGGACGATCGCGGCACCTGTCCTCCTCATGTATGGGATCCGTATTTCCAGTGGATTTGCTGCTTCGCTCATGCTCAACATGGAGGCTGTCGCAACGGCGCTCATTGCACTGGCATTCTTTGGCGAGCGCGTCTCTCCATCGATCTGGCTTGCTGTCCTGTGCATGACGGTCACCGGCATTCTTGTCACCGGTACGGGAAGTGCAGGGTCAGCGCCTGTCGTGGGAGCAATGCTCATTCTCGGCTCCTGTGTCGCATGGGGGATCGAGACAAATGTCGTGACGACGCTCTCGTCGCGTGATCCGCTGATGGTCACGCTCTTGGAGTGCCTGCCTGCGGCATTGACACTCACGCTGGTGGCTGCTTTCCGCGTGGGTGGCCTGCCCCCGGTGCGCGATCTCCTGTTGGGAATGCTGTTGGGATCCGTGTGCAACGGAGCAGGCCTGCTGCTCTACTTCATGTCCCTGCGGACCATGGGCGCGGCACGAACAGCCGCTTTCGCAGGCGTCGGGCCCCTAGCTGGCGCCCTGCTGTCGCTCGTGGTGTTTAGAACGCCTGTTACCTGGGTCGTCGTTGCTGCGCTCGGACTGACGGCGGCAGCCATCCTCGTCGTGGGGCGCGACGACGAGTGGTGTTCACTAGTGTGGGAGACGGTGGAGCGGTGAACGTCCGCCGTGGTATCCCGCTGGCGCTGGGAGCAGGAGTCCTGTTCGGGCTCAGTGCCCCATTGTCAAAGCTCATCGTCGCCGGCATGGATCCGATCGCACTCGCGGGTGTCCTCTATCTTGGTGCATTCGCGGCCGTGTCTGTCGGTCGTCTGCTCGGGGTGACGCGTGGACTGCAGAGCGAACCACTCCGGCGCTCCGACATGCCGTACGTGATTGCGATGATCACCATCGGCGGGATTATGGCGCCGGTGCTCCTGATGTTCGGCGTGCGCGCGGCGTCGGGGTTCACGGCATCGCTTCTCCTGAACCTCGAGGGCGTGACCACGGCGCTTATCGCATGGATGTTCTTCAAGGAACGTGTTTCGGGGGCGGTATGGGGCGCGGTCGCGCTGATGACGATGACCGGTGTCCTGCTCACCGGGGTCACCACGGGCGGGAGGTCCAGCATGATCGGACCGCTGCTGATCATGGGTGCTGCCATTGGGTGGGGCGTCGACAACAACGTGTCCGCTCGGCTGTCCCGCTGTGATCCGCTTATTTTGGTCAGTATCAAGGGACTGGCGGCGGGGCTCTTCTCTCTGGGACTCTCGTGGGCGACCAGAGGCGGCCTGCCTGCCCCGACTAACCTTCTGGCCGGCCTTGGCGTCGGCTGCATCTCGTATGGGGTTTCCCTTGTGCTGTTCATCCTTTCGCTCAAGGTCATGGGCGCGGCCCGCACGGGAGCTTTCTTTGCCGTGGGTCCTCTGGCCGGAGCCCTGCTGTCGCTGGTCATCTTCCGCAGTCCGTTCACGTGGTCGATGGCGGTGGCACTAGTCCTGACAGCAGCGTCGATCGCGCTGGTGGCAAGCGAGGGCCTGCGCACCGATGGAAGACAACGAGCCGACCAGTTGACCGACTGACCGTTCTGGGCAAACTGTAATATCTGAAGGAAGTTCGTCATCCGGGAGGCTCATATGAAGTGGGTAACGCGCGCACACGTGCATGTGGACAGGGTCGCGTGTCCATGGCTGATCAGCCGGTTCGTCGACAATAACGCGGAGTTCGTGTTTGTAGCGACCGACATCGTGGATCAGTTCGCCAAGGACGAGGTTGCGACACCGTTCGACATTGAAGGCGCCGAGCTGGGTCATCAAGACGGTCACTGCAGCTTTGTCTCCATCATGGAGAAGTATCATCTCACGGATAAGGCGCTGTTGCAGCTTGCCGAAGTCGTCAACGCCGCGGACACGGATCAGCTGGACACGAACCCATACGCCAAGGGGCTCGAAGCGCTGGCGCAGGGATTCTCGCTGATGTATCCGGACGACACCGACAACCTGGAGGCTCAATTCGCCGTCTATGACGCCTTGTACGCGTTCTTCCGGCTCAAGGTCGCCCGCGAGAACACGTAAACTCACACATCACTCACACTGGAAACACTGATTGGCTGAACAATACTGTGGCGTCCACAATCCTGTACCAGGAGGAACAACAATGACAACAGCTATCAAGAGTGTCCATGCACGAGAGATCCTTGATTCACGCGGCAATCCGACGGTCGAAGTGGAAGTCACCCTCGCATCCGGCATCATGGCACGGGCGGGCGTTCCATCTGGAGCGTCGACAGGGATTCATGAAGCACTGGAACTGCGTGACGGCGACAAGGCCCGCTATGGCGGAAAAGGTGTCCTGAAGGCCGTAGAGCATGTGAACAATGAGATTGCGTCTGCTGTCATGGGCAAAGATGCCACTAACCAGGCGAGTATCGATCATGCAATGATCGAGCTGGACGGCACGCCGCACAAGACGAAACTGGGCGCCAACGCCATTCTGGGCGTCAGCCTGGCAACCGCACGGGTTGCAGCACAGGCCTGCGACCTTCCGTTATACCGGTACATCGGCGGCGTCACGGCGACAACACTGCCCGTCCCCATGTTCAACATCATGAACGGTGGCGTCCACGCCAACTGGCAGGGAACCGACTTGCAGGAATTCATGATTGCCCCAGTGGGCGCACCCACGTTCCGGGAAGCTGTGCGCTGGGCAAGCGAAACGTATCATACGCTCCAGAGCGTTCTCAAGACTGCCGGCTACACCACCGGCGTCGGTGACGAGGGTGGATTCGCGCCGGCGCTCAAGCGCAACGTCGACGCCATTGAGCTGATCGTCCAAGCCATCGAGAAAGCTGGGTACAAGCCGGGCGAGCAGATCGCCATTGCCCTCGACCCAGCCTCCAGCGGCTTCTATGAAGACGGCTTGTACAACCTGCGCACGGAGGGGCGCAAAGCGACCTCCGCCGAAATGGTCGCCATGTATGCCGACTGGGTGGAGAAGTATCCCCTTGTCGTCCTCGAGGACGGCTTGGCCGAAGACGACTGGGACGGCTGGAAGCTGCTGAACCGGACCATCGGGCAGAAGATCGAGCTCGTCGGCGACGACCTGTTTGTCACGAATGTCGAACGCATCCAGCGCGGCATCGACGAGAACGCGGCCAACGCCGTGCTCATCAAGCTGAACCAGATTGGTACCCTGACCGAGACTATTGCGGCCATCACGATGGCGCGCAAGGCCGGATGGGGTGCTATGGTCTCCCACCGCAGTGGCGAGACGGTCGACAGCTTTATTGCCGACCTCACCGTCGGCATGGGCACCGGGCACCTGAAGACGGGCGCGCCCTGCCGTGGTGAACGTGTCGAGAAGTACAATCAGCTCATGCGCATCGAGGAGGAGCTGGGCAACCAGGCGTCGTACGCCGGACACGCCGCGTTCGTACGGCCTTAAGTAGCGGGGAAGAGCACCTGAACGGCGCGGCACGACTCCTGTCCACGAAATGAATCAGGACAGCGTGCCGCGCCATCGCATTGCTGGTACCATCCGCAGCTTCTTTGCGCTGAACTCCAGCATGATCGCCCTGCTTGCCATGGTTGTCCTGGTGGGCATGGGCGAGAAGATGGCCGAGCGGTTCCTGCCGCTCTATCTCATGGCCGTCGGCGGCACGACGTGGGCGGTCGGCTCGCTGAACGGTATGGACAACCTGCTGTCGGCACTGTACAGCTTTCCCGGCGGATACCTCAGCGATCTCCTGGGCTACAAGAAGGCGCTCATCGTGTTCAACCTCGTCGCGATGGCGGGATATGTGATTGTCATTCTCGTCCCCACGTGGTGGGCGGTTCTCATCGGCGCCGTCTTCTTCATCTCCTGGACGGCGATCTCCCTGCCTGCGATTATGTCGCTGGTGAGCAAGGCCGTCCCAAAGGATAAGCGCACAATGGGCGTCAGCCTCCACTCGCTGACACGGCGCATCCCCATGGCTCTGGGGCCACTCGTGGGTGGCGCGCTCATCCAGGTGTTCGGACGCATCAAGGGTGTCCAGATCTCGTTCGGGGTTGCCCTCTTGCTGGGGGCCGTGGCCATCGTGCTGGAGGTCTTCTTCATCAAGGAAGACCCGGACGCAGGCAAGAAGGACCGTGCTGTTCACCTCAGGGATTCCATCCGCTTCATTACGCCCGACCTGCGCAACCTGCTTATTTCGGACATCCTCATCCGGTTTGCCGAACAGATTCCCTATGCGTTCGTCGTCCTCTGGGCCGTTGACCGGAACGGCATTACGCCCCTGCAATTCGGCGTCCTGACCACGATTGAGATGGTGACGGCGATGCTTGTCTATATCCCCATCGCAATCCTGGCAGACCGCAACAGCAAGAAACCATTTGTACTGACGACCTTCGTCTTCTTTACGGCATTCCCGGTTGTGCTGTACTTCAGCCGGTCGTTCCCTGCTCTTTGCGGCGCCTTTGTGCTGCGTGGGCTCAAGGAATACGGTGAACCGACGCGGAAGGCGCTGATCATGGACCTTGCTCCGGAGAATGCCAAGGCGTCGACGTTTGGCACGTACTATCTCCTGCGCGACATCATCGTCTCGGTCGCCGCGTTTGGTGCCGCGTGGTTGTGGAACAAGGGACCGGGTGTCAACTTCTTCACTGCCGCCGCCTTCGGGGCTGCCGGCACAATCTACTTCGCGGTGTTTGGGCGCGACGTGAAGTCTGCCGCCTGACGTTTCGTGGCTCTCCGCCGACGGACAAAGCCGGGCACGCCCAAGACGAGAATGGACCACCACAGCCCGATACCCCATCCCGCGAGGACGTCCGACAGGTAGTGCGCGCCGAGGTACAGGCGACTGAACCCGATTAACAGAGGGAAGAGAAATGCCAGGGCCAGCCACAGTCTCTTGAGCCTCGGTGACCGCGCAGAACGGAACAGCAGGTAGAAGCCCAGCGCGTAGAGAGCTACCGAGATGTTCGCGTGGCCTGAAGGGAAGCTGCCATCCAACTCTGTCACGACAGAGAGAATCGCCGGGGGACGTGGACGTCCAAAACCAGCCTTGCCAAAGTAGACGACCAGTTCTGATCCGGCACAGGCCAACGCCAGTGTCAGGGCTGCCCGTTGTCTGCGGTTCCACAGGAAGATGACTGCGGCAACCACCATCAGGGTTGCCACCTCCCAGTTGCCCACAAACGAGACTGTTTCGAAGAAGCCTATGCCGAACGGCGTACGGTGCGCGGCCAACCAGTGCACGAGCCAGCCGTCTACGCGGACGATGCTCTCATTGTCGAGTATCTCCTCCGCGAGACCCGAAGCAAGGAAGGCGACATAGATCAGCGCTGTACCGACAAGCACCGCAAACGGCCATGGGTTCTCTAGCCACTGATGGGCGCGGTTCGCGATGAACGAGGCCTGTTTTCTCATGCAGACATGATAGCAGAATAGACGCGAAAACATGCATGTCCGGGCTTGCCTGAAGGGGTTGTCCCGATACACTTCAGAGGCAGGAGCCCATTTCCGGAGGACTCCAGGAGGTACGAGTGCGCGACGTGAAGACCAGAGAAGCCTTTACTGCCGAACACCATGCGCTGCTGTTCGCATGGATCGCCCGGGAGGCGATCGTGCGTATTGGCGAGGAGGAGGCTGCGCCTGTCATACGCGCGGCCGTTCGACTGTATGGCGAACAGCGCGGCCATCGCATGGCGTTGCGGGCACAACAGGATGGACAACCCCTTTCCATGGCGAGCTATCTGTCGTATCGCGAGTGGGAGGTCCCTGCCGGCGAGATACAGCAGACCGGTCTGCCGTGGGGAGGAGACCTCCGGGCTCAGGTGCGCCGCTGCTGCTGGGCCACGACGTGGCAGCAGGAAGGACTCACTGACTACGGCAAGTACTACTGCCAGGAGATCGACAAGGCTGTTGTGCGTGGGTTCAACCCCGACCTGGTCATCGACGTGAAGGGGACCAGGACGAACGGAAGCTGGATGTGTCAGCTCGTCTACCACGGAGCGTTCGAGGGGACCCTGGTCCACGAAGAGGCACAGCGGGCTCAGGAGAAGCGGATTCTTCCGTGGAGTTACCACACAGCGCATCTCTATGCGACGATGAGCGCAGTGCTGCAGCGGGAGCTGGGTACTGCCGGTGTCGCTGCCTCGCAGGCGGCGCTGGAGACCTTTTCCGCACGATTTTGCATCGCCATGGCAGATGTCCTGGCCGGGGATGCCGGTACCGATTTCGACGTGCTTCCGGAGGAACGATGAGGTATGTCCTATGCTGTGCCCGGTGCGGCCGGGACTACGACGATGATAGGAGATGCCTGCGCTGTGAGTGTGGAGGAATGCTGGACCTGTGGTTCGAGCCGTCCTTCCGGCCCGGCATGACGGCCGGCCGACCGCATGATCAGTGGCGTTATCGCGAGGCACTGCCAGTCGGTGATGACGTCGTGACGATGGGAGAGGGCTGGACGCCCCTCCTTCCGGTGACTTTCGACGGCCGGCAGCTTCTCGTCAAGCAGGAACAGCTGTTCCCCACCGGTTCCTACAAGGACCGGGGCGCGGCAGTGCTTATGACTCACCTGCGCGAGCTGGGGGTCGAGCAGGTCGTCGAGGACTCCTCAGGGAACGCAGGGTGCGCGGTGGCCGCTTATGCTGCTCGCGCGGGCATCGCCTGCGACATCTACGTACCCGAGGATACTCCCCCCGCCAAGACGGCGCAGATCCAGGCGTATGGGGCGACGCTGCACCGCGTCCCCGGAACGCGTGAAGACACGGCGCGTGCGGCGCTCGAGGCGGCTGCGACGTGTGTGTACGCCAGCCACGTGTACAGCCCGTGGTTTCTGCAGGGGACCAAGACGTTTGCGTATGAGGTCGCCGAACAGCTCGGCTGGACAGCCCCCGATACCCTGGTCCTGCCCGCAGGCAACGGGACCCTGCTGCTGGGCGCGTACCTGGGGTTCACGGAGCTGGCGCGCGCGGGAATCGTGAGTCACGTGCCGCGCATCATCGCGGTACAGGCTGCGGCATGTGCGCCTCTTGCAGGCGCGTTCGCGGACGGCCTGGATGAACCCATCGAGATCCATGCGAGCCATACGGCTGCTGAGGGCATCGCCATTGCGACCCCGGCACGTGGTTCGCAAGTGCTGGCGGCGGTGCGTGCCACCGAGGGATTGTTCGTGACCGTTTCTGAACAGGAGATCGTCGGAAGTCTTCGGGATTGCTGCCGAGGAGGCTGGTTTATCGAGCCGACGTCCGCCGCGGTGATCGCGGGCGCGCGCAGGTATGCCCGCATCGCAGCGCCGGACGAGACGATCGTGACAGCGTTTACCGGACATGGGTTGAAGGCGGCGGCCAAGATTGCCGAACTCGTGGAGTCTTTCTGACAGGAGGAGGTCCTCATGCAATTAGCAACATTCTCATACCTGGGTCGTGAGCAGGTGGGACTCGTTACACAGGACCACACCAGGATCGTGCCGCTCAATCAACTGCTGGGTATCGATGCCCCCGCGACGATGATCGAGCTCATCGAACAGTGGAAGGACCTGGGTCCCCGACTGCAGGCGGTGTCGGTCTCACCGGACACGGGCTTGCCCGTGGTAGATGTCGGACTCGTCGCTCCCATCCCACATCCACGACGCAACATCATCTGCCTGGGCAAGAACTATCGAGACCACGTTGCTGAAGCTGTCGCGCTTGGGGGTCTCACATCAGGCATTCCGGCTGCTCCTGTCTACTTCTCCAAGATGGTCGACCGTGTACGCGGCTCAACCGAGTCCGTTCCCGTCCACACGGGTGTCACGAGTATGCTGGACTACGAGGCCGAGCTTGCCGTCATCATCGGAAGGGCGGGCCACGACATCGACCCTGGGAGTGTACACGAGTACATCTTCGGCTACTCCATCCTTAACGACATCACGGCGCGGGACCTTCAGAAAAGTCATGACCAGTGGTTCAAGGGAAAGAGCCTGGACGGTACGTGCGCAATGGGCCCCGTCATTGTCACCGCGGACGAGATCGCGTATCCGCCGGCTCTGGACATCGGGTGCAGCGTCAACGGTGAGTCGCGCCAGAAGGCTGTCACGTCGGACCTCATCTTTGGCATCACGGAGATTGTTAGTGATTTCAGCAGAGGTCTGACCCTGATGCCGGGCGACATCATCAGCACAGGGACGCCGGCGGGTGTCGGCATGGGCTTCCGTCCGTTCAGGTGGCTCAAACCCGGTGATGTCGTCGAGTGCCGGATCGAGGGTATCGGTACCCTTAGAAACACGATCGAATAAGCGTCAGGCGGCTCTGACGGCGCGGAACAGAATCCAGGAGCTCAGGATAGCCAGTGTGGCTATGGAAAGGGCAAGTGTTGCCCGGTACTCCTTGCGTTCTTCTTCAATCATTCGGCCGTGGTCGCGCAGCAGCATGGTCGCAGCCACGGAACCGGCGATAACCAGCAGCAGCACCGACACGATATTGCTGGGAACATAGAGGTTACGCCCGCCGGATGCCATGGTCCATCCGTCCCAGACGTAGTTGCCTAGTCCCAGCAGGCCTCCTGTGAAGGCCATGATTGTCATGAGTCTTCTCATCCAACACGCTCCATCATTGCTGGCCGGCTGTTGCCAGCACACAGGTCATTATATCAGGGTTGTGCCAGGAGACAGATCTGATTCCAAAGGAAACGCTGACTGGGCAAAACTCATTGGTAGGGACGAGGGCCTTCAATTAGTTCAGGAGACATTAGATAAAGGCTACATTGCGATAGGACTGGCTGTTTTCAAATTTGATTCAAGAGGAAATATAGGAAAGAATAGCAACTGTCTAACAGATTATGACCCTGAGACGGTTGTCCCTCCATTTGAAGTTGAAGTGACAGATATAACGAAAGAGGTCAAGATAGAACCAGAGCTTTCTTTTGGGTCAGAGCTTATTAATCTTTCTTTCATTGCAAAAGACGTTCAGGTTACAACAATCTGTGATGGGAAGTGGAGGATTTGTTTATCTTAATATACTTTTGCAATTATGACTGCATTACAAAGGCTTATAATGAAAAGGGAGTATTGTTGCATGTACCCCCCTATTTATTCTTCACAAAAACCTCAGGAAAATCTGCAATGAAAGTATGGTTGTACATTGCTTCGAAATTCTCTCAAAACTGTGGAAAACTCTTCGAGGTTCAGAGTCCAATATATAGAGGAAAATTAACCTGCTGAAAAGGATTGCAAGTTACAGAGGAGCAAAAAGCCTGTTGCAAGAAAAATGGATTAAGCTATTAGTAGAAGAGGAACAAATCTAGCCCTCAGAAAGGAGGCGATGGTTGTGCGAGAGGGAATAGCCCAATGCTGGCATTCGGATTGCCTCTGATTAACGGTATAATAGCCGGAATAATTGCTATCCCATTTGGCATCGTCATCGTGACTTTTTCGCGCAATTACCTCATCGAGATCTTCATGCTAATAGCAGGTGCAGGCTGGATTGTCGGCGGCAGCCTGCTTCCCGGTTTATTCTGGCAATTGGGCGCTTCTGCGGATGGTTCTAAGAGAACGGCAATAAGCCCCACAGCGTCATTTTCCGGAGTTGTTCGCGAAAGCATGCCTGTCTACGCCCAGGAGATCGAAAAACGAACAAGCCCCGATGGGATAAGCACTTGGTAAGAATTTACTAAGTCATTCGTTATCAGCAAAGGAGGATAGAAAGAAATGGCTCAAATCAAAGTAACCCGTAAAGCTTATGTACGCAAAGACGGCACCGTGGTAAAAGGTACCTCCTACTACACCAAAGATAAAGGGAAACTCGGCAAAACGCCTGAAAGTGAAAAGTGGTACCAGCATAATGTGGAAATGAACTGGCACAAGGACGAACCGGCTGAAGTGAGGCGAGCCAACGCGCTTAAGGCACACAAAGGCGATGAGCTAGCTACCGCCAGGACTTTGCAGGCGTTAGCCAACGTGACTACGGACCCAGAGACTAGCGAGCTGGCAAAGAATGATGCTGATTACTTCTTCGCCAAGCATTAGTAGCTGATACGCAGGTTCTCACGGACCTTCGTGGTTTAGTCCTTTTCTTTCGTGAAGAAGTTTAGTGCACCGCCATGACCTGCCCTCAATAGTTGTACCACTTCTTATATTAGTACAAAGGACATTGATTAGTACAAAGGACATTGATTAGTACAAAGGACATTGATTAGTACAAAGGACATTGGGCTAAGCAGCATGCAAATGGAAAAGTTTAAGGAACTTGGTCTAAGAGAACATTCTATTTGTCTGGAGGGAGAAATTCCTCCAGACTTTATCAATTGATCCTGAACGGACCCGCATAAATCCTAAGACTTCAGTTTTGAAAACGCAATCAGTTGTGAAAATGACAAAACCCATAAGAGACGATTATGGGTTCAATACCTGGGACGGACCTGGTGACCGAGGGGGGCTGACGATCTCGAAAGCGATCCAGCTGGTGTGACAGGCCAAAGGCGACGAGCGGAACCTGCCGGCCTTTCCGCCGTACTGCGATGAAGAGCTGGTCTAGCGAGCTCCCTGGATTTCGCGCAGGTCGATCACTGTCTCCTCGAGCTTGAGGAGACTGCGCATCGTGTCCTGGTCCACATCTGCCACCTTGAGGATGATGCGGATGCGCTTGGGCGATGCTGCAGGGAACGACGACACGGTCGTGACGAGCCCGCCCGCTTCGACGATGCGGTTGAACAGCGAGGCGAGAGCCCCCTTGCGGTTGTCTATCTCAAGAGATGCGCGGACACCCGGTGCGCGTGAACCGAGCATTTCGACGAACAACTTGAAGATGTCCGTTTCGGTGATGATCCCGACAAGCGCATGCGACTCCGGAGAGCTCACGACGGGCAATGCGTCGACGTTGTGGTCAGCCATGGTCGCAGCAGCCATCTCGATGGGACAGTCAGGGCAGACTGTGACAACGTCCTGCTGCATGACTTGGCGTACAGGCAGGGCAGCGGCTTGGGCGCTGGCTTCCACCCAGCTGATGGGTCGGTCCACGGAGGGCAGCGCATACAGCAGGTCCTTCTCGGAGACGATGCCGATCAAGAGGTTGTCTTCGACGACAGGAAGACGGTGGACGTTGCGCGCGCGCATCATGTTGAGAGCGTCGGACAACCGTGCTTCGGGCTCGATCGTCACGAGGTCGTACGTCATGCATTCACGAACAAGCATCGGCTTCTGTCCGGGACCTTAGCGCTTGCGCGCCGTGCCGACCAGGAACGCACCGGTCAGCGGCCTGAACATACGGCCGAAGGACTCTTGCCTCGAGGCGGTGCTGTCCTGGAATGTGTCCTCGTCAGGAAGTGTGTGGATGCAGCTTTCCATCGTCAGGGCGCCAAAAGTGCCCGTGCGGTGGAACAGCAAGCGCAGGTCGGACGACGAGAAGAAATGCGCTGCCCCGTAGATGGACTCCTCGCGCTTGGCGTGTTCACGGCGAGCGTTGGCCCATGGAGAATCGTTGTTGAGGACGCCGACGACCAGCTTGCCACCCGGTCGTAGTACCCGGGCCATTTCCATGAGGGCCAGCAGCGGGTCCGTGGCAAACTCGAGCGCGGTAATCGACACGACCATGTCGAAGGTCCTGTTTTCGTAGGGGAGCTTCGCCATGTCGGCCTGATCATACCAGATGTACTGGCCGCGGTCCTGGGCCTTGCGGCGAGCTACCTCGATCATCTTCGAGGAGATGTCTACGGCAGTGACGTCGGCGCCGCCTTCGGACAACCGGATACTGTACAGTCCGGTGCCACATCCCACGTCCAGGACGGTCTTGCCCCGCACGACACCCACATGCTTGAAGATCAGAGCGCTTTCGAGCTCATCTTCATAGGCGCCCAGGGGTGTCATGTACCAGGTATCGTAAGTGTCAGCCCTACTGTCGAACAATGCTTCGTCTGCCATGTGGCGCCTCCTGGAGAACAACCTCTTCATTCATTGTCTGCGAGACACGCAGGAATGCAAGTGGAGCTATCATAGATCGCTTGACCGGAGGAGGCTGCCAGGCGACACGGTTCTCAGAACACCGCTGGAGCTGGCGAGGAACTAGCCTGCAGAGCAGACTGACGGCCCGACGACGTGTTCATCGCCGGACCGTATTGCCAAAGGAAACCTGAGGTTCAAGCTTCCGTCTTCAGGTTGAAGATGTGGTACGCGACGAGATACAGCGCGACCGCCAGCAGACTGCCGACTGCGTCCGCGATAACATGCTGCTTGAGGACCTGGGTGGCGATGACCGTGACCACGGAAAAAGCCGTCATCAGCCAGGCGACGGGACGGTAGCGCCTCTTGACCTACCAGAAGCTTGCGGCAAGAGCAGACAGGCCGCAGTGCAATGATGGGAAGCAGTTGTAGGGGTTGTCACTGGCATACTTCGCCAGCAGAGCGTCGACGTATCTGCTGCTACCAGCGACCAGGTTGGTGGGACGGGGTACGTACGTCTGGAACACGATGTAGACGCTGTTGCTGATGGCCTGGATGGCGATGAAGGCGACGCCGAATGCTGTAAAGATCTTCGGATGAACAACGAAGAAGAACAGGAGACAGAAGTAGAGGACGGGTTCCAGCCAGTTGTACGGGATAATGAACTGTGGGATGACCGGGACCCAACGATCGAAGGCAGTCTGGAGGGTGCGGACGTTGGCGGTGGCGTGGTTGGTCATGACGTACCAGGTCGAGGACCAGTAGACACCGCCGGCGAGAACGAGGTTCATCAGGTATCTCCACCAGTTCTCCTTCATGAATCGTCGCAGTTTGTCCATCCGTAAGTCTGGTCTAGTCCTTGGCCTTCTCGGTGGTTCCTGTGAGCCAGGCGTGGATGGCACGTGCGGCCTTGCGGCCCTGACCCATGGCCAGGATGACTGTCGCAGCACCCAGCACGATGTCGCCACCAGCGAAGACTCCCGGGACCGACGTCTCCATGGTGTCTTCGTCGGTGATGATGCCCCCGTGCCTGTTCATCTGCAGACCCGGGAGGGCGGCGGGGATAAGCGGGTTGGGGTTGTTGCCGATACCCACGACGATGACGTCCGCAGGGACATTGCTGGTCTGGCCGGCTATGGGCAAGGGACGCCTGCGACCGGATGCGTCCGGTTCCCCGAGTTGCATCTTCTGCACAGTCAGGCCGGTGACCCATCCCTCACGGTTGCCGAGGATCTCCACGGGGTTCTGGAGAAAATGGAACTCGACTCCCTCCTGGATCGCATGATGATATTCTTCTTTGCGGGCGGGCATCTCCTCCTCCGAGCGTCGATAGATGACCATGACCTTGAGAGCTCCCAGCCGCAGTGCTGTCCTGGCCGAGTCCATGGCGACATTGCCGCCGCCCAGGACCGCCACGGACTTACCACGCAGGATGGGAGTGTCAGAGTTCTCGTCGTAGGCGTGCATGAGGTTGGCGCGCGTCAGGTACTCGTTGGCGGAATACACGCCAAGCAGGCTCTCGCCTGGGATGTGCAGGAAATTGGGAAGGCCGGCGCCACTCCCGATGAAAATGGCGTCGTAGTCCTTGCGCACTTCGTCGACCGTGATGGACTTGCCGATGACCGTGTTGTACTGGAAATCGACGCCGAGCTTGGCCAGGTAGGCAACCTCTTGATAGACGATCTCCTTTGGCAGGCGGAACTCGGGGATGCCATACCCCAGGACGCCTCCCGGCATATGCAGTGCTTCGAACACGGTGACGGCGTGACCCAGCTTGATGAGGTCGCCGGCCACGGTGAGTCCTGCGGGACCGCTGCCGATGACGGCTACTCGCTTGCCGCTCGAGGGTGGAATCTGAGGGATGACTGCCGCGTGGTTCTCCCGTTCCCAGTCGGCCAGGAATCGTTCCAGTTTGCCGATCTGCACAGCCTGCCCGACGTCCCGGTGCGCCTTGCCTACCGTGCAGTTCTTCTGGCACTGGTCTTCCTGGGGGCAGACGCGCCCGCAGACGGCTGGCAGCAGGTTGGTCCCCTTGATGATTCCTATCCCGGCGAGCTCGTCGCCGGACTCGATGGCCTGGATGAACTCAGGAATGCGCACGCCGACGGGGCACCCTTCGACACAAGGCTGGTTGGTGCAATGAAGGCAGCGCTGCGCTTCCTGCAACGCCATCTCGGGTGTGAACCCCAGTGGCACCTCGCGGACGTTGTGGACGCGTTCGGCAGGGTCCTGCTCGGGCATGACGACGGGTGGCAGCTTGAACCGAGTGGCAGCGTTCATCGTGACTCGCCGGCGTCCAGACCGACGCGGCACTCGTGGTCATAGCGGTCAGCAGCAACCTGCTCCGCTGTGCGGTAGGTCCCGAGACGGCGGATCATGCTGTCCCAGTCTACTACGTGCGCATCGAACTCCGGGCCGTCCACGCAGGCGAACTTGATCTCGCCGCTCACGGTGACACGGCATCCGCCGCACAATCCAGTCCCGTCGATCATGATGGGGTTCAGGGAGGCCATCGTGGGAATGCCGAGTTCTTTAGTGAGAAGAGACGTGAACTTCATCATGAGAGGGGGACCGATGACGACAGCCTGGTCGATGTGGGTCCCGTCGCTCATCAGAGAGCGAATCGCGTCGGTCACGAGTCCCTTGGTGCCGTATGACCCGTCGTCGGTCGTGACGATGAGCTCATCGCTGACATTACGCATGTCGTCTTCGAGGATGAGCAGGTCGTGCGCTCTGGCTCCGAGGACTGTGATGACACGGTTGCGGGCTTCCTTCATGCCCTTCGCGATAGGGTAGAGCGGGGCTATTCCGATACCGCCGCCCACGCATAGCACGGTTCCGAACCGCTGGATATGCGTCGGTCTGCCCAAGGGGCCCACGATGTCGTGGATGGCATTTCCGGGTCTGAGCATGGCCATCTCACGCGTGGTCTTGCCCACGGACTGGACAATCAGCGAAATGGTCCCCATCTCGGGGTTTGCGTCGGCAATCGTCAGTGGAATCCGCTCACCGTGGTCCGTCACACGGATGATGACAAACTGCCCGGGTTTTCTGTGCGTTGCGACGAGTGGTGCGTCGACGACATATCTGACGACGTTGCGTCCGAGCTCTTCTCTTTTGCGGATCGTATTCATGCATGCCTCTTGGTTTTCGTCGTATATGACTTCGTTACAGTATATTCCGAAAAGGCGGGAGGCATCAGACTAGTTACTGCGAAGACGCCGGGAGCTGAGGGTGCGTGCGGAAGAACTGGAGAGCAGACAACCGAAGCCGTCCGCTCTCCGAGGAAGGTTGGGTGGTGAGGGAAAGCCGCAGCCTTTCCTTCCGTGACCGTGCACAATCATACGTAGTGCGACATCTGATGCAAGCAAGGCCGTGTGATAGGCTTCATCACAATCTGTTAAGGTTTGATGGCGCCAAAATTCTCATGAAGACTGACATCTGCCGGCTGCTCCGACAGGACGGCGTGGCTGTTCACAGGTTTGCAGTTCTTTCCCAATTGTCGTATAACCTAGTCTAGAGAGGAGCGGACGTGAGCGAGAAAACAGACAGACTGCAGGCAGCGACGGATACGGTGACCGCCATAGCGGCCAGCGTCGAGACCGTGGTGCGGGGCAAGCATGAGCAGGTCTTGTTGGCCCTGGTTCCCATGATCGCAGGTGGACACCTGCTCCTGCAAGACGTGCCGGGCGTCGGAAAGTCGACGCTTGCACAGGCGCTGGGGCAATCCATCGGCGCTTCCTACAGCCGCATCCAGTTCACGTCCGACCTTCTGCCCGCCGATATCCTCGGCGTCAACATCTATGAGGCTGCTACCGGGCAGTTCCGGTTCCGACGCGGCCCGATCTTTGCGAACGTCGTCATGGCCGATGAGATCAACAGGGCCAGCCCCAAGACCCAGTCCGCGCTTCTCGAGGCCATGAACGATCGACGCATCACCATCGACGGGACGACATGGGAGTTGCCGGACCCGTTCTTCGTCATCGCCACGCAGAATCCCATCGAGTATGCGGGCACCTATCCTCTTCCTGAGAGCGAGCTGGACCGCTTCCAGCTGTGCATGGGCATTGGATACCCGGACGTCGAGGCGGAACGCAGGATCCTGACCGAACGCCCTGTACGGCAGCATTCCATCAATCTGCAGCCGGTAGCCTCGGTCCAACAGGTGCTGGACGCACAGGCTGCGGTCGACGAAGTGACGGTGGCGCCGGCGATGCTGGACTACGTCCTCGCGTTTGCGCGCGCGACCCGCTCCGAGACGCTGTTCGAGGTCGGCGTCAGCCCCCGGGGCGCGATCGATCTGCTCAAGGCAGTTCGCGCATGGGCGCTGCTTCAGGGACGCACGTTCGTCGTCCCTGACGACGTCAAGACGATGGCTCCCTACGTGACATCTCACCGTATCCTGCGTCGCGGCAGTCGAAAAGGGGCATCGCGCGCCGATATCGACCGCATCTTTGAGCAGGTGCCGGCGCCTGTGTGACGGGGGTCTCCGGCAGCCGGAGCGCCATGAGTCTGGTCGAGGTGCGATTCAGGAAGTACCACCGGGCTGAACGATTGACGCGCAGCGGCCTGTTGTTTTTCCTTGCCATCATCGGCATCGGGGCGGTCGCCATCAACTCGGGCAACAACCTTCTGTATCTCGTCTTTAGTGCACTCCTTTCTGCACTCATCTTCTCGGGACTGCTGTCGGTCGCCAACCTTCGCCGTCTCGATGTCTCGCTCGACACGGTGGACGAGATCTATGCAGGCCGTCCGGCATCGTTGGCCGTCCGGGTTCGCAATACCGGTTCGTTCCCGTTGTTCTTCGCACGCGTCAGTGTCCGGGCGGATGGAGACACTGTATCGCTGAGTGTTCCCTTTGTGGGCGCTCGTTCTGCCGTGGAACTTCCGCTCACCCTTACCCTGCCCACGCGTGGGCGTGTGACGGGACTGCGGGCGGACATTGCGTCCACGTTCCCGTTCGGTATCGTCGAGATGCGAAGAGACGTAGCTGTCGGTGGCGAACTGATCGTGTACCCGCAGGTCCACCCTATCCTTCTGCAGCAGCAGGACGAACAGGGTGAGCACCGTCTCGAGAGGGCGAGGGCAGGCGACGACGGCGATTTCTTCTCTCTACGCAGGTACCATGCGGGAGACGATTCTCGCCACATCGACTGGAAAGTGTCGGCGCGGAGGGGCGATCCCTACGTCGTGGAGCAGGAAGCCAGGTATCAGCAGGAGACCGTGTTCTACCTCGACACGGCAAGGGGCGCCTGGCCTGACAGCCAGGCGTTCGAACTGGGCGTCTCGAAGATTGCGAGTGGCCTGACGTCGGTCTTCGAGTCCGGAGAGGCTATCGCGCTTGCGCTTCCCGGATCGTTCCTGGACGGACGTGACCGCAGGGCGTGGCAGCAGGCAATGGAACTGATGGCCCTTACGGAACTCACCGAGGACCCACCCCATCCTGGACCTCTGCACAGCTTCACGCACGAAGACATTAGCTTCGTGAACGGTGCCCCATGAGGAGTTCGCTGGACATCCGCCGCATGCTGGGGTTCCTGCTCGGCCTTACGGCGTGTGGGTTTCTGTCCATCGTCGAGCCCTGGTATGCTCTGTATGCTGTCGCATTCGTCGTGGCCCTGCTCCTGGCCGGGCACGTTCATGGGCGCTGGGGACGGCGTGCCTTCGAAGCACTCCCCCTCGTCTGGTTCCTCGTCCTCATGGTCCTGGGGACCCAGCTTTTCGCCCTCCTGGCGCAGGCGATGCTGGCAGCAATGGCGTGCCGATTCGTCCTGACGGACAATACCCGTGACTATCAGGGGCTGGTGCTCATCGCTGTCTTCGTAACTGTCCTGTCTGCCGCCGGGTCCATCTCGGTGGCGTTCGGGCTTCTGCTGCTCGCTGAGTTTCTGATCGCGACTGTCCTGCTGATCATGGCCCAGTTCGAAGGCAGAGTCCCGCATATCACCCGGGGATTCTATAGTGCCATCGTCGTGTCTGCGCTCGTGTCGTTTGTGTTTGCGTTTGGCGTGTTCTTCGCCCTTCCGCGGTGGACACTGGGCTATATCAAGGGCAGTCCTGCGCTGGCGACCCAGACGACAGGTTTCTCCAAGGACGTCACGATCACCCCTGGGGAGGTGCAGCAGGACAATACCGTTGTCATGCGTGTCGAGCCCGGGAAGGGTGGGTCCCGGTTGCCCCTGCCCGCCTACATCTCGGGCATGCGCTACACGACCTTCAGTGGCAGGCAATGGCTAGTCGCGGCCGGTCGCCCCGAGTCCGTGTACGCGTCCACCGGGATCGATTCGTTCGTAGTAAGCGACCAGCAGCCCGATACGCTGACGACCGTCTACCTCGAGCCGACCGGGACGGACGTCGTCTTTGGGCTGGAACACATTACTGATCTGCGAGGGCAGTTCCAGTACCTCCGCCGCGACGCAGAGGGCAACCTGTTCACGGATGCGCCCTACTACAAGACCATCCGGTATGACGTCTCGTCACTCGATCAGGACACGTTCCCTGTCGACAGTCTCGTGGCTCGCCGACCGGCATTGCTGGACAGGTACCTTCAGGTCCCAGAGCTTTCGCAGGCTTTCCGGGACGTTGCCGCACGCGTCGTTCGGGGCCTGACGGTCAGAGACAAGGCGCTGGCGACTCGCGACTATCTCCTTGCTAACTATGAATACTCACTGAACCCGACAGCAACGTCGGTCGAGGACTTCGTCGTCAACCGGCACACCGGGTACTGCGAGCATTTTGCCACGTCCATGGCGTTGCTGCTGCGTGTCGAGGGCGTTCGCACCCGCCTGGTGTCAGGCTTCGTGGCCACAGAGTGGAACAAAGCCTCGGGGTATCTCATTGTGCGGGCCAAGGACGCGCACACGTGGGTCGAAGTCCTGGACAGGGAAACCTGGGTCCGCTACGACCCGACGCCCAGTTCCTTCCAGCAGGTGTCGCTGATTACGAATATCCTCGACAACGTTCGCATGGCCTGGTACCGGAACGTCGTCATGTATGACCTGGCCAGGCAGGTGCAGACAGCCAACAGTCTCGGCCGGTTTTTCACGGGCAGCGGCCGTGCCATCGCCTCTGCGTTCGAGTCCTTCCGGACGGTGGCGTCGCGCCTGCTGCGCGATTGGCGTGTCCTTTCCGGTATTGTGGTTGCAGCCGCCCTGGTGTTCCTGCTGATGCGAAACCGCGAATGGCGCAGTCCCGACCGCCTTTCCGCCGCGCTCGAGGGTCTCATGGGCGAACGGCGACGATCGGGAGAAACGCTTCTTGAGCTGGCTGGGCGCGTCGACGCTCCCTCAGCCGTGCTGGACCTTGTCTGGAGGCTCTACCGGCTGCATTTCGAGAGCGGAGTGACTTCCACTGACAGCGAGCAAGCTCTTGCACGAGCGATCCGCGGCGTGCAGCAAGCTCGGGCAACCGCTGGCCCTCAATTGTGAATTCCCTTGGTGTCAGGCACTATGGGGGTTCACAATTGCAGTGGCAGTCCGATCGAGCCTTCTGCCGCCTCCATGATCATCTCCGTCATCGTCGGATGCGGGTGAATTGCTTGAAGCAGCTTTTCCGCTGTCATGCCGAACTGTACGGCCAGGACTGATTCCATGACGAGGTCGGTGGCTTCGGCGCAGTAGAGGGCGATACCCAGAATCTCGTGGGTTTCGGCATGTGCCAGGACCTTTGCAAAACCGATACTTTCCTCCATCGTTCGCGCCTTGCCACTGGCGCTGACGGGGAATGTGCCCGCCTTGTACGGGACTCCTTCTGCTTTGAGTTCATATTCTCTCTTGCCCACGATACTGATTTCCGGGTCGGTGAAAACAACGGAAGGGACGGCGGTATAGACCATGTGTGCGTCGTGCCCGGCGATGTTCTCGGCAGCGACGACTCCTTCCTTCTCGGCGACATGTGCCAGCATGTAGACCCCTTTTACGTCACCGACAGCATACACATCGGGGACGCTGGTGCGCATGTGATCGTCGACGACGATGCCTTTCTTGGACAGAGTGATTCCTGCGGCTTCCAGTTCCGGACCGACGTTCGACCGGCGTCCGATGGAAAGCAGAACGTGATCACCGTGGACTTCCTGCGTGGCGCCGTTCACATCGAGTGCCAGGCTATAACCAGCCTCCGTGGGGGTGACCGACTGGGTCTTCGCCTCGGTGATGATGGTGATGCCTCGCTTCTTGAGGGTTGCAGCGAGGGCCAGTGCCACGTCCTCATCCTCAATAGGCAGGATATGTGGCATCAGCTCGACGATGGTGACCTTCGTCCCGATGGCGCTGAAGAATGTCGCCATCTCGACGCCGATAACACCGCCACCGATCACGACCAGTTCCTTCGGCTGCTCCCTGTTGCGGAAGACGTCGTCACTGGTCCAGACGCCCGGATCGGTGAAGGGGGGAAACTTGATGGGAGAGCTGCCGGTGGCAATGATGACGTTCTTCGCTTCAACAACCTCGCCGGTCGCGTCGATGCACACGTGTGTCGCATCGCGCAGGGTCGCCCGGCTGGTGTACACCTGGATCTTGTTCTTCTTCATCAGGAATTCGATGCCTTTGCGCAGCCGGATGACGACCTGGTCTTTGCGGGTCATGACGGCACCGAAGTCAACCCCCACGTTATCAGCAGTCAGGCCAAACTTGCGTGCCTCTTGCATGTGCGTGAAGAGCTTGCTGCTGGCCAGCATTGTCTTAGTGGGGATACAACCCCAGTTTGTGCAGACCCCGCCCATGTCGGCCTCTTCTGCCAGCGCGACCGACAGACCTAGCTGAGCTGCCTTGATTGCAGCGACGTACCCTCCGGGTCCGCCACCGATAATAAAAACGTCGACCATGTCAACCTCCGTGAACTGTGTCTTGTATCAATTTATGATACCACCGGCATGGTGATGCCCAAAAGGAGGAATGTGCAGATCTGGTATCTGACACCAAAACTGTGGCTGGACACGTCGCGTGAGTTGGCGTACAGTAGTGGCAGGTAACGTCCGGAGAGGTGAGGATGAAGCACCGACGATCCAGCAGGTGGGCCGTACTGGCAGTACTGACCCTCTTCACACTGCTTCATCAGGCAGACCGGCTGCTCATTGGCCCACTGACAAGTTCTATCATGGCCTCCTTCAGGATCGATGAGGGACAGATGGGTGCGGTAGTCTCGGGGGCACTTATCGTCAGCGGTCTGCTTTTCCCGGTCTGGGGATATCTCTTTGACCGGTTTTCACGGGCGCGACTCATTGCACTGGCCGCGACCATCTGGGGCGCAACAACCTGGCTCTCGGCGCTCGCTCCCACCTTCGGCTGGTTCGTCATGGCACGGGCGGCCACCGGCGTCGATGACGCCAGTACGCCCGGCGTCTATAGCCTGCTTGCCGACACGTTCGATCCGCGCGTGCGGGGGAGGGTGTATGCTCTGCTCAAGACGGCGATGCCGGCTGGGTATGTCCTTGGCGCGGTCCTGGCGACGACCCTCGCTCCGCGCGTCGGCTGGCGGTGGATCTTCGTCGTGACGGGAGGGGCGGGCCTGGTCGTTGCCGTGCTCGTCGCGCTCGTCGTCAAGGACGTTGCACGGGGAGCGACAGAGCCGGAGCTCGCAGGGGCGCCGGCTGCGGCGGCACGGTTCAGCTGGGCGGTCGCGCGCAGCCTGCTGCGGCGAAGGACCCTCGTGGCACTGTATGCCCAGGGGTTCTTTGCCGTTCTGCCCATCAATGTTGTGACATTCTGGTTCTTTCGGTATCTCGAGACTGAACGGGGCTACACTGGCACAGCGTCGCTCTCGGTGGCGACCCTGACAGTCCTGGGACTCGGCGTAGGCTTTCCGCTGGGGGGAGTGCTCGGTGACAGACTGTTCCGGAGGATGCCCCAGGGCCGTCTCCTTGCGGGCATAGCAACGCTCCCAGGGTCTGTTCTGCTGTGCGCGGCACTTCTTACACCGACAACGCAGCCGGTCCTGTTTGCCCTGCTGGCGGCGACGGGAGTCTTCCTGACCTCGTTTGCAGCTCCGAACATAGGGGCGACGATCAGTGACGTGAGCCTGCCGGAGGTTCGGAGTACCGCCCTTGCGATGCAGGGCCTGGTCGAGACAACTGGAGCGGCCCTGGCACCGTTTCTGGCTGGGCTTGTGGCGGATCGGGCGAGTCTAGGGACGGCATTCGTCGTAGTTGTCGCGGGCGCTGCAATGTGCTGGACACCTTTCTACCTGATTGCGCTTGCCAGCATCTCCCGCGATCTGGAACAGACGCGCTCGCAGCTGCGAACGAGGTCCCGGTCCTGACTACAGCCAGGGATTGTCGCCCAATTCGGTGCCAATGGTGGTCGGTTCTCCGTGTCCTGGGAAGATGCGGGTCGCCGGCGGCAGGAACATCAGAGTGACACGGATGCCTGCTAAGAGCTGTTCGAACCCCTCCTGGCTGGTCGTGCGCCCAACGCTTCCGGCAAACAGCGTGTCGCCGACGAACGCATGGTCTCCCGCGATAAGCACGCTGCTGGCCGGCGTATGCCCCGGTATGGTCGCAATGTGATAGGTGATGAGCCCCAGGGGTATTTCCTGCCCAGCAATCAGTGGAGATGACTCAGCGTGCATGGCGAATGTGGACCCCATCTGTGTGGCGTAGTTTGCCACTGGGTCTCTGGCGAGTTCAACCTCCCGCGGGTCCATGAGCAGCGTCGCGTCGGGGAAACGCTTCATCGCCGTGTCGACGCCCGAGACGTGATCGAAGTGCCCATGGGTGCAAACGATCCACCGGAGGCGAGCATTGGCGCTCTCGATGACAGTGGCCACCTCCTCAAGCTCCCGGTTCCAGACCATGCCAGGGTCCACCAGCATGAGCTCCGTCCCTGACTGCACCAGGTAGCAATTGGTCAGCAGGGGACCGACCGGCATGCGCGTGACCGTGGCTCCCGCCATCGTCTCATGAAACTGTTCCATCAGAGCCTCCCATGCGAGATGGTGACAGTATAGTGGAAACACCTCTTGACATACTGTGTGATACATGGTATATGTAGTGCACATGCCATATGGTACACAGTACAAGGATGCGAGGTGACCGGATGAGTGAAGTGCACAACTTTGAGAAGGAGATGAACCGCGGGTTTATTCAGCTCGTCGTGCTTCTCCTGCTGGAGAAACCCATGTACGGCTACATGATCGTCAGGGTGCTTGAGCAGAATGGCGTCGTCGTCGACGAGAACACGCTGTACCCGCTCCTGCGACGGCTGGAGGAGAAGGGTGCACTGAGCAGCCGATGGGACGCCCCCGAAGCCAAGGCGCGCAAGTACTACCAAGTCACCGACCAGGGACGGGCCCTGCGGGGTAGTCTGCTGGAGATCTGGCAACAGCAAGGCAAGGCTATTGAGGCACTTCGACAGGAGGTCGAGTCATGAACGCACATATCACCGAGTTTCTGGAACGCGTACGGCCGTTTCTCGTTGCGGCGGACGAACAGGACGTCCTGCGCGAGATCGCCGGCAGTATCGAGGACAAGGAAGCAGTCATGCCCGGAGGCGATACGGACGAGAACATGATAGCGGCTATCGCAACCATGGGCGACCCTCGCGACGTCGCTGCTGCCTGGTCGACCGCCAAGCCGGCGGTGGCCGCCAACTACAGAAAGGTCCACTGGCTTGTTGCGGGACTGCTCTTCGCGGTGACGGTCGGACTGGCAATCATATCGGCCATCACGGGAGGCAGCACGTTCGTGGTGCCTATCTTCTATGTGCCAAGCCTGACGCCTTTATCGCTGCTCTACTACTTGCCCTTCGCCTTCGTGTTCGACTACGGTCTCGCTTCCATTCTCATCCAGGTGAATGAGCACTTCGGAAACCGTGTGGGCATCGAGTGGGTGCGGGGCATCGTGCATCATGACCGCAAGCGTGGCAGGCCAACTGTTGGCAAGGTAGTCGGCGCACTGGTGGGCGTCGCTGGAATGCTCGTTCTGTACCTGTTTGCACGGTTCAGCATGCTGTACGTCCTTAACTTGCAGGGTCCCGTGCACTTCATGGCGGTCCCGTTCTTCGTGCCTTTTGCCATCTGCCTGCTCGCGCAGTCAGGGGCCGTGTTCGTGGTGACCTGTCTGCAGTATGCCAGGGACTGGCCGGGTTATGCCTTCGTCAGGCCGCTGGCGGGTATGATTGCCCTGCTCGTCGCCGCGACTGTCATCAAACAGCCGGTCCAGTCGGGGCTCGCAGAGGGAGCACTAAGAGGTCTCCTCGTGCTGATCGTCCTCCTGGAGACGTGGAACCTGTTCAAGGGGGTCGCGGAGGCCTTCTTCGCGTGGAACGCGGCTCCTGAGTTATAGCTTTCTCTACAATCGTGGTTCGTTGTGACGCGGCCGTTCATGCACATGATGGCCGCGCCGCGCTATACTATTGTGAGGACCGGCCGTGACGCCGGAAGACGCAGCACTGCAAGGAGAAGAATCCATGAGACTATCCGTCATTGACGCGGAACGCTGTACAGGCTGCCAGATATGCATGTTTGCGTGCACTCGCCGGCTGGGCTATGCGGGAATGGGCAAGACGGCAATCCATATCAAGTCCGTGGGTGGCATGGAACGTGGTCTTTCGGTGGTCGTTTGTCGAGCATGCCAGGATCCCCCGTGTGCCAAGGTATGCCCGGAGGACGCATTGGTCCTGCGCAAGGGCGGAGGAGTCCTTCTGAACCCCTCGAAGTGCACCGGCTGTGGACTGTGCCGGGAAGCGTGCATCGTCAGCGCCATCTTCTGGGACAAGGAAGCTGAGAAGCCGATCATCTGCATGCATTGTGGCTACTGTGCCAAGTACTGCCCGCATGGAGTGCTGGCGCTCGAAGAACGCCGCGAAGAGGTCTCCAATGCTGCCAAATGATCCGCTTGCCAACGTCCTATACGTCGACCTGAGCAAGAAGCGCTCATGGGTCGAGCGTCGCGAGGACCTGTTTGGGAAGTACTTCGGAGGGGCGGGAGTCGCTATCCAGCTTCTGACCGAGAACTGCCCCGCGGGCATCGATCCGCTGGCCCCCGAGGCGCCTGTCGTGCTTGCGACCGGACCTCTGGATGGACTCTTCCCTCTCGGGTCCAAGACCGTGGCGATGTTCAAGTCGCCACACACGGGCAACCTGGGCGAATCGCATGCGGGCGGCCGTAGTGCAGTCGCCATCCGCATGTCGGGGGTCGGCGCCATCGTCATCACCGGCGCCAACACCAATCCGGGGTACCTCAGCATCGAGGGAGGCAAGGCATACTTCCACGATGCCACCACGCTGTGGGGCATGAGCTCCAGCGTGACGGCAGGGCGCATCATACGGCAGAACGAGAGTTCATCGGGTCTGCGCAGCATCATGCGCATCGGTCGTGCAGGGGAGAACCTGGTGACCTACGCCGACGTCAGCACGGAGACCTACAGGCACTTCGGGCGGCTCGGCATGGGGGCGGTCTTTGGCAGCAAGAAGCTCAAGGCCGTCGTGGTATCGGGCAATCGGACGCTTGAAGTCGCGGACAAGGTCGCGTACCGGGCACTCTACGACGAGATCAACACCGCGGCGGTCAGCAGCCCCATCATGAAGAAGTACCACGATCTGGGAACAGCGGAGAACATCCAGCCCCTGTCTGCGCTCGGCGGGCTCCCGACACGCAACGTGCAGGCGGGACGCTTCGAGTCTGCTGAAGCCATCTCGGGGGAGCACTATGCTGAGCACTACCTCGGCCGTCGCCTGGCCTGCTCGCATTGCCCCGTCGCGTGTATCCACATTGCGGCGCTGCGCGAACCCTATCAGGATGAGGCGTACTACTACAAGACGACGATGATCTCCTATGACTATGAGCCCATCTATGCGCTCGGCTCGATGCTTGGCCTCAGCAATCCTGAGCAGGTGCTGAGCCTCATGGACGAGGTAGAAGTCCTGGGACTGGACGCCATGAGCTCCGGCGTGTGCCTGGCCTGGGCGACCGAAGCAATGGAAAAGGGATTGGTCACCGAACAGGATACAGGTGGCCTGAAGCTCGAGTTTGGCAAAGCCGATGGCTATGTCGCAGGCGTCGAAGCCATCACCAGTAAGTCCAACGAGTTCTGGAGCATCCTGAGCCGTGGTGTCGACGCAGCTGCTGCCCGTTATGGCGGCGCCGACTTTGCCATGGCGTTTGGCGGAAACGAGATGCCCGGGTATCACACGGGCCCGGCCGGCTACCTCGGGTTCATGCTGGGAGCACGTCACAGCCATCTGGACAACGCCGGTTATGCCATCGACCAGAAGGAACTGACCAAGGGGCTCATTCCGGCCGAGCAGCTTGCTCAGAAGCTCATGGACGAGGAGCGCTGGCGCCAGGTGCTCAGTTCCCTCACGGTGTGTTTCTTTGCCCGTGGCATCTACACGCCGGAGTTGACACTGCGGGCGCTTGCCGCCGCGGGATACAATCTGACCGCTGAACAACTGGCAGAGACCGCAGACGATATCTATCGGGCGAAGTTCACGTTCAAGCTTGCGAACGGTTTCGACTTCGACAAGTTGACTATCCCGCAGCGGGTGTTTGAGACACCGGCCGTCGTAAGCGGGTTCGACGAGGCATACATGCGGCGCGCAATCGCGTTTGCCGCGGGTCAGCTGGCCAGTCCGCGCGCGTAGTCGCGGCAGAGCAGCACAGGAGGACCAAGTATGGCAGACAAGAGCAGGGAGCCCATGAGCAGCAGCGCAGAGGACCGCAAGGACCGCAGGCAGCGGGAACGCCTCGCGGAGTTGACGCGTTCGTTTAAGAAGGACCCCAAGGACTTTGTTCAGAAGGTGGAGCAGGCGTGTCCGGCGGGCACGCCGCCCGCGACTGTGTTGCTGGATGCCGCGGTAGTTCTTGCTGAGCAGGATGAGTTCAAACCCGCTCTGGCCCTGCTGGACAGGGCGGTCATGCTGTACGAGGCCAAGCATGATAATGCCGGCCTGGCCCACGTCTATGTCAACATGGGTCCCCTGTACGGCATGCTCGACGAGCTGGAGAAGGGCATCAGCTTCTCGCTGAAGGCCGAAGCCCTGGCCAAGGGCCTGCCGGCCGATCCTGAGCTCATGCTGCATTACGCGAGTGACCTCGGTGGCATGTATACGGAGATGGAGGAGTGGGACAAGGCGATGCACTACTTCCAGGTCGCCTGCGCCACATCGAAGGGCATGGGCAACAAGGATCTCGAAACCGACGCTCTTCTCATCATGAGCCAGGTGGCCGTCGCCCAGGGAGACGCAGCCAAGGCACGTGAACTAGCGGAAAAGGGCGGCGCTCTTGGCAAGGCTCTGCACGATAAGCTTTTTCAGGCGCGTGCACTGCAGACGATCGGCGATGCGAGTGCACTCGACGGAAACCATGAGCAGGCTGTCGTCCTGTTCCAGCAGGCGCTGGATCTCGAAGCCGACCAGCCCGATCTCGATCTTCGACAGCAGTTGTTCTGGGAAATGAGCGAGTCGTACGAGGAAGCGGGAAACAAGGAGCTGGCAGAGGACTATCGCAGCCGCGCTGCCGACCTCGACGAAACCGATGAGGATATGGACGAGCCGGACGACTCAGCCGACTGATCGTGTATTGGATGCGTATGTGCCGCATGGTCATGGACGACCTGTGGATAAGGAGGATGGTATGTTGTACGAACGTGAGTTGAAGGAGACGGCCAGAGCTCTGGTGGCACCGCACAAGGGAATCCTGGCGGCCGACGAGAGTGTAGGAACCATCGGCAAGAGATTTGCGAAACTGGGCGTGGCGTCGACTGCCGAGACGCATCGCACCTATCGGGACATGCTGTTTACGACGCCCGGTGTCGAGGAATTCATCTCAGGCGTCATCCTCTATGACGAAACGATTCGCCAGGAGTCCCTCGGTGGAACGCTGTTCCCCAGGCTGCTGGCCGAGAAGGCTGTCATCCCCGGCATCAAGGTCGACACGGGAACGGTTGAGTTGGCGCTTCACCCCGGTGAGAAGGTCACACAGGGACTGGATGGCCTTCGTGAACGGCTGGCCGAGTATCGGTCGCTGGGTGCGCGGTTCACCAAGTGGCGTGCCGTCATCACTATTGGGGCGGGTATCCCCAGCAGGGCATGTGTCAGTGCCAACGCCCAGGCCCTTGCGCGCTATGCGGCCCTGGCACAGGAAGCTGGACTTGTTCCGATCGTCGAACCCGAGGTTCTCATGGACGGCGATCATGATCAGGAGTGGTGTGAGCTCGTCACCTTGGGCGTTTTGAGGTCGGTCTTCAATGAGCTTGCCCGGCAAGGGGTCCTGCTCGAGGGTATGCTGCTCAAGCCGAGCATGACGATCTCTGGCAAGTCCTGCCCCCGCCAGGCGGGGGTCCAGGACGTGGCCGAGGCGACCGTGCGCACACTGCGCCGTACCGTCCCTGCCGCCGTCCCGGGCATCGTCTTCCTTTCGGGTGGACAGTCGTCCGAACTGGCGACCGCTCATCTCAATGCGATGAACAAACTGGGACCGCATCCGTGGGAATTGAGCTACTCGTACGGACGGGCATTGCAGGAGCCGGCACTTACCATCTGGCACGGCGAGCAGGCAAACGTGGCGGCGGCGCAGGCGGCCTTCTATCATCGAAGCGAGTGCAACAGCGTGGCCCGTTCCGGCTCCTACAGTCCCGAACTGGAGCGCGGCTAGTACGCAACAACGTGCTGAGGGGTCTGACCCCCTGGTTCGAAAGGTCGAGACAGCGAGCCCCTCCGTCAGGAGGGGCTCGCTGTTGCAGGGTGTCCAGAACATCGTGTCGGGCAGCGACTGCTCGTTTGCGCTGCCCGACAGGCTGTACAGGAGGAAAAGGGCGGGGAGGTTAGCCGCCCAGATAGGCTTTCTTCACGTCCGGGTTGTCACGCAGCTCCGCTGCGGTCCCTGCGAGAACAACGGACCCGGTCTCCAGCACGTATCCCCGATTGGCTATGGACAGTGCCTTGAATGCGTTCTGCTCGACGAGCAGGACCGTCTTGCCCAGCTGGTTGATCTCGACGATGACGCCGAAAATCTCCTCGGTCAGCACGGGCGACAGGCCCATCGAGGGTTCGTCGAGCAGCATGAACGGGTTGTTCTGCATGAGACCTCGGCCGACAGCCAGCATCTGTTGTTCGCCGCCTGACAGTGTGCCGGAGATCTGCCGTCTGCGCTCCTTGAGACGTGGGAACAGCGAGAATACCTTATCCTGGTTGGGGCCGGCCGTCTTCTTGTCTTTGACCGACGAGAGCGCCACGTCCAGGTTTTCCTGCACGGTCAGGTTGCCAAAAATGCCACGACCTTCGGGAACGTGGGAGATACCCATACGCGCGATGAGATGGGGCGGCGTGTGGGTGATATCGTGTCCGTCATAGATGATGCTGCCGGACGCTGCACGCAGAATGCCGGAGATAGCGCGCAGGGTCGTCGACTTGCCGGCGCCATTGGCGCCGATGATCGAGACGATTTCACCTTTTTCTACGCTGAAGGAGACGCCCTTCAGCGCACGGATGGAGCCGTAGAAAACGTCGATGTTCCGGACTTCGAGCAGCATGTCAGGCCCCCTTTCCAAGGTATGCTTCGCAGACCCGGGGGTCGTTGCGGATGTACTCGGGCACGCCTTCGCAGATAGTCTCGCCGAAGTCCATGACCTTGATACGTTCGCACACGCCCATGACCACCCTCATCTGGTGCTCGATGAGCAGGATAGTCAGGTCGAACTTTTCGCGGAGCCAGTGGATCATTTCCATCAGTTCGTCTGCCTCTGCCGGGTTCATGCCGGCTGCGGGCTCGTCCAGGATGAGGAGCTTGGGTTTGGTGGCAAGAGCGCGGGCGATTTCCAGCCGGCGCTGAGCCCCGTAGGGGAGGGAGCCGGAGACGTCTTCGGCGTGTCCCTCCAGGTGGAACAGGCGCAGGAGGTCGATGGCGTAGTCGTCGACAAGTTGCTCGCCCTCCCAGTACTTGCGTGTGTGTAGGAACGCATCAATGTTGCCGTAGGACATACGGAAGTGATAGGCGATCTTGATGTTGTCGATAACACTGGACTTGCTGAACAGGCGGATGGTCTGGAACGTGCGGGCGATCCCTGCCTGGGTGATCTGGTAGGTTTTCCTGCCCACAATGTTCTGTCCGTCGAAGACGATGGTCCCCTTGGTCGGCGTATAGACACCGGTCATCACGTTGAAGACGGTTGTCTTGCCAGCGCCGTTGGGTCCGATGAGGCCGACGATCTCGCCGTGCTCGAGCTGGATGTTGAAGTCGGAAACGGCGCGCAGGCCGCCAAAGAACTGTGTGAGATGTTGAACGTCGAGGAGAGCCATTATACGCTCACCTCCTTCCTCTGACGCTGGGGAATGAGGATGAAGCTGAATTCCTTGAGGCCCATGATGCCTTCCGTCCGGAAGATCATGGTCAGGATGAGGATCAGCGGGTAGATGACCATGCGCCACGACTCCAGGCCGCGCAGCAGTTCGGGTAGGAGCGTGAAGATAGCTGGACCGACTATGGCGCCGCTGATTGATGTGGAGCCGCCGACGTACAGATAAATGAGATACTCCAGTGACTTCACGAAACTGAAGTTGTCCGGGTGGATGAACTGAAGCAGGTGCGCGAAGACACCGCCCGAGACGCCGGCGAAGAAGGCCGAGAAGACAAACACAAACACTTTCTGCCGTGTTGTGTTGATACCCGTGGATTCAGCGGCAATCTCCGAGTCGCGGATCGCCTTCATGGAGCGTCCATGCGACGAGAACAGGTAGTTGCGCATGAGGACGACGCTCACGATTGCGAACACGAAGACGACCTCCAGCGTCGTGAACTTTGGGATGCCGCCCAAACCACGGGGACCACCCAGGGCGTCGGTGACACGGATGACCGTTCGGATAAGTTCGTTGGCCGATAGCGTCACGATAGCCAGGTAGTCGCCCTTGAGACGCAGCGACGGCGCGCCGACAAGATAGCCTGCTGCGGCAGCCAGCAACCCCCCTGCAAGAATTGCGACGATGAAGACAGGATACCCGACCCATGGATTGGCGGTACTCGTATGCAACCAGACCGTCGTAATCATGGCTGACGTATAGGCGCCGACAGCCATGAACCCAGCGTGTCCAATGGAGAACTGGCCGGTGAAACCGTTGACCATGCCCAGGCTGACAGTCATGACGATGTTGATGCCGACCAGGATGATGAGCTGGATGTAGTATGCGTTCAGGAGGGGTTCTCCGTTGACGAGGGGCAGGATGCTCAGTAGCTTGATGACGACATAGGCCAGCACGGATGCAATGACTGTGGCCATCGTGCGGTGTGTACGAAGAAAGGTCATGTCAGACCTTCTCCGGCATGAACTTGCCCAGCAAGCCGCTTGGTCGAATAAGCAGGATGCCAATAAGGATGGCGAACGCGATACCGTACCCCAGGTTGGAGTTGACCGACGTCGCAAACGCCTCCGAGATGCCCATGATGTATGCGCCGAGCACGGCGCCGGGAATGTTGCCGATGCCGCCAAGAACCGCTGCGATGAACGCCTTCAGACCCGGCCATATGCCCAGGAAGGGGGATGCCAGCATGCCGTAGGTCGTGCCGTACAGGATGCCGCCGGCGCCTGCAAGCGCAGGGCCCACGATGAAGGCTGTACTAATGACGACGTCGATGTTGATGCCCATAAGGCTGGCTGTCGGCTTGTCGAATGCCACCGCGCGCATCTGCTTGCCGATGAGAGTCTTGTTGACGAACCAGAACAGCAGGACCATCAGGATGACGGAAACGCCGATGTCGAGCAGCAGCACGTTGGAGACGGAGAGGCCGAGGTTGCCGGGGATGGGAATGTTCTTGGCCACGATGAGGTCAGGGAACGCGCGGAACGTCGGGCCGAAGACGAAGGGCATCGCGCAGAAGTTCTCAAGGAATATCGAAACACCAAGCGCGGTGATCAGTGCCGAAAGGCGGGACTTGTAGCGCAGCGGGCGATACGCAAGTTTCTCCATGACGAAGCCAAGCAGGCCGGTAATGAGCATGGCTGCGATGATCGTCGGGATGAAGGCGCCACCAAAGACCTTGGCCATGACGGGGGCAAGGAAGAATCCCATGTAAGCGCCAAACATGAAAATGTCGGCATGAGCGAAATTGATAAGGCGCACGATGCCATACACCATTGTATAGCCTAGGGCAATCAGGGCATAGATACTGCCTATCTGAATGCCGTTGATGAGTTGCTGCAAGAACTGGCCCATGTTTTCTCCTCCAACAGGGGGCGCAGCGGGGATACTCCCCGCTGCGCCGAGATGCGTGCTAGGCTATGGGTTGACGGTCGCCACGTACGTCTGCTGGCCGTTCACGATCTTGATGATGACGGCCGACTTGATCGGGTCCCGGTTTTCGTCGAACTTGTAGGCACCGGAGATGCCGACGAAAGTGGTTTTCTTCATGGCATCCCTGATGTCCGAGCCTTTGATTGAGCCGGCAGTCTTGAACGCGTCGAGGAACAGTCCTGCAGCGTCATACGCAAGAGCAGCGAGTGCGTCGGGTGCCTCCCCGTACTTGGTCGTGTATTTTGCGACGAAATCCTGGACTTTGGGGCTTTTGTCGTCCTTGGAGAAGTGGTTGGAGAAGACGCCACCCTCGACAGCCGCGCCACCTATCTTGACGAGGTCAGGTGAGTCCCAGCCATCGCCACCCCCGGCGGGAACGTTCAGGCCCATCTCGCGTGCCTGCTTGAGGATGAGTGCGGCCGAGCCGTAATAGTTGGGCAGATACAGGAACTCAGGATTGGTGGCCTTGATTTTGGTCAGCTGGGCCTTGTAGTCGACCGTCTTGTCTTCATCCGTGAAGGCTTCATAGGCGACGACTTTGCCGCCGTTTTTCTCAAAACCGGCCTTGAAGAACTCAGCCAGTCCCTTGTTGTAGTCATTGCCGTTATCATAAAGGACGGCCGCCGTCTTGAGCTTGAGGGTATTGTACACGTAATTGGCCATGACGGTGCCCTGGAACGGGTCGATGAAGCAGGCACGGAAAATGTAGTCACCAACCAGCGTGACCGTCGCATTGGTAGACGTTGGCGAGATCTCCGGGACGCCGGCAGCCTGTGCGATAGGCGCGACGGCCAGGGAGACCTTGCTCATGACGGCGCCGATGATGCCGATGACCTTATCCTGGTTGATGAGCTTCTGAGCGGCGCTGGCGCCGACTTCGGGGGAACCAGCGTCGTCCTCGTTGATGTAGTTGATCGTTGTCTTGACGCCTCCGACCATAGCTCCGCCGGCAGTGTTGAATTCCTCGACGGCCATGGTTGCACCGTTCTTGCTGGAAGTACCAAAGGTGGCCGAGCCGCCGGTCATACAGAAGATACCACCCAGGTTGACAACCCCAGTTTTTGCTTTGCATCCAACGCCAACGCCGGCAATCAGTGCACAGACAAGAATAATGGCAAACAGTCTCCTCATGTTTTCTCCTCTCTTGATGTGGATGTGTGGTACTGGTTCGTGGAGCGACAGAGCATCGTCAGGCTTGCAGGCCCGTTGACGCCCCCTTCCCAAGAAAGCGGAAAGACCTCAGGGTATGATTTCCGTGAGGTCTTCTAGTGACTGTGCAGGCAGTGGGCTTGGGTCCCTGCTTACTGTGGACTCCGGGCAGAGTTCTGCTCGTTGAGTCCGAGGCAAAGCCATCCGGCACAAGGCGTGAGCATGAGCCGAATGGGTGTGGTGAGTCAAGGTATGAGACAAAGAGGGGGAACCATCTGATGTCCATAATGCATTCTCGCAGAGTCGGCAGAAAAGTCAATAGGCAGAGGCCGAGGACCGTGAAGAAGCTATTGGAGCGCATTTGACGGCATCTTCCGGCATGACGGAGCGCGCGGGTCTGTGAACAGGCTACAAGGGAGAGGTTCGACGTGCTGTACTGTGATCGATGCGGGCATGCCAACGTGAGCGGCGGGTCCAATCACGACGGAACAGACCTCTGCGCACCGCGTTTCAGCGCCTCACATCAAGTCTGACGTCCCTGCTCCGGGACATTCCACATGTCGTTTCATGCATTCGGCCTTATCTATGCAACACTATTGCGGTGCCGCAAGAATTGTCAAGGTGTAGGTGACATCCTGTCCATCCGGCGTTTCATCACCTCGAACCGAGCCGAATGTCAGGCTGACTGTCTGCGGAGCGAAGAATAGCCAGGAGGACAAGGCCGGCGGCAGAGGCAATCGGCAGGGAGGAGGACAGCAGGACGGAGCGCACGCCGAGTCCCCGCTGCACGACGTTCTCGTAGGCGTCGATGACCCATGTCCCCGGCGTCGCCCGCGCTACCCTCTGGAACGCCGTGCCGGTAAACTGGAGAGGGACCCATGCGCCACCGAGGCCCGCGAGGACGAACATCAGGATGAGCGAGAACGCCGTCGCCTGCTCCTCTGAGCGTGACGCGACCCCGATGAGCAGGCCGATTGCTGCCACGAATGCCGAAGCGCAGATTGTCACGAGCAGGGTCGCGAGGGGAGTGTGCGGGGCCTGGATGAGGCGTGTGGTGCACCGGCGTACGTCGTTAATGATGACAGCCGCGGCGACAGGGTACACCCCGCGCCGCGGCTGTCATCGTGTCGGCTATGGGTTGACGGTCGCCACGTACGTCTGCTGGCCGTTCACGATCTTGATGATGACGGCCGGCTTGATCGGGTCCCGGTTTGCGTCGAACTTGTAGGCACCGGAGATGCCGACGAAAGTGGTGTTCTTCATGGCATCCCTGATGTCCGAGCCCTTGATTGAGCCTGCAGTCTTGAACGCGTCGAGGAGCAGTCCTGCAGCGTCATACGCAAGAGCAGCGAATGCGTCGGGTGCCTCCCCGTACTTGGTCGTGTATTTTGCGACGAAATCCTGGACTTTGGGGCTTTTGTCGTCCTTGGAGAAGTGGTTGGAGAAGACGCCACCCTCGACAGCCGCGCCACCTATCTTGACGAGGTCAGGTGAGTCCCAGCCATCGCCACCCCCGGCGGGAACGTTCAGGCCCATCTCGCGTGCCTGCTTGAGGATGAGTGCAGCTGAACCGTAGTAGTTGGGCAGATACAGGAACTCAGGATTGGTGGCCTTGATTTTGGTCAGCTGGGCCTTGTAGTCGACCGTCTTGTCTTCATCCGTGAAGGCTTCAAAGGCGACGACTTTGCCGCCGTTTTTCTCAAAACCCGCCTTGAAGAACTCAGCCAGTCCCTTGTTGTAGTCATTGCCGTTATCATAAAGGACGGCCGCCGTCTTGAGCTTGAGGGTATTGTACACGTAATTGGCCATGACGGTGCCTTGGAACGGGTCGATGAAGCAGGCACGGAAAATGTAGTCACCAACCAGCGTGACCGTCGCATTGGTAGACGTTCCCGAGATCTCCGGGACGCCGGCAGCCTGTGCGATAGGCGCGACAGCCAGGGAGACCTTGCTCATAACGGCGCCGATGATACCGATGACTTTGTCGTTATCGATGAGTTTGTGGGCAGCGCTGGCGCCGACTTCGGGGGAACCAGCGTCGTCCTCGTTGATGAAGTTGATCGTTGTCTTGACGCCGCCGACCATAGCTCCGCCGGCAGCGTTGAATTCCTCGACGGCCATGGTTGCACCGTTCTTGTTGGAAGTACCAAAGGTGGCCGATCCGCCGGTCATACAGGAGATAGCACCCAAGTTCACAATCTGTTCGGTGGGTTTGACCTCAGCTTTTTTGCATCCAACGCCAACGCCGGCAATCAGTGCACAGACAAGAATAATGGCAAACAGTCTCCTCATGTTTTCTCCTCTCTTGATGTGGATGTGTGGTACTGGTTCGTGGAGCGACAGAGCATCGTCAGGCTTGCAGGCCCGTTGGCACCCCCTTCCCAAGAAAGCGGAAAGACCTCACGGCGTATTTTCTACGAGGTCTTCTAGTAGCTGCGCAAGCTGAGGGCTTGGCTCCTTGCTCACTGCAGACTCCAGGCAAAGTTCTGCCCGGTGGGTCCGATGCACAGCCATCCGGCACTAGGCGTGAGCATGAACCGAATGGGTGTGGTGGTCCAAGGTACAAGACAAAAAAGGAGAGCCGCCTGATATCCATCGCCAATTGTCGCAGAGTGGGCAGAAAAGTCAACAAACAGGGGCCAAGTACCGTGAAGCGATTATAGGAGCTCATTTGACGGCATCTTCCGGCATGACGGAGCGCGCGGGTCTGTGAACAGGCTACAAGGGAGAGGCTCGATGTGCAGTACTGTGAAGCGCGTTTCCATAAGTCCTGGAGAGATGTTCAGAAGAATCGACATGGACATACCAGCAGCGTAAGGGGCGGATCCGATCATGATGGAATAGATCTCTGTGTGCTGCGTTTCAGCGCCTCACATCAAGTCTGGCGTTCTTGTTCCGGGATATTTTACGTGTCGTTTCGTGTATTCAACCTCCTACAGCACACTATTGCGATGCCGCAAGAATTGTCAAGGCGTCCGTGGCCTCCTGTCCATCCGGCGTTCCATCACGTCTGAGAGCTGCACGTCACGCTGATTGTCTGCGAAAGCGGAGCTGGGCGAGGAGGAAGAGGCTGGCGGCACAGGCAACATGGAGTGAATCGGAAAACAGGATGGCGGGCGCGCCTAGTCCTCGCTGTACGACGCTTTCATGGGCGTCAACGATCCATACCCTGGAATCACTCGTGTCAGCTTCTGGAGAGCTATACCGGTACACCCGGTGGAGGCGCAACAAAGCGTCAACCACAATATGATCTCGCTGTCCACCGACGGCGCAACCTCGAGGGGGTCAGGCATCGCGGTTGACGCCTGGCCCCTATGGAAGACTTGGTTGAGCTGGACTAGGGCTGGATAGTCGTCAGGTACGTTTGCTGGCCGTTCTTGATCTGCAGGATGACTGCGGCCTTGATCGGGTCCCGGTTTTCGTCGAACTTGTAAACGCCGGCGACGCCCGAGAAGGACGTATTCTTCATGGCATCCCTGATGTCCGAGCCCTTGATTGAGCCGGCAGTCTTGAACGCGTCGAGGAACAGTCCCGCAGCGTCATACGCGAGAGCAGCGAGTGCGTCGGGCGCTGCCCTGTACTTGGTCGTGTATGCTGAGACAAAAGCCTGGACTTTGGGGCTGAGGTCGTCCTTGGAGAAGTGGTTGGAGAAGACGCCTCCCTCGACAGCCGCGCCCCCTATCTTGACGAGGTCAGGTGAGTCCCACCCATCGCCGCCACCGGCGGGGACGTTCAAACCCATCTCGCGTGCCTGTTTCAGCTGGAGGGCTACTGCGGCGTAGTAGTTGGGCAGATACAGGAACTCAGGATTGGTGGCCTTGATTTTGGTCAGCTGGGCCTTGTAGTCGACCGTCTTGTCTTCATCCGTGAAGGCTTCAAAGGCGACGACTTTGCCGCCGTTCTTCTCGAAACCAGCCTTGAAGTACTCGGCAAGGCCCTTGTTGTAATCATTGCCGTTGTCGTACAGCACGGCCGCCGTCTTGACCTTCAGCGTGTTCCATGCGTAATTTGCCATGACGGTACCCTGGAACGAGTCGATGAAGCAGGCGCGGAAGATGTAGTCGCCGACCAGCGTGACCTGGGTGGCAGTGGACCCATGCGAGATCATGGGGACGCCGGCAGCCTGTGCGATAAGCGCGACGGCCAGGGAGACTTTGCTCATGAGGGGACCGATGATACCGATGACCTTGTCCTGGTTGATGAGCTTCTGAGCGGCGCTGGCGCCGACTTCGGGGGAACCAGCGTCGTCCTCGTTTATGTAGTTGATTGTCGTCTTGACGCCGTCGACCGTTGCTCCGCCGGCAGTGTTGAACTCCTCGACGGCCATGGTTGCACCGTTCTTGCCGGAAGCTCCGAAGGTGGCCGCGCCACCGGTCATCGGCTGGATACCGCCCAGGTTGATAACCTGTTCAGTCACTTTGGTGGTGGAGCCGCAACCGGTGACGCCTGCGACAAGTACTGTGAGAATGAGCAAAAATGCGACGGTTCGTTTCATCATGGTTCCTCCGGGATATAGGTTTTTGTTGTTCGGGTACAGAGGCTTGACGGAATCGCCGGTCGTGGCATCACCTCCTTCGACGAACGCAAACCGGCCTTGCAGGGGAGATTTCTGCAAGGCCGGTTTCGTCCGGTATGTTGGCGCGGTCAGGCACGTGCGCTGGGGCAGTTGCACCAAGCGTCGCTGTGGCCGTCCTCCTGCTGAGAGCGGACGAGCGGAGGGCGTGGAGCGTAACCATAGCGAGTGGATGGGGTGTTTCGACTGTCATGGAGAGCAGTACTGCACGTGTAACCATAAAAAATTGTCGCACACAGAAGGAAAAAGTCAATATGCGGGGTGAAGCGGTTCGAATGGTTGTCCAGGCAGCTCTGGAGAGCCATTCTTGGTCGAACAGGCATGCCCCCGGTCATGAATTGATTGTGAACGGAATACGAACTATTGCCTGCCGTCCGACCTTCTCAACATCTCCTCAATGCTGTGCGCGACGCACGTTGACTATAGCCAGTCTCCTGCATGGGGGCGATGTTTTCGCCGAAGTTCGCCAGGACCAGGGCGGTTTTTCCTCACATCGACAGACGGTGGAGGTTGCGCGCGGGCGCCGCCACGCTACAGTAACTAGGAGATACGGCATATCAGGAGGAACAGATGAAGGAATTTGCTATCAACCGGACGACGGCTATACAACAGCTGCACGCCGGCAGAGAGTGGGCATGAACGCGTCGAAGGTATGGTTCACCGACCTGCGCACGCGTCCTGGTCACAATCTGCTGGACAAGACCGAAGCTTTGATGCGCGCCGCCGGCGTCACAGACATCGACTTCAAGGACAAGTTCGTTGCGCTCAAGCTGCACATGGGAGAACCCGGCAATCTCGCCTACATTCGTCCCAACTATGTGGCGCGGGTCGTCAGACTGATCCGTGAACTGGGCGGTAGGCCCTTTTTGACCGACTGCAACACGCTGTATACGGGGGGCCGCTCCAACGCAATCGACCACCTGCAGTCTGCCCAGGAGAACGGCTTCAACCGTATCGCCGTCGGGGCAGACGTCATCATCGCCGACGGCCTCAAGGGCACGGATTACCGCGAGGTCCCCATCCATCTCAAGCGTTGCGAGACTGCCAAGATCGGCACTGCAATTGCCGACGCCGACATCATCGTCTCGCTCACGCACTTCAAGGGGCATGAGCAGGCCGGCTTCGGCGGCACGCTCAAGAATATCGGCATGGGCAGTGGTTCGCGGGGCGGCAAGATGCAGATGCACTCTGAGTCTAAGCCGCGTATCGACGTCGTCAAGTGCGTTGCCTGCGGTACCTGCGTCCGTTCCTGCCCGCAGGTCGCAATCGGATGGAACACCGACGACAAGGCTGTCATCGACTACACGAAGTGTGTCGGATGCGGGCAGTGTGTCGCGGTCTGCATGTATGGCGCTGCGCATCCCGTGTTCCAAGGCACCAATGACGCGCTCAACGAGAAGATCGCGGAATACGTGTATGCCGTCCTGCATGGTAAGCCGTCGTTCCACGTTAGCTTCATCATGGACGTCAGCCCCAAGTGCGATTGCTGGGGCCACAACGATGCGGCCATCGTGCCCGATATTGGTATTGCCGCGAGCTTCGACCCGGTAGCTCTCGACCAGGCATGCGTGGACCTCGTCAACAAAGCCGTCGCCAATCAGGGCAGCGTCCTTGGCGACGTCCACTTCGAACACGGCGACAAGTTCACACACGTCCACCCCGAAACGCACTGGGAATCCCAGGTCGCCCACGCCGAGGAGATCGGGCTGGGCACGCGGCAGTACGAGCTGGTGGCCGTCGAGTAGACATTTTCCTCCCGGCACGTCCCTTCCAGGCGCCGCACCAAACCGTGTGTGGCGCCTTTCTCTTCCGGGCCGGCCGTGCCTGTTGCAAGAGTCAAGGACTTCTTTATCCTTCATGTATGAGCACTCAGCGGTAGAAACCCATAAGGAGGGCTCTATGGCTCGAGTACGACCAAAGGGAATGAAGGCGTTTACGCTCATCTGGGCTGGTCAGGTGGTCTCGCTCGTTGGGTCCGCGATGACCGCCTTCGGTGTGAGCGTGTGGGCATGGCAGGTCACGGGTCATGCGACCGCCCTGGGCATCGTCGCGTTCTTCAATTTCACGCCCACCATCATCATGAGTCCCATCGCCGGAGCGCTGGTCGACCGGTGGAACCGCAAGGTGACCATGGGGGTCTCGGACGTAGCTTCGGGACTGGGTACGGTTATCATGCTCATCCTGTACGCCACCGGGCGCCTGCAGATCTGGCACCTGTGCATCGTGGGGGCGTTGTCCGGGACGTTCCAGGCATTCCAGTGGCCTGCGTATCAGGCCGCCATCAGCACCATGATGCCCAAGGAGAAGTATGGCCGGGCTGCGGGCATGATGTCACTGGCGCAGAGTGGCTCCGGCATCCTTGCGCCCATCATTGCGGGAACGGTCGTCGTCATGTGGGGCCTCGTGCCGATCTTCCTGTTCGACATCGCTTCATTCTGCATCGCCGTCGCATTGCTGCTGGCGGTCAGTGTTCCCCGTCCCTCGCGATCACAGGCAGGTGAAGAGGCACGTGGCAGCCTCTGGAAGGAAACGGTCTTCGGCTGGCGCTACATCGCGGCACGTCGGCCCCTGCTCTTGCTGCAGCTCAGCTTCTTTGCCTCGAACCTAGTCGCGTCGGCGTGTGGAACGCTGTGGACTCCGATGATCCTGGCGCGGACCAGTAACAGCGCGACCACACTGGGCATCGTCAACACGGTGTCCGCTGTCGGCGGCGTCGTCGGAGGCGCTCTCATGACGGCCTGGGGTGGACCGCACCGCAAGGTGTACGGCGTCCTGTGGGGCATGGTGTCCATGTCCGCCCTGGGTATCATGCTCATGGGGTTTGGCCGAACGTTGCCCATCTGGCTCGTCTCCGGGTTTCTCGGCTCGCTCATTATCCCATTTCTCAACGGCTGCAACGACGCTATCTGGCAGACGAAGGTGCCGCACGACGTGCAGGGTAAAGTCTTTGGCACACGCCTGATGATCGCGCAGGTCTCGGTGCCGATGGCCATGCTGACCGCTGGACCACTGGCGGACATAGTATTCGAGCCCCGGATGATGCCTGGAGGGATATTGGCAGGAGTGTTTGGTCCACTGGTCGGTGTCGGCCATGGTGCCGGCATGGCTCTCATGTTTGTGCTGTTTGGTGGCGTGGCACTGCTGGTGAGCGTCGCGAGCTTCATGGTGCGCGATATCCGCGATGTGGAGGTCCTGATTCCAGACTATGTCCCACCAAACGAAGAGGCGCCCGGAGAAGTGATTTCTGTGCCTGTTGAGGCAAACGCCGACAATTGAGCCGCATGCGCAAAAACGTCACGAAGTCTGTAGGGTGTCTCCAGAAGCGGTGTTGGTGTTTATGGGACGTTTCGAGGTGCCTACGCGCGGGGGCTTGACATCTTTCATGAAACTTGTTTTGTCGTAGAGTATTGACATCAAGGTTCGGCGTCAACATCAACATGACTCTCAACAAAGGAGATGGCAATGGCTAGAACAACAAAGAAGTCTGCAGAAACAGTAAAGAAGGTCGTCGCTGCTGCACCGAAGAAGGCAGAGAAGAAGGTCGAGACCAAGGCTCCCATGAAGACGGGCTGGGGCACGTATGCCCCGAAGACGGCCGCTGCTAAGGCTGCCAACAAGGTCGCGCGAGTCGTGAAGAAGACCGCCAAGGTCGTGGGGAAGCCAGTGGTCAAGAAGACGGTTGTCAAGGCCGCGAAGCCCGTAGCCAAGAAGCCAGTCGTCAAGGCTCCGGCAAAGAAGGTTGTTGCTGCCAAAGCTCCGGCGAAGAAGGTTGTCGCCGCGAAACGCGCTGCCAAGGCCGCGAAGCCCGTAGCCAAGAAGCCAGTCGTCAAGAAACCCGTAGTCAAGAAGTAGTATACTGATACGAGAACTGTCCTCGCTGTGTCCGCATGTGTGCCGACGCAGCGAGGTTGTTTCTCTGAGACGGTCACTATGCTCGTGGACGGTGCCCGCACAGGAATTGGCAGGCAGCCCGAACCTGGGCTTGGAGCTCACGATTCGACACCGCACCAGGAGTCTCTGGTGCGGTTTGTCATTCTAAATCACACAAGCGACCCTGCTGCATCTACTCTGCTGAGGAAAATAGGTATACACAATTCCTAGCATGACGAAGTGGTCAGTGGTTCCAGGGCAGGATTCGGGTCAGTTCTTGGGCAGTCTGCGTCTACTTGAGAAAAGCCCACGACAACGTAGTATGGTGTTAGCCTCTACGTCGAGCGGGCGCACCAGGCAGAGGAGGACAGTTGAGACTTAGCTCTGGTCTATATGAACAACTCATCGACGAACTGATGCGCCGGGAACTGAACGCCCTCGATCCAACCCAATGGTCATGGGACCAGGAGGCTATTGACGCAGCAGAGAGCCCTATCATTCTGTCCCAGTATCTGGAGAGAGTGATACGTCGTGTCCTTGATGCATGCATGGGCGATCAAGCGCTGCAGCAACGAGTAGCTGTCTGTAATGATATCGTTGAGCGACTTAGCACAACGGTTCCGGAGGCTGACCTGGATGGTAGCAGTATACCTCCACAAGTTGAAATTCTTCTCGCATTGCTCGATAGACCAACATCACCAGGCATAAGCATCGATCGACTACGCGAGCTTCGGCCAAAGACAGGCTTGAGCCAGTCCGCGCTTCTCACGGGTTCCCCAAGGGAACCAAGCCTGGCCAGTGAACTAAGAAAGGAAATCTTGTCATCAGACAAGATCGATATTCTCATGTCGTTCATCAAGTGGAGTGGCCTACGTCTTATCGAGAAAGAGCTGCGCGAGTTCACGTCACGTCCCAATACAACGCTGAGAATCATCACGACCTCGTATATGGGGGCAACTGACCTTCGGGCTGTGTCGCTGTTGGCATCTCTACCACATACTCAGGTACGTATATCCTACGACACTGACCGGACACGCCTGCATGCAAAGGCGTATTTGTTCCATCGCGACAGCGGGTTCACTACCGCCTATATCGGTTCGTCCAATATCTCAAGCGCTGCCATCACGAGTGGGCTGGAGTGGAATATTAAGGTGACCGCCAGAGACGCTAGCGACATTGTCAGCAAATTCGTGGGCACGTTCGAGACATATTGGAGAGATCCCGAGTTTCGGGCTTACTCGCTCGAGGACGAGCCTGCCCTCAGAGTAGCTCTGGGAAACGAGAGGACTACTGATCAGCGCCAATATCTCGTGGACATGCACCCTTATGGGTTTCAACAAGACATACTGGAAAGGCTGAAAGCAGAAAGAGAACTGCACGGCCGAAGACGGAATCTCGTGGTTGCAGCAACTGGCACTGGGAAGACGGTAGTCGCCGCGTTTGACTACAAACGGTACCGCGAAGAGCATCCAGGAAAGAAGAATCGCCTGCTGTTTGTCGCGCACCGAGAAGAAATCCTGCGTCAGTCGCTGGCATGCTTTCGGAATGTCCTCCACGATGCGAATTTCGGCGACGTACTTGTGGGTGCCTCGGAACCATCGCAAACAGACTACCTCTTTGTCTCGATCCAGATGCTTGCTGCACGAGGTGTGGAAACGCTTCTTCGCGATCCGACGGCATACGACTACGTCGTGGTAGATGAGTTCCATCATGCTGAAGCGCCGACGTATGGCGATTTTCTCGAATATGCGCAGCCGGATATTCTGCTTGGACTCACGGCAACACCAGAACGCATGGATGGCAAAGACATACTCAAGTGGTTTGGGGGTCGCATAGCAGCTGAAATTCGGTTGCCGGAGGCCGTTGATCGAGGACTGCTATGTTCTTTTCAGTACTTCGGTGTGACTGACGTCGTTGACCTGGACACGTTCCGATGGAGTCGCGGCGGATATGATGTCCAGCAGTTGAATCAAGCCTATTCGGCAAACGAGAGCAGGGCACGACTCGTAGTAGACGCTGTCCAACGCTACTGTAGAAGGGCAGAGGACGTACGCGGATTGGGTTTCTGTGTGAGTATCGAGCACGCAGAGTTTATGGCCGATTTCTTCCGACGTGCAGGCATTCCCTCTGTCGCAGTCTCAACGAAAACGGCCCCAACTGATCGTATTGCAGCTCAAAGCCTGCTCCGTAACAAGGAGATTAACTTCATCTTTGCCGTAGACCTCTACAACGAGGGAATCGACATCCCAGAAATCGACACGGTCCTATTTCTTCGACCGACCGAGAGTCTCACGGTGTTTCTTCAACAACTCGGGCGAGGGCTGCGAATCGACAAAGGAAAAGAGTGCCTCACTGTGCTCGATTTCATCGGTAAAGCACAACAGAACTACAGTTTCGAGGCTCGCTTTCAAGCACTCCTTGGCCATACGTCCCGGTCAGTCCAGAAAGAAGTTGATGATGACTTTCCCTTTCTTCCCAGAGGGTGCAGTATACAACTTGAGCGAGTAGCCAAGGAGAGTGTACTGGAGAACATCAGGTCCGCAGTACGAAGTGGGCGTAGCCGGATGGTCCAGCGAATCGCTGAGTTCGAAGAGGAAGCCCAAGAGCCTCTCACGATGACCGCATTCCTTGAGTACTACCAACTGGAGGCTTACAGTATCTATGAGACAGGGAAGTCCTGGAGTCGACTTTGCTCTGAAGCAGGCAAGAGGTTAGCATGGGGGGAGCCTGAGGAGGATCGTCTCACTAAGGGCCTATTGAGACTTGTACATATTGATTCTCCCTCTTTTCTACACTTCATCATCGACGCTCTTGAAGGCGATATGGAGCTCTCACAATCGGAGAATCCACTGGCGGTAATGTTGTGGTGCGACGTATGGCAAACGTCGTCTGATCGAGCCACGTGCCCCTCATGGCACCGGGTTGCTGAAGTCTTCGCCAGGAACCCCACCATGCGAAGTGAATATGTGGAACTGGCAACGTGGTGCCTTGACCACGTCAGCAT